>NZ_JBIBVE010000001.1:0-793998 GCF_043080095.1 Streptomyces sp. NPDC015127
CGGCTCTACGACGAGACGAAAGCCTTCCCAAACCAGCCACTGGCAGATCATTCCGCCATCGCGGCTTGACGCTTATCCGCGTGGGATGTCTTGTCGCCCCCGACGTGATCGGGCGAGTTCGTGGACGTCCACCAGCCTGTCGGGGCACTCGAATCTCTTCCAGCACGGCAATCATCTGCGGTGCGTCTCCCCACTGGCCGGGCGTGATGACGAACCCGAGCGGGCGGCATCCGCCTTCCCCGGCGAGGTGGATCTTGCAGGTCAGCCCGCCTCGCGAGCGTCCAAGAGTCTCATCGGAGGGGTGACGGGCCGGCCTGCTTCGGCGGCCTGGGATCTTCGGGCCACGAGTAGAGGCACCGGCCGCGTGCTGATGAGCGCGGCAGGTCGTGGAGTCGACGCCGACCATGCTCCAGTCGATCCAGTCTTCCGCATCGGCGTCGGCCTGGACGGCCCGCAGGATTCCTCAAGGGGGCGACGTCGGCCGCGTCGCACTGCGAAGCCGTGTGGCCGGCGTTACGGTGTGCTTGACGGTGTGCCGCCCGTCCCCAGCGGAGGTGACAGCCGTGGCCAACTCTGTCATGGACGATGTTTCCAGCCGGCTGCGCGTGGCGTTCCACCGGCTCCAGGACTGGTCCTACCCGGATGAGATCGATCACGCGCTCTTCCAGGCCTACATGAAGACCTCGCACGACGTCGGAGGCGAGCCGGACGCCCCGGCGACGTTCGAGGAGAAGGAAGAGGAGCAGTGGGAACTCAACACGTTCGTGACGTGTGAGGTCCTCGGCTGGAGAGGGATCTGGACGTCCGAGGAGCGCAGACGGCTCGGCAACGTCGACGTCGGAAGGACGACGTACCTCGGCTTTCCCTACTACGGCCGCTGGCTGTGGGCCGTCGCCCGCTGCCTCGTCGACAAGCGTCACATCACGCTCGGCGAGCTGATCGAGCGGGTCGGCGAGGTACGCGAACGTCACGCCCGTGGCAACGTTCCGGTCGATGCCGCGCCCCGCGCCACCGGGGAGGGAAAGGCGGTCCCCAGGAACCGCCATCACACCGAGGCGGTGGGCAAGGGAGACCCCCAGTGCTTCGCCGGCATGGCGGGCGCTCCCCGGCTCGCGGTCGGTGACGCCGTCCGGGTGCGGGATCTGCCGACGATCTTCTACACACGGACCCAGGAGTACCTGCGAGGCAAGCCCGGGACGGTCGTCAAGGTGTCGTACGAGAGCCCGGCGCCGGAGGACGAGGCCTTCGATCGCGAGGACGAGAAGCCCGAGTGGTTCTACATCGTGCGCTTCACGATGGCCGACCTGTGGGAGGGGTACGCGGGCTCCCCGAACGACACGCTCCAGGCGGAGATCTCGGAGCGCTGGCTCCAGCCGATCGCCTAGACCAAGACCCCCCCATCAGCGAGAGGACCAGGCTTGCCGAGATGACCCAGCACGAAGAGACAGACGAGGCGAGCCACGACCCGGCTCAACGACACGGAGCACCGATGGTCGAGGAGGTCACCGACTTCGAGGTGCTGGAGATCGCGTTGCGCGAACTCGCGATCGAGAAGGGACTGTTCACCGCCGAGGACCATCGCCGCTACACCGAGCACGTCGAGCAGCTCGGACCGGCGCCCGGTGCCCAGTTCGTCGCCAAGGCCTGGCTCGAGCCGGATTTCAAGCGACTGGCGCTCGAGGACGCCCTCGCCGCCTGCCGGGAGGTGGGAATCGACTGGCTGGAGCCGACCGGTTTCGGGACTCCCAGCGATTTCACGGCGCTGCAGGTGCTGGAGGACACGCCGACACTGCATCACGTGATCGTGTGCACCCTCTGCTCCTGCTATCCCCGCCCGCTCCTCGGCATGTCGCCCGAGTGGTACCGGACGCCGAACTACCGGCGCCGCATCGTGCGCTGGCCCCGCCAGGTCCTCGGAGAGTTCGGCCTCCAGCTTCCCGAGGACGTCGAGATCCGCGTCGAGGACTCCAATTCCAAGCACCGGTTCATGGTGCTTCCGGTCCGGCCGGAAGGGACGGAGGGATGGAGCCAGGAGCAGCTGGCGGAGATCGTGACGCGTGACTGCCTGATCGGCGTCGCCCTTCCCAAGCCCGGCGTGACCTCGAACACGGCCCGCCCGGTGCATCCCGCGATCCGCCCGGCGGACAATCATTAGCCACCGAGGAAGAAGAGATGCCGACCGATCACGACATCACGACGGTCAGAGTGCGGACGCTGGAGCGGATCGTCACGCGCGGACAGGTGTGGCCACGCATGGCGGAGAAGTACGGCGTCACCAAGCCGGTGCCACCCTGGAAGTCGAGTCTCGACGGGATGTGCGACGCGCTCGACAAGGAGGAGGGAGCGGTGTTGCCACCCCTCGCGCGTCGCGACGAGGAGGACCTGCTCTCCCGTGAGGTGTACGGGACGCTGCCGTTCCCGGAGAATCAGCTCGTCGCGCTGGCGCACTCCCTGATCGCCAGGAAAGTCGTGGACGAGACCGCGCTGGCCGACCGCATGGAAGCAGTGCGCGCGCGGCTCGAAGCGGGTGAGTCCTCGTACCTGTCTGATGATTGATCTTGTGGTGGGTCGTGGTGAGCTGACGGATACAGCGTGGCAGCGGATAGCGTCGCTGCTGCCGGGTGTTGATGGTCGTGGGCGGCTGCCGGCGGCAGGCGGCAGGCCTTCGGCCGAGAGCTCTACAAGCCCCGCAACGTCGTCGAACGCTGCTTCAACCGCCTCAAGCAGTTCCGCGCGTCGCCAGCCGTGGTCGTCTGCGCGGTGGAGGCAGCCGCGGTCGACTGCGCGGTCGTCGCCGCAGCGCCGGCGATGCCCATGCTGAAGAAGCGATCGGCGGTGCTCCTGCCCTGCGTGAGGAGCCGGCTGAATCCCTCTGCTCCGCGCAGCCGTGGGCACCGGCGCTGAACTCGTCGTGCCACACGACGAGATACCCATGGCCGACGGCGTAGGAATGTTCCTGCGCCATACCCCTGGCACGCCTTGAAAGTGCGTTGCCCTGTCGGTGACCTGGTCGGCAGTCCTCTGGCCGCGGCCAGCAGGCTCCTGCTTTACGCCCTGGGGACCGATCACCAGCCGTGGTGGGCCAGCCAGGGGTACGCACCAGATACACGTAGCCTGTGCCGTTCGGAATGACACACCGCCGATGCACCCGAGGGTTCGGTCCTCGGCGGGGCAAACAGTCGTTACGCTCGTGCCTTCCCACCCGCACAGCAGCGCCGGTACTCGGCGCCCCTCGCGCCTATGGTGACGACGTCCCGCTCACGGCCGCCGGGCATCCGGGACGCAACGGGAGCTGGGGGGCATCCGATCGGAGTACCGGTGAACTGGTGAAGTTCGGGGCGTCAGCGCCAGTCGTACGGCCTGTCCGTGGTGGAAGGCTCCACTATCGAGTCACCAGGCACGGGACGGAGAACCGATGGCGCAGGACCAGCAGGAGACCGTGCCGACCGAGCAGGCGCCCAACAGGCGCATCAGTGCCGGGGTCAGGCTCATGGGCTGGCTGACGACCACGGATCACAAGGTCATCGGCAATCTCTACATGGTCACCGCGTTCGGCTTCTTCGTGTTGGCCGGGCTGATGGCCATGATCATGCGGGCGGAGCTGGCCCGGCCCGGCATGCAGGTCGTCAGCGCCGAACAGTACAACCAGCTGTTCACCATCCACGGCACCGTCATGATGCTGCTGTTCGCCACCCCGATGTTCGCCGGCTTCGCGAACGCCATCATGCCGCTTCAGATCGGCGCACCTGATGTCGCCTTCCCCCGCCTCAACGCGCTCACCTACTGGCTCTTCCTCTTCGGCGGGATCATCGTGGTGTCCGGGTTCGTCATCCCGGGCGGCGCGGCCCACTTCGGCTGGTTCGCCTACGCCCCGCTGAACAACGCCGTCTTCTCCCCCGGTGCCGGCGGAGACCTGTGGACCATGGGCCTCGTGCTGTCCGGGATCAGCACGACTCTCGGATCCGTCAATTTCATCGCCACCATCGTCTGTCTGCGCGCGCCGGGAATGACCATGTTCCGGATGCCCATCTTCACCTGGAACATTCTCTTCACCTCGATCCTGGCGCTGCTCGCGTTCCCGGTGCTCGCCGCCGCGCTGCTCGCCCTCGAAGCCGACCGGAAGTTCGGCACCCACATCTACGACTCCGCCAACGGCGGTGCGTTGCTGTGGCAGCACCTGTTCTGGTTCTTCGGCCACCCCGAGGTCTACATCGTTGCGTTGCCGTTCTTCGGAGTGGTGAGCGAGATCATTCCCGCGTTCAGCCGAAAGCCGATGTTCGGGTATTTCGGCATGGTCATGGCCACGATCAGCATCACCATGCTGTCGGCAGTCGTCTGGGCTCATCACATGTTCGCGACCGGAGCGGTCCTTCTGCCGTTCTTCTCTGCCATGTCGTTCATCATCGCCGTGCCCACGGGCGTCAAGTTCTTCAACTGGATCGGCACCATGTGGCACGGCAGCCTCTCCTTCGAGACACCCATGCTCTGGGCGGCGGGCTTCCTTGTGACCTTTCTCCTCGGCGGTCTCAGCGGGGTGCTGATCGCCTCTCCCCCGCTGGACTTCCACCTCACCGACTCGTACTTCATCGTCGCTCACCTGCATTACGTGCTCTTCGGCACGGTGGTCTTCGCGATGTTCGGCGGATTCTATTTCTGGTGGCCCAAGTTGACGGGGCGCATGCTCGACGAACGTATCGGGCGTATTCACTTCTGGACACTGTTCTCGGGGTTCCAGATGACCTTCCTGGTGCATCACTGGCTCGGGGAGTCCGGAATGCCCAGGCGTTACGCCGACTATCTTGCGGCGGACGGATTCACCCTGCTCAATACGATCTCGTCCATCGGCTCCTTTCTGCTGGGCCTGTCGACGCTGCCGTTCCTTTACAACGTGTGGCGCACCAGCCGATATGCACCGAAGGTCGAAGTGGACGACCCCTGGGGGTTCGGCCGCTCCTTGGAGTGGGTGACCTCCTGTCCACCCCCGCGGCACAATTTCCATGCTCTGCCGCGCGTGCGCTCCGACTCGCCGGCCTTCGACCTGAACCACCCCGAGACGGTGAAGAAGGAGAAGCCACCCCTCGGCCCAGGTGGGTCCCCAGCCCCTGAGGGCACTGAAAGGGAGGTCGACGGATGAAGACCGAGGCCATCGTCTTCGCCGGAGTCGCGGGGTTCTTTCTCGTGACCGACGTTCTCTACGCCGTATGGTCCCGAGATCCGGCCGGTACGGCGGCGCTCACCGTCTCGTTCCTCATGGCGTTGCTGATCACGTTCTTCTTCGCCACCAACTACCGGAGGAAGGGACTTCGCCCCGAGGACCGCAGGGACGGGGACGTCCATGAGAGAGCCGGTCCGGTGGACTTCTTCTCTCCGCACAGCATCTGGCCGGTGACGACCGCCGTAGGGACGGCTCTGGCCGCCCTCGGGGTGGTGTTCGGCCTGTGGCTCTTCCTGATCGGGCTGGGTGTGCTGATGGCCGGGGTGTTCGGGATGGTCTTCCAGTACGCACGTCCGCAGGCCTGAGGCCAGCTCCTCACTCCTGGTGCTCGTCCACCCGCTCCGGCGGCGCCGTCCGTTCCGCGATCAGAGACCTCTGCTCGTCCGTGACAGGCAGCTGCACGACGTCTCCGTAGTACCAGCCGCTCAGAACGATCCTCAGCCGTCGACGACGAGAAACAGGCCCCTCGGCCGGTAGCTGCTCCAGGGGTGCCGGCACATCACGCATCAGCAGGCGGTAGCGGGCGGTCGGGTTCAGGCCGCGGTGGCCTTCGGAGAGTTCACCGTACGCCGACTGGATCACTTGTCCGGTTTCGTCGCCCACAGTCAGCCGGTCGCGGTCCCGCACCTGGAGCGCGAGGCAGAGGCGTTTGGTCAGCGCGAAGGCGAGGGGCGGGGCGACGACCAGCGCAACTCTGAGGATCCATGTCGTGGCCTCGACCGAAATCCGGAACGAGAACGCGACGACGTCGTTGCCGCCGGCGACCAGAAGCACGGCGTAGAAGACGATGCCCGCCACGCCCAGGCCCGTACGGGTCGGCCGGTTGCGCGGCCGGTCGCACAGATGGTGTTCCCCGCGGTCGCCCGTCACCCACTTCTCGAAGAAGGGATAGAGGAACAGCACCGTGAAGACGACGCCGGGCAGCACGATCGTCGGAACGAACACATTCCACATGATGGTGTGACCCGCGATGTTCGTCTCCCACGGAGGCATCAGCCGGAGCGCGCCCTCCAGGAACCCGACATACCAGTCCGGCTGTGCGTTTCCGGATACCTGGTCGGCGCGGTAGGGGCCGTAGTTCCAGACTGGGTTGATCTGGGCGAGCGCGCCCATCAAGGTCAGGACGCCGAAGACCAGGAGGAAGAAGCCGGTCGTCTTCGCGGTGAACTGAGGGAACATCGGCGAACCGACGGCGTTCCGGTTGGTCCTTCCCTGGGCCGCCCAGTGAGTGTGCTTGAGATAGACCACCAGGATGAGGTGAGCGGTGATCAGCGCCACGATCAGGCCGGGCACGAGCAGGACATGCACGATGTACAGGCGAGGGAGGATGACATTGCCCGGGAACTCCCCTCCGAAGACGAACAGCTCCAGATAGGTGCCGACAACCGGAATCGATCCCACGATGGTGGCCGCCGTCCTCAGGCCCGTACCGGACAGCAGGTCGTCGGGAAGCGAGTAGCCCGCAAAGCCTTCGAGGAGCGCGAGAACGAACAGTGTCACGCCCACGATCCAGTTGGCCTCCCGCGGCTTCCGGAAGGCGCCGGTGAAGAAGATCCGCAGCATGTGAACAGCGATGGCGGCGACGAACACCAGCGCCGCCCAGTGGTGGATCTGACGGATCAGCAGACCTCCGCGCACCGAGAAGCTGATGTTCAGGGTGCTCGTATAGGCCTGGGTCATCGTCTCGCCCTGAAGGGGCACATAGGCACCGGTGTAGACGCTCTCCATCATGCTCGGATCGAAGAACAGGGTGAGATACACACCGGTGAGGAGCAGCACCACGAAGGAATAGAGGGCGATCTCGCCGAGGAGAAATGACCAGTGGTCGGGAAATGCCTTCCGCAGCAACTGTCCGGCCAGCTCGCTGACGGGCAGCCGCCCGTCCACCGCACCGTATCCACGGACGGCCACCTGCTCGGCCTGGGCCTTCATCTGCGCCTTACGACTCCGCAGAGGCATGCACCACTCTCCCGTCGACCCTCCTTACGCCATGCGCTCCCTGATCAACACAGCCCCGTCAGCGCAGGGCTACTGGCCCACACCAGCACCCCGGCCAGGAGCATGTCGGCCTCCGGACATGGACAGAGGCGGTGACCACCGACGCCCTCCCGACCCCGCAGTCCCCGGCAGAGCCGGGGCGCAACGTGTCCTCCAGATCGCCCGGCGGCGGCATCCTTCGGGAGACACCTGCTCAGCTTCGGCCGACCGTTCGTGGTGGAATACGTGGGGATAGGGTGGGTGGCGTTCAGGCATGATCCACGAGTTGCGCAAAGCCCCGCTGGCGCGCGCAGTGTGCACAGCAGAAGAACTGACCGTCCGCTTGAAGGCCGTGGCCCAGGATGCGGCACTGGCAGTTGTCGCAGATCGGTGCCATCTTCTGGGCGGCGCACTCGATACTGTCGAAGGTGTGGACTGCCCCTGCGGCATGAACCTCGAACGCCATCTCGTAGTCGTTGTTGCAGACCTCGCACACGGCCATGAACGTCAGCTCCTCAATAAGCGATGCATGGACAAGACAGCGGCCTGTGGCAGACCTTCCTGGACGGTAGCGAGGAGGCGTGCCGAATCTGCGACGGCACGGTGACCGGGGTCCGGCCGACTTACCTCAATCACTCAGCTGGGTGCGGTGCGACTCCGCGGTCCTGTGGTGCGCAGTGTTGCTGCCGGCCTCGTCAGGCGGCAGCCCGGTCCCGGTGATCGCGCGGTTGGTCCAGGCCGCCGAGGACACGGTCCATAGCGTGAACCACCGGTTCAACGAGAGATCAGCCTGCGCGCGAAGCCCAGCGCGGCATAGAACCGGTGCGCGTCCTCCCGCCGCTTGTTGCTGGTCAGCTGGACAGGCGCGCAGCCACGCACGCGTGCCCGCGCCACCGCGCGATCCATCAACGTCCGGCCGAAACCCGCACCGCACGGCACGCTCCGCATCACCCTGCGGCCGTTCGCACCCAAGCCCGTGGCAGGTGATGCCCCGCAAGTTCTCACCGAAGCCGGAGGCGCTACGCGGCACGTTCGCCCTGCCGCCCGCGCCCAAGGCCCTCACGACAGCGATCTGATCCGGATCGGCCGCCACAACACACCTACATCACTGGAAGGTTGAAATGGGGATCCCCACACCGCGCCGGTCGCACCGAACATCCGGACAATACGCCCGCCATGCTGCGACGGGACCCGGTCCCGGGGACGCATCCTGGTCCCCCCGCATCAAGCTGCGGAATCCGTGAATCCGCCGACGATCGCTCCGTAGCCGATGTGGGCGAGGACGGTGACCACCGGGGTGCCGGGCCCGTAATTGCGCATCAGGAAGCCGGGCGGTTCCAGCAGCGCCACGTGTGGGGCGCTCGTCAGGGGGCTGCCCATGCGTGGGTGGACGAGCGGCAGTAGGAGGTTGACCAGTGCGGTGCCGGCGAACAGGCCGTGGGCGAGCCCGAACAGGGCACCCAGCCACCAGCCCGCCTCGCCGATGGCGGCGAAGACGGCGAAGTAGACGAACGCGAAGATCTGCCCGTTGAGGAAGTGCATCAGGTAGCCGATGGCCTTGGCGCGGGCGCGGTTGGCGGTCACCGCTGTGCCGAGGAGGAACGGCAGGTCCATGCGGGTCAGTCTCAGCTCGCTGGCGGCGCGCAGCGCGGTTGTCAGTGCGAGGGTGCCGACGAAGGCCCCTGCGGCAGTTCCCCACGCGTTCACCGTGCTGTGTCCTTGTTCGCGGCGGTGATGGCGCAGGCGGCGCTGATCAGTGCCAGGTGGCTGAGGCCCTGTGGCAGGTTTCCCAGGAAGTCGCCGGTGGCGGGGGCGATCTCCTCGCTGTAGAGGCCGACATCGTTGGCCAGGCCGACCAGCTCGTCCATCAACTCGATGGCCTGCGGCAGGCGGCCGGTGCGGCCGAGGGATTCTGCGAGCCAGAAGGAGCAGGCGAGGAAGGCTCCTTCGCCGCCGGCGAGGCCGTCTTCCCCTGAGTACCGGTCTACGTAGGGGCCGTGCCGCAAGCGGCGGTCCAGCGTGCTGATCGTGGCGTGCATCCGGTGTTCATTGCCGCCGTATCCGTAGAGGTGGCCCAGCAGGACGGCGGCGTCCAGGTCCTCGGCGCCGGCGGCGCGTACGTAGCTGTCGCGGTCGGGTGAGAAGCAGCCGGACTCGATGAACTCTGTGATCTCGTCGCGTGCGGCGTGCCAGCGCTCGAGGTGCCGGTTGGGGATCAGGCCGTGCTCGGCGAGGTCGGCGGCGCGGTCGAGTGCCACCCAACACATCATTTTCGAATGGGTGAAGTGCCGGGGCGGGCTGCGGACCTCCCAGATGCCCGCGTCCGGTTGCTGCCAGGCCGTGCAGACGAGGTCGGCCACCTCGGCGAGACGGCGGGCAACGTCGGCGTCGAGATGACCGGTCGCCAGCGCGTACTGCCAGGCCGTCTGCATCAGCTCGCCATAGGTGTCCAGCTGAACCTGGCCCACGGCGGCGTTGCCGACGCGAACCGGCCCCGAGCCGCGGTAGCCGTCCCAGGGCAGGGTCTTCTCCGGGGCGCGGTGCCCGCCGTCCAGCCGGTACAGCACCTTCAGCTCGGGGTGGGTGAGCTGGGAGGCGTGCATCAGCCACCAGAAGTAGGCGTGTGCCTCCGCCGGGCAGCCCAGCCGCAGGAACACGGCCAGGGTGAAGGCGGAGTCGCGCACCCAGGAAAAGCGGTAGTCCCAGTTGCGTTCTCCGCCGATCTCCTCCGGCAGCGAGGTCGTCACCGCCGCCGCGACCGCACCGGAAGGGGCGTAGACCAGCAGCTTCAGCGCCAGCAGGCTGCGCATCACCGCCTGATGCCACCGCCCGGTGTACGGGTGGTCGTGCGCCCAGCTCCGCCAGGCCGCACATGTGGCGTCCAGGCGGCCCTCGCAATCGGAGCGGGCCGGCAGGACGAGAGGCTCCTGATGGGCGAACGGCATCGCGATCAGCGCGCGTCGGCCCTGGCCGATTTCGAAGCGGCCGCTGATCGCCCTGTTGTGGCATGCGGGTTCGCCGGCGTCCCAGGCGCAGACCGCCAGCGCGTCCCTTCCGGCTGTTGCCACCGGGAAACCCGCGCGCCGGGCAAGCCTCGTGGGAGCGGTGCCGTAGGCGAAGCGGGGCTCGACGCTCCAGTGCAGCGGCACGGATCCGGACAGCCCGTCGATACGCCGCAGCAGCTCGCGCATCGGTGTGAGCGTCGCGTCGTCGTGCAGGGTGAGCGCGTCGATGACCCGGACAGTTCCACGGCCGGTGACGAAGGTCGTCTCCAGGACGTTGGTGCCGGGCAGGTAGCGGCGCTCGGTCCGGTAGGGCAGGGACGGTGCGAGCGTGAACCGGCCGCCGCGGGCGGCGTCCAGCACGGCGCCGAACACCGCCGGCGAGTCCAGGTCGGGCAGGCCCAGCCAGTCCACCGACCCGTCCCGGGCGACCAGCGCGGCGGTGCGGCCGTCACCGATCACCGCGTACCCCCGCAGCGGAGCATAGCCACCAAGGCGCACGTCCCCGGCCGACGGCATCGGATCAGTGGCCCTTGCCGGAGAACCGCTGGTGGTTCCCATGAGACCACCTTCCCATCCGCCCCGGCGTGCCGCCCGCGCGCCGGTTCTCCTACCGCCGGTATGCCACGGGGGCCGGTCGTCGGGCACGCGTGAGGCGGGTGAGCCCCGCTGGCGCTCACCCATCTCGTCGCCGTCTGTGCCCGCGTGGGAGCTGTCAGCGCGGCTGCCGCTTGCCGTGGTAGCGCTGAGCGAGCCGGGCCAGGGCCACCGCGCCGAGCAGCAGCCCGAAGTCGCGCAGCGCGATGTCGTAATGCCCGGGGATGGTCAGCAGATTGACGATGATGCCGGCCAGCCATCCGGCCACCAGCCAGCCCCCGAAGCGCGGAGCGAGGGCGACGACAAGGCCCGCGACGATCTCGATGACGCCGACCGCGTACATGGCCGCCTGGGCGCTGCCCGGGACGATGTCGTCGATCCACGGCGCGAGGTAGAGGGGCCAGTCCACGAGCAGGTTCATGAACTTGTCCAGCCCGAACAGGATCGGCGCCACGGTGAACCCCGTGCGCAGGATGGCGAACGCCTGGTAGCCGGGATCGGCGAGAGCGGCCCGACCGGGGGCGGCGGATGTGGAGGTTGTGCTTGGGGACGACATGACGCCCTTCCTTCTATCGGCAACTCTCACTGACAATAGAAGCGCGCAAACCTTCTTTAGTCAATGGCTTTGGGTTTTACACTGGTGTTCGTGGACCACCCGAAAGAAGCACCCCACCCCGACGTCTCCGCCGTCGCCGCGCTCGACGAGCCGACCCGCAGGAGGCTGTATGACCACGTCGTGCGCCAGCCGGGACCGGTCAGCCGCGACGAAGCCGCCGAGGCTCTCGGCCTTGCCCGGAAGACCGCGGCCTTCCACCTGGACCGCCTGGCCGACGAATCACTGCTCGACGTCGTCTACGAGCGGCGCAGCGGACGCACCGGTCCGGGAGCCGGCCGGCCCGCCAAGCTCTACAAGCGCTCCACCAAGCAGGTCACCGTCAGCCTGCCCGAGCGGCACTACGAACTGGCCGGACGGCTCCTCGCCCAGGCCCTGGAGGAATCCGAGGCCACCGGCGAACCGGTACGGACCGTCCTGCACCGAAAGGCCCAAGAGCTGGGCACGCAGATCGCCGGACAAGAGCCATTGGGTGTCTTCGACCTGCTGGAAGACAACGGGTTCGAACCTCGCTATGACGGTGGGGCCATCGTCCTGGGCAACTGCCCCTTCCACGCGCTCGCCCGCGACCACACAGAGACCGTGTGTGGCATGAATCTCCACCTGCTCCGCGGCGTGCTGGAAGGACTCAACGAACAGACGCTCCAGGCGTGCCTGGCACCCGGCCCCGGCCACTGTTGCGTCCGTCTGCAGCCGGATTCCTCACCGCCCGCGGGCGTCGCGCGGCGCCCCTGAGACCTGCCGTCACCTGCCGAGGCAGGGATCCTCCCTCAGCCACGAGTGGTACGTCATGGACTCGCCGTGGTCGGGTTCAACACAACCTGCTCCTCCTGCACAACGCCCTGCTTCCGCAGGACATGGGCCCGGGCATCCACCTCTGGTTGGTCGAGGCCCTCGTCTACATCCTCCTGACGATGCTCGCCCTGCTGGCCCCTGCCCGTCGTGGACTGCCTGGAACGGCGCTTGCCGTTCGGACTGCCCGACCGCACCCACATCACCGACGCGGGCACCGCGTTCTGGCTGTTCGCCCTCGGCTGGGCGGCAGCCCGGGCGAAAACGGTGCCCCAGAGGCTCCTCATCACGGTCGCCGCGCTCGCCACCGTCCCGGGGATTCTCCCCGGCGAGCCGCGCCGCGAACTGTTCGTCATGGCCGGCTTCCTGCTCCTGGTGTGGTTCCCTTACCTGCCGGGCAGGCACCGCGTCGACAAGGCCGCCGGCCCCGTGGCCGGCAGCTCCCTCGCCATCTACCTGACGTGGCAGATCTACCCGCTCGCCGACGGCTTCTCGAAGCACCTCGCTTTCGCCACCTCACTCGCCTTCGGCATCGCCTGCGCCTCGGCCGTCGCCCGGCTGGGCGCCGCCCGAGCGATGGCGGACGAGGAAGCCGGTGAGAGTCCGGCGCGGTCCCGCCACTGTGACTGGCGAGCGACTGCCACGCGTGGCCACCGCCACCTACACCTCCATGAGCCAGGTCGCCGCCGACGCTTTCGGCCTGACCATGCGCAACGTGACCTTCCGGCTCGGCGACTCCCGCATGCCGCTGACCCCGCCGCACGGCGGCTCCATGACCATGGCCATGGTCGGCTCCGCCGTCCAGGACGGCTGCGACAAGCTGCGCAAGCAGGCGATCCAACTCGCCGTCGAGGACGAGGACTCGCCGCTGTACGGCGCCGACGCCGCCACCGTCCTCGTACGCGGCGGCCGACTGCACGTGAAGGACAACCCCGGGCGCGGAGAGACGTACCAGCGGCTGCCGGCCCGCGACAACCGCACCCACCTCGACACGCTCGGCTCCTACGCTCCCGAAGAGTCCCACCGGTCCTCGGCGCACTCGGCTCGGCGTGTACGACGTGGGCCGGGTCATCAGCCCCAAGCTCGCCGACAGCCAGGCCCTCGGCCGCATGGTAGGCGGCATCGGGCAGGCCCTGCTGGAGCACGGGGTCATCGACCACCGCGACGGCCCGATCGTGAACGCCGACCTGGCCAACTACCTCGTCCCCGTCAACACCGACATCCCCGACCTCAAAGCCATCTACCTCGACGGCGAGGACTACGAGGCCGACCCCATCGGCGTCGAGGGCATCGGCGAAATCGTCCAGCTCGGTGTGGCAGCCGCCCCCCGCCACGCAGGGCACACCAGGGCCTGTCAGGAAGACCCGTCCATGCTGAACATCGCGGAAACGCTGTACGCCTGGTGCCGGGAAGCCCGTCCCCTCGCCCTCGCCACCGTCGTCGACGTCAGCGGCAGCGCACCTCTGCCCCCGGCACCGCCCTCACGGTGAGCGCGGACGGCGACGTGATCGGCAGCGTCTCCGGCGGCTGCGCGGAGGCAGCGGTCTACGAACTGTGCCGGGAAACGCTCGAATCGGGCGGTGCTCCGGTACTGACGCGCTTCGGCTACTCGGACTCCGACGCCTTCGCCGTGGGCCTGACCTGCGGTGGCGAGATCGAGATCCTGACACAGCGGGTGGACCCCGCGGTGCAGCCCCACCTCACCGCAGCCCTGGCCGAGGTGGTGGCGGGCCGGCCAGCCGCGGTGGCCCAGGTCGTGGGCGGCCCGCGAGGAGGCCGCGGAGAGCGAACCATCACCGACGGCGTCGGCCTGGTCGGCACCCGCGACGGCAATGTCGTACGCGTCAGACGAGACCGGGCCCTCTGCCGGTCAGGTCACGAGGCGAATTTCCTCAGGTCCGCGGCAAGTGAGGCGATGGCCGCGGGATTGCGCGGGCTTTCCACCAGCTCCGCGTAGTCGAGGACGACGATCCGGTCGTTCTTGATTGCCGAGACGCCGGCGAGCGGGGGGTAGGACTTCAGAAACTTCCGCTTCTGGTCCGCGGTGGTGTCTCCGTAATCGTTGATCACGATCACCTCGGGGTCTCGCTCGACCACGGTCTCCCAGCCCACCGTCGCCCAGCTGTCCTCGAGGTCCTTCATCACGTGATCGCCACCCGCCTTGGTGATGATGTCGTGCGGCCCGGCGTACAGACCCGAGGTCAGCGGCTTGTCCTGCCCGTCGTCGAAGAGGAAGACGCGCGGACGGTCAGCGCCCTTCAGGGCCTTCGCCTGCGCTGCGGCCACTTGCTTCCGGAAGTCCGCGATGAAGGCCTCGGCACGGTCCTCGACGTCGAAGATCTTTCCCAGGTTCCGCAGATCGGTGTACAGCGCTTCGAGCGGCGGCATCACCCCGCGTGCCTTTCCCTGCCCGTTGCGGCACGATTCGCTCAGCACATACGAGTCGATGCCCACCTTCTCCAGCTCGGCGGGACTGAAGCCCTCCCCCTCGTTGAAGCCGTAGTTCCAGCCCGCGAAGACCAGATCGGCGCGTGCATCGAGGACCAGCTCTTTGTTGATCGTCTTCTTCGAGAGCCACTTCGTCTTCTGGTAAGCGTCCTTCCAGGGAACGGATGTGAGATCGCCCCTGTCATCGGGCATCACATAGCCCGCCATACGGTCCTCGAGTCCGAGCGCGAACATGATTTCGGTGATGCCGACGTCATTGGTGACCACGCGCTGTGGCGCCTTGTCGTAGCTCTTCTTCTGGCCGCAGTTCTCGATGGTCACCGGATAGTGGCCGCCGCGTGCCTTGTCACCACCCCCCTCCTCGTCCTGAGAGGTGACCTCCGCGCCGCATCCGGTGAGCACCAGGGCGGTGGCGAGTGCGAGTGCAAAGGGGCGTACGAGATTCGGCATGATGGCCATGGCTCCTCATGAAGCGGGCTGAGTGGGCAGGAGACGGTCGAAGAGCAGCTGCACGGCGCCGGACTCCGGATGCGGTACACGGTGCGCCCGTACGCCGAAGACCTCGGCCAGCAATTCGGGCGTGAGCACGTCGTGCGGAGCGCCGGAGGCGACGATCCGGCCGCTGTCGATGACGTGGAGCAGGTCGCAGTGGAGCGCGGCGAGGTTGAGGTCGTGCAGCGCGGTGAGCACGGTCAGCCCACTGCCGCGCACCAGAGCCAGCACTTCCAACTGCTGGGCGATGTCGAGGTGGTTGGTCGGCTCGTCGAGCACCAGTACGCTCGGCTGCTGCGCGAGCGCGCGGGCGATCAGGACCCGCTGCTTCTCGCCGCCGGAGAGGGTGAGGAAGCCACGGTCGGCGAGATGGCCGGCGCCGACCCTCACCAGCGCGGACTCGCACGCCTTCCGGTCTTCGTCGGTGGTCCGGGCCACCGACCGCTGGTGCGGCAGCCGCCCCATCGCCACGACCTCGGCGACCGTGAAGTCGAACTCGGTGACCGCTTCCTGGGGCAGGGCGGCCAGCCGACGGGCGCCTTCGCGCGCGCTCAGGGAGTGCAGATCCTCACCGCCGAGCCGGACCGTGCCGGTCGAGGGACGCAGGGCCCGGTAGACGCAGCGCAACAGCGTTGATTTGCCGCTGCCGTTGGGCCCGACGAGCCCGACGACCTGTCCGTCCGCCGCGCGTAGCGTGGCCTCACTCACCAGCCGCGCGCCGGCGATCTCGACCGTCAGTGCGTCTATGTCGATCCGCATCAGGCACCTCCGAAGGTGTAGGAGCGGCGGCGCATCAGCAGGACGAAGCACGGCACGCCGATGACGGCGGTCAGCACGCCCACCGGCAGCTCGACGGGCGCGAGCACCACGCGCGACAGGATGTCCACCCAGATCAGCAGGACGGCGCCCGCGAGTGGGGCGACGGCCAGCAGCCGGCGATGGTCCGCGCCGACCAGCATTCGTGCGGCGTGCGGAACCATCAGACCGACGAAACCGATCGCACCGCTCACCGCGACCACGGCCCCTGTGACGGCGGCACAGACCAGGAACAGCTCCTTGCGCAGCCTCCCCGCGTCCACCCCGAGGGCGGCCGCGGTCTCGTCACCCATCGCGAGGGCGTTCAGGCGGCGCGCCGACACAGTGAGGTGGGCGAGGCCGGCGAGCACGGCTCCCGCGGCGATCGGCACGGAGGCCCAGTTGGCTCCGCCGAGGCTGCCGAGCAGCCACATCATCGCGGAGCGGGCCGCCTCGCCGCGTTCGGCCGCGAACACCATGGACGTGGTGACGGCCGAGAAGCCGTAGTACATCGCGGTGCCCGTCAGGACGAGCCGCAGCGGGGTCAGACCACCAGCGGTTCGGGCGATCGCGTACACCAGCGTCATGGCGAGCAGCGCGGAGAGGAACGCCGCCGTGGACAGGGCCCACAGACCGAGAGCGCCGAAGGCTCCGAAGAGGAGGACAGCATTGGCGCCGACGGCCGCGCCCGAGGAGATACCGAGGACGAACGGGTCGGCGAGGGCGTTGCGGACCATGGCCTGCACGGCGACGCCGACGGCCGACAGACCGGCCCCGACGACCGCGGCCAGCACGGCTCGCGGAAAGCGCAGTTCCCACACGATGGTGTACGCCGGGACTTCGTCATGGGATATGGATCCGCCGGTCAGCCCGGCCCACAGATGACGCAGCACCTCGCCCCACGACAGCCCCGACGCCCCCATCCCCGCCCCGCAGACGATGGAGAGCACGAGCGCGGCGCACAGGGCGGAAAGGAGGAGCGGCAATGACACGCGCTTGGACGGCGCGGGGCCGGTCACGGTGAGGGCCGTGGGTCGTGGCACCGCATGTTCGCATTCCAGGGGTGTGGCCACGGGCGGATCGCCTTCGCCTCAGGCCGTGCGCCCACGTGAGCAAAGGAGCGGCCCGGG
The DNA here is from genome assembly GCF_043080095.1 of Streptomyces sp. NPDC015127. Lineage (NCBI taxonomy): Bacteria > Bacillati > Actinomycetota > Actinomycetes > Kitasatosporales > Streptomycetaceae > Streptomyces > Streptomyces sp. NPDC015127. The sequence continues at coordinate 17,062 of NZ_JBIBVE010000001.1, forward strand.
ACGCGGGGCGCCCTGTGCAGCACCCTCTCGCAGTCCACGGCGAATTGACAGGAGCCTTCACCACCGCGGGTAATCGGGCTTACGGAGCCACGTGTTGGGCTCCGCCTACCGTTGCGGGTCAGCGCCGGACTTCGACCGGACTTCCCCCGCGGGGCGCTTGCAGCATAGCGTGTACCCGCTGCGGGGCTTCGTACGGGAGCGGCCGGAGCTGACCGCCGCGCAGGTCGGGCTGTCGCCGGCCACGGCCCGGTCTGCGTTCGGGCACCGGGGTGTCGTCCTCGCCGGCGACCCGGCGGAGCGGCTTGCGGCCTGGACGCGCCGGCCCGCGGCGAGGACTCGCCCTCCGTGGTGCGGGGTGCCGCGATGAGCGGCCACAAGGTCGCGTTCCTGTTCTCCGGGCAGGGCACTCAGGGGCCCCGGGATGTGCCGGGAGCTGTACGCGTCGTCGCAGGTGTTCGCCGCGGCGTTCCACGAAGTCAGGTGCAGGGCCGGCGCGAAGTGCTCACCGTCCGTTCCTGCGAGCTGGCTGTCGAACAGTGGAGTAAGCCCGTTCCACGGTGCCGCACCCGGCGCCGTGGTTGGTATACCAGCCGGCCGTTCCGGTCCGAGCAGAGCGACCTTCATCGGCCGTGTGCGTGTCGCGTGTCCGTGCCCGGTACCCGCGGCGGTTTCGCGGCAGGATGGAGACAGGGCGAGGGCGCGTGCGGCCGTCCGGGACCGTGTGCGTGGCGAAAGGTGATCCGGCCATGGAGCTCACTCTGGTGGTGCTGATCATCATCGTGGGGCTGACGTTCGACTTCACCAACGGCTTCCACGACGCCGCGAACGCGATTGCCACCTCCATCTCCACCCGGGCCCTCACGCCCCGGATCGCCCTGGCCATGGCCGCCGTGATGAACTTCCTCGGCGCCTTCCTGGGCACCGAGGTAGCCAAGACCGTCGGCAGCGGCATCATCGGTGCACCTGAGGAACTGTCGGGCCTGCTGCTGGTGATGTGCGCGCTCATCGGCGCGATCGGCTGGAACATCTTCACCTGGTGGCGGGGGCTGCCGACCTCGTCGTCCCACGCCCTGATCGGCGGACTGGTCGGTGCCGCCCTCGCCGCCTCCGCCACCGTGCACTGGACCGGCATTGTGGACAAGGTCCTGCTGCCCATGCTGCTGTCCCCGCTGGTCGGCGTGGCCCTCGGCTACACACTGCACACGATCATCCTGTGGACGTTCCGCCGCTCCGCTCCGCGCCCCGTCACCCGCCGCTTCCGCATCGCGCAGACCATCTCAGCCGCCGCCATGGGTCTCGGACACGGGCTGCAGGACGCGCAGAAGACCATGGGCGTCATCGTCCTCGCCATGGTCACGGCCGGATGGCAGGACGACTTCTCCGTACCCCTTTGGGTGATCGCGGCCGTCGCCGCGGCTATGGCCGCCGGCACCTACAGCGGCGGACGCCGCATCATCACCACCCTCGGCCGACGAATCGTCCACCTCGACCCGCCGCGCGGCTTCGCCGCCGAGACCGCCGCCACGGCCGTCCTCTACACCACCGCGTTCGTCTTCAAGGCCCCGATCTCCACCACCCAGACGATCACCGCGGCCATCCTGGGCGCCGGCGCGACCCGGCGCATCAAGGCCGTGCGCTGGCAGGTGGCCCGTTCCATCGGCACCGCGTGGATCCTCACCTTCCCCGGAGCCGGTCTGCCCGCCGCTGCCCTCTACCTGATCCTGCAAGCCATCACTGGCCTGTGACCTCAGCGGAGGCCCACGATGCCCACCCCACCCACTCCCACGTCGGGCAGGCCACCACGCGCCGGACTCCCCGACGGCCTCCCCGTGCCAGCCCGCTTCGCCCATCTGCACCCCGACGACGGCGCCTGCCTGATGGAGGCGGCCTCCTTGCTGGCCACCGGCCGCTTCACCGACCGCCCGCCCGGCACCCATCCGGTACTCGCCGCGCTCGCCCGTGCGGTCAACGACGTCGTCGACGACACCACCCGCCAGGCCCTGTGGCCGCTGGCCGCCGATCTCGCCAACGCGGACCCCGCCGACCGCACCTACGGTCCGCTGCTGGTGGGCACGGTCGTGGACGCCGCCCGCCGCGTGCGGCCCGACTCTCGGCGCCTGAAATGCCGCAGCGCGGCCTGTCACGCCCGGGCCCAGCGGCTCGCCCGAGCCCGTACCTCGACGACACCGGCCCGCATCGCCGACACGCTGTGGTGGCACGGCCCCGGCCACCACCACTTCGAACACGCCCTCCGCGTCCTGCTCACCGCCCCCGACGCCGACCAGCGCCTGTCCCGGCTCCTTCACCGGGCCGTGACCGAGGCCCGGGTCCGAACCACCAGGGAACAGGCACCGACCCACTCGGAGAGCTCCTCGCAGCGCGGATGAATCCCGGCCTGCGAAGCCGGGCCGAATCCAGGCCATGGACAGCCGGCAGCTCCCGGCCGGGAACCACGTGACGGGCTCCGACATGGCGTCGTACACGACGTCCACCACGAACGCTGTTGCGACGACGGCGACGACGGCGACGACGGCGACGACAGCGGCGGTCGACTCGGCGGCAGCGAGCACGGGCAGGGCGGCTCTGGCCGCGAGCATCGTGCCGATCAGGGTGGCGCGTCGGCCGAGTCGGTCGGAGAGCCATCCGCACAGGAGCTGGCCGACGAGCCAGCCGACTCCGAATACGGCAATGGTCCGCCCTATCAGCTGTCCGGCTTGTCAGCCAAGCCAAACGATGTCGATGAGGCACAGGCGCTGCCCGGGCCGGTTTATCCAGTAGACGGCGCTCAAGGGCTATCCCGTAACTGTGGTCGCACCGGCACCTCTCGCCGAGTTTCGGTGCATGATCGGTGGCATGGATGCCGGCGCAGTGGCGTGGTTGGGGGCGGGGGCTGCTCTAGCGGGAGCGGCGCTAGGTGCTGGAGGCGCATTGGGGGCGGCCTATCTCAGCGGCAGGTCGCAGGCCCGGTCGACCCACGTGCAATGGCGTCGGCAAGTACGACGGGATGCCTATGCCGAGTTTCTTGCCGCTGCGATGGAGCACCACAACGTGACCGAAGAGGCACACCACCTCGTGCGGCGGGACCGGCAGGCACGTGACCAGATCAGGGAGACGTTCCGTCGGGGGCGCGAGTTACTGGGCGTTCTCGATCGGCGCGGAGCGGTGGTCGACGTTGAGGGACCGGAGCTGGTGGCGGCTGCCGCCCTGCGAGTCGTCGACTCCGAGCGGAAATGGGCGGCAACGGTCTTGGGCACGTGGTGCGTTACTCCTCCACGTCGCCTATTCCGTGACCACTTCCCACCTGACGAGCAGCGGGGATACGCGTTGGAGGCTCTGCGAGTCTTCCGGCGACTCGCGCGCACCGTGCTGGATGATCCAGGCGGTGCGCTGGCGCCGCGCACGTGACTCCAGGGGCGTTGTCAGGCCGCAAGGAGACGGGTGGCCGCACCACGGCCAACCACTCCCCGGGCAACTCACAGACCATTTACGGGACCCCGCTCAGCTGGCGGGCGGACGCGGAGCGAAAGTAGACGACCGATCCGGTGCCCTTGAGTCCCACGGCCGCGCCGATCTCGCGCACGTTGGGGACTGTCCCCCGTCCCTGCGATGTGGTCGCGGATGCGGCGTTGGCGATCGGTGAGGCCCATCCCGCCCACGGGGACAACGTTCGATTTCCTGCACAGGCCTGCCCGGCTTCACGGCTGCGTGGTCGGCTGATGTCCCGCGACATCGAACCTTGATCAGTGCCATCGAAGTTCAATGACCGCGAAGTTTGCCGCCGAAGGTTGGGCAAGCAGGCGCACACTCCTTGAGCTGGGCAGTTCTGCACGCAGCTGACCTGGCATGATGCCCCCATGGAAACTGGCTTCCCATGGGGGTCCAAGCCGACCGTCGATCTCCGCCTGTGGCGCCCCGACGCCATCGTGCTGTTCGACTGGCTGATGAGCACAGACCTGAACACCGTGCCGATCACGCACCCGGCTCAAAAGCAGGCTCTCGCTGACCTGTTGGCACGTACAAGCCTCATCGCCCCGGCACAGAAGGCACTTCCGCTCTTCCGATCACATTGGACTGTGTCGCAGCCGAAGCACGGAGACTAAGAACCGGCCCCGAAGGCTGCGCCCCGTACGGCGTCTTGGCGGCGGGCCACCGCCACGCCGATGACGCCGACGATCAGCAGGACGGCGACGGTGCCGAGGGTGAAGGCTTCGAACGCGGCACGGGAGACGCCCCAGACGTCGTGGAAGACGTAGTCGATGCCGACGAGTTGTTCCAGGACTCCGGGGAAGAGCGCCGACCACGACCCGATCAGGATCCACGCGTAGACGAGCGCCGCGCAAAGCAGGAAGCCGCGCGTGCCGAAGGGGACGCGATAGGGCCGCGGGACGTCCGTCCGGCGGATCCGCAGGACGACCAGCGCGGGAATGACGACCAGGTACGACAGCAGCAGGGTGGTGACCGCGACGGTGAGCACCACGGCGAACACGGCGCCGGCGTCGCCGTCCGCCACCTGCATGGCGACCAGCATGAAGACCGTGGCCACGGCGCCGGAGAGCAGGTTCGTTCGTACCGGCGTCCCGAGCCGGGGGTGGAAGGCGCCGAGCCCTCGCCTGAAGAAGCCCCCGTCGGCCGCGGCCATGGCCTGCATGCGGTCGCTGACGATCATCCAGGCGCTGCCCTGGGTGAGCAGGGCGAAGACGAACATGACGGCGGTGATCTTCAGCAGGGGGCCGGCCGCGCCGCCGTAGACACCGAAGACGAGGCGGGCGCCTTCCATGAAGCCGCCGATGCCCGTGACCTGGTCGGCGGGTACGACGGCAAGGAGGGCGAGGACCGGCAGCAGATAGCAGCAGGCCGCGACGGCCGCGGAGCGTCCGAGTGCGGCGGGCACGTCGCGCTGGGGGTCGTGCATCTCCTCGCCGGCGGCGTTGGGTGCCTCGAAGCCGACGTAGGCGAACAGCAGGATCGGCACGAGGGCGAGGAAGCCTGCGGTCGTCGGGGTGAAGCTGGTGTCGGTCAGGCCGTCGAAGCCGTGCTGCACCCCGTAGAACACAGCGGTGAGGGTGAACACGGCGAGGGCCAGTACCTTCATCGCCGCGCCCGCGGTGGTGATCCATTTGCCGCGGCGCAGGGACACGACGGCCGTGAGGATGGCGATCCAGACGAACAGCAGCTTGAAGGTGTAGTCGGCCACCGTGCCCGACCCCAGGTGGAAGACGAAGCCGTCCCAGGTCTGTGCGGCGAGGAAGACCAGGGAGCCGCCCAGCCAGATGGGGTTGGTAACCCAGTACATGAGCGTCGTGAGTGCGGCCGCGGAGCGGCCGAAGGCGAGCTTCACCCACACGTACGGGCCGCCCTCCTGGGGGAACGCGGCGCCGGTCTCGGCGAACAGCAGGGCGTAGGGGACGAGGAAGAACAGGGCGATGGCCGCCGTCCAGGTGGCGGCCTCGCCGCCGCCGGTGGCGATCTGCCCGACGGTGTCGAAGGAGATGACCGCCGCGATGGCCATGGCGGTGATGTCGAAGCGCTTGAGGCTGCGCTGGAGCGGAGAGGTTGCCGCTTGGGGTGGTCGCGACGTGATGTTGGAGGACACGGGCAGTTCCTAGGGGAAGGTGATGACTGCGGGGTGGCGCGTGCGGGGCGCCGGCAACGGCGTGGGGTTCCGTGTCAGTTGCTGCTGGGTGGGAGGCCGGCGGCATGCCGGCCTCCCCGGAGGGCGTCAGGCGGCGCGGATCTCACCGGTGGGTTCGGTGCGCTCCAGGACTCCGTGCAGAGCGGAGGCCGCTTCCTTGGCCTCGGCCTCCGTCATGATGAGCGGCGGGGACAGCACCAGGCTGTGAGCGGAGTCGCGGACGATGACGCCGGTCTCGCGGCGGATGACGTCGTGGGGCATCCGGTCGGGGTTCAGGGGCAGGGGCTCGCGGGTGGCGCGGTCCCGGACGAGTTCGACGGCGAGCATCATGCCGACGGAGCGGATCTCGCCGACGATCGGCAGGTCGCCCAGCTGGGCCTCCAGTTCGCTGTGGAGGAAGGCGCCCAGACTCGTCGCGCGGGCGAGGAGGCCCTCCTTCTCGATGAGGTCCAGGTTCGCGGTGGCCACCGCGGTGGCGACGGGGTGGCCGTTGTAGGTGTAGCCCATGGGGAAGCCGTGCTCGCGCAGCAGGACCTCGGCGATGTGGTCGCCCACCAGGAGCGCACCGAGCGGGACGTAGCCGGAGGTGATGCCCTTGGCGGTGACGATGATGTCCGGAGTGACGCCGAAGTGCTGGGCGGCGAACCACTTTCCGACGCGGCCGTAGGCGGTGACGACCTCGTCGAAGATCAGCAGGATGCCGTGCCGGTCGAGAACCTCCCGCACCCGCGGCCAGTAGTCGGCCGGCGGGACGAGCATGCCGCCGACTCCCATGATGGGTTCGCCGATCACCGCGGCGATGTTCTCGGGGCCGATGTCCGCGATGCGCTCCTCCAGTTCGCGGATGAGGAAGTCGGTGACCTGCGCGGGGCTCAGCGGCTGGTCGCCGTACAGCTCGGAGCGGTAGGGCCACGGCGGGGTCAGGTGGGAGACGTGCGGCATCATCGGGGCGAAGCCCTCGTGGTAGAGGGGGAAGCCGGTGGCCGAGCCGCCGCCGTAGCCGATGCCGTGGTACGCCTTGCTGCGTGCCAGGATCCAGGTCCGGCTGCTCTCCCCGCGCCGGTGGTGGTAGTACCGGGCCATCTTGATGGCCGCCTCGTTGCCCTCGGAGCCGCCCGAGGTGAAGTAGACGTGGTTGAGGGGGTCGGGGGCGATGGAGGCGAGGCGCGCGGCGAGTTCGATGGCGCGCTCGTTGGAGAACTCCCAGAAGCTGGTGAAGTACTCCAGTTTCTTCATCTGCTCGTGGGCGACGTCGGCCAGTTCCGTGCGGCCGTGGCCGACCTGGGCCAGCCAGAGGCCGCCGGTGGCGTCGAGGTAGCCGCGGCCCTCGCTGTCGGTGAGGCGGCAGCCGGAGCCGGAGGTCATGATGACGCGTTCGGTGGCGTTGCCCGGCAGGTAGGGGTGGATGATGTGCGCCCGGTCCAGCCGGGTGAGGTCTGCGGCGTCGAGGGCCATGAGTGGTGTGTCCTTTGTTGGATACCGGTGTTGCGTGGTGTGGGCGGAAGGTCTGTTGTCGCCGGCGCGGTCAGCCATGGGTGATCCAGGTCGTCTTCAGGCCGGTGTACTTGTCGAAGGAGTGCAGGGAGAGGTCGCGGCCGTGGCCGGACTGCTTGAATCCGCCGAAGGGGGTGAACGGGCTGAGCGCGTCGACGGTGTTGACGGACACGGTGCCCGCGTGCAGGGCGTCGGCGACGCGGTGGGCCCGGCCGAGGTCCCGGGTCCACACGGACGCGGCCAGTCCGTAGGCGGAGTCGTTGGCGAGGCGGACCGCCTCGGTTTCGTCGTGGAAGGGCAGCACGGTCAGCACCGGGCCGAACAGTTCCTCCCGGACGAGCGGGGCCTCGGGGCCGAGGCCGGTGACGACGGTGGGGTCGAGGTAGGCGCCGTCGCGGTCGGGCCGTGTGCCGCCGCACACGAGCGTGCCGTCCGATGAGCGCAGGGCTTCGAGGATGCGGTCCACCTGGGCCTGGTCGACGAGCGGTCCGAGGCGGGTCGCGGGGTCGAGCGGGTCGCCCGGCCGCCAGGCACGGGCGTGTTCGGCGACTCTGGCCGTGAACTCCTCGGCGACGGACGCCTCGACGAGCAGCCTGGTGTTGGCCGAGCACACCTGCCCGGCGTTGTAGACGAAGCCCCAGGCGGCGCGTTCCGCGGCGGTCTCCAGGTCGGCGTCGGCGAAGACCAGGTTGGGGCTCTTGCCGCCGGCCTCGGGCCAGACCTGCTTCATGTTCGACTCGGCCGCGTAGGCGAGGAAGCGCCGGGCCACGGCGGTGGACCCGGTGAAGACCAGGGTGTCCACGTCCGGGTGCAGACCGAGGGCCCGCCCGGTCGTATCCCCCGGGCCGGGGACGACGTTCAGCACGCCGTCGGGCAGTCCCGCTTCGGCGGCCAGTTCGGCCAGCAGCAGCGCGGACAGCGGGGACTGCTCGGCCGGTTTGAGTACGACGCTGTTGCCCACGGCCAGGGCCGGCGCCAGCTTCCAGCTCGCGATGTCCAGGGGGAAGTTCCAGGGCACCACGGCGCCGACGACGCCCAGCGGTGCGCGGCGCACGAGGGCGAGATTGCCGGGCGGGGCGGGGGCGACCTCGTCGTACAGCTTGTCGGCGGCCTCGGCGTACCAGGCGAAGACGCCGGCGGCGCCGGGCACGTCGGTGCTGTGGGACTCCGCGATGGGCTTGCCCATGTCGAGGGTGTCGCAGAGGGCGAGTTCCTCGCCGTGCTCCTCGATGAGGCGGGCGAGGGCGAGCAGGACCCGCTTGCGCTCCGCGGGCGCGCTGCGCGACCAGCGGCCGTCCTCGAAGGAGGTGCGGGCCGCGGTCACGGCCCGGTCGACGTCGGCGGCCGAGCCGGCCGCCACGTGGGCGGTGGTCTTGCCGGTGGCGGGGTTCACGGTCGGGATCCACCGGTCGTCGGCGGGGTCGGCCCACGCTCCGTCGATGAACAGGCGCGTCCGTGGCGTGAGGTCGGCGGCGCGCTGCCGCCAGTGGGCGTACATCTGCATGGTGTGGCCTTCGGTTGCGTCGTGGGACGTGGGTGAGCCGGTGCCCGTTCGGATCAGGTGCGGCGCGGGCCGTCTCGGAGCCCGCCGGCCGGGAACGGCGGCGCGACACAGGCGTGGCACTCCGCAGTGGAGTCCGCGCCGATTTCTTTGAGTCGAGATTCAAACAATAGGTGAAACGGCCGTCAAGACTCTCGGCAAGAGCTTCTTGCCAAGACTGATCCGGATCACAGAGAATCACGCACCATGGGGAAAGCAGGCAGACCACGCAACCAGACGGCACGCAGGCAGGCCCTCGTCTCCGCCGCCGGGCAGGCCATCGCGGAACGGGGGCTGGAGGGCCTGCGCATCAAGGACATCGCGGACGCGGCGGGCGTCTCCCAGGGCTCGGTCCTGTACTACTACCCCGAGCTCGACGACCTCGTCCTGGAGGTGCACCGGGGCGCGGTCGAGAGCTACCTGGCCTCCCGGCAGCAGGCCTACGACGAGGCGCCCGCCGACGGTCCCGCGGCACGGCTGCGCGCCCTGCTGGACAGCGGCCTGCCGAGCACGGCGGACGATCCGGTCCACGGGCTGCTGTACGAACTGCACCGGCGCGCCGGCCGCAGCCCGGGCCACGCCGAACTGATGACCTCGCTCTTCGCCCGGGAGGTCGCGCTCTACACCACCGCGCTCGAAGTCGGCGCGGCGACGGGCGTGTTCACCCTCACCGGGTCCGCGCACGATCAGGCGCACGGGCTGGTGGCGCTGGAAGACGGATACGGTCTGCACATCGTCAGCCACAACGCGGCTCTGCACCCGGCCAGGGCCCGTGAGCTGATGCTGGCCCATGCGCGGGCAGTGACGGGCTGCGCCGATCTGTAGGGTCCGGCGGCCACCGCTCGTCCACCCCTCCCCCGGAAACCGGCTGCCGGCTGCCGGCTGCCGGCTGCCGGCTCAGACCAGGCGGCGGGCGCCGATCTCCCGCAGCAGGTCCATCACCGCCCGGGCGCGGGCGGTCTGGGTCATGCCCTCCAGCGAGGCGATCGTGACTTCGAGCGGGCTGCCGTCCCGGAGCTGCAGTTCCGCGACCTCGCCGCCGCCGTAGGTCTGACTCGTCGCCGGCCGCTGGTTGAGCACGGAGTAGCCCAGTCCCCTGGCCACCAGGGAGCGCACGGTCTCGTAGCTCGTGGTCCGGTAGCGGACATCGGGCGCGGTGCCGGTGGCGGCCACCAGCGAGCGGAAGTAGTCGCGGCTGTGGGGCAGGTCCAGCAGGACGAGCGGTTCCGCGGAGAGCTCCGCCAGCTCCACACTGCCCCGACCGGCCAGCGGATGACCGGCCGGGACGATGACGTAGGCCGGGGCGCGGGCGATCGTCTCGCTGTACAGGGCCGGCTCGGCCGCCAGGCCAAGGTCGTAGGTGAGGGCGAAATCGACGCGCCCCGCGGCAAGGGCGCGCACGAGCTGGTCCGCCTCCCCCTCCACCACCTCGATCTCGATGCCTGGACAGCGGCTGGTGCACTCGCTGAACAGCGGCGGCAGGTAGTAGGGGGCCAGCGTCACGAAGCAGCCGACGGCCACCGGCCCGGAGAGGTTCTCGCCGTCTCCCCGCGCCTCCCGTTCCACCTCGCGGGCGCGGGCCAGCATGTCCCGCGCCTGCTGCCGCAGCCTCTCCCCGCCAGGTGTGAGGGTCAGTCCCCGGCCCCGCCGGCGGATGAACAGCTGCACCCGCAGGTCCCGCTCCAGGTTGAAGACGGCCGTGGACACGGCGGACTGCGCGATGTGCAGCTCCGCCGCGGCCTCCGTCATGGAACCGCGTTCGGCGGCGACGAGGAAATAGCGGAGCTGTACGAGGGTGAAACCCACTGGTGACGTCATGTGTGACCCTTGCGCCCGGTGATCCGTGTCGGTGCCGACCCTATGCGGCACCGTCCGCCGGTCCCGGTCAGTGCACCTGGCGGGCCTCGGGGGCCGTCCCGTCGGACACGTCCCCGGCGTGCAGCAGGGCGGAACCTGCGGTTTCCCGCAGGGACAGGGCTGCGACGAGACCGCCGGCGGCGAACACCATCAGGTACGGGCCCGGCACCAGGGTGCTGCCGGTCGCGGAGATGAGCACGGTCATCAGGTACGGCACGGTGCCGGCGAACAGGGCGGCGGTGACGTTGTAAGCGACGGACAGACCGCTCTGGCGCGTGCGGGTGGGAAAGGCCTCCGCCGCCCACACCGCGTACGTGCCGAGGATCGCCGCCAGGATCACGCCGAGCAGCAGACCGGCGATCCAGGTCCCGGCGAGCCCGGTCCTCATCAGGAGGAAGGCCGGGGTGGCGATGACCAGCAGGGCGGCCGTCGCCCCGACGAACACGGGCTTGCGTCCCACCCGGTCGGACAGCATGCCGAACAGCGGCACGAGCACGAGCCCGAGCAGTGAGATCACCGTGGACAGCAGGGCCGCACTGCCGGGCGAGTGCCCCAGGTGGTCGGTCTCGTAGGTGACCAGGTACGTCAGCACCGCGTAGAAGGGGACGTGCATGGCCGCCATCAGGCCCGCCGCCTGGAGCAGCTGCCGCTTGTGGGAGCGCAGCAGCTCCCGCACGGGACTGCGTGGGACGCTGCCGCTCGCTTCGAGCGTCCGGTATTCCGGGGTGTCCTCGATCTTGTCGCGGATGATGAAGCCGATGACGCCGAGCGGGGCGGAGATGAGGAACGGGATGCGCCAGCCCCAGGAGGTGAGCTGCTCGTCGTCGAGCCCGGTGGACAGCAGCAGGAAGACGAACGAGCCTGCCAGGAAGCCGAGCAGGGATCCGACCTCCAGCCAGCTCACACCCAATCCGCGACGGCGCCTGGGCGCGCTCTCGGCGAGAAAGCTCGCCGCGCTGCCGAACTCGCCGCCCGCGGCGAAGCCCTGGATCAGGCGCAGGAGAACCAGAAGCACCGGGGCGGCGATCCCGATCGACGCGTAGCCGGGCAGCAGACCGATCGCCAGGGTCGCGCCGGACATCATGAAGATGACCAAGGACAGGGTGCGCTTGCGGCCGATCCGGTCGCCCAGCGGCCCGAACACCAGGGCACCGATCGGCCGGATGCCGAACGACACGGCGAACACGCCGAACACGGCGAGCAGTCCGGTGGTGCTGTTCCCGGCGGGGAAGAACACGGTCGCGATGATACCGGCGAGATAGGCGTAGGCAGCCCAGTCGAACCAGTGCACGAACACGCCGACGGCTCCCGCGACGACGCTCCTGCGCAGGGCGACCACGTCGGTGGCCACCGCCGCGTCGGTCGTCGTAGCGCCGCTGTTACAGGTGCGCATGCGCGCCTCCTCGGGGGAATGGGTGGAGAAGCAAGTCACACTGGGCCGGGACCGCCGGCGCCGCGCCCTCAGAGCGCGGGCCTGCCGGTCAGAGAGGCGGGGCTGGTGAGCTCAAGCAGTTCCGCCTCGGTCAGCAGCTCGCGCTCGCGTATCAGCTCGAGCGCGGGCCTGCCGGTGTGGTGGGCCTCCAGCGCGACGGCGCAGGCGGTCTCGTAGCCGAGCGCGGGGCCGAGCGCGGTGACCAGTCCGGTGGAGGCGGCGACGGTTGCCGCGAGCCGGTCCCGGTTGGCGGTGATGCCGCGTACGCAGTGCTCGGCGAGGATCGCGATCCCCGCCGTCAGGTGGTCGATGCCGGCGCTCACACTCCGGTAGATGACCGGCTCGAAGGCGTTGAGCTGGAGCTGGCCGCCCTCGGCCGCGAGGGTGACGGTCACGTCGTTGCCGATGACCTCGAAGGCGATCTGATTGACCGCCTCGGGGATCACCGGATTCACTTTGCCGGGCATGATGGACGAACCCGCCTGCCGCGCGGGGAGGTTGATCTCGCCGAGTCCGGCTTGCGGTCCCGATGACAGCAGCCGCAGGTCGTTGCAGATCTTGGACAGTTTCACGGCGATGCGCTTGAGCACGCCGGACAGCTGGACGAAGACCCCGACGTCCTGGGTGGCCTCGATGAGGTCGGGCGAGGACACGAGTGTCGTGATCCCTGTCAGCCGGCGCAGGTGCTCCACCGCCCGCTCCCGGTAGCCCGGGCGGGCGTTGAGCCCGGTGCCGATCGCCGTGCCGCCGAGGTTGAGTTCGTGCAGCAGCCCTCTGGCCTCGGCGAGCCGCTGTTCGTCCTCGGCGAGGGTGGCGGCGAACGCCCCGAACTCCTGGCCGAGCGTCATGGGCACGGCGTCCTGCAGCTGGGTGCGGCCCATCTTCAGCACGTCGGCGAACTCGGTGGCCTTGGTCCCGAAGGCCGCGCGCAGGCCGGCCAGGGCGGCGAGCAATTCGGCGACGTGCGCGTCCAGCGCCAGTTTCAACGCCGTCGGGTAGACGTCGTTGGTGCTCTGACCGAGGTTGACGTGGTCGAGGGGGTGCAGGACCGCGTACGCGCCGCGGGAGCGTCCGAGCAGTTCCAGGGCGCGGTTGGCGATCACCTCGTTGGCGTTCATGTTGGTCGACGTGCCCGCCCCGCCCTGGATGAGGTCGACCACGAACTGGTCCCGCAGCGCGCCGTCACGGATCTCGGCGCAGGCGTCCGCAATCGCCGAGGCGAGGGTGCCGTCCAGGGCGCCGACCTCGGCGTTGGCGTGGGCCGCGGCGTGCTTCACCGCCGCCAGGGCGCCGATCAGGTGCGGCCGGGTGGCCAGGGTCTCCCCCGTGAGCGGGAAATTGGCCACCGCGCGGGCGGTGTGCGCACCGTAGTAGGCGTCCGCCGGCACGTCGACGTCGCCGAGCATGTCGTGCTCCGTCCGGCGCCTGGTGCCGGCCGGGGCGGTGCGCGTGGGGTCTGTGGTCAGGGTCATCGATGTCCTTCGAGGCGTCGGGGATCGAGGGGACCTGTGGACGACACACCGGGACGGGTCCCGCTGCCGCGGCAACGCCCGGTGGACGCGCCCCAGAGGCCGTCACCGGGGCGCCGGCGTCCGTCCACGCCCGGCCGAGTGCGCGGGCCGTCACCGTGTACCGGCCGGGGCCGGCCCACGCGTGGCCTGCGTCGAAGACGTCGGTGCGGCGCCGGGCGGCCGCGGTCGGCCGCAGGTGGCGGTGGCGCGCCTGATCGAGCCGGCCGGCGGCGACCGCCGCCGCACCGGAGTGGGCGGGGCGTGACCTCGCCCGGGTCCTTCCGCGGCGCGCGTCCGGCCGGTGCGGTCGCGGCGGCCGTCCCCGTCACGCCGCCCCTCCCCCGGCCGGCGCGCCGCGGTCCACGCCGGTCCAGGCCAGCGCGACCGCCCCGTCGAGCAGGGCCCGCTGCGCGGTGCCGCCCACGCAGTACGCGGCGAACTCGTGCTGGTGGTTGGTGGCGGGCAGGGATCCGATGCCGATGTAGGGGTGGATGGCCGGCACCACCTGCGAGACGTTGCCCATGTCGGTGGAGGCCCGGTTCATCCGCGCGGCCTGCCCGGGCGGCGCGAACTCCCGCCCGAGCGCGAGGGCGTTCGCCCGGTAGTGCCGGAGGGCGGCCTCGTCCGTGCGGAACTCCGCGTACGGCTTGCTCTCCGGCTCGATCTCCAGCTCGCAGCCGGTCGCCAGGGCTCCGGCCTCGAAGGCCCGCATCACCCGTGGCTCCAGCTCGGCCAGTTCGGCGAGCGTCTCGGCCCGCACGTACCACCGTCCGGTCGACCGCTCCGGGATGGCGTTCGGGGCGTCCCCGGCGTGCGTCACCACACCGTGCACCCGGGCCGAGGCCGGCAGCTGCTGGCGCAGCAGGCCGATCGCGACCTGGGCCACGGTGAACGCGTCCGCCGCGTTCACCCCGGCCTCCGGATAGGCCGCGGCGTGCGCGGACTTGCCGGTGTAGGAGATCTTGGAGTGGCTGACCGCGAACGGGCGGGCCTCGGCGACGTCGACCGGCGCCGGATGCACCATCATCGCGAGGTCCACTCCGGCGAAGGCGCCCCGGTCGAGCATCTCGATCTTGCCGCCGCCGCCTTCCTCGGCCGGCGTCCCGTAGACCTCGACGGTCAGGCCGGCCTCGTCGGCGACGGCGGCGAGGCCGAGGGCGGCCCCGACCGCACTCGCCGCGATGAGGTTGTGTCCGCACGCGTGGCCCAGGCCCGGCAGCGCGTCGTACTCGGCGCACAGCGCGATCCGGACGGGCCCGCTGCCGAAGCGGGCGTAGAACGCGGTCTCCAGGCCCAGATACGACGACGTGACGTCGAATCCGGCGCGGTCCAGCAGTTCCGGCACGGAGGCGGCGGCCCGGTGTTCCTCCCAGGCCGTCTCCGGGTCGGCGTGCAGCCGCTCGGAAAGACCGATCAGTTCGTCGGCATGACGGTCGACCGCCTGCCGGGCCGCCTCTTTCAGCGCGCCCATCACTGGTCCCCCGGGACGCCGTACGAGGGGGCGGAAGCGGGATCGACTCCACGCCGCACATAGTCGTCCCGCTGCGGCAGCCAGACGTCGAGGAGCTCGCCGAGCCGCTCCAAGGGATCGTCCGCCCAGTCCACCCGCAGGTCGGTCACCCGCCAGCCGACGTCCGCGACGACCGCCAGACCCGCGGAGTACACCGGCCCTTCCTCGCCGCCGGCCGCGACGGCGGCCTTCATGGCAGCGAGCAGACGCTCTTCGAGCTCCCCGGTGGCCGCGGCGTAGGCGTCGAGGAGAACACCGGGGATGTGCTCGCCGGACAGCATGTTGCCGGCGGCCACCGCGCCGTCCGCGGTGGCCGAGGCGTGCCTGCCCAGCGTCCGCGAACCGCTGTGGGCGAACCCGGGCCCGGAACGGCCCAGCACGGTCAGCTGACGGTATTCGATGGTGTTCGCGTTCCGGGCCGCACCGGTGACGTCGGCCAGCGCGCGGGCCGCGTCGCCGTGGGCCGCCAGCCCGTCCAACAGGCTCGTGCCGAGCGTGGGGTCGGTGACGTTCTGCGAAGCCGCCGCGCCGACCCCGGGCCGCAGATGAACGACCCGGGCGGCGACCGCCGGGCTCGACGAGCTGGCCGCTATGCCGAACCGCTCACCGTCGCGGACCACCAGGGAGAACGTCATGCCCGCTCCTCCCCGGGGATCACGGCGACGGCGTCGATCTCGCACAGCCACTCCGGGCGGGCGAGGGCCGAGACCACCAGGCCGGTGGAGATGGGATGCACGCCCTTGGTCCAGCGGCCCACGGTGCGGTACACCGCCTCGCGGTAGCGCGGGTCGATCAGATAGATGGTCAGCTTGACCAGGTGCTCCATCCGGCTGCCTGCCTCTTCGAGCAGCATCTTGATGTTCGCCATGGCCTGCTCGGCCTGCGCCTCGACATCGCCGATGCCGACGGATTCGCTGGTGTCGAGGTCCTGGCCGATCTGGCCCCGGACGTACACCGTGCCGCCGGCGACGACGGCCTGGCAGAGGTCGTTGTCGAGGTTCTGCTCGGGATAGGTGTCGCGCGTGTTGAACGGACGGATCCGGGTGTGCCCGCCGGCGACGATCGGGGCCTTCACCGGGCGGCCCTCGCTCGTGGAGGTCATTGTCTGCTCCTCAGCTCTTCCGAGTCGCCGGCGCAGCGCCGGCCCGGTCGGTGGTGTCGTACGCGAGGTAGCCCCGCCGGGTCGTGATGTGGTCGGCGATGTGCCGGGCGTCATGCCAGACACCCCAGATGAAGCTCGACCCGCGGCGGGACAGCCAGGGCAGGCCCAGGAAGTAGACGCCGGGCTCGCTGGACACTCCTCGTCGCTGGTCCGGTCGGCCGTTGTCGTCGAACGCGTCGACCTCGAGCCAGCTGTAATCGGTGGCGAAGCCCGTTGCCCAGACGATCGAGGTGACGCCTGCCTCGGCCAGGTCGAGCTCCAGTCGGGGTTCGGTCACGCATTGCGGGTCCGGCCCGAGGACGTGGGCCTCCGGCTCCTCGGGAAGGGCGAGACCATTGCGCTCGACGTACTCGTCGGCCGACCGGAGGAGCGCCAGGTACTTGGCGTCGCCGAGCGCGATGTTCGTGGCGAGGTCCGGTGCGAAACGCAGTACGCCGTCGTCGTAGGACGCGGTCAGGCCCACGAGTTCGATGCCGGTGCCGGCCAGGGCACGGAAGTCCACGGTGTGCCCGCCGCGGGCTCCGCTGACCGCGATGGTGACATGTTCGGCACCTCGGGGAGGCGTCTCCGCGTCCCAGAGCCCGAGCACACCGAGCCACCAGCAGAAGTCACGTCCGCGGTACTCGCGGGGAGGACGGTCGTGCGGACCGACGGAAAGGAAGACCCGGCGACCGGACCGGCGCAGCTCGTCGGCGATCTGGACCCCCGAGGAGCCGGCCCCGACCACGAGGACCGCGCCCTCGGGAAGCTGCTCCGGGTTGCGGTAGCCGCTTGAGTGGATCTGCACGTCGACGGCGCCGTGCGGGACGATGGGCGGGATCACGGGCCGCTGGAACGGTCCGGTCGCAGCCACGACGAACTGTGCGTCGATGGCACCCTCCGACGTCTCGACCCGGAAGCCGGGACGACCGGCGCGCTTGCGCACCGAGGTCACCTCGACACCGCAACGGATCGGGGCACCGATCTTCTCGGCGTACGTGACGAAGTAGTCCGCGACCTGATCCTTCGAGGCGAAGTCATCGGGGTCGACATCGGAGAACTCCAGCCCCGGGAACCGGTCGTGCCACGCGGGCCCGTTCGCGACCAGGGAATCCCACCGCTCCGAACGCCACCGCTCGGCGATACGGTGCCGCTCCAGCACGATGTGCGGCACACCGTGGGCCCCCAGGTGCTCGCTCATCGCCACACCTGCCTGGCCCGCACCGACGACGACTACGTCAGTCTCTTCGCTCGGCATTTCAGCCTCTCCACTCAGGCGGTAGTCCATCCCGGTGTCGCGTTGACCTGCGCTACCGCACGACACATCCTCGGGGCGCACCTGAAAAACTGTCCAACAGATGTTTCTGTTGAATGCGATCTGATTAATAGATCTGGTCGCGCGGGGCGCCCCTCGCCTGGCAGGCATCGGGAATTCCTGTTCCGCCCCCTCTGCGGTGGGCCGTCGATCCGGCGGGCGATGAGCAGCGCCGGATCGATTCGGAAGGCCCTCTTCGACGTGCTCTCCCGCAGCGGAAAGCTGACCCGGCAGCCGGACTGAGTGTTCACGGCCATCGCGGGGGTCCTGCGTCGATCGGTAGCAGGCCGGAGAGCCGGTGCGCGCCGATCCGGGCCTGTCCCTGCGGAACACGCCTTCGGTACATGGGGGCGCAGCACGCCCGTGACCGCCGACGCCCGGCAGGCCCTCGCCCGACCGGCTGTCGCCCGCCGGCGAGGACCGGTCATGGACAGGGACGGTGTGTTCTCCGCCGCGCGGGGCCGGGCGCAGCCCGGTTCGGACCCAAGTCCAGCCATGCCCGATGAGGGGTGGACGCACGGCCGGCTCGGGCATGGTCGCACCAGCCTGCGTGCGCCGACATCCTCGCCCGCCGGCGCGACATCGACGCCAAGGGGCCGCTCACTCGGACCCCGCGACGACCGGCCTGTCGGCTCGCCGCTTCAACCGAGCCCACCACATCCGTCTCCAGGCCACCGTCGGCGCACACCGCCACTGCGCGCCCCAATACCGGAACCGGCGAGCTCAGGACCAGAAACCGAGGTGCGCGGCCGCTGCTTCGTCCTCCAGCAGCGGACCGACCACCTCGACCCTGCGCTGGCCCCGGGCAAACACCTCGCGACAGGGGAGGGACAGCGTCGGGTTCTCGGGATGGTCGCCGGTCAGGGCGAGAAGTCGCGCCTCGGACAAGGCGTAGACGACCCGGCCGATTCCGGTCCAGTAGACGGCGCCCGCGCACATCGCGCAGGGTTCCGCACTGCTGTACAGCGTGGCCCGGCCGAGTTCGTCGAGAGAAACCGCTCGGGCTGCGGCTGCTGCAGCGATCAGTTCGGCATGCTGGGTGGGATCGCCGGGCGGCATGGAGTTGTTGACGCCCTGGGCGATCACGTCCCCCCGGGCGGCGACCACAAGCGCCGCGAACGGGTGCCGACCACGTGCCACCCCCTCTTCCGCCAGGGTGATGGCGCGTTCCAGGAACTCCACATCGCGCTCGGCGAGCGGGGCCTGTCCATCGGTCCGCGCAGTCGGCATCGTCATGAGAACAGCCCTTCCGGTTCGCCGGCCTCGGCCAACCAGGCAGTCCTGCGCTCGAACAGGCCCGGAACAACGGCTGCGGCACGCTCGATGATGTCCGGGAGATCCGCGGTCACGAGTGCGCCGTCGCGAACGACGATCGATCCGGCCACAACGGTCATGGCCACGTCGGACCCGCGTACCGCGTGTACGAGATTGTGGTGGACATTCGCGTACGTCCCCTGGGTGATGAGCGGCGTGGTGCGTGGCGTTCCAGTGCGGACAGCGATGAAGTCCGCCTGCTTGCCGGCCTCGAGCGAGCCGATGCGGTCCTGTAGCCCCAGGGCCCGGGCTCCGCCCATGGTCGCCATCTCGAGCACCTGCCAGGAGTCCATCGCTGCGGCGTCCATGGCGCGTAGCTTCCCGAGGAGAGAGGCGACCTTCATCTCCTCGAACATGTCGAGGTTGTTGTTCTCCTTCTCCCCGTCGGTGCCGAGTCCTACGTTCACACCGGCGGCGAGCATTTCGGCGATCGGCGCCATTCCGCTGGCCAGCTTCATGTTCGACACCGGGTTGTGTGAGACCCCGACTGCTCGGTCGGCGATCAGCTGGATCTCCTGCTCATCCAGCCACACCGCGTGGGCGATCATGGTGCGGGGCACGTCGAAGAAGCCGAGGCGCTCCAGCGCGAACATGGGACGGGTGCCGAACTCCGTGTCGAACTGCTTCAGTTCGATCTCCGACTCCGAGCAGTGCAGGTAGATTCCGGTCTGGTACTCGTTGGCGAGGTCGAGGGCACGCCGGCGGCCGGCGTCGTCGGCGTAGAACAGGTGCTCAAGTCCGACCCACGGGATGATCCGCCCGTCGGCGCCACCGCTCCAGGTACGCAGCATGTGCTCGTTGTCGTCGAGGGTGTCGAAGTAGTCGTAGTCGGGGTGCGCGCCCACATAGTTGACCGTGACAAGTCGGTTGCCGAGGGCACTGGCGGCGCGAGCGGCACCATCGAGATGGCGCCACATGTCGACGATGGTGGTGGTGCCGGACAGGAGTCCTTCGGCGTAGCACAGCCATGCTGCTGCCTCGGCTTCGTCGGGACGGAGCACCCGGTGCATGGGGTCGATGTGCAGGCGAAGCCATTCCCACACCGGCAGGTGCTCGGCCGTCCCGCGAAGGACTCCGGAGTGGTGGTGCCCGTTCACCAGACCGGGCATGAGGATGTGGCCGGCGAGGTCGACAACGTCGGCGTCTGGGTACTGGGCTCGCACGAGATCGGCCGTGTCGATCATGACGATGTCAGTGCCGTCGACGGCGATTGCCCCGTCGGTGAGAATCTCGCGGCTCGGGTTCATGGTGACGACGACATCGCCGGTGTAAAGGGTGGTCATGTCACTCCTGGATTCTGAGTTTCTAGGGGGTGTCTCGCCGATCAGGCCGGATCAGTGAGCGGCGTTCTGCGGCCCCGGATCCAAGGCGGAGGAAGGAGACAATGGCGGAGCCATGGCGACCGACGACAACGCGGGAGACGGGGTCGCAGGGCGTCGCGAGCCCGGCATGATCGGCGAGACACCCCCTACGGGGTTGGTCGGATACGGAGGGCGTCAGTTGCGGGGCTCCGGGTCGCGTGCCGCGTTGCGTCGCGCGATGCCAAGCGCATTCACCGAAGGGTCTTGGGGGGTTCCGGCGCGGATGTGGTTGAAGGCCAGGTTCAGCACAACCGCGAGGACGGCGGCCGAGCTGATGCCGGACCCGAAGATCACTTGGAACCAGGACATCCCCCCGCCGCCGTTGATGATCGCGATCATGGTGGCGACTCCCGCGAAGGAGACTCCCTGGACGAGCGGCAGACGGGATCCGAAGAACGGGAGCCCCAGCGACTGCAGCAAAGTGGCCACACCGCCAATGAACAACGATGCGGTGATCAGCGCGCCGACCTCACTCGCAGCGAGGCCCGCAGCGCTGCCGACGACGAGCGGAGTGGCGATGAGGCTGCCGTACATGGTCAGCATGTGCTGGAGACCGAACAGCAGGCAGCGGCCGACGCCGAGGCGTTCGTCCTCCGGGTTCACGGTGGCATTCATACGGATCTCCTCCGGACACCTGAGCGCTGGCAGGTAGGAGCGTGACGCTAAGTCCAGCACCGCCGAAGCTCCAAGTTGGTTAGCATCGGGTTTCCCGATGGATGGAGCCGGACCGTGGCAATCAACCTGGACCGTCTCGAGGCGTTCGTCGTGGCCTCCGAGGCCGGATCCTTCTCGGCAGCCGCACGCGTCCTGGGAAAGGCGCAGTCTTCGCTCTCGGAGGCGATCTCCCAGCTGGAGATCGAGCTCGGTCTTGACCTGTTCGACCGGTCCACACGGATCCCGCGGCTGACTCCAGCCGGAGAGCGGATGGTGCTGGAGGCACGGACCGTTCTCGATCGTGCACGGGCCTTCGAGTCGCAGGCGGCTGCGTTTGCCGCGGGCACCACCGACTCGCTCACGATCAGTGTGAGCGTGCCGTTGCGGACGATCGTTGAGCCATTGCAGGAGTTCGCTGGCCGCTACCCGTATACGAACCTGGTCGTACGCAGCCCGCTGGGTACCGGCCGTGCGAGCGAGGATGTGCTGGCCGGCCGGGCCGCGATCGGGGTGGCGTTCACCGATCCCGACTACGACAGAGCACTTGGCTTCCGTCGGCTCGGCAACCTGATCCTCATGCACGTGGTGCATCGCAGTCACGTTCTCGCAGGACGCCGGCGACTGTCGTTCGCGGATATGCGCGAGCACCGGCGCCTTCTCTATGCGGAGGCCGGGACGCTGCATCCCACGGCTGAGTATCTGCAGACAGCGCAAACGTGGCGGATCCACGACTACGGCGTCCTGATGGAGATGGCTCGCGCGGGTCTCGGCTGGGCCACTGTTCCCCGTCAGTTCGTCGTTGACGGCCTCGCCTCAGGGGAGTTCGTCGAACTCCGACTCGACGCCTACGAGCACACCGACTGGCTCGTCGGTGTGGACCTCCTCTACCGGCGCGATGGGCGCCACAGCGAGCCGGAGCTCTGGCTGCGCGACCGTCTTGCCTCACATCGGGTCTTCGAACTCGATGCGCCCCCGGCGCGGGTCGGGAAGGCACGCCCGTGCTCAGCGCAGCGAACGCCGACGGCTCCACCGAGTCCGGATCCTTGATTGACGAGATCGTCCGCGAGGGCGCCCGGCGGATGCTCGCCGCCGCGCTGGAGGCCGAAGTCAACCAGTGCATAGCCGAGTTGGCCGGCCGAGACCGAGGAGGCGGGGCGCCGCATGGTGGTCCGCAACGGCCACCACCGGTCCCGCACGGTGGTCACCGCCGCCTGATCACACGTCACGCGGACCACAGCGACAATTGCTCAGCCTCTTCGGAAACGGTCACTTTGCTACGGAGGACATCTGATGGACGCCCAGGTCACTTCCGCGCTCATCGGTGGCGGCTGCACACTGTTCGGCGTCGCATTCGGCGTGGTCGGTACCCTCGTAGCCGCCCGGGCACAGATCACCGGCGCGAAAGCACAGGCGGACGCGATGCTCGAACAGGCCAAAGCCACTTACCGTGCCGCGCTTGACCAGGCCCACGCAGCGCAGCGCGCCGCCCATGAGCAGTGGCGGCGCGGCGTGCAACGCGACGCGTACGCCGCGTTCATCGCCGCGCTCGCAGAAGTGGAGCGACAGGTGACGCAGCCGGATCTGCTCACCAGCGAGGACTCCGACAGCACGGGGCCGTTGGGCACTGCCCTTCGTACATTGCGCGCCACCCGTGCCGCACTCGAACTCGAAGGCCCGGCCCCGCTGGCCATGCGAGCTGCGGAGGCATGCATCCGCACCGATGCCGTAGTGCGGTATGCCATCCAACTCGCGCCCAGGGCAAACGCCTTGAGAATCCTCAGCCACGCCATAACGAACGCCACGACCGCCGAGCGCGAAAACCCCAGATCGCCTGTGGGCCTCTCCTTGACCGCCCACCAGGACCTCACTCGGTTCCGCGAAGCGTCGTTCCAGTACGAGGCCGGCCGCATCGACCATGACGCCTACGACACGGCCCGCCAGCGCGCGGCGTCGAGCCTCGACGCTTGTGGGCTTCTCACGGCTCAGCAGATCCGTGCCCTGCTGTCGGACCCGTCATGGGACGGCGCCCTGCAGACCGGCAGGGAACATGCTGACGCCACCCAACGCCTGGCCGAAGCTCGTACAGCATTCGTCGAGGCTGCGCGTGAACATCTGGACCCGCTGCGTTGACCGGGCGCCCCGTAACGGCCGCCTCGATGGCAGGGCAGCCGTCGACCGCGGCTGACCGGACGTCAAGGGAGGACATGACGACTACGGAGCCCGCGGCCGCCATTTTAGCCATGCCGTACAGACCGCACGAGGCCGGTCGTGGAGAGATTCGCTCCAGCGACGTGTCCGGGGGGCCACTCCGGGCGCAGCTCTCGGACACAGGGGTCCGCATGCCGCAGAACGACCCGAAGGCGCTCCGTGAGGTTGCTCCGACGGCCTCATCGGCGGTGGGTCGTGCCGGCTCGGTCATGCCTCCCCACAGACCAGTGTGGAGACCAGCCGCAACTGCCCCTCGGCCGCACCCTGTTGTTCTGCGACGCACAGGTCGGCGCGTGCGCCGACCTCGATGACGCCGCGGCCGGTGAGGCCGAGCGCCCGTGCCGGAGCGGTCGAGGCCATCTCCCACACCTCGGCGAGGGTGAAGGGGGTCTCCCGCACGGCCCAGCGCACGCAGTCGAGCAGTGACCGGCCCGACCCGGCGAGCAGGCTGGTCCCGGTCAGCCGCAGTGTGCCGGACGGTTCCACGGTGACCGAACCGCCCACCGGTGTGCGGTACTCGCCGGGCGGACAGCCCGCCAGCGCGACCGAATCGCTGACGAGTACCGCTCGTCCGGTCCCCTTGGCACGGACCATGGCGACGAAGGCGTCGGCCGGCAGGTGGTGGCCGTCCGCGATGAACGTGGCGGTCAGCGCGTCCTCGGCGAGCTGGGCCCAGATGTGGTTGGGGTGGCGGGGCAGTACGGCGTGCGTTCCGTTCCCCAGGTGTGTCGACAGTCCGGCTCCGGCACGGGCCGCCTCGCGTATCTGCTCGGGCGAGGCGTCCGTGTGTCCCACCGCGACGACGACGCCGGCCCGAGTCGCGGCGCGGATGTAGTCCGCGGAGCCGGGCCGCTCCGGGGCGAGTGTGACGATGCGGACCAGCCCCGGTGCGGCGGCGAGCCATCCGGCCAGTTCGTCCGGGTCGGGGTCGCGCAGGTGCCGGGCGTCGTGCGCGCCGCGTGGCCCGTCAGCGGCCGCAAGGTACGGCCCTTCGACATGTACTCCGACGACGGTCCGGGCGACGAGCGGGCTGCGCTCACGCGCCTCGGCCACGGCCCGAAGCGCCCGGAGGATCCGCTCACGGGAGGCGGTCACCACGGTGGGGCAGTACGAGGTGACCCCGCGCCTCGGCACGGGCCAGCCGCTCGAACACCGCCAGCGCACCGGCCCGTACGGACTCCGCGACATCGGCGTTGTGCAGCAGGTCGCGGACGGTCCGCCAGGTGCGGTGCGGCTGGTCCTCGCTCAGGACCTCGACCCCGGCCTTCACGGCCCGCATCCCGCACCGGGTCACGTCCGTCCGCGTCAGCCTCACACAGGACGGGAGCACCGCGTCGACCGCCGCCTGGACCGCGTTCGGCGCAGCCCCCGCGTCGAACAGCGCGCCCAGCAGCATGTCACCGGCGACGCCCGACGTCGCGTCGATCCAGGCGACTCGGCCTGACTCGTTCATACCGCGGGTCTCCTGAGTGTGAGCGGCCGCGACCCGGCCGTCGTCCAGCTGTTCGACAGGTGGCTACACTCTGCCGACCCTCTTGGTGCGAACGCAATGGAGTGACGAATGGTCAGCAGACGTGGGCTGTTGAGCGGAGCAGCTGTGGTGGGTGCGGGCGCACTGACCGGTATCGTCGCAAGCGCGGTGCCGGCGGCCGCCGAGGCACCGCTGGACACGCCGTTCACCCCGGTCGCTGCTCCGCATCTTGCACAGGCCGAACAGATGGTGCAGTACCAGCGGCTGCTGGCCGCCGGCTATCTGCCCGGCGGCCTTGTGGGTCACTGGCCGCTGGACGGCAAGGGCGCCGACCGGTCCGGCCGTGAACGGCCTGTCACGCTCGGCGCGGGGGCGCGCTGGACGACGCTGCGCGCGGGCGGTGAGCTGAGCTTCGACGGCACGTCGGGGGCGTACGCGGCCACGAGTTCGGTGCTGGACACCACGGCGCCGTTCACGGTGTCGGCGTGGGTGCGGCTGTCCGACGACCCCACGTCGCCGGCCGATCCGGCGAACATGTACACGGCGGTGAGCCAGGACGGCGCGGTGGCGAGCCGTTTCCTGCTCCAGTACGAGCCGGCCGTGCGGAATTGGGCGTTCAAGGTCCGCAGCGAGGACCAGAGCGACAAGGTCTCCGCGGTCGCCCACACGACCGCCGCACTGGGCGTATGGACGCACCTGGCCGGCGTGTGGGACGGCACGAGCATCCACCTGTACGTCGACGGACAGCTGGAGGGCAGCGCGAACACGACCCTGTCCTGGGCCGCCACGCAGGGCTTCAACATCGGCCGCGCCAAGTACGACGGCGCGCCGGTGAACCGGTTCAAGGGCTCGGTGGACGACGTACGGGCCTACAGCCGGGCCCTGGCGGCGGAGGAGATCGCCGTCATCAGTGGGCGTACGGCCCGGGAGAACAACGTCTACCTGGTGGGTTCGCCTTCGTCGATGGTGTGGGGCCGTGCGGACGACCCGGCGAGCTGGATCGCCCACGCCCGCTGTTCCTCGTTCATCACGTGGGTGCTGAAGCACACCTACACATGGGCGACGGACACGTACTTCACGCAGTACTTCCAGGACCGGATCCCGGAGGCCGCGGACTACCGGATCGCCTTCGCGGCCGGGACGGCCGGGCCGCGGTTCCAACGCGTCCGCAAGGTCACCGACCTCCAGCCCGGCGACCTGATCTCGGTCGACTACAACGGCGCAGACCCGGACAACACCGGCCACATCGTGATGGTGCGGGAGGTCAAAGGCGTCTACACGGGGTCGCTGACCTTCACCGGCGAGACGCAGTACGCGGTCGAGGTCGTGGACTGCACGGCGGATCCGCACGGGGTGTACGGCCTGTCCAGTTACGCCCCGTATCCCGACACGCGGATGGTCAGCAACGTCGACGGCGAGAACCTGCAGGGCGTCGGCATCGGCCACATGATGTTCTACGCCTCGGACACCACCGGCGAGTTCTCGCGCTACCGGTGGAGCGTCAACTCCGGCTCGACGAAGACCTACACGGTGGCGGAGCGGCCGATCGCCGCCGCCCGCCTCGTCTGACGGCCCACCGCGGGGGCGGGAACGTACCTGTCGAGGCGGACTCCCCCCCAGGGTGTACCGAAGCAGGGAAAGCCGCGCCCCTCCGGCGTGGGGCGGGACGCCTCATTCGCCGGGGGCCCGGCCGTGCCGCGCCATGCGCTCGGACTATGTCTCGCGACCTCGGGCGTCAGCCCCGTATCGGCGAACACGGCATCGACGCCCGACGGCCCGCGTGCCCGCAACCGCTCGTGGAGAGCGCGCGCACGGGTCGGCCTCGTCGGCCGGGATGCCGTCCGTCAGGGACGTGGGTCCTTCTCGCCGTGCACAGCCGTGTACTCGGCCGCGAGCCACGGGCCCAGGTCGTCGACGAGCATCCCGAGCACCGCTCGATCGGGACAGGGCGCGCGGCCGGTGGACGCGGCGATACGCATCTGCGCGGCGCGCTCGGGGTAGTAGCGGCCGAAGAGTTCCGCGGACTTCTCGAGGTCGCTGGTCCAGCCGCCCCACCGGGGCATGATCAGGGTGAATCCGGTCCGCGCGAGGCGGCGGCCGACGCGCCGGCCGAGGGTGCGGAGACCGGTGTCCATGACCGTTTCCGCAGCCTTGGCGCGCCAGCGCGGCAGCAGGAGGGCGAGGTCGCCGTTCGTCTCGCGCGCGAGCAGGGATGTGGGTCGGTAACGGGGCAGTTCGTCCGCGAGATCGGGGCCGACGCCGTCGACTCGGGGAAACGCGCCGTCCAGTGCGGCTTCGACCGCGCGGGCGTCGGCGCGGTCTGCCGCGGTGGGTTCGGCGTGCAGGACGAGCTGGAGATCGAGGTCGGAGACTCCGGGCGTGGCGGTGCCGCGCGGGATGCTGCCGTAGAGGTAGGCGCTGTGCAGGCGCGTTGCGTCGAACGTCCCGGCGATAGTGGCCCGGGCGGCGTCGACGACGGGGACGAACGCAGACGGCACCCGGTCCAGTGCGCCTTCGCGTGCGATCGTTCCGTCTCGGTCCAGTCCCCGTGCATCCATGGGACCACTGTGTCCGATACTCCCGTTCACCGGAGCCCGCCGGTGATACCCGTCAGGTTGCCGCCGCCGGCTCCCTGCCGTGAACCGTTGTGGGCCGCGGGCCACGGGCGCGCGACAAGGAGACGTTGAACGATGGCCACACCCGTCAAGAAGATGCTCAACACCTACCCGGCCGACCTCGGTGGCTTGGGCCAGGAGGCGATGGCCCGGTGCATCGAGGAATGCATCGCCTGCGCCCAGGCGTGTACCGCCTGCGCGGACGCCTGCCTGTCCGAGGGCATGGTCGGTGACCCGACCAAGTGCATCCGCACGGACATGGACTGCGCCGACATCTGCACCGCGACCGCCGCGGTCCTCTCCCGCCACACCGGCTACGACGCCGACATCACCCGCGCGATGCTCCAGGCGTGCGCCACCGCGTGCAAGGCGTGGCCGGACGAGTGCGCGAGCCACGCCGACATGCACGAGCACTGCCGCGTCTGCGCCGAGGCGTGCCGGCTGTGCGAGCAGGCGTGCAACGAGCTGCGCGCCACTCTCGGCTGACCACGACGACCGGATCACAACAGCCTGACCACAAGGCTCATCACGACAGCCTGACCACAACGACCGACCACGGCCGGGGTCTCGGCGGCCGGGGCCGCCGACATGACCGTCCGCCGTCGGGGCGAAGGCCGCGCAGTGGCTGGTCCGCCGCAGGCAGGTCGTCGCATGGTCGCGCGTCCCCTGCCCGCCGTAAGGAATTCGTCATCCGGCCACGGCGGACACGCGGCCCTCGCCTGACGTTGAATGGGCCGACAGCGCAAGCGGGTTCAGGAGGAGACCATGGTGGGTGGGCGACGGCGGCCGGGCAGACCGGTGGTCATGGCGGCGGCGACGGCGGTCGTGGTGGCCGCGGGGGCGGGGCTCTACTGGTTCCAGCCGTGGAAGATCTGGCAGGACGAGACCGTGCGCGAGGACTTCCCCGTTGTCGCCGGAGACGCCACACCCGGTCCGTCGAAGGGCCCGTCCGCGAGCCCGGAGCCGGGCGCGCCGTCGCCGTCTGCGCCCCCGGCCGGGCCGGTGACGCTGGCCACCGGGTCGTTCGTCACCCACGAGCACCCGACCTCGGGCACGGTGAAGATCGTGCGCCTGCCCGACGGCACGCGGACGCTGCGCCTGGAGGGCCTGGACACCAGCAACGGGCCGGACCTGCGGGTGTGGCTCACGGACGCCCCGGTGAAGGAGGGGAAGGCCGGCTGGCACGTCTTCGACGACGGGAAGTACCAGAGCCTCGGCAAACTCAAGGGCAACAAGGGCGACCAGAACTACGCGCTGCCCGAGGACATCGATCTCGGCGCGTACAGCAGCGTGAGCATCTGGTGCGACCGTTTCGACGTGTCCTTCGGCGCTGCCGAGCTCGCGCCCGCCTGACACCTCTGACGAGGCGCGCCGGCGCCCGCCCGTTGCGGGCCGCCTCGCAAGGCGGTCCCGTGCCGGTGCGCCTCGCTACTCCGCACCGCTCACCGACAGCGCCGCCACGGCCGAGGACACGGCCCGCCGCAGCGTCGCGGCGTCCGCGCCGGCGCGGGAGCGCAGGTTCACCCCGTACGCGAGGAGGGCGAGCACCTCGGCCGCGGCGTCCGGGTCCGTGACAGGTGCGAGCTGCCCGAGGCTACGGGCGGTGGTGAGCGCCGTGCGCAGCGCCTCGCGGAGGCTGTTGTGCTGGCGCTCCACGAGCGCCTGGACCTCGGGGTCGCCGTTCTCGGCGCTGCCGGCCCCGGCCAGTGCGTTGGCGACCATGCAGCCCCAGCCGGCGAACTCACCGGAACAGCGCACCTCGATCAGCCCGGTGAAGAAGTCGGTGACGGCCGGCAGTCCTCGGTCGTCCTCCGCCATGCCGCGGAACGCCCGATCGGCGCGCTGCTCCCCGTAGCGGCGCAGCGCCGCCAGGTACAGCTGCTGCTTGCCGCCGAACGTGGCGTACAGACTGGACCGGTTGAGCCCCGTCGTGTCGACGACGTCCTGGATGCCGGTCGAGTCCACGCCCTGACGCCAGAACAGTCTCATCGCCGCGTCCAGCGCCGCGTCCGGATCGAAGTGCTTGATGTCCGGCATGTGCCGCCCGCCAATCAACTGGGACCGTTGATTCCAAGATAACGGGCCGAAACGGTGGCGGCGGAACTCGTACGCCCCTATCTTGGAACAGTCGTTTCATGATCTGGAGGGGACAGCCCTGATGAGCCTCGACGCAGAACTGCGTGCCTTCTTCGAGTCCCGCTACCCCGAGCTCCCTGCCGCCGCCCGTGAGGTGATGGAACGGGCAGGCCGCCGTCTCGCGGAATCCGGCCAGGCCGAGCGCGCACTCGCCGTGGGCGCGCGGGCGCCCCGTTTCGGCCTGCCCTCGGCCACCGGCGCGACCGTGACGCTGGACGGCATGCTGGCCACCGGCCCGGTCGTGCTCACCTTCTATCGCGGCGCCTGGTGCCCCTACTGCAACATCGCGCTGCGCGCGCTCCAGCGGCACCACGCGGAGATCGGCGCGCGCGGCGCGACGCTCGTGGCCGTCTCGCCGCAGATCCCCGACGAGTCGCTGTCCCTGAGCGAGAAGCACGAACTGGCCTTCGACGTGCTGAGCGACATCGGCTCCGACACGGCCAAGCAGTACGGTCTCGCCTTCGACCTGCCCGACGACCTCGCGGCCGTCTACGACTCCATCGGCATCGAACTCCAGCACTCCAACGGCGGCCACCCCCGGACGCTGCCCCTGCCCGCGACCTACGTCATCGACCGCGAAGGGGTGATCCGCTGGGCCTTCGTCGACACCGACTACACCAGGCGCGCCGAGCCCGCGGACATCCTCGCGGCGCTGGACACACTGAGCTGAGGCGACCCGCGCCGCATCGCACGGATGACGCACCGATGGCGGACCGGTCCGGTTTATCCACCGGCTGCCGGGTGACCCGGTGCGGGCGACGTTACGTCCGGAAGGTGACGTGTCATGAGTGCACAACATCGCGGCATGGATCAGGACCCCGAGCGCAGGAACAAGGCCGACAGGCCCGCACAGGAGGAGGGCGTACCCGAGGACCGCGGGCCCGGCGCGCATTCCGGGCGGGAGCGGCAACCCGGGCGGCGCACCGTTCCCGGGACGGCGAGTGCCACCGAGGGCTACAGCCCGGGAGGAACGCGCAGCGGTGAGCCTCTGGAGGGCGTGGAGAGCGACGAGGAGAACGAGACGTCCTGAACCGCCCGCCGCCGGCCCGGCCCGCGAGGGCGAGCGGGCCGGGCCGGCACCCACCGAGCACGGCACCGTCGCGGCCGGCGGAGAACGCCACAACGATCGCAGGCGCCGCCGAACACCGCCGGCGGCCGCAACCTCGCTCTGGAGCACGTACGCACGCCGTGCGTCGCGTTCTGCGACGACGACTGCTGGTGGGACCCGGGCGCGCTCGCCCGCGTCGAGCGACTGCTGGACCGTCACGACCGCCTCGCGGCCGTGACCGTGCACCACGCCCCCTCCCCGGCCCGGGACGCCACCCGGCGCCGTATCGACGGCCTGCGCAACACGCTGTGGTTCTCCTGGCTGCGCCGCCCGTTGTTGCCGGCGCTCCGGCGGACGCTGTACCTCGCTCGTACCGTCCCGCACGACCGCGCCTCGCTCCGGGCCTTCGCCGACGCTCGCGCCGGGCTCGGCTGGGTCCTGCGCGAACGGCGGGTCGTCCCTCCCCCGATCGAACGACGGCTCGCCGCCCTCGAAGAGGCACAGAAGCGGTTCACCGCGCGCCGCTCCATCGGCTGACGAACCGTCACCGTCCCGCCACCGAGCGGACCGGGCCGCCTCAGTCGGACGTCCGGCGCAGTACGAGGCAGACGAAACCCCAGCTGTCCCGGTACGAGCGCAGCCATTCGGAGCGGCGGGCGGTGGCTGTCGCGAGAACCTCGGAGCTGTCCGGATCGTCGGGACGGTCCAGGGCCCAGGAGGCGAGCGACCCCCAGCACGCCCACTCGTAGTCGTCCAGCTCCCGGCGTGTGCTGACGTGCCCGTGGACAGGCGTCCACCCGTTCGCGGTGACGCGGTCCACGGTGGTCGCCAGGTCGGTCAACTCGCCCAGCATTTCTACGGCTTCCGGGGAAGGCTCCTTCTCCCAGAATCCGTCACCGACCAGGACGCGCCCTCCAGGAGCCAGGTGCTCGCGTACCGCCGCGAGAGTGGGCAGCAGGCCGCCGAATACGTGGGTGGCCCCGACGCTGAGCACCAGGTCGAACGGGTGCGCGGAGACGAAGTCGGCGGCTGTCCGATGGTGGAGGACCAGCCGTTCGTGGACGCCGAGCCCGCTCGCGGCCGCACGGGCCTGTGCGAGCGCGCCGGCGGAGGTGTCGACGCCTTCGGCATGCAGGCGAGGGTGGGTGGCCAGGGCACGGAGGAGCCACTCTCCCCCGCCGCAGCCGAGGTCGAGTACACGCGCGTCTGCCCGGGGGATCCCGTGGTCGAGCAGTTGGCGCACCGCATCGTCGTCGAGCGGGGACCTGATCGGATGGCGGGCATGGGCGATGTCGGACACCTGTTCACGGTTCACCGCCGCAGCCTGACATCGCCGAAGACCACTCGCACTCCTGTTTTCCGGGTCCTGGTGCGCCCGGCCGGTCCCGTCGGATCAGAAGGGGACGCCGCACGCGACGGCGAAGAGGCACAGGGCCGCGAGACCCAGGAGCGCCGCCACGCCCCGGCGCAGCAGGCGCTGTCTGAGTTCGTCGTAGCGGTTCGTGTACTCCTGGCGGAGCTCGGCGGCCCGTGCCACCAGGGCCACGAGGACACGGCGTGACAGGGCGACACGGTCCTCGGCGTAGAGGCGGACGACTTCCTCGCGCTGCCCGGTGGTGAGCCATGGCATCCGGTCGGCGAACGCCTCCGCCTCGCGCTGCGCCTCCTGCAGACGGCTCTGGGCCAGCAGATAGCCTTCGAGCGCCGCAATGCCGCCGGCCGCCTCAGCCTCCGGGTTCCGGACCGGCCTGCTCACCGGTCTCCCCTCTCGCCCAGTGGCGGAGCGATTCCCTTGCCCGGTTCGACCACGTCACGGCGGTGGGCGTCCGTGATGAAGTCGAGGTCGGCCATGCCCGGGTGGTGCAGCTCGAACGCGGGGGACTCGCTGCGGATGCGGGGCAGGGTGACGAAGTTGTGCCGCGGCGGCGGGCAGGACGTGGCCCACTCCAGCGAACGGCCGAAGCCCCAGGGGTCGTCCACCAGGACCTGCGTCCCGTACCTCGACGTCTTCCAGACGTTGTACATGAAGGGCAGGACCGACAGGCCCAGCAGGAACGAGCTGATCGAGGAGAACGTGTTCAGCGCGGTGAAGCCGTCGGCCGCGAGATAGTCCGGGTAGCGCCGCGGCATGCCCTCGGCACCCAGCCAGTGCTGCACCAGGAACGTGCCGTGGAAGCCGATGAACAGCGTCCAGAACGTGATCTTGCCGAGCCGCTCGTCCAGCATCTTGCCCGTGAACTTCGGCCACCAGAAGTGGAATCCGGCGAACATCGCGAACACCACGGTGCCGAAGACGACGTAGTGGAAGTGCGCGACGACGAAGTACGAGTCCGATACGTGGAAGTCCAGCGGTGGGGACGCGAGAATGACCCCCGTCAGGCCGCCGAAGAGGAACGTCACGAGGAAGCCGATCGCCCACAGCATCGGTGTCTCGAAGGACAGCGAGCCCTTCCACATCGTGCCGATCCAGTTGAAGAACTTCACACCGGTCGGGACCGCGATGAGGAACGTCATGAAGGCGAAGAACGGCAGCAGCACACCGCCGGTGACGTACATGTGGTGGGCCCACACCGTCACGGACAGACCGGCGATCGCGATGGTCGCGCCCACCAGGCCGATGTAGCCGAAGATCGGCTTGCGGGCGAAGACCGGGATGATCTCCGTGACGATGCCGAAGAACGGCAGGGCGATGATGTAGACCTCGGGATGGCCGAAGAACCAGAAGAGGTGCTGCCACAGCAACGCGCCGCCGTTGTCGGCGTCGAAGACGTGGGCGCCGAACTTGCGGTCCGCCTCCAGGGCGAGCAGCGCGGCGGCCAGGACCGGGAAGGCGAGCAGGACCAGCACACCGGTCAGCAGCACGTTCCAGGTGAAGATCGGCATCCGGAACATCGTCATGCCGGGGGCGCGCATGCAGATGATCGTGGTGATGAAGTTGACCGAGCCGAGGATCGTGCCGAAGCCGGAGAAGGCCAGACCCATGATCCACAAGTCGCCGCCGACACCCGGCGAACGTTCGATGCTGTTGAGCGGCGCGTAGGCGAACCAGCCGAAGTCGGCCGCACCCTGCGGGGTGAGGAAGCCGGCCACCGCGATCAGCGAGCCGAAGAGGTACAGCCAGTACGCGAACATGTTCAGCCGCGGGAACGCCACGTCGGGCGCGCCGATCTGCAGCGGCATGATCCAGTTCGCGAATCCGGCGAACAGCGGCGTCGCGAACATCAGCAGCATGATCGTGCCGTGCATCGTGAACGCCTGGTTGAACTGCTCGTTCGACATGATCTGCGTGCCCGGACGGGCCAGCTCGGCGCGCATGATGAGCGCCATCAGCCCGCCGATCAGGAAGAAGAGGAACGAGGTGAGCAGATAGAGCGTGCCGATCGTCTTGTGGTCCGTGGTGGTCAGCCACTTGATGACGACATTGCCGGGCTGTCTGCGCCGCAGCGGCAGCTCGTTCTCGTACGCGTCCTCGTCCTCGGACAGCGCGGCCTTCTCCGGGTTCACGCGAACTCCCACTCGTCGGGGCAGCCTCGGGGAACCTGCATCACGCCACCCAAAGGGACGCACACGTTCCCCAAAGGGACATCGAGGGGCAATCTAGCGCTCCTGCACTCCGCCTGCCCGAGTGACATGCCTGGCGCGACGGCCACCGGGCGGGCCCCGGCCCACCCCGCTCACCTGCCGTGACGCGCGGTGCCGCCGGTGCGCGAGCGGGACGGCACGCTCTCGCTCCGGGGACTTTTCACTCCATCGGGGCCACTCGGAAGGGCAATGTCCACAGGCCGGATGCGTACGGCGCCCCGTCCTGCGCAGCCGGCGTGGACCGCGCAGGACCGGGCCGCACGGTCATCCGCGGAGGTCGCGCAGGTACGTCGCGAACTTCTCCAGGCCGTCGATGTTGCGGGGCCCGCTGATGCCCTCGTTGTAGTCGAGGACGAAGAAGTTGTTCTTCTTGACCGCGGGCAGCTCGCGGGTGTGCGGGGACTTCTTCAGGAAGTCGATCTTCTTCTGGGCGGGCAGGTCGCCGTAGTCGAGGATGATGACGACTTCCGGCTCGGCCTTCGCGACGGATTCCCAGTTCACCTGGGTCCACCGCTGGTCGAGGCCGCCGAAGATGTTCCTCCCTCCGGCCGTCCTGATGATGTCGTTGGGAGGCACCTGGCTGCCCGCGGTGAAGGGCTGGTCCGTGCCGGAGTCGTAGAGGAAGACCGGCATCGGGTCGCCCTGGGGCGCCTGGTCCTTGACGGCCTGCACCCGCTTCTTCAGGTCCGCGACCACCGCGTCGGCCTTGTCCTCGACCCTGAAGATACGGCCGAGCCGCTGGAGGTCGGTGTACAGGGCCTCGAACGGGGTGACCTTCTCGGGGTACCGGGGATAGTTGAAGCAGCTCTCGGTGTGCATGAAGCTCTGGATGCCGAGCTTGTCCAGGATCTCCGGCGTGATGCCCCGCTCGTCCTTGAAGCCCGAGTTCCAGCCGGCCACCACGAAGTCGGACTTCGCCTCGACGACGAGTTCCTTGTTGAGGAGGTCGTCGCTGAGCATCTTCACCTTGGCGTACTCGGCCGCCCACGGGGATTCGCTCACCGGCGGGTTCGCCGGGGGCATCACATAACCGTGCACGTGCTCGGTCAGGCCCAGGCTGAACAGCTTGTCCGCGCTTCCCCCTTCGTACGCGACCGCCCGTTGGGGGACGGAGTACTCGACCGGCTCACCACACCTGTTGACGGTGACCTTCGCGGACGCCTCGGCGTCCGATGCGACGTCGGCTCCGCAGCCGCTGAGCAGCAGCGTGGCCGCGAGCGCTGATCCGAGAGCGGCGCGCCGCCGCACCGGGCCGGGGAATGGGGTTGTGGACATGGCGTGATGCTGCCTTTCGACGTTGGTTTCGACGGGAGAAGCGACGGGAGGAATCAGCGGGAAGGGGAGAGCGTGTACAGCAGCTGAGGATCGCCCGTCAGGGGGTGGGCGACGATGCTGGCCTTGACGCCGAAGACGTCGTCCACCAGTTCCGTGGTCAGGACGTCCTCCGGCGTTCCGGCGGCCACGAGGCGCCCGCGGGAGAGGACGCCGAGCCGGTCGCAGGCGGCCGCCGCGAGGTTGAGGTCGTGCAGTACGACCAGGACGGTGAGTCCCGACCCTCGCAGGAGCGAGAGCAACTCGACCTGGTGGCGCACGTCGAGGTGGTTGGTCGGCTCGTCGAGCACCAGGATCTTCGGTTCCTGGACGAGGGCCCGCGCCAGCAGGACGCGCTGGCGCTCCCCGCCCGACAGTGTGAGGACACCGCGCCGGGCGAGGTGGCGGATGTCGAGCTGGTCCATCACCCGCTCGCACAGGTCCCGCTCCCGCCGGCCGAGCGCCTGGTTGCCCTGGAGATGCGGTGTGCGTCCCAGTTCGACGACCTCCTGGACCGTGAAGTCGAGGTCGACGGACCCGTCCTGGGTCATGGCCGCGATGACCTGTGCGCTGCGGCGCATGGTGAGGCGGGAGAGGTCCTGTTCGCCCACCCGGACGGTGCCGGAGCTGGGGCGAAGTGCGCGGTACACGCAGCGCAGGGCGGTGGACTTGCCGCTTCCGTTCGGCCCGATCAGGCCGACGACCTGACCGCTGCGCACATCGAGGGACAGGTCGCGCACCAGGCTCCTGCCGTCGGTCACGACGGAGAGCCCGTCGAGGCTCAGATCCATCTCAGCGGCCTCCGAACAGGTAGCCCTTGCGGCGCATCAGCGTGATGAACACCGGCACGCCGACGAGTGCGGTGATGACGCCGAGGGGCAGCTCGCGCGGGGCGACCAGCGTCCGGGACGCCAGGTCGACCCAGACCATGAAGACCGCCCCGGCCAGTGGCGCCACGGCCAGCACCCGGGCGTGGCCGGCGCCGACGACCATGCGCACCAGGTGGGGCATCACGAGTCCGACGAAGGCGATGGCCCCGCTGACGGCGACCATCACGCCCGTCACGAGCGACACCAGCACGAGCAGGCCCTTGCGGTGGCGGTCGGGGCTGATGCCCAGGCTCGCGGCGGTCTCGTCCCCGAGGGCGAGCACGTCCAGGGCGCGGCCGTACCGGTACAGGACGGCCAGCCCGAGGATCACCGCCACGGACACGACGGGCAGCGAGCCCCAGGCGGCGGCTCCGAAGCTGCCCATCGTCCAGTACAGGACCATGCTGGTCGCCTCGCTGTCCGGCGCGAAGTAGATGATCACGCTCATCACCGCCTGGAAGCCGAGCGACATGGCCACGCCCGTCAGCACGAGACGCAGCGGGGAGAGCGACCCCCGGCTGGACGATGCGGCATACACCAGGAGCGAGGCGACCAGGGCGCCGACGAAGGCCCCGGCGGACACGGCGTAGACGCCCAGGGCCGCCAGTCCCCCGGTGACGGTGACACCGACGGCGCCGACGGACGCCCCGGACGAGACGCCGAGGACGAAGGGGTCGGCGAGTGCGTTGCGCACGAGAGCCTGGATGGCGACACCGATGGCGCTCAGCCCCGCCCCGACGAGCGCCGCGAGCAGCACCCGTGGCGTGCGGATCTGCCAGATGATCTGATACGTGGTCACCTCGTCCGGCGCGATGGTGCCACCGCTGAGCGCCGCACACAGGTACCGGGCGGTCTCCCCCGGCGTGATCACGGCGGAGCCGAGACCGATGGCCACGACGATCGAGGCGAGGAGTACGGCGAGCAGGGCGGCGCAGGCGGTCACCAGGCCCTTGCGGGACGTGAGCCGGTCCCTCACGCTCGGCGCGGGTGCGGGGGTTGGGGCGGCGGACGTATCGGCGCCGCTGCTCGCCGACGGCGCGGAGATCGCGGGCGGGGACATCGAATGGTGGCCTTCCAGATCGAACGGAACGTAACTGCCGGGCGTGCGCCGTCCGCCCGGTGACTCCGGGCGGACGGCACGTACCCGTCGGGCTACACGGCTGCGGGCGCTTCGCCCTCCTCCCCCGCCTCGTCCTCCTCCGCGGGGCCCGCGCGCAGCACGAGGGCGGCGGCCCCCAGCGCCACGACGACCAGGGCGCCGAAGACAGCGGCGACGCCCGGGTAGCCGGCCAGGCCGAGACCGGCGCCGCCCAGCGCGGCGCCCACGAAGACGCCGAGGCTCTGCCCGGCGGCGTTGAGGCTCAGGGCCGAGCCGCGCAGGGAACCGCAGCGCCGCACGAGCAGGCTCACGGCGCACGCGGCCACGACCGCGTGGGCGGCCGCGTGCACGGAGGTCAGCACGAGGGCGAGCGGCAGCCAGTGCGTGAAGTAGAAGCCAACGACGGAGGCGAGGGCCGCGACCAGGCCGATGACCAGCATGCGTTCGGTACTGATCCGGGACACGTCGGCGTTCGTGATCCGCCCGGTGAAGAGGTTGCTCACGAAGAACGACGCGCCGCTCAGGGTCCATACGAAGGCGAAGAGACCGGGGTCGAGGTCGAAGCGGTCGTCGTAGTAGGCCGCGAGGTAGGCCAGGTAGCCCATGAACACCGCGGTGCGGAGCAGGGAGACGAGGAGCAGCGGCACCACGCCGCGTACCGCTCCGAGGGCCTTGAACGACGCGAGGTAGCTCAGGCGTTGTTCGTTCCCGGCGGCCTGGAGTTCCTGCCGCGTGCCCCGTCCGAGGAAGACGAGGCCCAGCAGGAGGCAGGCCGCGGTCACCGCGACGAGGTCTCCCTGCCACCCCCAGAACAGGGCGGGCAGGGCGATGACGGGGGCGGCGAGCATCGCCGTCATCGACTGCGTCGCCGTGACCAGGGTCGCCGCCCGGCCGGCCGCCTTGCCCGAGCCGAAGCGGTCGGCGGCGGCCGCGGTGAGGGCCGGGTTCAGCACGGCGGTACTGGCACCGACCAGCAGGCAGAACACGGCGAGCAGGAGGAAGTCGCCGCTGGCACCCAGCGCCGCGGAGGCGCCGAGGGCGACGAGCGCACCGGCCGCGGCCCACTCCTTGCGCACCCGGTCGATGAAGGGAGCGAGTGCGGTGCCGACCAACAGGGCGGCGAGACCGCCGAGTCCACGCAGTCCGCCCATCGCCGCGACGCTGGTCCCGGCTCCGTCGGCGATCGGCACCAGGTAGGTGCTGAAAACGGTGAACGGCAGCAGACCGACGGCCGAGGCGAGCAGAACGGGCCACAGGGTACGGGCCATCCGCAGGTCGCCCGGCAGCGGTTCCTCACCCTCCGACGCCTTCGGCATCCTCGTGGTCTCCCGGTGCGTTGCCGATTCCTTGGCGTCCGTGCTCACGCACCCTCCCCGTCCGTGAGCACGGGCCGGTCGGCGCGGTAGCGGTACATGGGGGTCGGGTCGGCGCTGAACTGCGAGAAGGGGAACGGCTCGGCGTTCAGGGCGGTGACCCCGGCGGGCAGGAACGCGCGGGCGACGGCGCTGCCGGTCTGCGCGTAGACGACCAGCGGCACGTCCTGCTCCCGGCAGTGCTCCAGGACGAGGTCGAAGGTGCCGTTGCTCAGGGTCATGCCGGTTGCCACGACGGCGTCGGCTTCCTTGAGGACCTCGGTCATGTCGTCGGTGACCTGCTCGCCCCACTGCGTGGTGCGCAGGTTCAGGTCACAGGGCAGGCATACGCCGCCCCGGTCGCGTATCGCCGCGACCAGCGGGTTGACCACTCCGATCAGCGCCACCTTCGCGCCCGGTTCGATGTCGAGCAGGCCGGCGATGGACGCGTCGCGGGCCCGTGCGCGGACCTCCGGCGTTCCGGTGGGCAGCGTGACGACTTCGGCGTCGGGGGCGTCCCGGTGCGGCCGCACCTGGGCGAGGTAGGCGTCGAGGGCGGCGATACGGACGGGGGTCGACGGGTTGCGCAGCAGGGTGTCCAGCGTGTGGCCGGAGGCGTTCTCGCAGAAGTCCGGGGCGAGTTCACCGGCTTCGAAGGAACAGGCGCCGAAGGAGCGGCCGACGCGGAGCAGGAGGTAGTGGTTGTGGTAGGTGACCTCGCTCCCGGCCAGCCTGGTGGTGTGGTAGAGCCAGAAGGCGCTGGTGACGGCCAGCTCCCGGGGGTCGGTGCCGTAGGCGCCGGACAGTACGGCGTCGGTCAGTTCCGCGACTGTCTGCGGCGTGGGGTGTGACATGTCAGTTCTCTCGTCGGCGTGGTCTCGGTGCGGTCAGGGGATCGGGCCTGCCTCGGGGAGGCGGCCGGCGTGCGGTGGTGCTCAGCTCTCACCGGAGCTGCTGAGGTCGGGCCAGGAGGTGGTCGACCAGGGGTGTCTCAGCTCGTCGAGCGAGGTGATCTCGTGCGGCTTGAGGGTGTCGATGTCCGGGGCGTCGGCGTGCCGGGCGTAGGCGCTGTCGACGTAGCGGTGGCCGGTGTCGGCGGCGATGAAGACGTACGTGCGGGAGTCGCCCCTCCGGCGCTCCCAGGTGGTGGCCAGGTACGCGGCACCGGTCGAGAGGCCGGCGAAGATGCCGCTGGTCCGCAGGAGTTCGACGGAGCCGGAGAGCGCGCAGTCGAAGTTGACCCAGTGGATCCGGTCGTACAGCTCGTGCCGGACGTTCTGGAAGGGAATGGCACTGCCGATACCGGCGATGATCATGTCCGGGTCCGACACGTGTTCCGATCCGAAGGTGACGCTGCCGAAGGGCTGGACGCCGACGAGCGACACGTCCCGGCCGGCCTCGCGCAGATACGTCGCGAGGGCGCCGGTCGACGCACCCGAGCCCACCCCGCCGACCAGGGTCACGGGCCCGGCGGGCACCTCCCGGTCGATCGCGTCGGCAACGTCGCGGTAGCCGTAGTAGTGGATGCTGTCGTGGTACTGCCGCATCCAGTGGTACGACGGGTTCGCTTCGAGGATCTCGGCGATGCGCCGTACGCGCAGTTCCTGGTCGAGGCGCAGGTTCTTCGACGGCCGGACCTGCTCCAGCGTGACGCCGAGTATCTCCAGCTGCACGCGCAGGGTGCGGTCCACCGTGGTGGAGCCCACGATGTGGCACTTCATTCCGTAGCGGTGGCAGGCCAGCGCCAGGGCGTGCGCGTAGATTCCGCTCGAACTGTCGATGAGGGTGTCACCGGGTCTGACGGCGCCCGATTCGAGGAGGTGGCGGACCGCCCCCAGGGCCGAATAGATCTTCATCGTCTCGAACCGGAGGCAGACCAGGTCCGGCCGCAGGGATACGAGATCGGGCCTCTTGACGGCCTCTGCTATGTGCGGATGCATATCTGTCCCTCCGTCAGGCGGCGACGCGGCGGCGGAGTCTGAAGAGACAGGTCTGGACGTTGTCCGTGTCCCAGGTCTGCCGGTGGATGACCTCGGGGGTGAAGCCCGACTCGATGGCGTACCGGACGATGTCCCGTATCTCGGCGGTGTTGGAGACGATCAGGTAGACCTCGCCGTCGGCCGAGAGCAGATCGCGCCGGACGATCTGGTCGAAGAACCGCACGGCGATGTCGATGCCGACGCAGACGTTCCGCACCACGGCCGGATCGTCGCTGACCGTCTCGCGCACGGCCGGCGGATTGAACGTGATGACGTCGGCCTGCGCCCCCTCCGGAAACCCGTCGAACAGGTCGGACACCAGCGGGTGGAACGCTGTGCCCGGCCGTTCGCCGACGATCCGGGCGTAGTGCTCGGCCGCCGCCCGGACGCTGTCCGGGTCGACGTCCATCGCGTAGACCTCCCGGGCCTCTCGGACACCGGCGACCACGGCCTCGACGCCGAGGCCCGCGCCCATGGCCGCGTACGACCGGCCGGCCACCGGGATGGTGCCGTCCAGCAGCCGGTCGTGGACCATCCGGCTCGTCTCGCCCGGCATGAAGACACCGGGCGGCAGGTCGAACGACCATCCGTTGTACGTGTACGTCCGGTGCGTGTGCAGGTCCGGCTTCGGCTTGTTCACGGCGAGGATCTCGTCCGCGGGGAGCGTGTGCGGAAGGCTCCGGTGGAGCTCCCACACGTCCTCGCCGGCGGCGGGGACCCTCGAAACAGCCGTGGCCCGGCTGCCGTTGTGCTCACCCATGCTTCCTCCTCGGATGGGATGTCGACTGGGCAACGAGCCGAGAGCCTCCACTAAGTGAAAATGATTGTCAAGACCGATAACGGAGAGGGACCCTCGGACTTGCCCAGGAGAGGCACCGTCAGATAGGAATGATTATCACTTTCATAATGTGGTCCCTGGCGCAGGAAGACGTGAGAGGAGCTTCGTGAAGCTGTCCCAAGAGGTCGTGCCCCGGCCTCGTCCACCGCGGCAGGGAACGACGGGAGTCGGAGCGGGCACCGCCTTCGGCACCTTCGGCGAACTGCTCCAGGGCGTACTGCCGGAGAAGGACGGCGACTTCCTGGTGACACTGCCCGTCGCCCGATGGACGAGAGCCACCTTCCGGCAGGACCCCGGATCCCGTGACGTGGTGGTCCGGCCCGCCCAGAAGACGAAGGCCCTCCGACTCGCCCGCCTGATCATCGACGAGGCGCCGCGGCCGGCCGGAGGACTCCTGACGGTCAACAGCGTGATCCCGGAGGGCAAGGGACTGGCAAGTTCCTCCGCCGACCTGGTCGCGACCGCGCGGGCCGTGGGCCAGTCCCTGAACGTCGACATGCCGCCGTCCCGGATCGAGCGGCTCCTCGCGCGCATCGAACCCACCGACGGCGTCCTCTACCCGGCGATCGTCGCCTTCCACCACCGGACCGTGCGTCTGCGCGCCGTCCTCGGATCCCTGCCCGCCATGGGCGTGGTGGGGATCGACGAAGGCGGCTCCGTCGACACCGTCGACTTCAACCGCATCCCCAAACCGTTCACGACAGCCGACCGGCACGCGTACGCACGCCTGCTGGACCGTCTTGCCGACGCCATCCGGACGCGGGACCTCGCGGAGGTGGGCCGGGTCGCGACCCGCAGTGCGCTGATGAACCAAACCCTCCGGTACAAGAGGT
Organism: Streptomyces sp. NPDC015127; assembly: GCF_043080095.1. Lineage (NCBI taxonomy): Bacteria > Bacillati > Actinomycetota > Actinomycetes > Kitasatosporales > Streptomycetaceae > Streptomyces > Streptomyces sp. NPDC015127. The sequence goes on from NZ_JBIBVE010000001.1 coordinate 59,164, forward strand.
CGTTGGAGCCCATGCGCCGGATCTGCCGCGACGTCGGCGGGCTGGGAGTGGCCGTCGGGCACAGCGGTACGACACTCGGCGTGCTGCTGGACACCAGGGACCCGGCGTACACGCACCGGGTCACGGCCGCGGCGCGGGCGTGCTCGGAACTCGCGGGCGGCGTGGCCGTCTACCGCACCCTCAGCTTCCCGAACACCCTCTACGCGGGGTCCGGCCCCCGCATTCCGGTGTGATCCGGGCGGCTCGCCGTGGGCGGCGCTGTGACGGATCCCGGACGGAAGAACACCTCAGCGACGCCCGTTGTTCGCCTTGGCGTCACCGAACGAGCATCAATGTCGGAAAATATCTGTGTTCCTGGCTCAGGGAGGGAACGCAGGTGCGGCAGCGACGGATCAATCGGCTACGACGACTCGGTGCGGGGTTGGCGGTCCTGGCAGGCATCGTGTCGCTGTCCGCCTGCGGGTCCGGAGCGGCCGACGACGGCGAGAGCGCCGCGGACAAGGCGCAGGCCGACATCGCCTGCGCGCAGCAGGGACGACTGGCGGCGTCCGGCTCCACCGCCCAGCAGAACGCGATGAAGCACTGGATGCGGGAGTACCAGCGGGCGTGCCCGGGCGTGCAGATCCGCTACGTGCCCATCGGCTCGGGCGGCGGAGTCGCCCAGTTCCTGCGCGGGGCGACGGTGCTCGCCGGCACGGACAGCGCGCTGAAGCCCGACGAGGTCGAGGCGTCCCGACAGACCTGCCCCGGCGGCCGGGCCATCGACCTGCCCATGGTCGGCGGGCCGATCGCCATCGGCTACAACGTCGACGGCGTCGACGACCTGGTCCTCGACGCGCCCACGCTCGCCCGCATCTTCGACTCGGAGATCACCCGGTGGGACGCCCCGGAGATCCAGCGGCTGAACCCCGGCGTCTCCCTGCCCCCGACCCCGATCGTCGCCGTGCACCGCTCCGACGGATCGGGCACCACACAGAACTTCAACGCCTACCTCGCCGCCGCTGCGCCCGAGCAGTGGCCTTACGAGGCGGAGAAGGCGTGGCAGGCGAAGGGCGGCCACTCGGCGGCGGGTTCCGACGGCGTCGCCTCGCAGGTGTACACCACGGACGGCGCGATCGGGTACGTCGAACTGTCCTCCGCCGCGGAGGAGAAGCTCCCCACCGTCAAGCTGGACACCGGTGCGCCGGAGCCCGTCGGGGTCTCGGCGAGGGCGGCGTCGGCGGGCATCGCCGCCGCCGAGGTGGGTGCCGGCGGGGGCAAGGACCTGACGGTGGAGTTCGACTACGCGACCGAGGCGCCGGGCGCGTACCCCCTGGTCCAGGTCACCTACGAAGTCGTCTGCGACAAGGGCACCCCGGCCGAGGCGCTCCCGGCCCTCAAGTCGTTCCTCACCTACACGGCGGGCGAGGAGGGCCAGAGCCACCTCGCGAAGATGCACTACGCGCCCTTGCCGGACGCTCTGGCCGCACGGGTACGGGACGTGGTGGCGAGCCTGTCCTGACCGGGGCAGCGCAAGCAGCGGCTCGCCGTCCGGTCACTCGTCGTCGATGTCCTCACCGTCCGGGTCCGGCTCCGCCTGGTCCTTGACACGCTTGCCGACGACGGCGGCCGCCGCGAGCGCGCTGGCGAGGAAGGCGGCCGCGACCGTCCACGGCTGGTTGAACCGGTGGCCGGTGGCGTAGTCGAGTGAGTACCGGCCGGGGCCCGCGACGCCGAGAGCGGCCGCGGTGAATCCGAGGAACGCCGGATACTCGAAGCCGCCCGACTGCATGAAGAAGCCGGCCGGTGCGTGCACGGAGACGGCCCCGGCCATGTTGCCCGCCGCCGCCGCGCCGGCGGCCGGTGTCGCGAGCCCCAGCGCGAGCAGCACGCCGCCGCCCGTCTCGGCGAGACCGGCGGCGAGAGCGCTCCCCTTGGGCGGATGGAAGCCCATGGCCTCCATCCCCTTGCTGGTGCCCTCCAGGCCGCCTCCGCCGAACCAGCCGAAGAGCTTCTGCGTGCCGTGGGCGGCCAAAACCGCGCCGGTACCGACCCGCAGGACGAACAGTCCGGCGTCACGGCGGTTGAAGGTCAGTCCGGTGTCACGGCGGTTGAAGGTGATCATGGCTGCTCCCGGTGCGGATGACATGGGCGACGCCCTCCACTCTCGGCCCGCCGGGGGCCGGGGCCGCTGCGTTGCTGGTCCGTACGGGTGACCGGACGGCGACCGCTCAGGCGGGGCGTTCCGCCAGGTACCGCATCGCGTACGAGCTCCAGGGCCGCCAGCGTTCCGGGGCTGCGCCGGCCGGCACCACCGGGTCGCCGGGGAGCGGGACGTCCGGGTCGCCGAGGGCGTGCATGCGGATGCGGGCCGCCGTCGGGGCGTCGATGCCGGCGAGGGCGAGCAGGCGGCGTTCGGTGTCCTCGCGGTCCGCGCCCGGGTCGAGCGTGATGTCTCCGGCGGCGAGCGCCGTCGTCAGGGAGCGCAACGCGGGCGGACCGGCCTCCGTCAGGCTCTCGGCGCGCGGGAAGAGGTGGGTGAGGCCGCCGCTGGGAACGCACAGCCTCTCGCCGTATACCGCCACGAGTTCCGCGGCGGACGCTCCGGCCACGACACGGATCGCGGCCTCGTGCGGGTCGGCCGCGCCCGGGACGCGCAGGCCGGGGCGGGCGGCGACCAGCGGGGCGAGGACCGGGTCGGCGCCGAGGCGTTCGGCGACCGCGCAGGGGTCGGCGTCCAGGTCGAACAGCCGGCGCACCCGCTGCGTCGCCGTGGTCAGGTCGCGCAGGTCGGCGAGGTGCAGACGGCACTCCAGCCAGCCTCCGGCGCCCGGCCGTTCGGACACCTCGGCGACGGAGGCGCCGCCGGGCAGGCGCAGGGTGCGCCGGTAGGTGCGCGAGCCGCTCTCGCCGACGACCTCCTCGACGCCCGGGACCGCCCGGGCCGCCAGGTCGTCGAACATCGCGCGCGCGTCGTACGGGCCCCGGTAGGCGAGCCGCAGCGGAACGCCCGCACCGCCGCCCTGCGCGGGGGCGCGGCCGGCGCGGGCGGAGCGCAGCTCGCTGGGGGTGGCGGCGTAGATCTCCCGGATGGTGTCGTTGAACTGCCGTACGCTCGCGAACCCTGCCGCGAACGCGATCTCCGCGGCCTGCAGCGTGGTGGTCTGCAGCAGGACGCGCGCGGTGTGGCCGCGCTGCGCGCGGGCCAGCGCGATGGGTCCGGCGCCGAGTTCGGCGTTGAGCTGGCGCTGGACCTGGCGGGCGCTGTAGCCGAGGCGGGTGGCGAGGCCCGCGACGCCCTCGCGGTCCACGACGCCGTCGCCGATGAGCCGCATGGCGCGGCCGACGACGTCCGCGCGGACGTTCCATTCGGCGGAGCCGGGCACGGCGTCGGGGCGGCAACGGCGGCAGGCGCGGTAACCGGCGCCCTGGGCGGCGGCCGCGGTGCGGTAGAACGACACGTTCCGGCGCTTGGGGGTGACCGCGGGGCAGCTCGGGCGGCAGTAGATGCCGGTGGTGGAGACGGCGAAGAAGAACACTCCGTCGAAGCGGGCGTCGCGGCTGCTCACCGCCTGGTACCTGCTGTCCTCGGTCAGGACGTCCGCGGCCCGCGTCGCTGTGGGGCTCTCGTCCGCCGTCCGGCTGCCGTCGATGGTCATAGGGCCAGTATCGGAGGCTCAGCGGTCGCCGGCTGGCGGGTATCGGACATGACGCTGATCCGGACCGGGCCGCCGTCCGGGTCCACCTCGGAGAGCCAGTACGACCGCAGGTGGATCGCGCGGTCGGGTACGGCGGTGCGGGGCAGCGGCTGCCGGTCGAGCGGCCGACCGTCCTGTTCGACGAGGAGGACCGCGCGGGGCAGCCGTTCGGTCGTGCGCAGCAGGAAGCGGCCCTGCGGGGGCGGAGGGTCCGAGGCGGTGACGAGGTTCGGGGTGATCCGCAGCAGCGGGGGCCCGCATCTGATGGGCGGGCCCGCGGCGGGCCAGGATGCGCCGGCGCCCAGATACCGCAGCACGGCGGCCGCGGCGTGCCGTCCCTCCTCGGCGGCCGTGGCGGCGGGCTCCGCTCCGCGCAGCAGGTTGCCGGCGGCGAAGACACCATGCCGGGCCGTGCGCAGAGCGGTGTCGACGGCCGGTCCACGGGTCGCGGGATCGAGCGGTACGCCGCCGTGCCGGGCCAGTTCGTGGTCGGGGATCCAGTCGCCGGTGAGCACCACCGTGTCGCAGGCGACCAGACGCAGCACACCGTCGGGCCCGAGCAGCCGTACGCCGGTGAGCCGGCCCCGGCCGGTCAGCTCGGCGACCGTGGTGCCGGTGACGACCGGGACGCGATGGCGCGGGGACTGGAGCGGGCCGTGCGCCCGGTCGGTGACGAGCGCGACGACCTGGGTGCCGGAGCCGCGCAGGGTGCGGACGGCGGTCAGCGCGACGGGCTCGGAGCCGACGACGACGGCGCGGTGGCCGGTGCGGTGGCCGTGGCGGTGCACGGACTGCTGGAGTTCTCCGGTGGTCAGCACGCCGTCGGGCCGGTCGCCGGGGATCAGGCGGGCGCTGCGGGGGCGCTCGCGGGCGCCGGTGGCGAGGACGACGGCCCGCGCGGTGACGCGTTCCAGACCCGCGGGGGTGGTGAGGTCGAGGGTGAGGGGTCCGGCCCAGTCCGTGACGGTGGCCGAGGTGCGCAGGACGGCTCCGGCCGCCACGGCGGCGTCGACGAGGCGTCGGGCGTAGGAGGGGCCGTCGAGCGGGCGGTGGCGGGGGCCGAAGCCCCGGTGGGGTGAGTGGCGGGGGATGCCGCCGGGTTCCTGTTCGCGTTCGACGGCCTCGACGGTGCCGGCGCCCTGCGCGGCGAGCCGGGTGGCCGCGGCGAGTCCCGCGGGGCCGGTGCCGACGACGAGGACGTCGACGGTCCGTTCCCGGCGCTGCTCCCCGCGGCTCATCGCCCGGCCCCGTCCGCCGTGTCCCCGGCGACGGGCGCGTCCGGGTCCACGGTGAGGGGAGCGTCCGGGTCCCCGGCGCGGTGGGCGTCGAACAGGGCGCGGACGGCTGCTCCGCAGTAGAAGCCCTGACAGCGGCCGCCGCGGGCGCGGGTACGGCGCCGCAGGCCGTCGAGCGACGCCGGGGGCAGGGTGCTGGTGAGCGCGTCGCGGATCTCGCCGCGGGTGACGCGCTCGCAGTGGCAGACGATCGTGCCGTACGCGGGGTCGGCGGCGATCAGGTCGGCTCGCTGGTACGGGCGCGGAAACGCCTCGCCGATGCCGGGCATGCGCACCGGTTCCAGCGGTTCTGCCGGACCGAGGTCGAGCCCCGCGTCGCGGAGCAGCCCGACGACGTACGCGGCGATGGCGAGGGACGCGGTCAGGCCGGTGGAGCGGATGCCGCCGACGGTGACGTACCGCTGTCCGGGACGGGAGCGGATGCGGTAGTCCTCCTGCCCGGTGGCGGCGCGCAGTCCGGCGTAGACGGCGGTGACCTCCTCGTCGATCAGGTCGGGCAGGATGTGCCGGCCCTTCTCGCGAAGGAGTGCGAGCCCCTGCGCCGTGGAGCCGGTGGCCCGCTTGTCGTCGAGGTCCTCGGCGGTGGGGCCGAGCAGTACGTTGCCGTACACGGTCGGTGCGACGAGCACGCCCTTGCCGAGCGCGGTGGGCACGGGCAGCAGGATGTGGCGGACGAGGGGGCGGGCGAGCTTGTCGTAGACGATCAGCTGGCCGCGGCGCGGGGTGACGGTGAAGTCGTCGTGGCCGAGCAGCCGGTCGAACTCGTCGGCGTGCAGTCCGGCCGCGTTGACCAGGTAGCGGGTGCGCAACACCCCGCGGTCGGTGGACAGTTCGTGGACCCGCCCCTGGGTCACCGACTCCACCCGGCAGTTGAGGTGGAGGGCGACTCCGGCGCGTACGGCCTGGGTCGCGTAGGCGAGCGTCGTGGTCCAGGGGCAGATGACCGACTCGCCGGGCACCTCCAGGGCGCCGAGTGCGCCGGGGCCGAGCCGTGGTTCTCGGCGGTAGGTCTCGGCGGCGTCCAGCTGGCGGGTGTCGTGGCAGCCGTTGCGTACGGCCTTGTCGGCGAGCCGGGGCAGCGCGGCGAGCTGCTCCTCGTCCCAGGCGACGAGGAGCGCGCCGACGGGTTCGACGGGGATCCCGCTCTCGGCCGCGTAGGCGGCCAGGCGGCGCTGCCCCTCGCGGACGAGCCGGGCCTCCAGGGAGCCGGGGACGGCGTCGAAACCGGTGTGCAGGATGGCGGTGTTGGCCTTGGACGTGCCGTTGCCCACGTCGTTGCTCGCGTCGACGAGCGCGGTGCGCAGCCGGTGCCGGGCCAGTTCGCGGGCGATGGCGGTGCCGACGACGCCGGCGCCCACGACGACGACGTCGTACGGGCGGCCGGGCAGTTCGCCGCTGGTGGTGACGGTCATACGGCCGGTGCCGCCGCGGGCGAGCGCTCCAGCAGGGCGTCCACCTCGGCGCGGAAGCGGGCGAGCCGTTCGGCGGCCTGGTCGGCGCCGATCCGCGGCTCGTAGACGGCGGACGGCGTCCACGGCGGGACGGCCTGCCGCGGTGACAGTGCCGGATCCGTGCCGAGCCGGGCCACGGCGGCCACGCCGAGGGCGGTGGCGTCGGGCAACGCCGAGACCTCGACGGGGATTTGGAGAAGATCGGCCTGGGTCTGCATGAGCAGCGCGGAGCGGGTCAGCCCGCCGTCCACCCGCAGTGAGGTGAGAGGGGCGCCGAGGTCGGCGGCCACGGCGTCGGTGAGGCCGGCCACCTGGGCGGCGATGCCCTCGCACAGCGCGCGGACGAGGTGTCCCGGCCCGGTGTCCAGACCGAGTCCGGTGACCGAGCCCCGCAGGTCGCCGCGCCACCAGGGGGCCGCGAGCCCGGCGAGCGCCGGAACGAAGGTGACGCCGCCGCTGTCGGGGACGGCCGAGCCGACGGGGTCGAGGTCGGCGGCGCCGGAGATCACGCCGAGGTCGGTGAGCCACCGCACCGCGGAGGCCGCCGTGTACACCTGGCCGTCGAGGCAGTAGCTGGTGTTCCCGCCGAGCCGCCAGGCCACGCAGCTGACGAGGCCAGTCGTGGCGCGCAGCGGCGCCGGCCCGGTCTGTGCCAGCAGGAAGGCACCGGTGCCGTAGGTGCACTTGGCGGTGCCCGGTTCGGTGACGCTCTGGGCGAGCAGGGCGGCCTGCTGGTCGACGAGCAGACCGGTGAGGGCGATGCCGGGACCGAACGCGGTCGTGACGCCGACCGGCCCGTCGGCGTCGACGACGTCCGGGAGCCGCTCGCCCGAGAGGCCGTAGATGTCGAGGGCGCGCGGCGACCAGGCCGTGCTGTCGAGGTCGAGGAGCTGGGTCCGGCCGGCGGTGGCCGCGTCGGTGACGAACGCTCCGGTCAGGCGGTGCACGAGCCATGAGTCGCTGGTCGTGACGACGCCGTCGCGGGTGAGCTCGCGGCGGATCCACGCCATCTTCGGGGCGGCGAAGTACGGGTCGAGCGGCAGCCCGGTCAGCTGCCTCAACTCATCGGCGTGCGGGGCGAGTTCGTCGCACAGCGGTGCGGCGCGCCGGTCCTGCCAGACGATGGCGTCGGTGAGCGGCTCGCCGGTGGCCGGGTCCCAGGCGAGGACGGTCTCGCCCTGGTTGGCGAGGCCGACGGCCAGGACCGGTTCGCCCGCACGGGCGAGGGCCTGGCGTCCGGCGTCGACGACGGAGGCGAGCAGCGCGCGGGGGTCCACCTCGACGCGGCCGCCCGGACCGTAGCGGGGGGCGACGGGTGCGAAGCCGCTGCCGATGACGCCGCGCTCGGGACAGACGACCAGCGCCTTCGTCCCGGACGTGCCCTGATCGACGGCAAGCACAGGGCCTGTCACGGCCACCCCGTTCTCCGCTCGAAGAAACCTGGATCGAACCTGGATCGACGCCTTCGTCGACACCTTCGTCGACACCTTGATCGCTGCGGAAAAGCGTGGTGCAGACCGCCGCCCCCGTCAAGGGCCGCCCGGCACCGGGTCGTCCTGATACATCATCAACTCCTTGTCCTGGGCGATCTGTTGAGTAAGATCGGCGCGTCACGGAAAGCGGAACGGGGACCGGCGCAGCCCCCCGCCGGCGTGACATCGCCTGCCGGCGTCCGGCCGACCACCGGACGTCTGCCCTGCACGACGGACGGCCGGTGCGTTGCCGGGCGTCCGGATCCGCCCCGACGGCGGCCGGCCGCTCCCGGACGTCTCCTGCCCGGTGGACGCCGATGCCCGCCGGACGGACACGCACGCTTCACCTCCTCCATCGTCCCGAGAGGCCCCATGACCTTCAGTTCAGCGCCCGATCCCCGCCGCCGACCGAAGGGATGGGAGGCGTACGGGTCGTGACGGCCGCGCCCCCCACGGCTCGGAACGGGAGGCCGGGCTGATGGCTCAGGACGACTTCCGGCCGGTGTACCACCCAGCCGGTCACGACAGCGGACTCCGCGCCGCGCTCCAGGACCTGCGCACCGGCCGCTGGCTGGCGATGCGGAATCTGCTGGAGACCACCGCCGACTGGGCCGTGTGGACACAGCGGACCCAGGTACTGGCCGCGGTCGCCGCCGGAACGGACATGGTCCGGGCCTGGCTCGCGGACGAACCGGCGAGCCCCGCGGCGGCCGTGATGCACTGCCGTGTGCTGGTCGAGCGCGCGCTGAGGGCGCACCGCGAGGGGCATCACCGCACCGGCGAGCTGTGGCAGGAGGGCCGGGAGGCGTGCCGTGCCGCGGCGCACGGCGCCCCCGAGGACCCGGTGCCCTGGGTGTGCCTGCTGGCCCTGGCGCAGCTCGACGAGGGGCAGCGACTCGAGGAGCACCGCACGGCGCCGCCCGGTCCGATGCTCTTTCCGGGACCGTGGGGTCTGCTGGCCCAGGCGGACAAGCGTGATCCGCACAATCGCGAGGCGTACCACCGGATGCTGCAGTTCGTGTACGGCCGCCGGGCAGGCGGGCATCTGTCCGACGCGGTCAACCTCGTCCAGTGGGCGTCGTCCTCGGCGCCGGCCGGGTCGGCGGTGAAGGTGCTCCCGCTGTACGTGCGGGTGGAGCGCTACCGCCGTGAGCACGGCCACGAGAAGGCGCTCGATCTGCACTGGGTGACCGACGACGCGGAGCGCGAGGCGCGGCGGGCGCTGGCCGACTGGTTCGACGTCACGGACCCGGCCCGCCGTTCGCTGCTGGACCTCGGCCATCTGGCGCACGCGCTGTGGGGTGCGCAGCAGTTCGCCGACGCGGGCCGCGTGTTCGAGGCGCTCGGCCCGTACTACACGCCGCAGCCGTGGTCGTACCGCACCCACGATCCCCGGGACGCCTCGCTCGCCAAGGAGGTGTTCCTGCGCGCCCGTTCCCGCTGTCTCACCGCGGCCCGGGAGGCGCGCCCCGGCCCCTGAAGACCACATCCGCACGCCCACGGGCCCCGCTCACCAGGCCCTTGCTGGACCGTCCCGCGCCCCCGTTCCTTCCGCTCCCCGCGTCGCCTTTCCCCGGAGGTTTCCCGATGTCCGTATCCCCACCGTCCCCGTCCTCCTCGCCGTCGCCGCAGGCCGCGCCTCACCGGCCCGTCCCGGGCCACACGCCGCACGGGGACGAGGAGGAGCGGCTGCGTGAACTCGGCTACCAGCCCGTCCTGGCCCGCCGCATGGGCGGTTTCGGCAATTTCGCGATCAGCTTCTCGGTGATCTCGATCCTGTCCGGCTGCATGACGCTCTACGGCTTCGGTCTGGGCACCGGCGGCCCCGCGGTGATGCTGTGGGGCTGGGCGGGCGTCGGTCTCTTCGTGCTGTGCGTCGGCATGGCCCTGGCCGAGGTCACGAGCGCGTACCCGACGTCGGGCGCCCTGTACTACATGGCGGACCGGCTCGGCGGCCGCAAGTGGGGCTGGTACACGGGCTGGCTGAACCTGCTCGGCCTGCTGGGCGCGATCGCCGGCATCGACTACGGCTGCGCGCTGTTCACGGGCGCGTTCCTCAATCTGCAGTGGGGCTTCGAGCCGACGCCCGGCTCCACGATGCTCATATTCATGTGCATCCTCCTGCTGCACGCCACGCTGAACCTGTTCGGCGTGCGACTGGTGAGCCTGCTGAACTCCGTCAGCGTGTGGTGGCACCTTGCCGGTGTCGCCCTGATCGTCGGCGCGCTGGCGATCGTCCCGTCCGACCACCAGTCGCCCGAGTTCGTCTTCGGTGAGTTCGTGAACGACACCGGCTGGGACAACCCGGTCTACGTGGCCGCGATCGGTCTGCTGCTGGCGCAGTACACGTTCTCCGGGTACGACGCCTCCGCGCATCTGTCGGAGGAGACGTCGAACGCCTCGGTCAGCGCGGCCAAGGGCATCGTCCGCTCCATCTGGGTGTCGTGGATCGCCGGCTTCGCCCTGCTGGCGGGACTGACCTTCGCCATCCAGGACTACGCGGGCACCCAGGAGACCGCGACCGGTGTGCCCCCGGCGCAGATCCTGATCGACGCGCTCGGCGACGGCGCCGCGGCGGCCCTGCTGCTGGTGGTGATCGTCGCGCAGCTCTTCTGCGGCAACGCGGAGGTGGCCGCGGCGAGCCGCATGGTGTTCGCCTTCAGCCGGGACAACGCCCTGCCGGGCTCGGCGCTCTGGCGCAGGGTCAGCAGCCGCACACAGACGCCGGTGCCCGCGGTGTGGCTGTCCGTCGGCTTCGCCTGTGTGCTGGCGCTGCCGTCGCTGTACTCGGCGACCGCGTACGGTGCGGTCACGGCGATCAATGTCATCGGTATCACCCCGGCGTACGCGATCCCGGTCTACTTGCGGCTGAGGGCGGGCGACCGCTTCCGGCCGGGCCCGTGGAGCCTGGGCCGCTGGAGCCGGCCGATCGGCTGGGTGGCCGTCGTGTGGGTGGCGTGCGTGACGGTCCTGTTCTGCCTGCCGCAGTCGAACCCGGTGACCGTCGACTCGATGAACTACGCCTCGATCGCGCTGGTGGCGGTGCTGGTGCTGGCCACGGTGTGGTGGTTCGTCGCCCGGCGCACGTACAGCACACCGGCCGCGTACGGGAACGCTCGTGAGCAGGCGGAGATCGCGGAGAACATCGTCTGACGCGCGCGCACGTTCCGGCGAGGGGGCCCGTCCGCACCGGACGGGCCCCCTCGGGGGTATCTCGCCGTGGTGCCGTCGCGGCCCACCCGTCGACCGTGATGGGCACCGGAATGCCCGACGCGACAAGGGCGTTGGGGCGATGTGCGCTCCGTTGCCGGAGCCGATGCCTGCCGAGTCGTGTCCTACCGAAGGAGTGCGTGTGCCATGGCCCTCTCCCGCCACGAACGTGAACAGTTCCTCGCCGAGCCCCATATCGCCGCGCTCGCGGTCGCCGCGGGTGACGACGGCGGACGGGCGCCGCTCACCGTGCCCATCTGGTACCAGTACGCACCGGGTGGCGACATCTGGATCATGACTGGCCGTGATTCCTGCAAGGGGCGGCTGATCGCGCAGACAGGGCGATTCAGTCTCATGGTCGACCGCGTGGAGCCGACGATCCGGTACGTCTCCGTCGAAGGCCCCGTCATCGACACCGTGCCGGCCACGCGGGAACAGCTGGTGGAGATCTCCGCCCGCTACCTTCCGGCCGAGAAGGTCGAGGCCTACGTCGACTTCGCCTGGAAGAACCACGGCGATCAGGTGGTCATCCACATGCGGCCGCAGCGCTGGGTGAGTTCGGACCTCGGCGAGGTCTGAGCCGGCCGGACCGACGCCGTCCCCCGGTCCCCCGGCCTGCCCTTGAGTCCCCGCACCCGAGCATGTGTCCCGTCGCCTCCAGCCGTCTCCCCCTCCCCCACCCTCGGGGTGCGCGAGGGGGACAAGGGTTTTCCCCGTATCGCGTTCACCTCAGGTTTTCCTACTGTCTGCCGCACCGGCAGATCCCGCCTCCCTGACTCGCGAGCCCTACGACTCTCCTGTCAGGTGCATGTAGATCGGGCCTGCCGGTACGGCCCCGGCCAGGGGCCGTTGTGCCGGCGGCGGCGCGCGGGCTACCCGGCCCGGGGAACCGTGGGAAGCAACCCCCACACCGCACCGCGGTTCCCGCGCCGCCCGCCCGGCTGAAGAGACCGTCATTCGAGAGGAACACCTTGAACGGTTCCAGGCGGAGACTCATAGCCGTCGCGGCAGCGAGCGCCACGCTCGCCGGCGTTGCCGCGACGACTTCCGTGGCGTTTGCCGCAACGCCCGCGAATCCCGCGCCGAAGCCCGCCCCGGCGTCGCAGTCGATGTCCACCCCGCCGGCCGCGCCGGTGGAGAAGGTCATCGTCACCTACAAGTCCAGGGCCGACGAGGCCACGTCCAACACCGCGGCCAGGAGCGACGCGGCCGAGAAGGCGGAGAAGACCGGCGAGAGCCTGTCCTTCGAGCGCCGGCTCGCCGGCGGTTCGGCCCTGGTCGACCTCGGTGGCGAAGCGTCCGGGACGACGGTCGCCGAGGTCATGGACGCCTTCCGCGCCGACCCGCAGGTCGCCTCCGTGGAGCCGGACATCCGCGCCTACGCGATGGCCGTCACCCCCGACGACACCGAGTACGCCAAGCAGTGGGACCTCTTCGAGTCCACCGGCGGCATGAACGTGCCCGGCGCCTGGGACAAGACCACCGGCAGCGGCGTGACCGTCGCCGTCATCGACACCGGGTACGCGGCGCACACCGACCTCGCCGCGAACACCGTCGCCGGCTACGACTTCATCTCCAGCTCCACCGACGCCCGGGACGGCGGCGGCCGCGACAGCAACCCCAAGGACGAGGGCGACTGGAACGCCACCGACGGCGAGTGCGGCACCGGTTCGCGGGCGAGCAACTCCTCCTGGCACGGCACGCATGTCGCGGGCACCATCGCGGCGACGACGAACAACGCCAAGGGCGTCGCGGGTATCGCGTACGGCTCGAAGGTCCAGCACGTCCGCGTGCTCGGCAAGTGCGGCGGTTCCTCCTCGGACATCGCCGACGCCATCACCTGGGCCTCCGGCGGCTCCGTGCCGGGTATCCCGGCCAACGCGACCCCGGCGAAGGTCATCAACCTGAGCCTCGGCGGCGCGAGCAGCACCTGCCCGAGCGTGTACCAGAACGCCATCAACGGGGCCGTGTCGCGCGGCACCACCGTGGTCGTGGCGGCCGGCAACAGCAACACCAACGCCTCCGGCTTCACGCCCGCCAACTGCGCCAACATCATCAACGTGGCGTCCACCAGCCGCGAGGGCAACCGTTCGTTCTACTCGAACTACGGCACCATCGTCGACGTCGCCGCGCCCGGCGGCGAGACCCGCCGCGCCACGGACACCCCCGGCACGGTGACCACCCCCGAGAACGGCATCCTCTCGACGCTCAACTCGGGCACCACCACCCAGTCGACCGAGAACTACAAGCCCTACCAGGGCACGTCGATGGCCGCCCCGCACATCGCCGGCCTCGCCGCGCTGCTGGAGTCGGCCAAGCCCACGCTGGCCCCGGCCGACATCGAGTCCGCCATCAAGGCGAACGCCCGGCCGCTGCCCGGCACCTGCACCGGCGGCTGCGGCGCCGGCATCGCGGACGCGACCAAGACGGTGAACGCCGTCTCGGGCACCACCCCCGGCGGTTCGGTCTACAGCAACACCAACAACGTGACGATTACGGACAACTCGACCGTCACGTCGTCGATCGCCGTCACCGACCGCACCGGCAACGCCCCCGCCGCCCTCAAGGTCGACGTGGACATCAAGCACACCTGGCGCGGCGACCTGGTCATCGACCTGATCGCCCCGGACGGCACGGTGCGCAACCTGAAGACGTCCGCCGGCTCGGACAGCGCCGACAACGTCCTCGCGACGTACACCGTCGACGCCTCCACCGAGGTCGCGAACGGCACCTGGAAGCTCCAGGTCCGCGATGTGGCGTCGGGTGACACCGGCTACATCGACTCGTGGAGTCTCACCTTCTGATCCACCGGATCGGATACATCACCGCTGGTCAAGGCGCGTCTCCGGCATCTGCCGGGGGCGCGCCGCCGCGCTGCATTAAGTCCAGACCTGTCCGCATGCCGGACGACTGCCCTGGACTGAGGGGACAGGCTTCGTATCCTCTGCTCGAACGGGCAGGGGGCCCGCGCACGCCGGAAGGTGGTGGTGGGCTCATGACATCGGCCGCAAACCGCGCCGAGCCGGTCGGCCGCGCGGAACTGCTCGCCCGCCTGGACCGTGTGCTGGGCACCGGCGGCCGTGCGCTGCTCACCGGTCCCCCCGGCGTCGGCAAGACGGAGGTCGCGCTGTCCGTCGCCGCGCGTGCCGAGGCACGCGGCGAGACCGTGCTCTGGCTGGCCGCGCTGCCCGCCGACCGCGGCATCCCGGGTGCGGCCGCCGCCGCGCTCATCGCCTCCGTCGCGGCTACCGCCCTGCCCGCGCAGGGCCCTGGATCCGATGCGGACGTCCTCGCGGGCCTGCCCGGTCCACAGCGCGCAGCCGTCGCCATGCTGTGCCGTGAGGCGCCCATGCCGGAGGGCGGCTGGGACCCGGTCGCCCTGCGTCTGGCCCTCGCCCGCATCCTGCGCACCCTGGCGGCGCGCGGGCCGGCCCTCCTGGTGCTCGACGGCGTCCAGTGCATCGACCCGGCGAGCGCCGACCTGCTGCGGTTCGCGCTCCGTCTGGCCCCGCCCGAACTGCGGGCCGTCGCCGTCGACACCCCCGCCGCGTACGGCACGGCCGACTGCGCGTCCGACGTGCGGCACGAACCGGAAGCGGCGGCAAAGCCGCTGTGGGAGCCGTCCGAGGCGGACGTGCTGAACGTGCCGCCCCTGCAGGCCGACGAGATCGCCGAACTCCTCATCCACCACCGGCTGCCCGCGCGCATGGCGGGCCGCATCCACAAGGCCAGCGGCGGCAACCCGCGGCTCGCCCTGGCCGTCGGCCGCTCCCTCGCGGACGCGCGTACGCCCGTGCACCACGCCGAGTCGCTGTCGTTGTCGGGGCGCGCCCGGGATCTGGCCCGCGCGCTGCTCGACGCCGTCTCCCCCGACGTCCGCGCGACTCTTCTGCTCGCGGCGCTCGCCCTGCGGCCCTCGGCCTCGCTCATCCGCCGGGCAGGGCGGCCGACCGCCGAGGCGGACCTCGCGGCCGCGGAGCGCGCGTCGCTCATCCGGCTCACGGAGGACGGCACGGTCGCGTTCTCGGCCGGCGTCCTGCCCTCGACGCTGGTGCACGACGCCTGCTGGACCGAGCGCAGCGCGGGCCATGCGGCGCTCGCCGAGGTCGTCGACGACCCGGTCGAGGCGGTGCGGCACCGGGCCCTGGCCACCGACATCCCCGAGGAGGGACTGGCCGCCGAGGTGTCGGCCGCCGCCGAGACGGCCCGGCGGCGCGGCAACAGCACGCTCGCCGCCGAACTCGCCCTCCTGGCCGCCGAGTCCACTCCCGGCCTGCAGGGCGCGCAGCGTATCGCGCGGCTCGTCGACGCGGCGGAGGAGGCGGCCCGCGCGGCGCGCGCCGATCTGGCGATGCGCGCGACCACGGATCTGCTGGCGCGGGACGCGTCCCCGGCCGACCGGGTGCGGGCCCGGCTCGCGGTGCTGGACACCGCCGGCCAGGGGCTGACGGGCCTCGACGAGATCTACGTCCACGCCACGGAGGACTCGGAGGGCGACACGGCGCTGCGGGCCGCGGTGCAGCTGCGGCTGGCCGTCAAGCACGTCCTGGCGGACGGGGATCCGGTGCGCTCACGCGCGGCGGCCGTGGAGTCGGCGGCGCTCGCCGCGTCGGTGGGCGACCGGGCCACGGCGGCCAAGGCGCTGACCGTGCAGGCGCGGATGGACCGGGTGCTCGGTTCGCCGGAGGCGGAGCGGGTGCTCACCGAGGCGCGGGCCCTGGAGATGGTGGAACGCCCGCTCGGGGTCCGCAACGCGGCCCAGATCCTGACCATTCGTCACGCCATGTTCGACGACCGCCTCACCGAGGCCCGCGACCAGCTGGGGGCGCTGCTGCCGCTCGTCGAACGCCGCGGTTCGGTGGAGGACACGATCGAACTGCTCCACACACTCGCGGAGGTCGAGGCCCGGCGGGGTCAGTGCGCGGCGGCGCTCGCGCACGCGGGACGCTCACTCGCCCTGACGCTGGAGGCGGGACTGTCCCCGGGCCCCGCCTGGTACACCCTCGCCCTCGCCGAGACCGCCGGCGGCAGCTTCGCGCGGGCGGCGAGTTACGCACGGCGCAGCGCAAAGGCGTCGGAGGAGGAGGGCGACCACGTCTTCCTCTCGCGCAGCCTCTACGCGCTCGGCCGGATCCAGTTGCTCACCGGTGACGTCGCCACCGCCCAGGAGACGCTGCGCCGGGTACAGGTGAGCGAGGCGGCCCAGGCGACCGTCGACCCGTCGATGCTGCGCTGGCACGAGGAGCTCGCCGAGGCGCTGGTGGCGGTCGACGCCCTGGAGGAGGCGGCCGCGCTGCTCGCGGACGTCCGCCCGGTGGCCGAGCGGCTCGGCCGCACGACGGTGCTGCTCGGCTGCGACCGGGCGCATGCGCTCCACCTCGCCGCGAGCGGCTGCCCGGACGAGGCGGCATCCCTGCTGACGGAGGTCGCCGAACGGTACGCCGAGGCGGGCCTGCCGTTGGAGCGCGGCCGGGCGCTGATCACCCTGGCCCGCGTCGAGCGGCGCCGCCGCAGGCGGTCGGCGGCGGCGAGCGCGTTGCAGTCCGCGGCCACGGTCTTCGAACGCGCGGGCGCCACCCCCTGGCTGGCGCTGGCGAGGGACACCCCGACGGCCCCGGCCGAGCAGGCGTCCACGCCCGCGCGGGGTGCTCTGTCGTCCCTGACGGACGCGGAGCTGCGGCTGGCACGGCTGGTGGGCCAGGGGGCGAGCAACCAGGAGGCGGCGGCGAAGCTCTACCTGAGTGTGAAGACGGTCGAGGCGAGGTTGACCCGCATCTACCAGAAGTTGGACGTGCGTTCACGGGCGCAGCTGGCGACGGCGCTGAACGGCTGACGGCTGACGGCTGACGGCAGCGCGGGCATGCGTATGGGGGCCCGGGAGTCCCGGGCCCCCACATCTCCCAGCAGGCTATGGACCGACGACGATCCTGCAGTAGCCGGTGAGGGCGGTCATGGCGCCCTTGCCGCAGAGCCGGCCGGTCGCACCGCGATGTCGGAGGTCGCGACAGTGCTCAGGTTGGGCTCAGCTGCCGTCTGCCGGAAGGAAGCAGAAGGTAACGTGGCTGATCTGGGGCTGCTGTCCGCCCTCGTTGGTCGGGGCGATGAGGTCATCGTCCTCCGCGATGCCGCCGAGGGGCCGGTAGTCGTAGAGGTTGCCGGCGTTTCCGCCCTTGACGATCACGGCGCCGGCGACGAGTTCACCGTCGAAGTTGAAGTTTTCGAGCGTCAGCAGGTCGTCGCTGAAGTCGACGTCGAGAGTTCCGGTGAGCGTGCCGTCCTCGCTGGTAACCGGGATGTCCGTGTCGTCCTGGGGAGCCACGTCGATCTCACCCACGAAGCCGTTCTGGACGTCCTCGCAGCCAGGGTTGTTTTCGTCCGGAATGACGGTGGGCTCGACCACGGCGAAGCGCTGCTGCTCGGCCGCCGCGGGGCCGGTGACGCCGAGCGCCAGCGCCGTGGCCAGGCCGAGACCGAGCGTCGCCAGCCTCGCTCGCCTCGATGTCATTCGAGTGGTTACTCGCATTACGAGTACTCCTTCTTCCTCTGGGTCAACCGGACACTGATCGGTGTGCCGGAATGCGCCCTGGCGGCCTTTCGCGCCTTTCCTTCGGCGATTCGAGCGGGAAAGAAGGCCTACTGGAAAACGCGGGCCACCGGGCGAGCCAACAATTACATGATCAGACCGCCACCGCTCTTCACAACGAGTCAGGCGTACGCCATCCGGGCTGGATTGAGCACCGGCGAGACGAGTTCCGTCGCAGCGGCAGGCCGAAATGCCGGGGAAAGACAGGGGCAGCCACCCGAAAGGACGAGCGGCTCCCCATCCGGGCGCATTTGGCATGAGCATTCCCACAACCTCAACCAGGCCCCGTCACCGCCCGCTCACCCCCTCGCGAGAGTCGGGCCACACCACCCCAATAAGTACGTAAAGCAGGTCATAGCTGTGGATACGTTGATATAAACGACACATGAGGCGCGTGAGCTGCTCACGTCCCCCGTCCCCGCAGCCGCGCCCTGCACCTGCGACGGGGGCCACGAGGAGAACCATGCAGCAGTTCACCAGCACGGCATCCCAGCAGACGGCCTCAGTCACGCCGCACCGGACGACTCCACGCAGACCCGCCAGAGCCGAGTGGTACACGGCGCTCGCTGTCTGCGTCGACTCCGCCGGAGTTGCGCTCCCGACGGCGATGACGTTCTTGATGATCGGGGAAACCCACCCCGTGCTCCGCGCGATGGGGATCACCGTCGCGTGGGTCCTCGTGGGCGTCCCCTCCAGGCGGTACGCCCAGTGGACATGGGACGAGGGCGCGCGCATCGGACCGGTCGTCAGGGACTGGCTGGTGCTGATCGGCGCCTTGGCCGCGCTGCGTACCGCCTTCGGTCTCAGCAGCGCTCCCCCCGCGGCTCTCGCCGCACTGTGTCCATCGCTGCTCATCACCGTGGCCTGCCGCAAGGCGATCCGCCGCCATCTGATGGTGGTGCGTCGGCGCGCCCAGGCCCTGCGGCGCGTCCTCGTCATCGGGGAGGCCCCCACGGTGGACGCCGTGGTGTCACAGCTCGCCGAACGCACCGACCACGGCTATGTGGCCGTCGGGGCCTGCGTCGTCGGCGAGGGCGAGGTGCTGTCCGGCGTACCGGTGTGCGTCCGGCTCCCGGCCGACGAGCCGGCCGGCCTCGACGACGATGCCGCGCCCGTCGGAGAGGCGGCCGAGGCTCTCGGAGCCGACATGGTCTTCGTGGCCGCCGGCCGGCACATGTCCGGGGACCGGCTGCGGCGCCTCTCCTGGACCGTGCACGACCGGGACTGGCCACTGATGGTCCTGCCGGGCATCACCGAGGTGGCCCGGCACAGGGTGCGCCTCACGTCCGCGGCCGGGCTCGCCCTGCTCGACATCTCACCGCCGGTGCGCCGCGGCCTGCCGACGGTCCTGAAGGCGGCCACCGACCGCGTCGGGGCTTTCATCCTGATCGTCGCACTGGCACCGCTGTTCGCCTGCCTGGCACTCGCCGTGTACATCGGCTCGCCCGGGCCCGCCATCTACCGCCAGACGCGTGTCGGTCGGAACCGCCTCCCTTTTTCCATGTGGAAATTCCGGACCATGGTCGTGGGCGCGGACCGGCTGCAGAGTGACCTGTCGGCGGCGAACGAGCACGACGGTCTCATGTTCAAGATGCGCCAGGATCCGCGGGTCACTCCCGTGGGCCGCTTTCTGCGCCGCTATTCGCTGGACGAGCTCCCCCAATTGGTCAATGTCCTGCTCGGCCACATGTCATTGGTGGGACCTCGCCCACCTCTCCCGGAAGAAGTCGCACGCTACGACCGGGTCGAAATGCGCCGGCTGAACGTCAAACCCGGCCTCACGGGGCTGTGGCAGGTGAGCGGACGGTCGGACCTGTCCTGGCACGAGACCGTCACCCTCGACCTGCGGTACGTGGACAACTGGTCGTGGACCAGGGACATGAACGTCATCGCCCGCACGGTGCGCGCCGTGCTGGACGGCCGAGGGGCGTACTGAGGCTCAGGCGCCGACCGCCGCCCGACGGGCGGCCTGGGGTTCTCCCGTATTCAGCCACGACGCGTACGTGGACGCGACGCCGTCCCGAAGGGTGATCCTCGGCTTCCAGCCGAGGGCGGTCATGCGGGAAACGTCCAGCAACTTGCGTGGGGTGCCGTCCGGCTTCGTCGTGTCGAAGGCGATCCGCCCTTCGTAGCCGACGACCTCCCTGACCAGGCCGGCCAGGTCACCGATCGTCAGGTCGTCGCCGCAGCCCACATTGACCGGCATGTCTTCGTCGTAGCGACGCAACAGCGTCACGCACGCGTCGGCAAGGTCGTCGACGTGAAGGAACTCTCGGCGAGGGGTGCCGCTCCCCCACAGTACGACCTCGTCGAGCCCGTCCCGCTTCGCCTCGTGGAAGCGCCGGATGAGAGCCGGCAGGACGTGTGAGGACTCCAGGTCGAAGTTGTCCCCCGGCCCGTAGAGATTGGTCGGCATCGCGCAGATGTACGCAGCGCCGTACTGCCGGCGGTAGGACCGCACCTGCACGATGCCCGCGATCTTGGCCAGCGCGTACGGCTCGTTGGTCGGTTCCAAGGGACCCGTGAGCAGGGCCTCTTCCCTGATCGGCTGGGGCGCGAGCCTGGGGTAGATGCACGAGGACCCCAGGAACAGCAGGCGCCGCACACTGCAGGCGTGCGCCCCGGAGATGACACTCAGCTGGATCTGCAGATTGTCCTCGATGAACGGAACCGGACGAGTGCTGTTGGCCATGATGCCACCCACCGTGGCGGCGGCCAGGACGACGGCGTCCGGGCGTGTGTCACGCAACCAGGCCGCCGTGGCGGTCGCGTCGCGAAGGTCCAGTTCGGACCGGGTCCGAGTGAGGACCTCGTATCCGTCGGCCCTCAGACGGCGGACCATCGCGGAGCCGACGAGACCACGGTGGCCGGCGACGTACACACGGGCGGGCGCGGCAAGGAGATCTTCCATGTGGCCGAGTCTGCCAGCAACACACCCATATATACCGGTTCACACTGAAATTCCGCGGAAACTCGCATGCTTGGACCGACCGTCGATCTCAGGAAGGGCCGGCCCCATGGCACCGACCGCAGCACCGCCCAGCACCGGTGCCGTCCTCCATGGCAACGATGTGGGCACCTCGACAGGCGCCCACCGCGGCATCCGTCCGGGTGGTGCGCTCCTCACGGCGGGAACTGCGGCATGAGAGTTGTCCATGTGGTGACGCTCGTCAGCGACAACGGAGCGTACGGCGGCCCGACGAGCGTGGCCACCGGGCAGTTGGAGGAGTGCGCCGCGCGCGGCCACGAGGTCGCGCTGGTGTCCCTGTGGCAGGGCCGGTCCCGGGCCCCGGCGCACATCGGCTCGGTGCCTCTGCGTACTCGCCCGGCATGGGCGATGCTCCCGGGACGCTTCACCGGGGTCATCCACCCGCTGCTCGTCAAGGACATGTGGCACTCCATGGGGAGGGCCGATGTCGTGCACATCCACGCGGGGCGTGACCTCGTCTCCCTCACCGCGCTCGTCGTGGCCGTGTTGCGGCGCAAGACGTTCTTCACGCAGACACACGGCATGGTGGAGCCCAGGCGCAGGGCAGTGGTGAAGTTGTTCGACCGCTTGTACGTGCCTCTCCTGCGCCGGGCCCGCGGCTGTCTGGTCCTCACGGAGCGGGAGCGGCAGGCGGTGGCCGAGGTCATCGGCCCGGACGGCCCCCCGCTGCTGACCCTGCCCAATGGGGTGCGATCGGCGTACGCAGGTGCGGCGCAGCACCCGCGAAGTGCGCGTGAGGTGCTCTTCCTCGGTCGGCTGCATCCCCGCAAGCGCCCGGAGGCGTTCGTCGAAATGGCCGCGCTCGTCCACCGGAGGTTGCCCGACACACGGTTCACCCTGCACGGGGCGGACGAGGGGTCCCTGCCATCGGTGCTCCGCCTCATCGCGAGCCGAGGTCTGGAGGAGGTCGTCGGCTACGCCGGCGCACTGGGGCACACCGAAGCTGTACGCGCCCAGGCGAGAGCGGCCGTGTACGTGCTCCCCAGCATCAGCGAGTCATTCTCCATGACCGCGATCCAAGCCTTGTCCGTGGGGACGCCCGTGGTGTGCACGGACGGC
The DNA here is from genome assembly GCF_043080095.1 of Streptomyces sp. NPDC015127. Classification (NCBI taxonomy): domain Bacteria; kingdom Bacillati; phylum Actinomycetota; class Actinomycetes; order Kitasatosporales; family Streptomycetaceae; genus Streptomyces; species Streptomyces sp. NPDC015127. The sequence continues at coordinate 80,900 of NZ_JBIBVE010000001.1, forward strand.
TGCGCCATCGCCGGGGAGCTGGCGCGCCGGGGGGCGGCGGTCGTCACCGACGGCAGCCCCCGAGCGATGGCCGACGCGGTGTGCGAGTTGCTGACCGACGAGGAGAAGCGAAGCGCCATGGTGAAAGCCGGTCACCAGGCCGTCGAGGAAGCCTTTTCCATTCAGGCCGTGACTGATCGCCTCGAGGAGATCTACCGCGACATCTGAATGCTGGGCCGTCCGGAGTACTTGGTCTCCGCGTCCCGCTCCGGCGGTTATCTGTGCCTTGAGTGACAGGCGCATTTCGCCCGCCTTCGTACACCCACCAGGCAAGGAGCACGTGCCACTGTGAAGACAGCTCTCATCACCGGTATCACGGGCCAGGACGGCTCGTACCTCGCGGAGCTGCTGCTGGAGAAGGGCTATACGGTGCACGGGATCGTCCGTCGCGCTTCGACCTTCAATACGCAGCGCATCGAGCACCTCTACCGCGACCCGCACGACCCCGAAGCCCGTATGTTCCTGCACTACGGCGACCTCACCGACGGGACCCGGATCGCGGGCCTGCTGGAGCAGGTGCAGCCGGACGAGGTGTACCACCTGGCAGCCCAGTCACATGTGCGGGTGTCCTTCGACGAACCCGAATTCACCGGTGACACCACGGGGCTGGGCACGACGCGGCTGTTGGAGGCCATCAGAACGACAGGCGTTGCCTGCCGCTTCTACCAGGCGTCCAGCTCGGAGATGTTCGGCGCGGAGCCGCCGCCCCAGCACGAGCGCACTGCGTTCCACCCCCGCTCGCCCTACGGGGCGGCGAAGGTCTACGCGTACTGGATGACCCGCAACTATCGTGAGGCGTACGGGCTCTACGCGGTCAACGGCATTCTGTTCAACCACGAGTCGCCACGCCGCGGTCCCACGTTCGTGACGCGCAAGGTGGCCGTGGCCGCCGCCCGGATCAAGGCCGGCCTGCAGGACGTGGTGCACCTCGGCAACCTGGACGCCCGCCGGGACTGGGGCTACGCCGCCGAGTACGTTCACGCGATGTGGCTGATGCTGCAACAGGACGACCCGGACGACTACGTCATCGCCACGGGCACCAGCCACAGTGTGCGCGACTTCGTCGACCACTGCTTCGCGCACGTGGGCCTCGACTGGCGCGACCACGTCCGCTTCGACGAGCGCTACCTGCGCCCCACCGAGGTCGACAACCTCGTGGGTGACGCCACCAAGGCAGAGCGCGCCTTGGGATGGCGCGCGAAGGTGCACGCACCCCAACTGGCCCGGCTCATGGTCGATGCGGAGCTCGGCGCCCTCACGCAGACAGCCGGGCCGGCGGTCCCAGCCGCTCCATCCGGAGTCCCCAGTCCGGCCCTGCGGTGACCTGCGCTTCAGGGGCACCGACGGTCACGCTCGGGCCGGGTCCGGGAGGGTCAGCGCCTCGGACAGCATCGCGGTGATCCGGCCCAATCCCGCCTCGGGGCTCAGCCGTTCCTGAACATAGGCAGGGCCGCGCGCGCCGAGCGCGGCCCGCCGTGCGGGGTCCCGGATCAGTTCGCCCACGGCCCTGTACAGCGCCTCCGGGTCTTCGGCGGGAACCACGATTCCCGCTCCGGAGCGACATACTTCCGCAGCCGTGCCGCCCTGCGGGGCCACCGAGGCCACGACGGGGCGGCCGCTCGCGAAGTAGGACGTCAGCTTGGACGGCAGACTCATGTCCAGGACGGACGCCCGTTGGGTGACCGCGAGGAGGTCCGCGGCGGCCAGCACGTCGGGGAAGTCCTCGTGGGCAGCGGGTGGCAGCAGGTCGACGTTGGCGAGGCCGGCGGCGAGACGCTCCAGGTGTGGCCGCTGACTGCCGTCCCCCATGAGCACGACCCGCAGGTGCGGGCCGGCGCCGGCCGCGATGCGTGCGGTCTCGACCAGCACGTCGAGCCCCTGCTTCAGACCCATGTTCCCCGAGTGCAGCACGACGAACTCTTCGTCCCCCCAGCCGAGTCGCGCCCGTACCGTCCGGCGGTCCGCGGCGGGTGGCATCACGTGGGACCAGTTGGGCACGACTCGGACGCGTGACGCCGGCACGCCCGTCGCGGTGACGCGGTCCACGAATGATTCGTGGACCACACCGACCAGGGCGGCCGAGCGCAGGACCTTCGCCTCCACACCGGCCGCGAAGGACGCCACCCGGCCGCCGCCCCTGATGCCGCTCTGCGCGGCAGCAGCCCCCATCAGGTCCTGCACGACGAGTACGTGCGGCACACCGTGGCGTCGTGCGAGCCGGCCGCCGATGACGCCTCCAGCGAGTGCCGGCATCTGACTCACCACGATGTCGGGGCGCCCGGACGGCGGGCGGACCGATCCGTGCGCGAGGAAACTCAGTTCGTAGGCCGCCCTGAGCAGCGCGGTCTGACGCGGGGGAAGAAAACTGCGGCGGCGGTGGACCCGAACGCCTCCCCGGATCTCCACCATGCGCCAGCGCCCACGGTAGTCGTCGTGGACGCGCCAGCTCGGATAGTGCGGCATTCCCGCGAGGACGTCGACCTTGCCACCGCAGGCAGCCACATGTTCCGCGGTCCCGGTCGAATAGGGCGCGATTCCGACGTCCTCGGGCGCGTAGTTGGCCGACACGAGAAGTACACGACGACCCGAAAGCATATGAGACATTTCCTCATATTACGATGCAAATGCGGCACCATCTTTGAGCGAAACGCCCACTCCACATCGGTCCGTTATTTCCCATTCATGGGCTATAACTTCATCAATGTCGATTTGATCTATTTGATCGCTTTGATGAGGGGGCGCCAGGTGCAGAGCAGTCAAGGACGTCATACGGCTGCCCTGTGCGGCTGGGTCATCGTCCTCGTCGTCTTGCTGCCCTCGCTGATCCTTCAGACCCCCGACCTGCACTTCGGGCCGGCACTCGCCCTGCAGTGCGTCGTCGTCGCCCACAGCGGTGGGGCGCTCACGAAGGTGCTCACTGCCGAGTCGGTGCGGCTCGTCGCGCTCGGCTTCTGGCTGTTCGCCTACGTATGGCTCGGACTGGCACCGCTCGCCATGCTCGCCACCGACGCCTACCCCCTCGCCTACCGCGCCGGTCAGACCACGGCGTTCGCCGCCACGGCCCTGACCGAACTCGGGCTGCTCGCCTACAGCGCCGGGGCGGCATTCGCCGCCCGGCGCGCCGACCGCCGTTCGGTCGTCCTCGAACCGCTGCTCTCCCGCACGCTCGCCCCCGTGCCCGTGCTCCTGCTGTGCGGACTGTCGCTGGCTCTCGCGGCATGGCTGATCCCCCAACAGGGGGGAGTGGAACCCTACTTCACCAGTCGAGAAGCAGCGCGCCTGGAGGGTGTCGACTCGGACTCCGAGCGGGTGCTGCGTGCCTGGATCCTCTCCGTCACCGCCTTCTGGGCGCTGCTGGCCCTGATGCATCTGGTCCGCCTGCCGAGTGGCGACCGGTTGTTGCGCGGGCTGCGCTGGATGCTGCTGCCGCTCCTCGTCGCGGTCAATGTCGTCGTCAACAACCCGATCAGCAAGCCGCGCTTCTGGGCGGGAACCGTCCTCCTTGCGCTCCTCTTCGCATCGGCCCGGTTCAGCACACCGCGAGCCTTCCGCATCACGGCCGCGGCACTCACGACCGTCGTGCTGCTCATGTTCCCTTACAGCGACTACTTCCGTTACGACGAGCGCGAGACCCTTCGCGCGGTGGCCCTGACGGAAATGTTCACCTCGAACATGGACTACGACGCGTATCAACAGATGCAGACCGGCCTCGACTACGTGCACGAGACCGGCTTCTCGCCGTCGGCCGCTCTCGGTCCGGCCCTGTTCATGGTGCCCCGCTCCGTCTGGCCGGACAAACCGCAGGACACCGGTGGCCTCATCGCACAGTACGCGGGCTACGAATTCCAGAACCTTTCGGCACCCCTGTGGATCGAGACCTACCAGTGGGCCGGAGCCCCTTCTGTGGTCGTCGCCTTCTGGCTGCTCGGCGTCGGCGGGCGCCGTATGGACGACATCCGGGCGAGGCTCGGGAACAGGCAGGCCACGCTGGCGGCTCTGATAATCCCGGGCCTCGCCTTCTATCAGATGATCGTCCTGCGGGGAGGCCTGATGGCCATCGCGGGGCCGCTGCTGCTCCTGCTCACCATTCCGCTGTTCATCACCACCCGCGCCGCTGCCCGGGCATTCCGCTTCCCTTCACCGTCGCTGCCGCCCGCGACCGCCGGCCCGCTCCCTTCCCAGGAACAGGAGGCCATCCATGACCAGCCCCACCGGATTCGATGACCGGTACGACGAGCCGGACCAGCTCCGCGACCAACTGCGCCAACTGTTGAGATACCGCGCGACCATCGCGCTGGGCATTGTCCTGGGCCTGCTCGCCGGACTGCTGCTGACGCTGTTCCGCGTGGGCAGCTACACCTCCACCGGCGAGGTCCTCGTCCGCTCGACGACGGACCCGTTCAGCCCGTTCGGTGTGTCCGTCGAGAACCAGGTCAGCATGGGCACGGAGCGGCAGATCGCGCTCAGCGCCACCGTGGCCGCCCGTGCGGCGAAGGACCTGCGTGAACCGTCCCGATCCGCCGTGCTGTTGAAGGACCTGCGCGTCAGCAACCCGCCGGAGACCCAGGTACTCAGGTTCGAGTACACCGCCGGCACCGCGCAGCGAGCCGCCAGAGTGGCCAACGCCTTCGTCGACGCGTACCTGGCCGATCGCAAGGACAGAACCGACGCCACGGTGAAGCGGATGACGGAGGGTCTGGAGCAGCAGGTCGCGCGGCTGACCAAGAAGATCTCCAAGAAGGCCAACACCGCCCAGGACGCGAGCCTTCGGGACCAGATCAACACCATGCAGAAGCGGATCTCGGACATCGAGTCCCGTGACACCAGCGGGGGCGATGTCGTACGCGAGGCCGAGCCGCCGGCGCTGCCGTCGGGGCCGGGGACTGCCATGCTCCTGAGCACCGGTGTGGTGGGCGGTCTTTTCCTGGGCATCTTGCTTGCCTGGCTGCGCACGGCCCTCGAGCCCCGGGCCCGCTCGGTCAGCGAGGTCCAACGCGCGTTGGGCGCTCCGGTACTGGGCATCGTCCCCGGCGCCGCCATGGACGGCGAACTGCTGGACGTGGGCCGGACCGGCGGTGGCCGAGCTGAGACGTACCGAACGATCGCTTTCCGTATCCGGCCCGCCGAGGCCCGTACGGCCGTGCGCACGCTTCTGGTGGTGTCGCCGAAGCCGGACCACTTGGCGGCCGAGGCCGCGGAGGCCGCCGCGGTGAACCTCGCGGCCGCATTCGCCGAGTCGGGTGATGACGTCCTGCTGGTGGACGCCACCGCGAGCGCACCCGGCCTCGCGGCACGCCTGCCTTTGGTGCCGGAGGACGACGTCGACACCGAACTGGCGCGGCTCTCCGATGACCAGGTCGTCGTCGACGCGGGGACGGCGGGGCGCTTCACCCTCTTCCCCGACACGCGGGGCACCACCGCCGACCACGTCCCGGCACCCCCCGCGGCGACGCGCGTCCTGCCGTCCGCCGACTTCGGAATGTCGGCCCTTGTTCTGGCTCGGCCGTTGCTGGAACACGCCGACAGTCTCGCGGTCGCCCAGCGTGTGGACGGCGTCCTCGTGGTGGGCGGTCTCGATCGACTCAGGCGCGAGGACCTCAAGCGGGTGCGCGAGCTGGTCAGTTGCTCGGGCGGACACATCGTCGGTGCCGTACTCGACACCGGCAAGCGGGAGAACCGGCTCGCCCGCGTCCGCAGTGTTCTGGACGACGCCCTCAACCGCTGTCTGAAGAAGCGGAGTTCCACCACTCCCTCTGAGGACCGGGCCGGAGATCTGTCCGCTGCCGCCCAGGACGCCCCCGCCGCCACACAGGAGGAAGCGGCCGCTCCGCCGGAGCAGGAGTCGTCCGGCCAGGACGCCACGGTCACCACCTCCCGAGGATGAGCGCCTCCGGAACGGCCGTACCCGCCACCGGCGGAACGTCCGCCCGGAGCGGGGTTGCCGCCACGGCGCGGGGCGGATGGTGGGGCTTCCTCGGGTCGGTGGTGAACGCTGTCTTCGGCTACTTGCTCGTCGCCCTGGTCGCCCGCGTCCTCGGCGCGCACGGGTCGGGCGCGGTCTTCACCGGAGTCGCCGTCTTCACCATCCTCAGCAACACCTGCAAGCTCGGTGCCGACACGGGGCTGGTGCGCTTCGTGTCCCGCGATGTGGCCATGGGCGGCGGCCGGCAGGTGGGCACGCTCCTGCGCACGTCCCTCGTACCGGGAACCGTTGCGAGCACCGCAGCGGCCGCGCTGCTGTTCTTCTCACCCACCACGGCCACCTCGCTGCTGCCGAACTTGGCCGCGGACGACGCGGTCACCCTTGTCCGGCTCTTCGCGGTGTTCCTCCCCGCGGCCACGATCAGCCTGATCCTCCTCGGCGCCAGTCAGGGATACGGCACCGTGCTCCCGTTCGTCGGGGTCGAGCAGATCGGCAAACCCGTGCTGCGCGTCCTGATCGCCGTACCGGTCGCGCTCCTCGTACCGGGTGTACTGACTCTGGCCGCCGCCTGGTTGATTCCTTCTCTGGCCGGTGTCTTCGTCGCCTGGGTCGCGCTGCGCCGGTGCCGGCCGGGCCGGACGCCGCCGCCCGGCCCGGAAGCGGCTGCTGTCCGGCGGGGATTCTGGGCCTTCTCCGCACCACGCGCCGTCGCCACCTTCTTCGACATCAGTGCGGTGTGGGTGGGCGTCATCCTGCTGTCGGGCCTCGGTACGAGCGAAGAGGCCGGCATCTACACGGCCACCACCCGGGTCATCGTGGCGGGAATGCTGATCCAGCAGGCCATCCGTCGGGCCGTCGCGCCCCAGATCAGCAGCCTGATCGCCATGGACGAGATGCAGCAGGCATGCCATCTGCACCGCATCTCGACCCGCTGGATCGTGTTGTTCTCAGCGCCTCTGTTCGTCCTGCTCATGAGCTTCCCCGGCACGGTCCTCTCCCTCTTCGGACCGGAGTTCACCGACGGGACGGACGCCCTGGTCGTTCTCTGCGTTGCCACGGCGATCAACATCGGGGTGGGAAACGCACAGACCGTGCTGCTCATGGCAGGCAAGAGCTCGTGGCAACTGGCGGTCAGTGGAGTGGCGTTGGCCGTGCAGCTGACCGTCGGCATCCTCGCCGTGCCCCGTTGGGGAGTCCTCGGGGCCGCCCTGTCCTGGGGAGCGGCCATCGTCGTCGAGAACCTCACAGCAGCTGCTCTGGTGCGGCGAAATCCCGGCTTCACGACCGTAGATCGCGGGTACATCGCCGCGACCGGCGCCGGTCTGTGCCTCACGGCTGCCGTGGTACTCCCCGCCAGGTTCCTGGCCGGCGACACGGCGATGGGACTCGCCGCAGGAATGACCATGGGGATTTGCGTATTCAGTATAAGTTTGATCCGCTTTCGCACCGCGCTCGGGGTGCACGAGCTCGCCGGCGTCCTCCGGAAAGGCGACGCCTGAGTCCGTCGCTATGGCGCGGCCACCCGAATTCCTCACTTCTCCCCACCCGCTTCGAAGCCTGGGATGTTCCATGCGCCTGAGTAATCGCCCGACGAGGTATGTCACCACAGCATCCGCCGTGGCCTTCCTCACCGCCGCTTCACTTGTGACCGCTTCCGGCGCGGAGGTCGCCGGCAAGCCCGCCGTGACAGCCGACCCGTTGTCCACCTGGCAGACGGACGGCATCGTCTGGTCGCTCGCGTACGCAGGCGGTGTCGTATACGTCGGCGGCACGTTCGACCACGTCCGCCCGCCAGGCGCGAAGCCCAACGAGAAGGAGATCGCGCGCAAGAACTTCGCCGCGTTCGACGCTGCCACCGGCGAACTGCTGCCCTGCACCCACTCCTTCACCGGCGGCTCAAGCACGGTACGGGCGCTGAAGGCGTCCCCCGACGGCAAAGTGCTCTACGTCGGCGGCTCCTTCAGCCACGTCGGCAAGACCGGCGTGGCCAGTGCAGTCGCGCTCGACACGGCCGACTGCTCGCTGCGCAAGGACTTCCGGCCTGCCATGTCGGCACCCGTCCACGCCATCGAGACCACGGACAAAGAGGTCTACCTGGGTGGTGCCTTCACCTTCGTCAACGGCGAGACCAGGAACTACATCGCGTCGTTCACCCCGGCCGGCTCGCTGCTGCCGTTCAGGGCGGACCTCGACGGGACGGTCAGGGCCATCGCAGCCGCGACCGAACACAGGAAGCTCATCGTCGGCGGCTCGTTCAACAGGGCCGGCGGCGAGCGGTCGCGTGCGCTGGTCGCCCTGAATCCCTCGACCGGCTCGACCGTGGCGACGTATCACCGCTGGCTCCCGCGAAGGTCGTCGGTGAAGTCCCTGGCACTCGACGGCAACAACTTCTATCTGGGAGCGGAAGGCTACGGGACGGGCGTCTTCGACGGTCGCATCGCCGGCAGTCTGTCCGACGACTCGATGGTGTGGAAGGACACCTGCCTGGGCGCTACTCAGGCCGTTGTCGTGCACAAGGAGGTTCTGTACAGCGGTTCCCACGCCCACAACTGCTTCGACACTCCCGGGGGCTTTCCGGAGCACAACAACCGCCAGCACTTCCTGGCCCAGTCGGTTCACAACAAGCACATCCTGCACTGGTTCCCCGACTCGAACGGAGGACTCGGCGAGACCGCGGGGCCCCGGGCGCTGGTGATGGCCAAGGACATCCTCTGGGCCGCCGGCGAGTTCACCGAGGTCAACGACAAGCCGCAGCAGGGCCTGACCCGATTCGGAGCCGGACCCGACACCGGAGCCCCGGAAGAGGCTCCCCGGCTCACGGCCACCGACTCCGGCGGCGGCAAGGTCACGCTCTCGTGGCGTGCCGCATGGGACCGGGACGACGCGGAGCTGAAGTACCTGATCTACCGTGACGGTCGCCTCGTGGCCTCGCCGACGCAGCGCTCCACCTCGTGGGACCGCCCGGACATGCAGTACACCGATTCCGTCGCCCCCGGCTCTCGCCACAAGTACGCGATCGCCGTGACCGACGGCGACAACACCTCGACCAAGTCCGCGACGATCGAAGTGACCGCAGCCGCCGGAGCGCAGCCGGCAGGCGAGCTGTGACAGGAAAGCGCCTCGGTTACGCGCCCGGAGCCTTCGACCTCTTCCACATCGGCCACCTCAACATCCTCCGCCGGGCCCGGGAACACTGCGACCACCTCGTCGCGGGCGTGTGCTCCGACGAACTGGTGGTGCAACTCAAAGGCAGGCCGCCCGTCGTACCGCTCTCGGAGCGGCTGGAGATCGTGCGCAGCGTGCGCTACGTCGACGACACGTACGTGGCGACCATGGACGACAAGGTCGAGATCTGGAAGGAGATCGGCTTCGACGTCATCTTCAAAGGTGACGACTGGCTCGGCACTGATGTGTGGAAAACCTTCGAAGCCCAATTCACGAAGGTCGGTGTGGAGGTCGTCTACTTCCCGTACACCGCGCACACCTCGAGCACTCTTCTGCGCGCAGCGCTCGACCTGCTCGCCTCGCGCGATCCAACCGGGCCACCGCCGTCAGGAGAGCTCGCGAAACCACTTCACGAGGAAGGCCACCATGAAGACGACATGGGCCACGAGCAGCGCGCTGTACACCACGAGAAAGAGATCCTGGCTCCCCAGGAATAGGAAGCTGACGCAGACCGTCCCGTAGTCGACGGGGAGCATGAGCACGGACCGCAGCGCGGACGGCTGCGCCGACGGGGCCTTCCTCCCTGTCCGCCTCTTCAACTGCTCCGTCAGGATCCCGCCGACGAAGATGACGACGGCAGCCAACTGGAAGGCCATCGGCACGAGCAGCAACGACGCACTGGACAGGTCGAAGAAGCGGTAGAACGACACCAGGACGACCATGTGGATGCCCACGATCTTGACGGTGTCGACCACATGGTCCAGCCACTCCCCCGAGGCGCTTTCCGTCCCCTGGCTCCGTGCAAGTTGTCCGTCCGCCGCGTCCAGGGCGAAGCCCAGAGCCAGGGCCGCGAAGACACAGACCGCCATCACCGGCCCGGGTGGCAACAGCGCCACGGCCGCCAAAGCCGGAAATGTGAACAGGGTGCTGAGGACGGTCACCTGGTTGGGTGTGACCCCGATGCGGTACGCCACCGCCGCAAGCATGCGACCTGCCGGACGGTTGACGAACTGGCTGTAGACCGAGACCCCCTTCGGCGACTTCTGGGCAGTCGAAAGGAGTCGGAACACATCAGGAAGTTCTGACATTTCACCCTCTTCAGGCAAATACCACCGTGGGGTACTATTTATCACGGAAGTGACGTCGTCACCCTCTACAAGGGGTCTCGCCGCTCAGTCGCGGCGTCGTTGGTGGACATCCCCAGAAAAACGGGGAAGAGGCCGTGTCGGATGCCTCCGACACGGCCTCTTCCCGTACGACTCTCTCGAGTCGGGACGACAGGATTTGAACCTGCGACCCCTTGACCCCCAGTCAAGTGCGCTACCAAGCTGCGCCACGTCCCGGTGCCCGTGTGACCTGGGGTTTCCCCCTGACCGAACGTGCAAGAGAACAATACATCACTTCGCCGGGCCGCCGGGCGGGTCCACCGTGACCGGGCGCCGCCGCGCGGGCGGGGGACAATCGCGGTATGGACGAGCAACGCAGTGCCGGGCCCCGCCGCGACCGCGACGCCGAGGGCCGCGCCCGCAGCGCCCGGCCCCGCGACGGACTCGGGCGTCCCCTCCCGTACGGCGCGCCGGGGGTGGAGCGCCAGCCCGAGGGGGTGCGGCGCACCGGGCCCGAGACCGTGGCGGAGGCGCAACGGCTGCTGGACGCGGGCATGCCGTTCCATGCCCACGAGGTCTTCGAGGACGCCTGGAAGTCGGGCCCCGAGTCCGAACGCGAACTGTGGCGGGGGCTCGCCCAGCTGGCGGTCGGCCTCACACACGCCGCGCGCGGCAACATCACGGGCGGCGCCCGGCTACTGGTGCGCGGGGCGGAGCGGATCACGCCGTTCGAGGGGCCGTACGGGATCGACGTCCCGGGTCTGGTGCAGTGGGCCCGGCAGCTGGCGGACGGGCTGACGGGCCCGGTCGACGCGGCGGCCGAGGCCCCGAAGCTGACAGGTGGTCCGGCGGACCGAGCGTCGAGCTCCGGTGCCTGAGGCACTGGGCCCGGACGCGCTCACCTGTACGGTTCCGGTACGTCCGTGAGCCCGAGGCACACGCGACTCGCGCGCGGCCCGGCAGGTGCCGCCCCGCCCGACGCGTCACCAGCGGACGTGCACTGCCTCCGGTGAGCGGTGGATCAGGGTCGGGCGCATCACCGGACGCGGTCTGTCCTCGTCCAGCCGCAGACCGGGCAGCCGCCGGGTGAGGAGACGGATCGTCAGTGCGAGCTGCTCGCGGGCGAGCTGGGAGCCGGGGCAGCCGTGTGCCCCGTGGCCGAAGGCCACATGGCGGCGGGACAGCGGCCGGGTGACGTCGAAGACGTCGGGCCGGTCGTGGTGGCGCTCGTCGCGGTTGGCCGAGCCGTAGGCGACGAACACGGTGGCGCCAGCCGGGAGTTCGGTGCCCGCCACGGTCACGGGCCTGGTCGTGGTGCGGCGGAAGCCCTGGACGGCGGTGTCGTAGCGGGCGGCCTCCTCGACCGCCGCGGGTATCAGGCCGGGATCGTCGCGGACCAGCTCCCACTGGCGCCGGTCGCTCAGCAGGTGCAGCAGGGTCGTGCCGATGAGCGCGGTGGTGGTCAGGTGCCCCGCGATCAGGAGGTTCTGGAAGCTGGAGACGAGCTCGTGGCGCTGGTCGACGGTCAGTTCGCCGGTGCCGGGCGCGAGCGCGGCGACCATGCCCGACAGGAGGTCGTCGCGCGGGTCCGCGCGCCGCGCGCGGATGTACCGGTCGAGCATGGTCTGCAGCGCGACCACGTCCTCGGCGGCCGCGACCTGCTCGTCCTCCGCCATCGGGCGGAACAGCAACTGCTCGGCGCGGTAGCCGCCGTGGACCGCGGCGGGCACGTCGGCCGGGTCGATGCCGATGAGCCGGCCGATGACCTGCCCGGGGAGCCTGCGCGCGTAAGCCGACATCAGCTCGGCCCGGCCGTCGCCGGCGAACGCGTCGACGAGTGCCTCGGCCCGTTCGACGGCGTAGGGCACGAGCGCGGCGATGCGCCCGGCGGACAGGCCGTGGTTGAGCGGGGCTCGATGGCGCTGGTGCGCGGCGCCGTCGGTGGAGACGACAGTGGGCCGCTTGCCGTACCCCTTGGCGAGCACCTGAAGGGCCGCGGGTGACGGCATCACGTCGGGCAGGAGCGCGCGCTCGGAGGAGAAGTCGTCGGCGCGGCGCAGCACGTCGCGTACGTCCTCGTCGCGGGCGACCAGCCAGGCGTCGAGCTCCGGTACGAAGGTGAGGCCGGTGGCCGCCCGGGCGCGGGCGTAGAGGGGATAGGGGTCGCGCTGCAACTCGTCGAGCCGGGCATGGTCCTTGCTCGCCACGCGGCGCCTCCAGGGATCGGCGGTGGCCGGGCCACAGGACGGTCCGGGCCGGCCCCGGCCGCGCCGCCCGGCTCGCGGTGGTGCGTCCGGTCATCCTGCACGACCCGCGTGGCAGCCGTGAAGAGCACATCGGCGGAGGTAGGGACTCCGTATCAGCCCGCCGGGGGCGCGCTACCGCTTCGCGCGGAGCAGGCGCATCAGCACCGACGCATGGCTGGTGTCCGGGTCCTTGGCCGCCGTGAGCAGGGTCAGCGGCCCGTCGGCCGCGAGGGCCCGGAGCCGGTCCAGGGCCTCGGCCGCCTCGGGCTCGGCGAGTTCGTCCTCGTAGCGCCGGCAGAACTCCTCGTACGTCCCGTCCGGACCGTGGTACCAGCGGCGCAGTTCGGTCGACGGCGTGAGCGCCTTGGGCCATTCGTCGACGCGTGCCTCGGTCTTGGCCAGTCCGCGTGGCCAGAGCCGGTCGACGAGGACGCGTACGCCGTCGTCCGGGTCGGGCGTCTCGTAGACCCGGCGGACCCTCACCCTGTCGGAACGTCGCTGCATTCCCCCAGGGTCTCCGCTCCGCCGCGCGGGGCGCAGCGGAACACCGCCGTACGGTCTACCCGTCCTGCCCGGCCCGGACCCCGGCGGTCCCTTCCCGGCCAATGCCTCTCGCGTCAGGCTGGCTGCTCGTTCTGTGTGTCCGGGAGCCGCAGCAGGCACAGCAGGCTCACCGCGCACACCCCCACCAGGTACGCGGCCACCGCCCACGGCACGCCCTCGCCCGTCGTCTGCGACAGCCTGGTGTCGATCAGCGGCGTGAGCGCTCCGCCGAGCACCGCCCCCAGGTTGTACGAGACCGCCGTCCCCGACGCACGCACCCGTGGTTCGAACAGCTCCGGGATGTACGCGCCCTGCACGCCGAGCATGGTGATCAGGGCCAGCAGCATCGCCGTCGTGCTGGCCCACAGCACCGGCAGGCCGCCGGTTCCCAGCAGCGCCGGATACGGCACGGCGGTGGCGCCCATCGCGACGCAGCCGGCGATGCCGACCCGGCGCCTGCCGTAGCGGTCGCCGAGTGCGGCGGCGACAGGCGTGGCGGCGGCCATCACGGTCATCGCCGCCATGAGGCACAGCAGTGTCCCGGTGCGAGTGAAGCCCGGCCGGCCGGCGAGGTGGGACATCGCCCAGGCGGTGGCCGTGTAGTGCACGGCGTACGTGCACATGACCGCGCCCGCCACGAGCAGGACGCGTCCGCGATGCTGCCGCAGGACGGTCCGCAGAGGGGACCGGGCGAGGGCATCGTCGCGCGCGAGCTCCTGGAAGACCGGCGTCTCGACGACCCGGGACCGCAGCAGGAAGCCGATCAGGGCGAGGAGCCCCGCGCACCAGAACGGCACGCGCCAGCCCCAGGCCAGGAACTGCCCCTCGGTGAGCGCCGCCGAGAGGGTGAGGACACAGCCGTTGGCGAGCAGGAAGCCGATCGCGGGGCCGGTCTGGGGCAACGAGGCCCACAGCCCGCGGCGGCCGGCCGGTGCGTGCTCGCCCGCGAGCAGCACGGCCCCCGTCCATTCGCCGCCGATCCCCAGGCCCTGGACGAAGCGGAGAACGACGAGGCAGACGGGCGCGGCGACGCCCAGCTCCCGGTAGCCGGGCAGCAGTCCGATGGCGAACGTGGCGAGGCCGGTGACGAGCACCGTGGACTGCAGGACCGCGCGCCTGCCCAGCCGGTCGCCGATGTGGCCGAAGAGGGCCGAGCCGAGGGGGCGCGCCACGAATCCGGTGGCGAAGGTCCCGAAGGCGGCCAGCGTCGCCGCGGCCGGGGCGAAGCCGGGGAAGAAGACGGGGCCGAACACGATCGCGGCGGCCGTGGCGTAGAGCGCGAAGTCGTAGAACTCGATGACCGTGCCGACGAGCGCCGCGCTCGTGACCCGGTTGACGGAGGCCGCTGTCCGCAGCGGGCGCTCGGTCGGCTGCCGGATGCTCACGCGTCGTCCTTGGCCGTCCACAGCCGGACGCGTTCCTCGAGCTCGACGGCGGCCTGCACCTTGCGATGCCGGTACGGGGCCAGCTCGCGCCTCATCCCGGCGACCGCGCGGGTGACGCGGGCCGAGCGCACCCCGTCCATCAACTCCAGCGCCTGCTCCCACGTGTCGCACGCCTGCTCCACCAGACCCTGGCGGCACTGCATCGTCCCGGTGTGCGCGACGCTCAGCGCGGTGATGCGCCGGTGCTCACCGCCGGAGCGGTTCCACACGGCGTGGCTGAAGTGGCGTTCGGCGACGTCGTAGGAGCCCAGGTGCTCGGCCGTCTTGGCCGTGTGATTGCCCACGCAGGCGCTCGCCGATCCCCACAGCGCCGCCCAGAACGGCATCTCCCGCTCGTCCGCGCCCTCCACGAGCCGGGCCGCGCGCGCCGCCTCGGCGACGGCTTCCTTCGCCCGGCCGGCCATGGCGAGCGCGCGGGCGCGGGTGACGACGTACAGGGACTCCGTCGCGGGATCTGTACGACCCCGCACGCGCCGGAGCGCTTCGTCGACGAGGGCGAGCGAGTGCTCCGGGCGGCCGACCTCCATGCCGTGGTGGGCGAGGACGCGCAGGACGAACGCGCCGTGCAGGTCGTCGCCGGCCTCATGGGTCAGGGCGTACGCCTGGAGGTAGTAGCGCTGGGCGAGGCCCTGTTCCCCCGCGTCGTACGCCTTCCAGCCGGCGAGGTAGGCCACGCACGCCCCGGCCGACAGCATCTGCCGCTTGAGCTCCTCGGTCCGGAACCGGGCGCGGCACAGCGCGGCCACGTCGCTCCTGAGGTACTGCACCAGCGCGGTGCGTCCGTGCTGCCCGCCGAACCGCTCGTCCACGGCGGTGAACAGCCGGGTCATCTCGCGCACGGCCGCCACCTCCGTCGCGCCGACGGTGCCGGTGCACTGCCGCGGGACGTCTCCCGTGGCCGTGCCGGGTGCGCCGGCGTCCAGGGGAAGGGCGGCGGCGGCGACGCTGTAGGGAACGGTTCGGGACCAGGGGCTGCGCTCGATGTCCGCCCCGGCCAGGGCGTCGAGGACCTCCAGCGGGTCGCGGTCCTGACCGGGACCGGGGAGGGGGTCGTCGGCGTCCTGCGAGGTCAGCAGGCCGAGCTGGGCCGGCGACACCGGCAATGGCAGCCGCCGCGACAGCGTCTCGGCGATGAGCCGGGCGGTGGTGCGGCCCGGCCGGGTACCGGCGATCCAGTGGGCGACGGCCGAGGAGTTCGTGCGTGCGGTGATGCCGTTCTCGGCGGCGACGGCCCGTATCTGCCGGGCGAGCTCGGCGTAGCTGTATCCGGCTTCGCGCACGGCGCGTGCCAGTCGCTCGTTCCTGGGGCGCACACAGAACTCCGTTCTGGTTTAAGCGGTCTAAGCGGCCCTGCCGCCGACGGACGCTATCCAGGGGCACGGCGGTCCCGTTGAGTGCTCGTCAGAAGACCGCACGCATGGGTGAGGAGCCCCGCCAAGTGCCTGCACGCACGCACGGTTTCCGGGAGGATGCGCCGGATGCGCGCACGGTCGTGGAGCGCGAGCTGGAGTTCGAACTCGTGCTCGCCGCCCGGCCGGCCGCGCACACGCCGGTGGCCGTACCGACCCGGCTGACCTACCGCGTCGGCGAGCCGTACGCCGTGCACATCGCCTTCCACATCGACACCCCGGACCCGGTCAGCTGGACGTTCGGGCGGGACCTGCTCATCGACGGGGTGTACCGGCCGAGCGGCCAGGGCGACGTGCGGATCTGGCCCGCCACCGTCCACGAGGAGCGCAGCGCGATCTGCCTCTCCCTGTCCACGCCGGAAGGAAACGCCGTGCTGCGGGCCCCCTCCATGGCGCTGACGGCCTGGCTGGAGCGGACGATGCGGCTGGTGCCGCCGGGCCAGGAGCGGCTGATCGTCCCCGCAACCCCCTGAACCCCTGCCATCACGGCATTCCCCGCACAGGTGAAGATTTCGCTCACTTGTCCAAGGACTGCTGCCCTCGGCCGCCCGCACGGGCATCATTCAGTCCCTGCTCCTTGCTCCTGACGCCTGACTAGCTGCGAAGGTCCGGTGAACGGCAGCATGGGAGGAAGGCGACGCCTGTCCGCGTACGGAGGCGGTACAAACTTTGACAAGGCAAGACTTTGCGTTCTGCGGGGCCGAGCTGGCAGCTGTCTACGTGCTGGCCGAGGAGTCCGACGGCCTGCGCCTGGCCGAGGTCGCCGGGGACCGCGGCGGGACGCACGGGCTGCCGACGCACGTCCCGCTCACCGGTCACTCCCCCGCCGCCGACGCGTTCCGCGCCGGCCGGCCGCTGTGGCTCAGGCCCTCGGACGTCGCCGCGTACGGAGCGGGCGCGGACGCCCCCCTCCTGCACCCCGCATCGGGCACCTCACCGGGTCCCTTGTCACTGGGTGCCCTGCCGTTGGGCCGGGGCGCCACGGAACTGGGGTGCCTCGTGGTCGCCGGCGAGGTCGGCGACGGTTTCGACGCCGACCGCCGCACCCTGCTGGAGCTCTACGCCGACCAGGTCGCGGCCGGGCTCGAGTCGGCCGCGGCCCGCGCCTCGGGCCGAGGCCCTCAGCCGCGGTCGCACGGCCCGTCCCTGGTGCCGCCGCAGGGCGGCGCGTTCACGCTGACGCTGGGCACGGGCGCGATGGACGCGGATCCCGAGATGCTGAGGCTGCTCGGCATGCCGCCCGAGCGGTTCGACGGCCGGGCGGAGACGCTGCTCGCCTGCGCGGTGCCGGACGACGTTCCCGCGCTGATGGAGATCGTGGAACCGGGGCGACTGGCCGCGTCCGGAGGTCAGTTGGCCTTCCGTGTCCGGCGCCCGGGCGGCGAGCTGCGCTGGCTGGGCCTGCGGTGCCGGCTGCGGTTCGATGCCGACGGAATGCCCGAGCGCATACTCGGCGTGGTGGCCGACGCCGCCTACCTGCGGCCCACCGCCGACGAGGTGGCCGTCGTGCAGGAGCTGTCGGCGAAGCTGGCGGGCGCCACGACCGTGCGGGACGTCAGCCGGCTGGTGGTCTCCGCGCTGCGCGGCCCGCTGGACGCCGACCGCATCGCGGTGGCGGAGCTGGAGGGCGACCGGCTCTTCGTCACCGTCCTCGAACCGCCGGACCACCATGCCTGGCCGCAGGTGTGGCAGTCCGAATGGCGCTCGGAATGGCCGGACGCGTCGAGCCATGCCCTGCCGACGCTGCGGAACGCGCTGCGCGACGGCCACGTGAGCCTGTGGACCTCGGGCGCCGGTCTGGAGCCGGGCCTGGCCGGGATCGGTCCGGGCGGTCTGGCGGTGCTGCCGCTCCCCGCCGACGGGCGCATGGTCGGGGTCTGCCTGGTGGGATGGGACGAGCCGCACGGGTTCGGCCCGGAGGAGCGGTCGCTGCTGACCGCCGTCGCGGGCCTGGTGGGCCAGGCCCTGACCCGCGCCCATGCCCTCGACGCGGGCCACGAACTGGCGACGATGCTCCAGCGCAGTCTGCTGCCGCGCAAGCTTCCGGTGCTGGTCGGCGGCGTGGCCGTCGCCCGCTACCTGCCCGCCACGGTGGGGCTCGAGGTGGGCGGCGACTGGTACGACGTGATCCCGCTCGGCGACGGACACGTGGCGCTCGTCATCGGCGACGTCCAGGGCCACAGCGCCGGCGCCGCGACGATCATGGGCCAGATGCGCACGGCCGTGCGCGCGTACGCGGTGGAGGGGCACCCGCCGGACGTGGTGCTCGCCCGTGCCAACCGGCTGCTCGTCGGCATGGAGACGGACCTGTTCGCCACCTGCCTCTACGCGGACCTGGACATGGAGGAGGGCACCGCCCGGTTCGTACGGGCCGGGCACCTGCCTCCCGTGGTGCGCCACCCCGACGGGACGACACAGGAGCTCCCGGTCGAGGGAGGGCCGCCGCTCGGTGTGCTGGCGGACGCCGGGTTCCCCATGACGGAGGTGGGCCTGGCCCCCGGAACGCTCCTGACGATGGTGACGGACGGACTCGTCGAGTCGGCGCATCTCGCGCTCGAGGACGGCATGCTGCGGGTGCGCGAGGTGCTCGCGGGCGCCGACCCCGCCGACGCCGGGCGCGTCGCCGACCAGCTGCTGGGCAGCGCCGACGGCCGCGACGACGACGTGGCCGTGCTGCTGCTGCGCTACGACGGCACCCGCGCCCGGCCCCTGCGGACCCACTGGACGGTGTGGCGGCTCCCGGACGCCGTGATGCACGCACGCCGCTTCACGGCGCGGACGCTGCGCACGTGGGGTGTGCGGGAGGAGGTGGACGTGGCCCTGCTGGTGGTGTCGGAGCTGGTCACGAACGCCATCGCGCACACCAGGGGCGAGGTGCGCCTCAATCTGGCGCTGTCGGCGGACCGGCTCCGCGTCTCGGTGAACGACGCGTCGCCGCGCAGCCCGGTGAAACCGGGCATCGTGGACTGGGAGGCGACGGGCGGCCGGGGACTGCTCATCGTCGAGGCGGTGTCCGCCGCCTGGGGCGCGGTACCGCTCAGCGGCGGCAAGCAGGTCTGGGCGGAGATCGCGGTGACGCGGCCGGAGGCCTGAGGGCGGGGGCTCAGGGCTTCGCCCTACGGGCGCCCGACCCCGAGTGGGGGCACGGACTCGTCGACGCGAACCGCTTCGGACGTCCGTGACTCCGCTCCGTGACACCCTTCTGTGACAATCGAGGACGTGGACCACGGAATGCCCGACGTCTGGCTCGCAGCCGCCGTGGACGCCGCGAGCGGCGATCCGGACGCCCAGAACCTCCTGTCGTCGGCGCGACGCCCTCCGGGTGGGGACAGGTGACCGCGGCGGCCAGGTCCGGCCTCCCGTGCAGCAAGATCCTGCTGGAGGGGCGCCCCGGCATCGGCAAGACCACCGTCGTCCGCCGCCTGGCCGCGCGTCTGCACACCCGTGACATCGTCGGCTTCACCACCGAGGAAATCCGGCAGGGCGGCGCCCGGGTCGGATTCGCTCTGGAGACGACGACGGGGCACCGCGCCGTGCTCGCCCATGTCGACTTCCCTGGCCCGCCGAAGGTGGGACGGTACGGCGTCGACCTGGGCGTCATGGACCGTTTGGCGCTGCCGGCGCTCCTCGCGGCGTCGGCGGAACCCGTTCCGGGGCAGCTCGTACTCATCGACGAGCTCGGGCGGATGGAGTTGCACTCCGCCTCGTTCAGGGAGGCCGTCGGGTCCGTGTTCGAGACCGGCATCGATGTGGTCTCGACCGTTCAGGCGCACAGCAACCCGTTCACCGACGCCCTGAAGCGGCGCACCGACGTCGAGCTCATCGTCGTCACCCGGGCGAACAGGGACGCTCTCCCGGAGCAGCTGGCGGCACAGCTGGAGCGCCGGTGACGCGTGCGGACGTGCTGCCGCGGGCCCCTCTTGCGTGCGTCGGCTACTTGGCGTACATCAGCGTGCCGAAGCCCAGCTGGTCGTAGCCTCCGCTGTTGGGGCCGTAGTCACCGCCGCCGCCCTCCGGGCGGGTCCCCTCGGCCATGGCCCTGATGTACGGGACGTCGAGCCCGCGTCGGCGGCCGTAGTGGTACCACAGGATGTCCCACACCGGCCTGAGCTGGCCGCGGCCCACGGAGGAGATCACGGTGTGCGACTGCTGGGCGCAGTTCTGGCCGCTCCCCCACGTGTACGTGGTGAAGGGGACGTCCTGGCCCAGGTTGTACTTGGCGACGTACTGGGCGGCCTTCATGAACCGGTTGTTGTCGTAGCCGTACAGATCTTCGCCCTGGGACCAGGCCATCTCGCAGAAGGCGCCCATCTGGCCCATGCCCATCACGGTGTGCCCCTGGTCGCGGCCGGACTCCTGCCACTGGCCGAGGGCGTATCCGGCGGTGTCGTTGTGGAGGAACGGCACGGCGTGCCTGATGGAGCCGTTGCCGGCACCGTTCTTGAAGTAGCCGACCGCCTGGTCGTACTTCGCGCCGTCGTCGCACAGGATGCCGATCGCGAGAATCGAGTTCATGGTGCACAGGTCCCAGTTCGCCCAGTAGTTGGTGATGCAGGCGTCGTTGTGATGCGTGAGGAACTGGTTGTTGAGCGGGTAGAAGACTCCGAGCATCATCTCCTTGAACCGGTCGAGGTCGAAGCCGCTGTGGCCACGCATGAGTTCGGCGACGTTGGCGAACTGGTAGCCGTAGATCCCGGCGGCGAGGAAGCGGTCCGCGTTGCCGGTGACCGAGGTGAGGGTGGACGACCAGGCGTTGAGGATCCGGACGGCGCAGTCGCCGTTGGCGGTGGTGCCGGCGATCTTCCAGCGCAGCGCGTTCTGGTAGGCGGCGTGGATGTCGTTGTAGAGGATGGTGTAGTTCTCGCCCGTGCCGCCGCGGATCACGGTGGCCTGCGGGCGGGCGGTCCAGGTGGCGGCGGAGTGGGAGTTGCCGGTCAGTCGGTTCCAGCCGGACAGCCAGGGATCGTCGCCGGCGGCGACGCGCACCTTGGCGCGATTGAGTTCGCCGTAGGCGTGCAGCATGCCCGGGTGGGTGAAGGTGACCGGCGCACCCTCGGCCGCGGTCCCGGTGAGGGCTGCGGCCGAGGCGCCGGCGGCGAGTGCGGCGGTGATACCGCCGGCGGTTTTCAGCAGGCCGCGGCGGCTCAACTCCAGCTGTCGACGGCGCCTGTGGGGGGAGGTGCGGCTCATCGCTGTGGGTCTCCAATCCGGTGGGGGGTCAGGTGCGGGCGATGCCCACATCGGTGAAGCGTGCGGTGCTGTGGGCCAGGGGGCTGCGGGAGCAGGCCACCAGGCCCACGTAGGAGGGGGCGTCCCCGAACCCGGGGAGCTCGCCGGAGGCGAGCAGGGTCCAGGAGGCGCCGTCGTCGCTGGAGATCGCCGCGGCGAAGGCGGATCCGGTGCGCTTCAGACGCAGCAGCAGGGGCAGTTGAACGGTCGTGGCACCGGAGAACGCGGACGCGCCGGCCACCGTCCTGCGCAGCATCAGCTGTGCGGTGGTCCCGCCGGTGACGATCGCCCCGGCCGCCTGGTCGAAGGGGGACAGGGACTTGGCCATCAGCAGACCCACCCGGTCGGCGACGGCTCCGGTACGGGAGACCAGCCGGGCGGTGATCTCGCAGTCGCCGGTGACGGGCTGTCGTACAAACTGGCCGGTCATCCCCTGGTTGTTGACGGTGAGGTCGGTTCCGGCTCCTCGCACGACGAAGGTCCGGTCCTCGTAGGCGGTGCTGCCCGGAGTGCGGACGGCCACCACGCCGAGCGTCCCGAAGGCGCGGTCGTCGAGGATCACGTCGCCGAGGTCGCCGTACGCCCAGGGGGCGGGCGGCGGCGTGCCCACCGTGAGGGTGAGGGTGGCGGTTCCGTCGCCAGCCGCGTTGCCCGCACGGGTCGCAACGCCGAACTCCCCCGTCTCGGTGGGTGTTCCGGTGATCAGGCCGGTGCGCCTGTCCACGCTCAGCCCGTCGGGCAGCCCGTCGGCAGCGAACCGCACGGGTTCGTGCGAGCCGCGCAGCTGGTGCCGGAAGGGGACGCCCATGTTGGCGAACACCGTGCCGACGGAGGTGAGTTGCGGTACCGAGGGCTCCGGCATGCGGGCCGAGACGGACTCCGAGTGCGGGCCGCGGCCGCCGTGGTTCGTCTTCGCGACGACGTAGTGGTACGCCGTCCCGGGGGCTCCGGTCGCGTCCGCGTACCGGATTCTGGCGCCGAACCCGACCGGGCCGACGCCGGTCGCGATCGTGGCGTAGGGGCCGTCGGCCGCGGTGGCGCGCAGCACTGTGTACCGGGCGGCCAGGTCGGGGTCGGTCCAGGCCAGCTCCACGGCGTCGGCGCCGGCGGTCGCCGACAGCCCGGTGGCGGCACGCCGCGGGCGTGGCACGGTCCAGACCTCGCCCGCCGAGGCGGAGGTCACGCTCACGTTGTCGAAGGCGCCGGTGCCGGTCTCGGCGTACTCCTCGTCGACGCCGAGGCAGGAGGTGAGGACGAGGCCCGCGTATGCGGTACGCCCCAGCATCACCTCGGTGGAGCCGACTTCGGTCCATCGGATGCCGTCCGGGGAGATGGCACCGGTGCAGCGGCGGCCCTTGCGGGTGACCCGCACCCAGTACGGCGCCCGCAGCCGGTAGCCGTCGCCCGCGCCCTCCACGTACGGGGCCTCCAGCGGCGTCGCCGACTCGGGCAGGCTGCCGAGGTCGGAGATCGGGAAGGCGGCGGAGGTGGTGATGGCCTGCTGCTGGGTGGGCGGTACGGGGGTGCTGCCCGTGGCCGAGACCTCCGCTCCGGCCTTCGGACGCACCGTCCAGACACCGCTCCAGGTGTGCAACGGCAGGCCCTGGAGCAGCATCGAGGCGTGCGCGGCGCCCGCGTCGAGGGAGTCGCGGAGAGTGACACCGATCGTGGAGTACTGCGAGCTGAGCGGGAACACGATCCGCGCGGTGACCTCACCGTCGCCGGCGAGGGAAAGGTGCACCAGCCGGTGGCTGTCGGCGGTGCCGGACGCCTCGAGAACGAAACGCTCCCCGTCGAACGCCGCGGCGCCGGGGATCTTCACATCCCCCAGATCCTGGGTGGACCAGGGCTCGGGGAGCCCCGCTGTGGCCGCGGCCGGGCTCGACTCGGTGCTGCTCCCGTGGGAGCCGGTGGCGGCGACGGTGTAGTGGTACGTCCGTCCCGCGCGGACGTCTCTGTCCGTGTACGCCGGTGTGTCGACCCCGGTCGCGATCTCCTCGTAGGGGCCGTCCGGGCGGTTGGCCCGGCGGACGGTATAGGTGGTCGCCCATGTGGACGGCAGCCAGTTCACGTTGATGCCCCGGTCGCCGCCCACCGCCGTGACTCCCGCGGGGGGCGTCGGCGCGGCCGGCTCGGGAGCCTTCGTCCCCGCGCAGGTGAGGGTGCCGAAGCCGGGCAGGTCGTCGTTGCCGCCCTCGACGAAGCGGGCTCCGCCGGTGCCGCGGAAGACGGCCGCCTTGATGTACGGGGTGTCGAGGGCGCGGACGCCGGAGTAGTGGGCGTAGTACATCTCGTAGACCGGCGGAAGACTGCCGCGGACCTTCGCGGAGACGGCCGTCTTGATGTACTTGCCCGTCCGGTCCAGGTCGGCGGTGAAGGGGACGTCGCCGCCGAGGTTGTAGCGGGCGGCGTACTCGGCGTTCGCGAGGATGCGGTCGCCGTCGTGGCCCCACAGATCGACGCCCTGGTTCCAGGCGATCTGCGCGGCGTCCCCCATCAGGCCGATGGCGAGCTGCTCGTGGCCCTGGTCGCGGCCGCTCTCCTGGCCCTGGCCGGTGTCGGTGACGACACGGCCCCGGACGCTGCCGTTTCCGGCGCCGGCCGCGGCGAAGCGCAGCGCGTCCTCGAAGAGCGTGCGCTCCTCACAGAACACGCCGATGGCCAGGACGGACTGCACGGCCGTCAGGTCCCAGTTGCCGTTGGCGTACAGCATGTAGCCGGATATCGCCGGGTACCAGACGTTCAGGAAGGACTGTTCGCAGCGGGCGATGTCCGCCTCCGTCCACCCGTCGTAGTCGCTGTGGCGGAGCAGTTCGGCCGCGTTGACGAACTTGAAGACCTGCAGACCGGCGCCGAGCGGGCCGTCGGCCCCGGTGATCGTCGCCAGGGACGCCGACCAGGCGTTGAGGATGTCCCGGGCCTTGTCCGCGTGGGCACGGTTGCCGGTGACGCACCACATCAGCGCGTTCTGGTAGGCGGCGGCGGAGTCGGCGACGGCCTGGTTCTGGAAGTTGGTGGGGCCCCGGCCCCAGGAGGTGATGTGGCCGGTGTTCTGGATCGTGTACGTGGCCTTCGACCGCGCGTGCGCCGCGAACGCGAGGTAGCCGTCGTGGACCGGGGATTCCCGCGCGGCGACCGCCGCTCTCATGCGGGCGAGGTCGTCGGCGGTGTGCAGCAGCCCCGGGTGGGTGAAAGGTCTGGAGCCCGTGTCGTTCCGAGCCGCGTGGGCCGCCCCGGGCACGAGCAGTCCGCTCGCGCCCGTCGTGAGCAGCAGGGCGGCCGCGCCGCCGATGAAGCCCCGGCGGCTCGGTGCGGGAGTGCTCATGACGCGGTCACCGCCGCTGCCTCGGCGGTGGTGAGGAACCTGAGGTCGGTCACGTGCTCGTTGACGTGCATCGGGACGAAGTCGGTGGTGAGGTACCAGCCCGGCTTGCGCATGGAGTCGGCGATCACCGTGCCGTTGAGGACGAGGTTCTCGAAGGTGACGTCCTTGATGCGGTGATCGGCGTCGTATCCGAGCAGCATGCAGGTCGCGAGCGGCTTGCCCGAGTAGGAGAGGTCCTTGACCCAGACGTTCTCGATGCCGCGGCCGACCGAGGTGTTGTACTTCGTGTTGTACATGACCCGCATGTGGACGAGCTGGCCCCACCGGAAGTCCTCGACGCGGACGTCGTCGACCCTCACGTTCCGGATGAGGTTGCTGTCGCCCGCGTTGAGGGCGATGCAGCCCTGGTAGCCCATCTGGGGCTCGCGGTGGTCGCAGATGTCGATGTTCTCGAAGACGAGGTTCTCCATGACCTCGGGGTTGTCGGTGTTGCCGTGGGTGCCGACATTGACGGGGTGGGCGACGTCCGCCCAGAGGGTGGAGTTGCGGACGGTGATGTTCCTGGTGTCGCCGTAGTAGTTCCAGCGGTGGGTGTAGAGCGCGACGCAGTCGTCGGAGTTGCGCATGAAGACGCCGTCGACGGTGACGTCGGTGCTGGAGAAGACGTCGATGCCGTCGCCCCAGCCCTTGGAGCTGAAGGCGCACATGCCCTTGATGGAGACGTCCGTGGATTCGCCGATCTGGCAGGCGTAACCATTGGGGTTGAGCATGGTGACGGCGCCGACGGAGATGTCCGTCGAGCCCTCGACGAGCACACCGCCCGCCTTGGTCCCGGCGAGCACGCCGCGCCCGACGAGCCGGGCGTCCCGCACGTCCTTGAAGACGACCGTCGCCCTGAGTACCGCGCCCCCGTGCACGTACACGGTTTTGCCGGATGGCACATTCAGGAAGCCGTCCGCGGTGGTGTGGATGCCGGGGCCGAAGTAGATGACGTCGGAGTCGTCCGCCTTCGGGCGGTCCTTCTCGATCTCGCGGGCGAACAGGTGGAGGCAGTCGAAGAGGTCGTCGTTGATCTGGACGACGATGTTCCGTGGCTTGTCCAGGGTGAACCGCATGGTGTCGGCGAGGACTTCCGGCTTGATGCCGTACGAGTCCGGCCGCACCCGCACCTTCTGCACGCCGCCTCTGATGTACGTGACCTGGACCTCGACCTGGCCGGAGAAGTCGAAGTAGGCGAGGCTCGAGTTGAACTGCTTCTTGCTCCCGGTGGCCGGGTTGATCTCGGCGAGGGTGGGGCGGTGGACGCCGAGCGCCTGCCAACTTCCCCCAGGATTGCGGACCTTGACGGTGAAGCTGTCGGTCTTGACCGGAGCTCCGGCCGGCACCGGGTACGTCACCAGCGCGGATGCGACGGGGGGCTCCTCCGCCCTGGCCGTCGTCGCCGTCAGGCCCGACAGGCCGGCGGCGAGCGCGGTGGCGCCCGCAGCCTGGAGGGCGGAACGGCGTGACAGGGACGGGTTCATGTGCGACTCCTTGCGAGAGGAAGGGGAGCAACGGGCGAGGCCGGCCGAGATGACGTCGGTGGTCGTGCCGACGACGGTGAGGGTGAAGCCGCCCGGACATGACCGCCACACGGCCTGAGAAGTTTCGGGAACCGGTTTCTACGGGCGCTACAGGAGCTTGTTCCCGCGAGCCCAACACGTCAAGAGGTGTGACGGACTTTCCGAGTCCTCCGGCTCCCGCGGTCGCAAGGGACCGAACCAGCCAAGCCGTCGATGACCAGCAACAACACCCCGCCGGCGCTCTGCTGTTCAGCAACCGAACGCATGCCCGGTCCCGACAGGAAGCGATTGACCACCTGTTCTCGGCAGATCTACCGTAGAAGGCGCTTTCAGAAAATGTTTCCACCTAGCCCATCAGGAGAGTCATGCCCAGCGCCCAGCTGCCGAGGGCCGTGTTCGCGATGGATCCGGTGCACCTCCCCCTGCTCTTCCCGCCGCCGCTCATGGCGCGGCTGCGTCATGCGTCCGACATCGACCCCGCACTTGTCGTGCAGGACTTCGCCGATCCCGCCGCGGCCGAGGCTCTGGCCCGTGCCGAGGTGATGATCACCGGCTGGGGCTGCCCCGGCCTGGACGCCGGCGTCCTCACCACCGCACCCCGGCTGCACACGGTCCTGCACGCCGCGGGCTCCGTCCGCTCGCTGGTCGGCGACGCCCTGTGGGAACGCGGGATCACCGTCTCCAGCGCGGTGACCGGCAACGCGGTGCCGGTCGCCGAGTACACGCTCGCCATGATCCTGCTCGCGGGGAAGGACACCTTCACCCACCGCGAGCGCTTCCGCACCAGCCATGCCTATCCGACCCACGCCGAGACCGCGCACACGGGCAACAGCGGCCGCCGGGTCGGCATCATCGGCGCCTCGCGGGTGGGCCGCCGACTGCTGGAGCTGCTGCGGCCGTTCGACTTCGAGGTCCTGCTGCACGACCCCTACGTCGGCCCCACCGAGGCCGCCGCCCTCGGCGTCCGGTCGGTGTCGCTGGACGACCTGCTCCGCCTCAGCGACATCGTGAGCCTGCACGCCCCAGGCATTCCCGAGACCTACCGCATGCTCGACAGGGACCGGCTCGCCCTCGTCCGGGACGGCGGCGTCCTGATCAACACTTCCCGCGGTGCCCTCGTCGACCCGGACGCCCTCACCGACGAACTGGTCTCCGGCCGGCTGCACGCGATTCTGGATGTCACCGAGCCCGAGCCACTGCCCGCCGGATCCCCGCTGTACCACCTGCCCAACGTCTTCCTCACCCCGCATATCGCCGGCTCGCTCGGCAACGAGCTGGAGCGGCTCGGCAGTATCGTCGTGGAGGAGCTGGAACGCCTGGCCTCGGGCCTGCCGCCGGCCCACGAGGTGCGTCACGCGGACCTGGCCCGTGTCGCCTGAGCCGGGCGCCGACCGGCAAAGTCGTCCGGAGAAACCATGGGATACGGTTTCCGCACCGGCGCGGAGCCGGCCTCCCGCTCGTTCGGCGAGGGGACGGATGTCCGTCGCCCGGCGGGCAGCCGGGCCCCTGCCGGCCGGCGCACGAGTCGCTACGGTGAAGGAGCCGCAAGGGTGAGTCAGCGCAAGGCGTCCGGCGACGCCGGACGGGCCACCATCCGGGACGTGGCGGAGCGGGCGGGCGTCTCGGTCGCCAGCGTGTCCCGCGTCCTGTCCGGCAACTACCCGGTCTCGGAGGATCTGCGCCGACGGGTGATGAAGGTGGTCCAGGACCTGGACTACGTCACCAACGCGCACGCCCGCTCGCTGGCCGGCGGCGGCACTCCGACGGTGGCCATCCTCATCAACAACATCACCGGAGCCGCCTTCGCCCACGTGGCCAAGGGCGTCGAGAGCGCCGCCACGCTGCGCGGTTGGCTGTCGCTGGTCGGCACGACCGGGGACGACCCCGAACGGGAACTCACGCTGGTCAACCTCATGCGCCAGCAGGGCGTCGCGGCGGTGGTGCTGCTCGGCGGCGCCTACGACTACGACGAGTACCAGCTGCGCATGGCCCGCTTCGCGCGTTCCCTCGACGCGGCCGGCTCCCACCTCGTCCTGGTGGGCAGGCCGCCCCTCGAGGGCGACGTACCGGCCACGACCGTCGACTACGACAACGAGGGCGGCGCCTACGCGATGGCCAGCCACCTGCTGTCCGCCGGTCACCGCCGGGTCCTCGTGCTGCCGGGACGCGCCGAACTCACCACCGCGCAGGGCCGCCTGAAGGGCGCCCAGCGGGCCTTCGAGGCGTACGGCGTGCCCTTCGACCCGGGCATGGTGCGGCACGGCCCGTACGACTACGAGCACGGGTACGAGGCCGTCGAGGACTGCCTGCGCGAGGGGCTGGACTTCACGGCGGTGCTCGCCGGGACCGACGTGGTCGCCGCCGGCGCCATGCAGGCCCTGCGCGCGGCCGGGCTGCGTGTGCCCGAGGACGTGTCGATCGTCGGCTACGACGACATTCCGCTCGCCTCGCAGCTCACGCCCCAGCTGACCACCGTGCACGTGCCGTACGAGGAGATGGGCCGCGTCGCGCTGCGCGCGGTGGCCGACCGGCGCGACGGCGGCGCGGGCCGGCGCAAGGGCAGCGACGGTGACCACCTGGTGCTGGGAACCCATGTCGTCGTACGCAACTCCGTACAACCGCCGGCCCGAAGCGACTGACGGAACGACGGAGAGACGGAGAGAGGGAGAGACGGAGAGACGGAAAGCGTTTGTTTCGTAATCGTTTTCCAGAGCTTTTCGCGTTCCGCCAGTACCACCGGGGAGCGCTCGTCCGGCGCTGAACAGGTCGGCCCAACACGCCTGTGACCTGCCCATATTCCCTTCGTGCGGGGCACGGACGACGCTGGTCCGGAGACAGCCCTCCGGACCGTCCCGCCCAACAAATTCCCGCGCACCTCTTGCTATGGGCTCGGACGTCGGCCTACCGTCCTGGAACCGCTTACTACAGCTTGTGCTTGGCCGATCCCCGCAGCTGCGAGCCGACGTCTTCCGGCCGCGGCGCCCGGCCTGCACCACAGA
The DNA here is from genome assembly GCF_043080095.1 of Streptomyces sp. NPDC015127. NCBI lineage: Bacteria > Bacillati > Actinomycetota > Actinomycetes > Kitasatosporales > Streptomycetaceae > Streptomyces > Streptomyces sp. NPDC015127. The sequence continues at coordinate 109,891 of NZ_JBIBVE010000001.1, forward strand.
GCCGCTGCCTCTTTCACACGCCCTCGTTCCGAAGGATCACGGTCAGATGAACTTCACCAGCTCCCGGAGAAGGTTCGCCTCCGCCGCCGTCGCGGGAATCGCGCTGACAGGTCTGCTCTCCGCCTGCGGCGGGTCGGGCTCCGGGGACGACGCCTCGGGGTCCTCCGGTCCGGTCACCCTCGAATTCTGGGGCTGGGCCAACGGCCAGGAGGACGTCGTGAAGGCGTTCAACACCTCGCACAAGGACGTCCAGCTCAAATACACCAAGGTCACGGACCAGCTGACCATGCAGAAGCAGCTGACCAATGCCGTCAAGGCGGGCAACGCTCCCTGCCTGGTGCAGAACACCGGCGAGTACGTGACGAGCTGGGTCTCGCAGGGCGCACTCGCCGACGTCACCGAGCACGTCGAGTCGGCCAAGGGCAAGTTCAACGCCGGCTCCTGGGGCACCGCGCAGGTGCAGGGCAGGCTCTACGGCGTCCCCACCAGCTCCTCCCCGAACTTCACGGTCTACCGCACCGACATCTTCGAGAAGTACGGCATCGAGCCCCCGGCGACCTGGGACGACTTCATCGCCGCGGGCAAGGAGCTGAAGAAGCACGGCATCAAGATCACCAACTACGCCGGTGAGGACCCGAGCACCCTGGAGGTGCTGGCCATGCAGGCCGGGGCGCACTGGTACTCCATCGACGGCAACGCCTGGAAGGTGGACTTCCAGGACGAGGGCACACTGAAGGCCGCAAAGGTGATCCAGGAGATCATCGACAACGACCTGAACGCCAAGCTGTCCTTCGCCGACTACGCGGCCGTCCAGCGCAGCTTCGACAACGGCGACACCGCGACCCGGCAGATCTCCACCTGGCAGATGGCCGGCATGGTGCAGAACTTCACCAAGTCCTTCGGCAAGTGGGCGGTGTCCCCGTGGCCCACGTACACGGGCGAGGCGGCCAAGACCCCGTCCGGCACCAACCTCACCGCCGGCGTCACCCTGGTGACCAAGGAGTGCAAGAGCCAGGAGCAGGCCGCCGAGGCCGCCTTGTGGATGTCCACCGACATGGGCGCGGTCAGGACGATGGCGAGCCCGGAGACCGGCAACGGCGTGATGCCGGCGCTGGCGGACAGCGACGCGTACGTCAATGAGGCGATCTCCGAGAAACTGCTCGGCAAGAAGTACGAGCCGGCCCAGAAGGTCGTCACCGACAGCCTGGGCACTGTCACCACCGACTGGACCTTCGGTCCCAACTGGACCGCGATGTTCACGGAGATGCAGGCGGGCTGGGCCAAGGTCGTCAACAAGGAGCAGAAGGTCACCGATCTGCTGGCGCACATGCAGGAGTGGACGGTCAAGGACCTGAAGGCCCGCGGCATCAGCGTCAAGGACTGAGGCACATCCGATGATTCGCTCCCTGCGCTGGAAGGGCGCCGCCTTCACGGTGCCCTTCCAGCTCGGCTTCGTCTTCCTGTACCTGCTCCCCATCGGTTACGCCGTCCACCAGTCGCTGTACCGCGAACAGCAGTCCGGCCTCGGGCTGGGCGGCGCCACCGAACAGTTCGCCGGCTTCGACAACTACCTGCAGGGCCTGACCGACTCGGCGTTCATGGGGTCCGTGCTGCGGGTGGTGCTGTTCGCCTGCGTGCAGATCCCGGTGATGCTCCTCGTCAGCCTGGTCCTGGCGCTGTTCCTGGACGCGGTCGCCTCGAAGGTGGCGGGCCGGTTCCGGATCCTGCTGCTGGTGCCGTACATGATCCCCGGGGTGGTCGCCGCCATCGTGTGGATCAACCTCTACAGCCCCGAGGTCGGTCCGCTGACACCTCTGGGCGAACTCTTCGGCCTCGACTGGAACTTCTTCTCCCCGTCCATGGTCTGGCCGTCCATCGGCAACCTGCTCACCTGGCACGGTATCGGCTACAACATGGTGATCATCTATTCGGCGCTCCAGGGCGTGCCCCGTGAGCTGTTCGAGGCCGCGCGCCTCGACGGCGCCTCCGAGCGGCGGATCGCATTGAGCATCAAGATCCCGCATTGCGGGGGGCGCTGGTGCTGACCGGCATGCTGTCGATCATCCAGATGCTGCAGATCTTCAACGAGCCCGCGCTGTTCCGGAACGTCACACCGCAGACGGTCAGCGACACCTTCACTCCGATCGTGATCATCTACAACCAGGCGTTCAACGCCGGCAATTACCACTACGCCGCGACCCTGTCGGTGTTGCTCGCCCTGATCCTCGGCTTCGCCTCCTTCCTCTTCTACAGGCTCACTTCGAAGGAGGTGGACTGATGCTGACGACCGATTCCGGAACCAGGCGTCCGGAGGTCCGCACCGTGCGGCGCCTGCCCCGTCCGGACGCTGCCTCGCGAGGCCGGGGCGGCCAGCGCTTCCTGCTGCTCGGCCTGGTCCTGGCGAGCGCGTACAGCCTGTTCCCGGTGTGGTGGCTGATCATCGCTTCCACCAAGGACCGGACCGGGCTGTACCAGACCAACGGCCTGTGGTTCTCCGGCTGGCACCTGTGGGACAACCTGCACCAACTGTTCACGTACGAGGGCGGCATCTTCCTGCGCTGGACGGCCAATTCGTTCCTGTACGCGGGCGTCGGCTCGCTCGGCGGCACTCTCCTCGCACTCGCCACGGGCTACGGCCTGGCCCGCTTCGACTTTCCGGGGCGCAATCTGGTCTTCGCCTGCGTGGTCGGCTCGTTCCTGATCCCGATCGCCCTGCTCACCCTGCCGCTGTACCTGCTGTTCTCGGAGATCGGCCTGGTCGACACCCCGTGGGCGATGCTGATCCCCTGCCTGATCAACCCGTTCAGCGTGTACCTGGCCAAGGTGTACACCGAGGCCACGATCCCCTTCGAACTCCTGGAGGCGGCCCGCATCGACGGCGCCGGCGAGCTGCGGATCTTCTTCAGCATCGTGCTGCGGATGATGACGACGGGCGGCGCCACGGTCTTCCTGCTCGCCTTCGTGAACACCTGGAACGCCTTCTTCCTCCCCCTGACCGTACTGCGGGGCGAGGAGAACTGGACCCTCAACCTGGGCCTGTACAACTGGTCCGGCAAACGCCTGGAGTCCGGCGTCGACCTGACCAGCCTCGTGCTGACCGGTGCGCTGTTGTCCATCGTCCCGATGGCGATCATGATGGTCGCGATGCGCCGCTACTGGCGCACGGGCGTCACGCTGGGGGCCCTCAAGTGACCGCCCTACGGGAGCCCTGACGTGACCGTGCTGCACAACCCCGTCATCCGCGGCTTCGCACCGGACCCCTCACTGGTCCGGGTCGGCGACTGGTACTACGTGGCGACGAGTTCCTTCGAGTGGTTCCCGACGATTCCCGTCCACCGTTCCCGGGACCTGGCGCACTGGGAGTACGCGGGCCACGTCCGGGGCGCGGTCCCCGGCGATTCGCTCGCCGGGGTCCCGGACTCGGGCGGCATCTGGGCGCCGTCGCTGAGCTGGGACGGCGAGCGGTTCTGGATGATCTACTCCGTTGTGCGCTCGGTGGGTACGCCGTATTTCGACCTGGACACGTACATCTCCACGGCCACGGATGTCAGCGGAGCATGGACGGCCCCGCGCCGGGTCGCCGGCCACGGTTTCGACCCCGCTCTGTTCCACGACGAGGGCCGGCTCTGGCTGCTCAACCTGCAGACCGACCACCGCCCCGGCGGGCAGCGCTTCGCCGGGATCGTCCTGACCGAGCTGGACCGGGGCACGCTGGCTCCGATCGGGGACACCCACCTGCTGCTCCAGCACGAACGGCTCATCGAGGGGCCCAAGCTGCTGCGGCGCGACGGTTGGTTCCACCTGGTGCTCGCGGAGGGCGGCACGGGATTCGAACACGGGGTCCTGATGGCGCGCAGCCGCACGCTGACCGGCCCGTACGAGCTCGACAGCAGGCCCCTGCTGACCGCACGGGACGATCTCTCGTGGCCGTTGCAGAAAGCCGGTCACGCGGAGCTGGTGGAGACGCAGGGCGGCGAATGGGTTCTGAGCCATCTGACGGCCCGCCCGCTGCGGACGGCGCAGGGTCCGCGCTGTCCCCTCGGCCGTGAGACGGCGATCCAGGCGCTGACCTGGGACGAGGACGGCCGGCCCAGGCTGCGGCACGGCGGTTGGCACCCGGCGGTCGAAGTCGACGTACCGACGCCTCCCGATGCGCCCGTGCCTCGACTGGCCGGTCCTCACGAGCCGTTGGGCTGGCCTTGGAGCACCCTGCGTGCCGCCCCGGACCCGTCCTGGGCCGACACGGACTCCCGGCCGGGGTGGATCCGCCTGCGCGGACGGCACGGTCCCGAATCGCTGTGGGCCCACAGCCTCCTGGCCCAGCGGATCACCGAGCACCGTGCCGAGGCCGAGGTCACCGTCGAGGCACGGCCGCAGACGTTCACCCAGGCCGCCGGTCTGGTGCTCCGGTACAGCCGAGACGCCTACCTCAGCCTCGACCTCACCTGGGCAGAACCTGCGGGCGAGGGCCAGCACGGCCAGCAGTGGCGGGGCGAGGGCCGTACGGTGCTGAGCCTCGTGGAACGCGACGAGGGCGACATCCGGCAGACGGCCGTCGTGGACGTCGAGGCGGACGCACCGGTCACGCTGGGCGTGACCGTCGACGGCGCCGAGGCACGGTTCTGGTACGTCCACCACGGCGTGCGCACGCCGGTCGGGCCCCCGTTGGACTTCAGCAGGCTCTCCGACGACCACGGATCAGGACTGCGCTTCACCGGGGCAATGGCCGGCATCCACGCGTGGGACCTGGTCGACGCGGCGTTCACGGCCGACTTCGGGGGGTTCCGGCTCACCTGCGGGTGACCGGTGTGCCGTGCGGGAACCGGCGCGCCTGCTACCACACCGGCACCACCGAGCCCCGGTATGCAGCCGACGGCCGTCCGGCCACGCAGGGCGGTGCGGGAAATGCGGGCGCTGCAGCCCATGGGTGCTGTCAGTCCGCGTCGCCGCCGGTGTGTGCCCCGCCCCGGCCATGCTCGGGCAGACACCCGGTCCGGCCCCCGGAAACGATCAAGGGGCCGTTTCAGATTGCTCTGAAACGGCCCCTTGACCTGCGACTCTTTCGAGTCGGGACGACAGGATTTGAACCTGCGACCCCTTGACCCCCAGTCAAGTGCGCTACCAAGCTGCGCCACGTCCCGGTGCCCGTGTGACCTGGGGTTTCCCCCGGCCGAACGCGCATGAGAACAATACCGCACTCCACCCGGTGGTCACGAACCCGTATTGCGCCACAGCCGCCCGCACGACGCGCTTGACCTCAACCAAACTTCAGGTCGCACGGTGGTGCACATGATGACAACGAAGACCACCCCCGCACCCGGATTCGGCGATCTGAACCGGCTCATGGCCCTGATGACCGGCGACGAGAAGCACGACCCCGCCGCGACCTCCACACTCGACGCCCTGTGGGTCCTGTACGACCGCGTGCTCCGGGTCGCGCCCGAGACCGCCGACGACGCCGGCCGCGACCGCTTCCTGCTCTCGAAGGGGCACGGCCCCATGGCGTACTACGCCGTCCTCGCGGCCAAGGGCTTCTTCCCCGAGGAATGGCTGCCGGACTTCGGCTCGTACGACTCCCCGCTCGGGCACCACCCCGACCGCGTGCTCGTCCCGGGCGCCGAGATCGGCAGCGGCTCGCTCGGCCATGGACTCCCGCTCGCCGTCGGCACCGCGCTCGGCCTGCGGGCGCAGGGCCTGACCGACCCGCGGGTGTGGGTGCTGATCGGCGACGCCGAACTCGACGAGGGCAGCAACCACGAGGCGATCGCCTACGCGGGACCTGCCGGCCTGGAGCAGCTGCACACGCTGGTGATCGACAACTCGTCCGCGACCCACGGCTGGCCCGGCGGCATCGCCTCCCGCTTCGAGGCGGCCGGCTGGTCGGCCGAGACGGTCGACGGCCGCGACCACGAGGCGCTGCACGCGGCGTTCACCGCGCCGCACCCCGGACGCCCGCGGGCGGTCGTCGCCCGGGTCGAGTCCAAGCACGCCTGAGTCCCGCGCATCTGCGGCGACCCGCACTTCTTCCACCACTGCCACGAGGGGAACCACGAACGATGGACACCATGCGCGACCGCTTCATCTCCACCACGACGCGGCTGCTGGACGAGGACCCACGGCTCGCGCTCGTCCTCGCGGAGATCAGCCGGGACGGTTTCGACGCCGCCCAGCGCCGCCACCCGGACCGTGTGATCAACGTCGGCATCCGCGAGCAGCTCCTCATCGGCGCCGGCGGGGGCATCGCGCTCACCGGGATGCGGCCGATCATGCACACGTTCGCGAGCTTTCTCGTCGAGCGGCCCTTCGAGCAGGTGAAGCTGGACCTCGGCCACCAGGTGACGGGCGGTGTGCTGGTCAGTGCCGGCGCCTCGTACGACTGGCCGGCCGGCGGCTTCACGCACATGTCGCCCGGCGACGTCGCCCTCCTGGACACCCTGGACGGCTGGACGGTGCATGTCCCCGGTCACCCCGACGAGGCGGAGGGCCTGCTGCGCAAGGCCGTAAAGGGGGACGACCGGGTGTACGTCCGCCTGTCGAACCAGTCGAACGCAACGCCGCATCCGGTGACCGGTGCGGGCTTCCAGACCGTACGGGAGGGCCACGGCGGTGTCGTGATCGCGGTGGGTCCGATGCTCGACAACGTCCTGGCGGCGACCGAGGGCCTCGACGTGACGGTGCTCTACGCCACGACCGTGCGCCCCTTCGACGCGGCGGCACTGCGGGCGGCGACCGACGGGCAGCGGGACGCCTCCGTCGTGATCGTCGAGCCGTATCTCGCGGGCACGTCCACGACGCCGGCGACCGAGGCCCTGGCCGAGGTGCCCCACCGCGTGCTGGGCCTCGGCGTCTCGCGGCGCGAGCTGCGCAGGTACGGAACGATCGAGGAGCACCTGACGGCCCACGGGCTGGACGCCGCGGCACTGCGGAAGCAGATCGCCGCCTTCTTCCGGCAGTGACGCCACTGAGGGCGGTCCCGTACGGCCTCGCGGGAAGCCCTGTGGCGGTTTCCCGCAGGTCAGCGGCTCGGCCCGGCTCGGTGCCAGGGCGCGTCGGGCCGGGTGACGCGCGCGTCGGCGACCAGCCGCAGGGCGTAGACCGGACGGCCGGCGTCGTCGGGGACCGGCCCCAGGTAGGCGTGGCCGGTCATGTGGCACCAGGCGGGCAGGTCGAGCGGGGCGGCCGGGTCGGTGGCGACGACGTGCACCACCGTTCCGGGTGCGGCGCCGGCGATCCGGTCGCGCAGCCGGAGCAGGAGGGTGACGCACAGCAGCCCGGTCCCGTCGATCAGCAGCGGTTCGGCGCCGACTCGGTCGGTCATGCGGCGCCCGCCTCGACGGGGAGGGCGGCCAGGCGCCATTCGAGCATGCCGTCGACCAGCCGCTCGGCGGCGCGGCCGCGGGCGGTGAGCAGGCGGACCGCGTCATGGGCGAGCACGCAGTTGGTGCCGCGGCAGTAGGCCACGACGGCGGCCCCGGCGGGGAGTTCGTCGAGGCGGGCTTCGAGCTCGTCCAGCGGGAGGGAGAGGGCGCCGGGGATGTGACCGGCGGCGTACTCCTCGGCCGGGCGGACGTCGATGACGACAGCGGACCCGTCTTTGACGCGCCGGAGCAGTTCTTCGCGGGTGAGGTGGTCGGTGTCGTCGGGACCGAGGTAGGCGGCGCGGGCGGCGTCGGCTGCGGCCTGGTGGGTGCGGGCGACCTGCTGAAGCAGCGCGTACAGCGCGGCGACGTCGTCCCCGGCGAGACGGTAGTGGATGCGGGTGCCCTCACGGCGGGTGGCGACCAGACCTGCCTGCTTGAGCGTCTGCAGATGGGCCGAGGCGGTCGTGAGCCCCAGCCCGGCGGCCCTGGCGAGCGCGTCGACACTGCGCTCGCCCTGGGCCAGCAGGTCGAGCAGTTCCAGGCGCTTGCCGTTGGACAGCGCCTTGCCGGTGCGGGCGAGCGAGTCGAACAGCGCGGTCTTGCGGACGGGGTCTCCCATCACTGACACTTCTTTCTCTAGTAATCCATGGAATAGTGTAACCGTGAGTGCGGCGTCCCGTCACCACGCCGTCGGATCACGCCTGGAGGACAGCCATGGGTTTCACCGAGGACCATCTGACACCGCTGGTGGACGCCGGTCTGGGCAACAGCTCCTACCTGGTCGACCTCGGCGACGGCCGCGCGCTCGCCGTGGACGCGAGCCGTGACCTGCGCGCCCTGCGGGCCGCCGCGGCCCGGCGCGGACTGCGCGTGGCCTACGCGGCGGACACCCACCTGCATGCCGACTTCCTCACCGGCGCCGTGCAGCTCGCCCACGACGACGGCGCCACGATCCTGGCCTCCGCCGCCGGCCGCCGCGCCTTCGCGCACACCCCGCTCGCCGACGGCGACGAGACGGACCTGGGCGGGCTGACCCTGCGGGCGCTGGCCACGCCCGGACACACCGACGAACACCTGTCGTTCCTGCTGCTGGACGGCTCCCGCGAGCTCGGTGTGTTCACCGGCGGCTCCCTGATCGTCGGATCCGCCGCGCGCACCGACCTGCTCGGGCCCGACCGCGCGGAAGAGCTGGCCCGCGCCCAGTACCGCTCCCTGCACCGCCTGGCCGCGCTGCCGGACGCCACCGCGGTGTGGCCCACGCACGGGGCCGGGTCGTTCTGCTCCGCGCCGTCGGGCGCCGAGCGCACCACCACCATCGGCGCGCAGAAGAAGACCAACGCCCTGCTCGGGGCGGCGGACCAGGACGCGTTCACGGCCGCGCTGCTGGGCGGCCTGGGTTCGTACCCCGCGTACTTCGACCGGCTCGCGGAGGTCAACCGGCGCGGTCCCGCCCTGCTGCCGGGCGCTCCCGGGCTCACCCCGCTGACCACGGCCGCCGTACGGGACCTGATCGGCTCCGGCGCGCAGGTGGTCGACGTCCGGCCCGTGGCCCGGTTCGCCGCCGGGCACATCCCCGGAGCCGTGTCGATCCCGCTGCGCGACCAGTTCGCCACATGGCTGGGCTGGCTGCTGCCCGAGGACGTGCCGCTGGTGTTCCTCCTCGGCCCCGGCCAGGACGCCGCCGAGGTGGCCTGGCAGGCGGCCAAGATCGGCTACGACCGCCTGGCCGGGCAGCTGGCCGGCGGCATGGACGCCTGGCGGGCCGACGCGGGACCCGAACAGGCCGTCCAGCTGGTCACCGCCGACCGCATCGACGACCGCCCCGTCATCGACGTGCGACAGGAGGCCGAGTACGCCTCCGGGCACATCCCTGGGGCCGTCCACGCCGAACTCGGCGGTCTGCGCGAGCAGACGGTCACGGCACCGGAAGGCACGGTCGTGATGTGCGGCCACGGGGAACGGGCCATGACCGCCGCCAGCCTCCTCGCCCGCGCAGGCGCCCGCCGGCTCGCGGTGCTCACCGGCGGGGCCGGCGACTGGGCGAAGGCCACCGGTCGCGCGCTGGAGGAAGGCGCGTGACCGCCGCGCCTGCCGGCGGCACCCACGCGCGGGACAGTGACCTGCGGCTGGGGCTGCGCGCGAACCTCGCCCAGTTCGTCCTCCTGGTCGTGGTCAACGCCCTGGTCGGCGGCATGCTCGGACAGGAACGCACCGTGCTGCCCCTGCTGGCCGACGACGTCTTCCACCTGTCCGCGTACACCTCGGCCCTGACCTACATCGTCGCCTTCGGCGCCACCAAGGCCGTCACCAACTTCTTCGCCGGCACGTTCTCCGACCGCTACGGCCGCAAGCCCGTCCTGGTCGGCGGGTGGCTGATCGCCCTGCCCGTCCCGGCGATGCTGGCCTGGGGGCCCTCGTGGGGCTGGATCATCGCCGCGAACGTCCTGCTCGGTGTCAACCAGGGCCTGACCTGGTCCACCACCGTCATCATGAAGATCGACCTGGTCGGCCCCGAACGCCGCGGGCTGGCCATGGGCTTCAACGAGGCCGCCGGTTACGTCGCGGTGGCCGCCACCGCCATGGCCACCGGCGCCGTCGCCGACCACTACGGGCTGCGGCCCGAGCCCTTCCTGCTCGGTGCGGCGTACGCCGTCCTCGCGCTCGGCCTGTGCACGCTGGCCGTGCGCGAGACCCGCGAGCACGCGCGCCTGGAAGCCGCCCGCCACCCCCTCCCCCACGACGGGCACGACCACAGCACGCTGACCACGGGTCAGGTCGCCCGCCGCGTCAGCCTCGGCGACAAGGCGCTGTCGGCGGCCAGCTGGGCCGGGATGGTCAACAACCTCAACGACGCCCTCGCCTGGGGCGTCTTCCCCCTGCTGTTCGCCGCCCACGGCCTCGGCGTGACCCGGATCGGCATCCTGGCCGCGCTGTACCCGGCCGTGTGGGGAGCCGGGCAGATGCTCACCGGCTGGTGGTCCGACCACGCCGGCCGCAAGCACCTCATCACCGCCGGAATGCTCCTGCAGGCCGTCGCGATCGCGCTGGTCGCCGCCGGCACCACGTTCGGTGTCTGGGCCGCCGCACAGGTACTGCTCGGCCTGGGGACCGCGCTGGTCTATCCCACCCTGCTGGCCTCGATCGGCGACGTCGCCCACCCCGCGTGGCGCGCCCGCGCGGTCGGCGTCTACCGCCTGTGGCGCGACGGCGGCTTCGCCGTCGGCGCCCTCCTCGCCGGAGCCCTCGCCGACGCCTACGGCCTGACCACCGCGATCTGGGCCGTCGCCGCGCTCACGGCGGCGTCGGGCCTGACGGTCGCGGTACGGATGTACGAAACCCACCCTCGACCCGACAGCTCGGTCGCGGCCAGCGCGGCGCGCTAGTTGCTGCGTCCGCCCCGCCGCCACGGTGGCCGCCGAGTGCGCGCCCGAACGCGATGGCGGGGCCGCGCCCCCGTCGCCCGCGGCACGGCTCGCTTCGGCGGCAGGCCACCGGGCCCGAGCGGGCCGCGCCGACGGTAACCGCGAGGGCCGGTCAGCCCGGGCACGCCGGCTGGACGCGTTCGCGGTCGGCACTGCCATCAGCCGCGAGCCGCGCTCCCCGCAGCCCTGCAACGGGGCACGCAGGCCCGGAGGCCATCGCGAGCCGCGCTTCCCTCAACTGCGCGCCACCCCTTGGTGGCAGGCCGCCAGGCATTGCCGCGGCGGCGCCGCGCCCCGTCGTAGTGCCGCGGCACGCGGCTGCGACGCCACCGTGGGGCCCGCGACAGGGACGCGATGGCGGGGCCACGCCCCCTCGGCGGCAGGCCGCCAGGCACCGCAGCCGCGGCGCCGCGCCCCCGTCGTAGTGCGGCGGCACGCGGCCGGGCACCCGGCCCGCACGCCATCCTGGGGCCGCGCCCCCGTGCCGCACGGACCCGGACGCGCCCACGTCCCCATCAGCCGCGCCCCGGCCAGCGCCGGGCACCCGGCCCGCACGCCATCCTGGGGCCGCGCCCCCGCGCCGCACGGACCCGGACGCGTCCGCGCCCCCGCGCGCCGCGCACCCCCGCGTCACCGCGTCGGCGGTGACGCCAAGTCCGGGTGCGCCTCCAGGAGTTTGCGTGGGGCCGCCTGACGCCAGGAGTCCAGGAGGATCGCCCGCAGCTCCTCCTCGTCCTCCAGCGCCCCCAGCCGCACCCGCAGCCACGCGTAGTTGTCGTCGTGGCCCGCGCGCAGGAAGAACTTCTGCGGCTCCGCCGCGATCAGCTCCTCCCGCTCGTCCTTGGGGCACTTGACGCCCATCACCCGGTCGTCGTCGTCCAGTGAGGCGAAGATCCGACCGCCCGCCTCCAGCCGGAAGGTGGGCATGCCCCAGGCAAGCTTCTCCGTCGCGCCCGGCAGCGCCAGCGCGATCCTGCGTACGTCGTCAGCAGTGGCCATGCAGCGACCGTACGACGCACCACTGACATGTGCGTGCAACCGCACGACGCACCACGGGCACGCGCCCCCGACCGCCACGCGCGTACCGCGCACACGGCTCCGGCCGCCCCGCGCGTACCCGCTCGCACAGCCCGAGGCCGCCCAACTGCCCGGGCACAGTGGGCGCTTCCGACCCATTGACCCCCCGTGAGCGCGGAACCTACGCTGTCCGGCGTATTCAGAAAGCGCTTTCTACCCCCGCCGGACACCACACCTGCACCCGGGAGCGCCATGAGTAGTCATCCACCAGGGGTACGCCGCAGAGCGCCCCTCCCCGTCATCACGGCCCTGCTGGCGCTGCTCGCCGGACTCGGGGTGACCCTGTCGCCCCCCGCCGAGGCGGCGCCGTATCGCGTTCTGGTCTTCTCCAAGGTCACGAACTTCCACCACGACTCCATCCCCGCCGGCATCGAGGCCATAAAGAAGCTCGGCAGCGAGAACGGCTTCGAGGTCGAGGCCACCGACGACGCCGCGGCCTTCACCGACGCCAACCTCGCCCGCTTCCGGGCGATCGTCTTCAACAACACCAACTCCACCCCGGAGAGCGGCGATCTGCTCGACGCCGCCCAGCGCGCGGCGCTGCAGAAGTACGTGCGGGGCGGCGGCGGCTGGGTGGGCCTGCACGCCGCCTCGGCCAGCGAACGCGACTGGGCCTGGTACGAGGGACTCGTCGGCGCGATCTTCGACAAGCACCCGGCCGTCCAGACCGGCCGCGTCAAGGTGCTCGACCGGACGCACCCCTCCACGGAGGGCCTTCCCGAACTCTGGGAACGCACCGAGGAGTGGTACAACTGGCGCACCAACCCGACCGGCAAGGTGCACACGCTCGCGCAGATCAAGGTGCGCGACGGCATCACCGGCCTCGACGAGGGCGTCGACCATCCCTGGTCGTGGTGTCAGAACTACGACGGCGGACGCTCCTGGTTCACCGCGGGCGGGCACGCGAAATCGGCCTTCCAGGAGGAGGGTTTCCTGCGGCACCTGCTGGGCGGCATCCAGTGGGCCGCCGGGAACAAGCCCGGCGACTGCACCGCGACGAAGGCCGGCTCCTTCCAGCGCACCCCGCTCGTCACGCACGACCTCGCCGACCCGTTCGAGCTGGCCGTCGCGCCCGACCGCCGGGTCTTCTTCATCCAGCGGACCGGCAAGGTCAAGGTGATCGACCAGCAGACGCTGAAGGTCACGACCGCTCTCGACTTCGCGTACACGCCGGAGATGACGAGTCAGTCCGACGGCCTCCTCGGTCTCGCGCTGGACCCCGACTTCGCCGAGAACCACTGGCTCTATCTGCTGCACTCCGACAAGACCGAGAAGCAGCTCAACCTCTCCCGTTTCACGGTCGGCGGCAACACCATCGATCCTGCGTCCGAGAAGCGGCTGCTGACGATCCCGACGCTGCGCGGCGAGGGGCGGGCCAACTCGCACATGGCCGGTTCGCTGGCGTTCGACAAGGACGGTGACCTGTACGTCGCGACCGGCGACAACACCGACCCGTTCGCCTCCGACGGCTTCACCCCCATCGACGAGCGCGAGGGCCGCCGGGCCTGGGACGCGCAGGGCACCTCCGGCAACACCAACGACCTGCGCGGCAAGATCCTGCGGATCACGCCGAAGGACGACGGCACGTACGCGGTGCCCCAGGGCAACCTCTTCGCGCCCGGCACCGGGAAGACCCGTCCCGAGATCTACGCGATGGGCATGCGCAACCCCTTCCGGATCACCACGGACCCCGTCAGCGGGGCGCTGATGGTGGCCGACTACGGTCCCGACGCGCGCGCCGCCAAGGCCGACCGGGGACCCGAGGGCACGGTCGAGTACACCCGCGTCACCCAGGCGGGCAACTACGGCTGGCCGTACTGCATCGGCAACAACACCCCGTTCAACGACTACGACTTCGCCACCAGGACCTCCGGTGCGAAGTTCGACTGCGCCCGCCTCGTCAACGACTCCCCCAACAACACCGGACTGGCCGAGCTGCCCCCCGCGAAGCCCGCGACCGTCTGGTACGCGTACTCCGCCTCGGCCGAGTTCCCCGAGGTCGGCACCGGTGGCGGCGGTCCGATGAGCGGGCCCGTCTACGACCACGACCCCGCGAACACCTACCAGGGCAGGTTCCCGGCGTACTTCGAGGGGAAGTGGTTCACCTACGAGCTGACCCGCCGGTGGTTCAAGTCCTTCTCGTTCCAGCAGCACGACCAGACGTTCACCGACCCGCGGTTCGCGCCGGCCAAGGCCGGTGATCTGCACTCCATCAACCCGGTGTTCGCGGACATGAGCTGGAACCAGCCGTTCGACGCCGACTTCGGCCCGGACGGCGCGATGTACGTGATCGACTTCGGCCTCGGCAGCGGTACCGGACGCGGCGGCAGCAACGAGGGCTCGGGGATCTACCGCATCGACTACGTCGGTGACGAGCGGCTGCCCGCGGCGAAGGTCACGGCGGCTCCCGACAGCGGCAGCGCGCCGCTGACGGTCGCGTTCTCCAGCGAGGGCTCGGGCCTGCCGGACGGCAAACCCGTCACGTACGCCTGGGACTTCGACGGGAACGGGACGACAGACTCGACCGAGGCGAACCCGACCCATGTCTACCGGGAGAAGGGGCGGTTCACCGCCCGCCTCACGGTCACCGGACCGGGCGGCCTGACCGGTCTGGCCGTCCATGACATCACCGTCGGCAACACCCGGCCGGTGGTGACGATCCAACAGCCGCCGAGCGGAGGGATGTTCGCCTTCGGCGACACCATCCCCTTCACCGTGAAGGTCAAGGACAAGGAGGACGGCACGATCGACTGCTCGCGCGTCGTCGTCCAGTCCCAGCTCGGGCACGACTCCCACCTGCACCCGCTGGACAACTACACCGGCTGCGCCGGTGAGATCGTGACCGACGCCGGTGACAGCCACGGTCCGGGGCAGAACCTCTACTACGGCATCACCGCACAGTACGAGGACAAGGGCGCCCCGGACGCGCCCGCGCTCACCGGTTCCGCCGCGCTGACCCTGCGCACGGCGTTCCGCGAGGCCGAGCACATGACCTCCACGGGCGGGGCGCAGCAGGGCGCGGTGGTGGCCTCGCGCGCGGACGCGTCCGGCGGCAAGCGGCTGACGGAGATCGAGCACGGCGACTGGGTCCGTTTCGACCCGGTCCACCTGAAGGGCATCGACTCGGTGACGGTCGGCGCGGCGTCGGGCGGCATCGGCGGAACGGTCGAGTTCCGCGCCGGTTCGCCGACCGGTCCGCTGCTCGGCGCGGTCGACGTGCCGCCCACCGGTGGCTGGGGCAATGTCGTCTCGCCGACGACACCCCTGGCGGACCCCGGCTCCACGGTCGCGTTGTACGCGGTCTTCACCAACCCCGCGTGGTCGGCGGCCGGGCCCGACCTGTTCGCGGTGGACTGGCTGCACTTCAACGGGGCCGGCGTGGAGAAGCACCAGGGCGCCAGGGTCACGGTGACGGCCGAGCCCGATGCCGGGCGGACCGTGCGGCTCGCGGGCAAGGTCGCGCTGCCGGAGGGCCGGACGGCCGCCTCGTACCACTGGGACTTCGGCGACAACACCAGGCCCGCGGGCGAGGAGGGCGCCACCGCGACCCACACGTACGCCCGCGCGGGCACCTACACGGCACACCTGACGGTCACGGACGACAAGGGCGACACCACCACCGGCCACGTACGCGTCACGGTCGGCTGAGGAAGGAGCACCACATGAACGACAGCAGACGCGCGTTCCTCGGCAGGGCGCTCGGCGCGGCAGCGGCCGCGGTCGCGGCATCCGGCCCGCTCGCCCACGCGGCGGAGCCCTCGGAAGCTGCGACCGACGCGGCCCTCCGCTGGCGGCGCATCCCGCCGTCGGGCATCGGCATGCATCTGTACACGATGCGCACCGCGCTGGCGGCCGACTTCAAGGGGACCCTGGCCCGGCTCGCGGAGATCGGCTACATGACGGTGGGGGTGAGCGGCCGGCACGGCAACAGCGCCGCCGCCATCCGTTCGATGCTCGACGAGGCGGGGCTCCGGGCGGTGCTGGAGCACGTCGGCTACGACACCGTCCGGGGCAGCGGGCTGCCGCGGGCGCTGGAGGACATCCGCACGCTGGGTGCCCGCTGGATCGTGGTGCCGAGCCTGCCGGGGGCGATGCACACGCCGGCCGGATTCCGGGAGGCGGCCCGCGAGTTCAACAGGGCGGGTCTCGCGGCCCGCGAGGCGGGCCTGGGCCCGCTGCTCTTCCACAACCACGGCCTCGACCACCAGACGGTCGAGGGCGAGGTCCTGTACGACATCCTGCTGAACGAGACCGACCCGGAGCTGGTCGGGTTCGAGCTGGACGTCTACTGGGCGGCGAAGGGCGGCGGCAGCGATCCGCAGGACCTGTTCGTGCGGCACCCGCGGCGTTTCCCGGCGCTGCATGTGAAGGACATGGCGCCGGACGGCGGCTTCGCGGACGTCGGTTCCGGGGTCCTGGACTTCGCCGCGATGTTCGACACCGCCCGCAGCGGCGGGGTGAAGCAGTGGCTGGTGGAACACGACGCGCCGGCCGACCCGTTCGCCACCGCGCGCAACAGCTACACGTACCTGGCGAACCTGCGCTACTGACGCGGTGAACCAAGGAGCCCTGTACCACTCCCCCGGTGAGTGGTACAGGGCTCCTGCCATGGTGCGGGCCTTGGGGGTGTCCGGCGGATCAGGGCCGGACAGGACGCGGCGTCTGGCGCCATGGGGTCTCCCCAGGCCCGGCTGGTCAGTCCTGGGCCGAGGCAGCGCCCAGCAGACCGCGGATACGGGTGGTCGCCTCGCGGAACTCGGGGCGGCCCATCGTCTCGGTGTAGTCCCGTTCGGCGGGCAGGCCGACATCGATGATCTCGGTGACGGTACCCGGCCGGGGACTCATGACCACCACCCGGTCGGCGAGGTAGCACGCCTCCGATATGGAGTGCGTGACCAGCAGCACGGTGGTGCCGGTCTCCCGCCAGATGCGGTGGAGCTCGGTGTTCATCTGCTCCCGGGTGAGGGCGTCGAGCGCGCCGAACGGCTCGTCCATCAGCAGCACGGGCGGCTCGTGGAGCAGCGCCCGGCACAGGGCGACGCGCTGCTGCATGCCGCCCGACAACTCGTGCGGCAGGGCGTCCTCGAAGCCGCTCAGGCCGGTCATGGCGATGAGTTCGTCGGCGCGCCGGCGCCCGGCCTGCGCGGGCATCCTGCGCATCTCGGCCTGGAGCAGGATGTTGCGGCGGGCCGAGCGCCACTCCAGGAGGGCGGCGCGCTGGAAGACGTAGCCGATGTCGTGGCGCGGGCCGCGCACGCGTTCGCCGCCCAGCAGCACCTCGCCGGAGGAGGGCGCGAGAAGCCCGGCGACCAGCTTCAGGAGCGTGGACTTGCCGCATCCCGAGGGGCCGACGATGGCGACGAACTGGCCCATCGGGACTTCGAGATCGATGTCCTTCAGCGCGGTGACGTCCCGGTTCTTCGTGCGGAAGCGGACGGCGACGTCCTTGAGCGAGACCGCGGCGCCGCTCTGTCCGCCCTTGTCCGTCACGGCCGGTTCCCGGAGGGTGGTGTCCCTGGCCATCGTCATCCCTTCATCGCACTGGCGCTGTCCCAGTACTCCGCGACGGCCTTGGGGCTGCTCACCAGTCCGGCCTCGGCGAAGACGTCGATGGTCTGCTGCCAGTCGGCCTCGGTGTTCACGCCGGGGGCCTTGCCCCGGGTCGCGTCGGTGTGGAGGAGGGTGAGCGTCGTCGCGAACTGCTCGGACAGGACGTTCTTCGGCGGCAGTTGCTCGCTCGCGCCCGTCATCGACGCGACGGCCGGCTCGGGTGCCTTCTCGGCGGCGGTGAACGACTCGCTGACGGCCCGGGCCATGCGCTGGGCGAGGTCCCCCCGGGTCTGGAGGACCTTGCTGCCGGCGATCAGGCCGTTGGAGTAGAAGTTCAGCCCGTTCTCGGAGAAACGCAGGTACGCGACGGGCTTCTTGGCCTTGTCCTGCATGGTGGGGCCCTGGTCGCTGGCGTAGCCGAGCAGTCCGTCGGTCTTGCCGGAGATGACGGCGGCGATCTTCCCTGCCGGGTCGGTGTTCTGCACCTTGACGTCCGACTCCTGGAGGTTGTTCTTCTTCAGGAAGATCGGGAACGTCTTGGAGAGCGCGTCGCCCGCGGTCCCCGCGATGGTCCGGCCCTTGAGGTCCGCCGGGGACGTGATGCCCTGTGAGGCGAAGAACTGCACCGAGGACGGGGTGGTCTGCAGGAAGACACCGAGGCTCTTGACCTTCACTCCGGCGTCGACCCCGGAGAGCACGGCGGGCGTGTCGGCCCAGCCGAAGTCGGTCTGCGCGGCGCCGGTCGCCTGCACGGTCTTCTGGGAGCCCTGGCCGGCCCGGATGTCGAGGTCGATGCCGTGCTTCTCGAAGATCTTCTGCTGCTTGCCGTAGTAGAACGGCGCGTGTTCGCCGTACGGGTACCAGTTGAGCGTCAGCGTCACCTTGTCCAGCTTCTTGCCCGACGAGCTGGTCGATGTGCCGGAACCGTCCTCGCCGCAGGCCGTGGCGACCAGGAGCAGCGGTACGAGGCCGGTCAGAAGTCGTCTGCGCGCAGTCATGGCTGGTCCTTCTCGTCAGCGGGGTCAGAACGTGGTGGTGGCACCGGTCTCCCGGCGGCTGGCGTGCCACGGCAGGAGGAGCTTCTCGGCGATCTCGACGAGGACGAAGAGGACGACGCCGATGAGGGACATGACGAGGAGCCCGGCGAAGAGCATCGGGGTGTCGAGGTTTCCGTTGGCCTGGAGGATCACGTAGCCGAGGCCCTCGTTGGCGCCGACGAACTCACCGACGACCGCGCCGGTCACGGCGAGGGTGACGGCGACCTTGAGGCCGGAGAAGAGGTGGGGCAGGGAAGCGGGCAGACGGATCTTCACAAAGGTCTGCCAGGGGCTCGCCCCCATGGTCGAGGAGAGCTGCAGCATCTCGGGGTCGACCGCCTTGAGCCCGGTGACCATGGAGATGACGACGGGGAAGAAGGCGATCAGTACGGCGATGAGGATCTTGGGTGCGATGCCGAAGCCGAGCCAGACGACGAACAGCGGCGCGATGGCGATCTTCGGCACGACCTGGGCGAACAGCAGGATGGGGTAGAGGGTCTTCTCGACGGTGCCCGAGTAGACCATGACCACGGCGGAGAGCACGCCGACGGCCACGGCGATGACGAAGCCGAGCAGGGTCTCGTAGGTGGTCACCCAGCTGTGCTGCCAGATGTAGTCGGCCTTCGAGGTCAGCACGTCCAGCGTCGCGCCGGGCGAGGGCACGAGATAGGGCTCGACCAGTTCGGCGGCGGCGACGGCCCACCAGCCGGCGAAGCAGGTCAGGAGCAGCGCCAGCGGCCGCCAGCTCTGCTCGATCAGCCGGCCGGCCCGCTCGCCGGCCGTCGGCGCGTTCCGCCGGTCCACGCCGGCGATCTGGGTGGGCGGTGCCTTGATGGCGGTCTGACTCACGGTCAACTCCTCCGCGCTCCGGCCTCTTGCTCGAGAAAACGCTTTCAGAAAGCGCTTTCTGGTAAGGTGCCGCCACGCTAATGAGCACACGTCCGCACGGTCAATAGGTCGTCCCGAAGTTTCGGGGGGTCACGTGAATGCACGGGAACCGCAGGCTCATGTCACGCTGGACGCCGTCGCCCGCCGGGCGGGCGTCTCTCTCGCCACGGCGTCCAGAGCTCTGAACGGCACCGCCAGGGTCGGCGACGAGCTGCGCAGCCGGGTGCGCGCGGCGGCCGATCAGCTGGGTTACATACCCAACGCCCATGCGCAGGCGCTCGCCAGCGCCTCCAGCAACACCGTCGGCCTGATCTGCCACGACGTCGGCGACCCGTACTTCGCCGCCATCGCCGGCGGGGTCATGCGGGCGGCCGCCGAGCACGACCTGATGGTCATGCTCGCCAGCACCTTCCGCGAACCGGCCCGCGAGATCGCCTACGTCTCCGCCCTGCGCGCCCAGCGGGCCCGCGCCATTCTGCTGATCGGCTCCGGCTTCCAGGACCGGGCCTGGGAGCGTGCGCTCGCCGCCGAACTCGATCCGTACGTACGGGCGGGCGGGCGTGTCGCCGTCGTCAGCCGCCACCGGGGCCTGCGGGCCGATGCCGTGCTGCCCGAGAACCGGGGCGGCGCAGCGGCCCTCGCCCGGGCCCTGCTCGGCCTGGGGCACCGGGAGTTCGCCGTGCTCTGCGGGCCGCCCGCGCTCACCACCGTGTCGGACCGGCTGACCGGCTTCCGCCAGGAACTCGCGCGCGCCGGGGTCGCCCTGCCCCCGGAGCGCGTCGTGCGGGGGCCGTTCACCCGCGAGGGCGGTTATGCGGCCGCCCGTACGCTGCTGGCCCGCGGGTCTCTGCCGACCTGCGTGTTCGCGGTGACCGACGTGATGGCCGTGGGGGCGCTCGCGGCCTTCCGGGAGGAGGGGGTCCGGGTTCCCGAGGACGTCTCCCTCGCGGGCTTCGACGACATCCCGCTCGTGCGGGAGCTGTCGCCGCCGCTCGCCACGGTGGCCCTTCCGCTCACCGAGATGGGGCAGGCGGTGATGGCGCTCGCGCTGCGCGAGACCGGCGGGCCGCGTTCCCGTGTGCTGCGGGTCGGCGGGGAGGTCGTCCTGCGGGCGAGCGTGGCCGCTCCGCCGGCCGCCGCTCCCACTGCGGGGCCGCGTGCATGACGCGCAGGAGTGTCCGGTTCCCGTACGCGCGGGGGGCGTGCGCCTGCGATGGGTCTTCAGGTGCCGTGCGCCGTGTGCCGCCTCCATGCGCCGGCTCGCCTCGTACGATGCCGGTCGCGAACGGTTGTTTTCGGTCCAGTTGGACGCTGTATCGATCCTGCAGATGTTCTCCGATGGCACTCCTGTGCACATCTGAGGCGCCCCCCGACCGCTCTCCGTCCTACACCCCCGCATCTTTTGCCGTTGGCATGTGGCAGGAAAAGATCCACGGGGAATGGTCCCGAGCAGCGAGGGAGAGGAGCTGTACCCACCGGGCTCATATCTCCAATCAAACGTCAATGCTCTTTATTTCGGCCAAAGTTGGCATCGGCCTTGTTACGGTCGGGAAGGGTCAACAGGCTGAAGTGGTCGGCCTGTTCGGGACGCGGCCACTGCCGATGCACCACCTGCTCGCACAACTGCGCGAACAGGCGTTACGCGGAGGGGAGCTCGCGATGGACGGTTACTTCGCCAGTCGACTGCATCACCAGCTGCGCGCTCATGTGAGGGATTTCGCCGAGCGGGAGGTGCGGCCGCGCATTCCGGCCATGGAGGCGACCCGCGCGGTCGACCGGGACCTCTCCCTGCTGATCGCCCGGCAAGGCTGGCTCGGTGTCACGATCGGCGCCGACTTCGGCGGTCTGGCCCTCGGCCACCTCGCCAAGACCATCATCATCGAGGAGCTGTCCCGGGTCAGCGGGGCGATGGGCGCCATGGTCCAGGCGTCGCAGCTCGGTGTCGCCAAGATTGTCCATTTCGGCAGCGACGAGCAGAAGAAGACCTGGCTTCCCGCGATAGCAGCCGGCGTATGCCTGCCGACCATCGCTGTCACCGAGCCCGAGTCCGGCGGGCATGTGCTCGGCATGAGCGCCACTGCCGTGCGCGACGGTGACGACTACCTCCTCAATGGCCGAAAAGTGTATGTGGGCAACAGCCATGTCGGCGATCTGCACGGTGTCGTGGTCCGCACCGGTCCGGGCTCGGGCGGACTGACCGCCTTCCTCGTCGAATCCGGCCGGCCTGGCTTCCGCATCGGCGAGCAGAAGCCGACGATGGGGCTGCACGGCTTCAGCTTCGGCGAGCTGTTCTTCGACAACTGCCGCGTCCCGGCAGCGAACCGCCTCGGCGACGAGGGCGACGGGCTGTCCGTCGCCTACTCCTCCAGCGTCCTGTACGGGCGGGCCAATCTCACCGCCGTCTCCCTGGGGATCCACCAGGCGATCCTGGAGGAGACCACCCGCTTCTGCGAGCAGCGCCACCGCTACGGCAAGCCCCTGCACGAACTGCCCTCGGTCAAATTGAAGTTGGGCACCATGCAGTCGCGGCTGATGACCTCACGGCTCGCCGCCTACCACGCGGTCCATCTGCTCGACGCGGGCATGCCCTGCGACGCGGAGCTGATGAACGCCAAGCTGGTCAATGTGGAGTCGGCGATCGACTCGGCCCGCAGCGCCATGGAGATCCACGCCGCGGCCGGGCTGTTCACGGACCGGCCCATCGAGCGCTACATGAGGGACGCGCTGCACATGTTCGCGCCCGCCGGCACCTCCGACGTACAACTGCTCCGCCTGGCCGAGGTCGCGCTCGGCACGGCGAAGGGCCAGTGGTCGGAGCGGCTCTCGGACGCCGTACGGATGGCGCCCACGGGCTGAGGACGTGCGCGGCGGGCGGGGGGTGTGCCGCACGTGAGCGGCAGCGGAGGAGGGGGCGGGCGCGAGGTGTGCCGCATGTGACCGGCAGCCAGGGGACGGCGGGCGCGAGCGCGTGAAGGGCCGTTCCTCCGGTGGTGCTTCGCCCCGGGGCGCCCGTACGCGCGCCCCGGGGCCCGGCGTCAGACGCCCCCGTCCTCCCGCCGGTGGATCTGCTCGATCAGTTCCGCCGCCAGGGACTTGATCGTCTCGAGCCCCGGCCTCCCCCACGGGCGCGGCTCGGTGTCCACCACGCAGATCGTGCCCAGGGCGATCCCTGTACGGTCGATCAGCGGCGCGCCCAGGTAGGAGCGGATGCCGATCTCGTCGACGACCGGATTGCCTGCGAAGCGCGGGTAGTCGCAGACGTCCTCCAGCACGAGCGCCTTGCGCCGTACGACCACATGGGGGCAGTAGCCGTGGTCGCGCGCCATGAACCGGCTGACCTCGCCGCCGGCCACGGCGGCGCCCGCGGTGCCGCTGTGCATGCCGCCCGGTGTGTGCAGCCCAGCGAAGAACTGCCGGTTCTCGTCGATGAAGTTGACCATCGAGTACGGGGCGCCGGTCACGTCCGCGAGCTTGTGCGCGAAGTCGTCGAAGGCGGGGTCGGGCCGTTCCCCGAAGCCGAGCTGGCGCAGCCGCTGCACCCGGGCGGGTGCCTCGCGGTCGACCGGGGTCAGCAGCAGATGGCCGGTGGGGTCGTACGTCATGTGGGTGCTCCATAGCTCGGTGCCGGGGCGGGCTGGGCGGTGGTGTTGATCAGGTGCTGGACGAGAGTGACCAGGGCCGCGATCCCCGAGCTGGCGATCCGCGCGTCGCACAGCACGACCGGCACCTCCGGCTTGAGGTCGATGGCCGCCCGCACCTCGTCGGGGTCGTAGCGGTAGGCGCCGTCGAACTCGTTCACGGCGACGACGAACCCGATGCCGCGCCGCTCGAAGAAGTCCACCGCGGAGAAGGACTCCTCCAGGCGGCGGGTGTCCGCGAGGACAACCGCTCCGAGCGCGCCCTCGGAGAGCTCGTCCCACATGAACCAGAAGCGCTCCTGGCCCGGTGTGCCGAAGAGGTAGAGCACATGACGGGCGTCCAGCGTGATCCGGCCGAAGTCCATGGCGACCGTGGTCGTCGTCTTGGCCTCGATGCCGTCCAGACTGTCCGTGGCGGCGCTGACCTGAGTGAGCAGCTCCTCCGTGCTGAGCGGGTCGATCTCGCTGACCGCTCCGACGAACGTCGTCTTACCCACGCCGAAGCCGCCCGCGACAAGGATCTTCAGCGCGGTCGGAAACAGGTCAGCGGCTTCAGAGCCGTCGTCGTAGGCCATCGAGCACCGCCTCCAGCAGTGAACGGTCCGTAGGTGTGTCATGGGGGCGCGGCGCCCGCGCGGTGACGGCGCCGCAGTCCACGAGGTCGGACAGGAGCACCTTGGTGACGACGGCCGGGAGTCTCAGGTGCGCGGAGATCTCGGCGACCGAGGTCGGGCCGTGGCACAGTCCGAGCGCCATGGTGTGTTCGGGACCGAGGTGCCCCTGCGGCGCCGATCCGGTGGCCATCACCAGGCTGAGCAGATCCAGCGCCGCCGTCGGACGGGTGCGGCCGCCGCTGACCGTGTACGGGCGGATCAGCCGGCCGGCCGCGTCGTCCAGCAACGGCCCGTCCTTGGGCGCGGGCATGTCACTGCCCCGCGGCGCTCGGCGCCCCCGCGGCCGCTCTGGCCGGAGTGGCCAGGTAGGGCCGTACGCTCTTGACCAGCATCGCCATCTCGTATCCGAGCACGGCGGCGTCGGCCTCGCGTCCGGCGAGCACGGCCAGGCAGGTGCCGGAGCCGGCCGTGGAGACGAACAGCAGGGTGGAGTCGAGCTCCACGACCACCTGGCGGACCTCTCCGCCGTCTCCGAAGCGGGCGCCCGCGCTGCGGCCGAGGGAGTAGAGACCGGAGGCGAGGGCGGCCATGTGGTCGGCGCTGTCGTTGTCCAGGCCGTGCACGGATTTGACCAGTCCGTCGGAGGAGAGCAGTACAGCGTTGCGGGTGTACGGCACTCGCTGTACGAGGCCGCTGAGCAGCCAGTCGAGGTCCGAGACGTGGCCGGACGGCACATCGCTCGCCATGGTGCATCTACTCCTTGGTGGTGGTCGTGTCGTGGGAGTACAGGTCGTGTCGTGCGGGGGTCGGTTCGGCCGGCGGCTGCGACGCGGCGAGTCCGATGCCGCGCTGGAAGGCGGCCATCAGTCCCGGGTCGTGGAGGGCCTGGTCGTCGTCCTTGCGCGGCGCGGGGGCGTCGCGCAGCTGCGGGACCAGGTGCTCCTGGCTGCGGCGCTTGGGGAGTTGGGGCCGGCCCATGGTGTCGCGCACGGCGTGCGGGCGCAGCGGGTCGACGTCGGTCCGGGTGTCCTGGTGGGACGGGACGCGGCCGTGGCCCGGCTGGGGCCGCTCGCCGTGTTCACCGCGTGCGGGCAGGGGTTCGAGCCGGTCCGAGACGCGGACGGGATCGCGTGGCGCGGGCACCGACTGCGGCTGCGCCTCGCGGCGGGGATTCGGCTCGGAGTCCGCCCCGGCCAACCCTGGCCGGGGGGCGGCCGAGGACTGCGGCAGCTGGGGCGGTGCGGTGGCCGCGATTCGTGGCCCGGTGGGTGTCGCCTGTTCGCCGTCGTTCCGGGCGGCTCCGCCAGGCTCGGCGCCGAGCAGGCCCTGCGGCAGGACGAGGACCGCCTGCACCCCGCCGTAGATATTGGACTGGAGCCTTACGGCGATGCCGTGCCGGCGGGCCAGCGCGGAGACCACGAACAGGCCGATCCGCCCGTCCTGCAGCAGGTGCGCGACATTGACCTGGTCGGGGTCGGTGAGCAGGGCGTTCATCTTGTCCTGTTCACCCAGCGGCATGCCGAGGCCGCGGTCCTCCACCTCGACGGCGAGCCCGGCCGTGACGTGCTGGGCGCGCAGCAGGACCTGGGTGTGCGGCGCGGAGAACAGGGTGGCGTTCTCGACGAGTTCGGCGAGGAGGTGGATCACGTCGGCGACCGCGTGCCCGCGCAGTGTGCCGTCGATCGGCGGCACCAGCTTGACCCGCGGGTACTGCTCGACCTCGGCGATCGCGGACCGGAGCACCTCGGTCATGGTGACCGGGTTCGACCACTGGCGGCGGGAGATGGCGCCGCCGAGGACGGCGAGGTTCTCGGCGTGCCGGCGGATGCGGGTCGCGAGGTGGTCGACGTGGAACAGGCCCTTGAGCAGCTCGGGGTCCTCGACCTCGTTCTCCAGCTCGTCGAGGAGTTGGATCTCGCGGTGGACGAGCGACTGGAGCCGTCGGGCGAGGTTGACGAAGACCTCGACCTTCTGCTCGTTGCCGACGCTGCTGGAGAGCCGGGACGCCTGGACGACCGCCGCGACGGCGGCATCGTGCGACCGGTTCAACTCCTGTGCCAGCAGGTCGAATTCGTCGGCACCGGGCGGCGGGGGCGCGGGGTTGCGGCGGGGCGGGGGGCCTTCGCCGCGGCGGAGTCCGTCGACGACGGTGCGCAGCTCCGCCTGTCCGCGCACGGTGGTGCGGCGCAGCACGGCGGCGCGGTCGAGCAGGGACTTGGCCTGGCGGTCGGCCCCCACGGCGGCCGCTGCCACGGCCGTCACGGCGAGTGCGGCCATGCCCAGGAGCACGACCCACAGGGCGAGGGTCGGCTCGGGGGACGCGGCACGCAGGGTGAACAGCACCGCTGCCGCGCCACTGAGCGCGGCGACCACGGTGGGCAGGACTGCGGTGCGCAGGAGTTGGGGTCGTATGCGGGCTTCCGGCGGCGCCGGTGAGGTCTGCGACCGCACCGTTGACGACAGGGTGCGGGCGCCTGGCCGGCCATGACGCCCGCCCTCTCGGCGGTCGGACCGCGCGGCGGGTGCGCGTAGTTGAGACATCAGCGTCCTTGGTACGTGGGGCCCCAGGAATCGGCGTACTGCGGTTGGGCGGCATCGGTGCACGGCGGGCCGAGGGCACATGAAAGTAAGCCCACCGTGGATCACCGGCCACACACGGTAGTCGCCGCGCGGACGCGTACGGCGGGCAGTTGAGAAACTTCCCCACCGTTCGTCCCGCTCTGGTATGAGGGCTCGTACGTCAGCCCGAAATCACGCCCTGTGGGCCCGGACCACACCGCCTCGGCCACGGCAGCCTCACCGGCGCGCGGTCGCGGGCCGCGTTCCGTCGGCCGTGTCGCGGTGTTCGTGGTCACTCGCTGGGAAGGCGCCCTGGACAAGGCGACGGCCGAAGAGGTGCTTTCGGGCGAGGCCGCGGCCGTGACCAGCCAGTCAGAGGGAGCTCCGGAGGACATACAGGCAGATCGAGTCGACAAGAGCGGGCAGGCACAGGGGGCGACCCGGGAGCGCATCTGACCGGACGGGACGCGGCCGTGGCGTCTCAGCCCGTGGAGGCCACCTCCGTGCCCGTGTCCTGGTCGCCCGCCGGCGGCGGCGCCTGCGGGGCCGTGACGACCATGGCCGCGGCCGCGGCCGTCGCCGCCGTCCAGCCGCCGGCCGGCATGGTCGCCACCGCTCGCCACCACAGCGCCGACGGCACCGTCTCGGCGGTCGGCTGGCCTGCCTCGTCCGGCTGTACAGCGCCCACGGCTACGATCAGCGCTGACAGGTGCCGACAGCCAGTTCCTTGCCCTCGACCGCACGATGCACGGTGTCACCGGTAGGCCTGCCGTGCAGGGTGAGCGGCTCGGACAGGGCGTACAGGCGGAGGAAGTAGCGGTGTCGGGTCGTGTCCCGGCGGCGGCAGGCCCACCCCAGCCCACGCGCCCGAAGTCATTGGGCCACGGCAGTCCGCCTGGAGGTCTGGTCACCGGCATCGCCCCAGGGGCCACTCTCCGCGGGGTGCCCCGTCCAGGGGCTCGCAGCACACCGTCGCGCCCTTCGGGCGGGACACTCTCCAGCATCCGGGCGACCTCGGCAAGGTCGTCCCCGATCGACGTCACCGCTCGCCCGCGAGGTCGAGATCGCCGCTGCGCGGCTCGGCAACGACCTCGGCGGACCGGGTACGGCGCCACGGATGCGCGATCGGATGGGACACGGTCCGCCACCACGGCTCCCCCGGCAGCTTGCCCGCAGCCTCGAACGGCTCGCCGGGACGAGGGAACGCCGCCACCTTCCTCGGCCGCGTCCTTCGTCCACTCCCCCGGCTCCGCCCGCGGGGGCCTCCCTCTTACGGAACGTCACGCTCCGTGTCAGCGGGAGGGCGCCACCTCCGTGCCCGAGTCCTGGTCGCCCGCCGGCGGCGGCGTCTGCGGGGCCGTGACGACCGTGGCCGTGGCCGCGGCTGCGTCCGTCGCCGCCGTCCAGCCGCCGGCCGGCATGGTCGCCACCGCGCGCCACCACAGCGCCGACGGCACGGTCTCGGCGGTCGGCTCGAAGGGCTCGCCCGGGCGGGGCAGCGCGACGGCCGCACCGGCACCCGCCGCTGCCGCGACGGTGCCCTCCGCGGGCTCGGCCCACGGGTGCGG
Source organism: Streptomyces sp. NPDC015127 (assembly GCF_043080095.1). NCBI lineage: Bacteria > Bacillati > Actinomycetota > Actinomycetes > Kitasatosporales > Streptomycetaceae > Streptomyces > Streptomyces sp. NPDC015127. The sequence continues at coordinate 137,605 of NZ_JBIBVE010000001.1, forward strand.
CGCCAGGTTGAACGTGCCCCAGTGGATCGGGAGCATCACGCCGGACCGCGTACCGCCCTGGAGGTCCAGGTGGGCCCGCATGCCCTCGGCCGGTGTCATGTGGATGTCGGGCCAGTACTCGGAGTAGGCACCGATCTGGATCATGGTCGCGTCGAACGGCCCGTGCTCCGCCCCGATGTCCTTGAAGCCGGGGAAGTATCCCGTGTCGCCGCTGTGGTAGATCCGGTGCTCGGGGCCCGCCACCGCCCAGGAGGCCCAGAGGGTGTGCTGCTGGTTGCGCAGCCCGCGCCCGCAGAAGTGGCGGGCGGGCGTGGCGGTCAGCCGGATGCCGTGGACCTCGGTCGACTCGTTCCAGTCCAGCTCGCGTAGCCGGTCCGGGGCCACGCCCCAGCGCTCCAGGTGGGCGCCCACACCGAGCGGGACCGCGAAGACGGTTCCGGTGCCGGCGAGGGCCCTGATGGTGGGAAGGTCGAGATGGTCGTAGTGGTCGTGGGAGATCACGACGACGTCCACCGTGCCGAGGGCCGCCAGCGGTGCGGGCACCGGGTGCAGCCGCTTGGGACCGGCGAAGGTGAAGGGGGAGCAGCGCTCGCCCCAGACGGGGTCGAACAGGACGCGGCGGCCGTCGATCTCCGCCAGAACGCTGGAGTGGCCCATCCAGGTCAGCCGCAGCCCGGAGGCGGGCGGTGCGGCCAGGTCCGCGACGGTGGTGGGGTGCACGGGCACGTGACCGACCGGGGTCCGGCGGGCCCGCGCCTCCTTCTGGAAGTAGATCTTGGCGAATTCGACCATGGAACCGCCGGAGGGCCTGGTGCGCGCGTCCGCCGGGTTGCGGAAGACGCCTTCGGCGAAGTTCGGGGAGCGGCGGATTCGCGCCATCCGCTCTCCTGCCGGGTCGGCTCCGAAGGCGGCCGGTCTGAGCGCACGCAGCCGGGATCGCAGCGAGTGGGGGGAACCAGCGCCGGTCACGACACCTCCAGATGATCGGGGCATTTCTCATTATGTGCGGGCGCGCACGGCACGCGGGGTCTCCTGCGCTGCGTCCGATCCGTCACGACCGGGCAACGCGCACCCCGGCGCCGGTGTTCCTGGCCCCTCTCCCCCAAGGGCCCGCCCGGCGTGATGTCACATCCGGCGACGGCCGTCCGTCGTACCGGTGAAAGGACACCGCAGAGGCCCGTACGACATGTGCGACGCCTCGTACGACCCGCCCCAGGAGGCCCGTCATGCCCCGCATCTCCCTCGCACCGCGCCGCTCCCTGTTCCTGCGGGTCACCGAGTGGTACACCCGGCGCACGTACGGCAAGGCCCTCGACCCGGTGCGGGCGCTGGGACACAACCGGCGGGTGCTGTTCACCGACCTCCGGCTGGAGATGTCGGTCGCCAAGTGGAAGGCCCTCGACGCGGACCTCAAGGCACTGGCCACGATGGCGTCGGCGGCGTCGATCGGCTGCAGCTGGTGCCTGGACTTCGGTCACTGGGCGAACCGAACGCGCGGGATGGAGGCGGGCAAGCTGCGCGACGTCCCCGTCTGGCGCGAGAGCGAGCTCTACTCCCCGCTGGAGCGGGACGTCATGGAGTACGCCGAGGCGATGACCGCCAATCCGCCCGAGGTCACCGACGAGCTCGCGGGGCGGCTGCTGACGGCGCTGGGCGAGGAGGCGTTCGTGGAGCTGACGGCGATGGTGGCGGTGGAGAACCTGCGCTCCCGCCTGAACTCGGCGCTCGGCCTGACCAGCCAGGGCTTCAAGGACCACTGCGAGATCCCGGCCGCGGCCGGGTCGGCCGGAGCCGCAGGGTCTGCCGCCGGCACGGTGGCCTGAGCCGCGGGGCCCCCGGCCCCCGGCGCCGCCCCGCGGAGACTCCCTCCGGCGGAGGCGGGGTGCCAGTCAAGATCCGCTGTGTAGGGTGACGCCGTGGCCAGGATTCGGTTGAGCGTGTCGGAGCGGCGTGAGGAACTCCTGAACGCGGCTGTCGAGCAGATCGAGCAACGCGGTGTGGCGGCCGTGCGGATCGCCGATGTCGCCTCGTCCCTCGGAGTCTCCAGCGCCCTGGTGCTCTACCACTTCTCGTCCAAGGAACAGCTCGTCGCGGCGGCGTTCACGCACGCCGCCGACGCCGATCTCGCGCATCTGCGCAAGCTCCTCGGCCGGCGCACCTCCGCGGTGCGCCGGCTGCGGGCGGCCGTGCGCTGGTACGCGCCGACCGGGCAGGCCAAGGGCTGGCGGCTGTGGATCGACGCCTGGGCCGCTTCGCTGCGCGATCCGGCCCTGCGCGAGGTCGCCCGCGCCCTGGACCAGCAGTGGAAGGCGGCGCTGACCGAGGTGATCGCGGAGGGCGCGGCGGCCGGGGAGTTCTCGTGCGAGGACCCGGCGGCGGCGGCCTGGCGTCTGACGGCGTTCCTCGACGGGCTCGCCGTTCAGATGACCTCGTACGCGGGCTCGTTGACGCGCGCGGCGATGCTGCAGTGGACGGACGAGGCGCTGGCCCGCGAGCTGGGCGTGGACCGCGAGGCTCTCACGGCCACCGCCCGCTGAGTCTCGGACAAGGACGAACAAGGACGAACCCTGTGCGCGACACGACGCCCGGGGCTCGGCTCCGGGCGTCGTGTCGCCTCGTGTCACAGCGGCAGCAGGTCCGGCCGCTTGGCCGCCACGTGGTCGCCGGAGCTCTCGCCCCGCAGCCGCCTCCCGATCCACGGCACCAGGTACTCGCGTGCCCAGTGGATGTCGTCGCGCCGCACCTCCAAGGCGCCGCGCGGCGGGAGCGGCGGCCAGGGCTGGTCCGGGTCGGCGGGCACGTCGAGGCCGAGCACCTGGGCGGCGCGCAGGGCGACTCGGGTGTGGCCCTCGGGTGACAGGTGCAGCCGGTCCGCGTCCCAGGCCCGGCGGTCCTGCACGGACTTGAGCGACCACAGGTCGAGGACGGGGCAGTCGTAGCGGTCCGCGATGGCCCGCACATGCGCGGTATACGTGGCGATCTTGCCGCGCAGATGGCGCAGGACCGGCACGTCCCGGGTGTCGAATCCGGTGGTCACCATGACGGTGCCGACCGCGCTCTTGAGGTCGGCGACGGCCCGCTCGAACCGCTCGGCCACGTCGTCCGGGTCGCTGCCCGGCCGGATGATGTCGTTGCCTCCCGCGCAGAACGTCACCAGGTCGGGGGCGAGTTGCCTGGCCCTCGGGACCTGCTCGTCGACGATCTGGTCGAGGAGGCGGCCGCGAACGGCGAGGTTGGCGTACCGGAAGGTGTGTTCCGGCGTCAGGTCGGCGAGCAGCACCGCGAACCGGTCCGCCCAGCCGACGTACGTCCCGTCGGGACCGGGGTCTCCCACGCCCTCGGTGAAGCTGTCACCGATCGCTGCGTACGACCCGAATGCGCCCTTGTTCTCTGTTCTCGAATCGTCTGCCACGGGAGCACATCTTTCCTTTACGGATGTGACCTACGCGACCGTAAGGAGGGGTTGACGGGAGGTGATCTTTGCCACCGGTCAAGTTTCCGCCAAGCCGGAATACGCGGAATCCCCCGCTCCGCCGCCGGACGGAACGAGGGATGCGCGATTGACTGTGCGTCAGAGAGAGACGCCGTGCTGACGCAGGTAGGCCAGCGGGTCGATGTCCGAGCCGTACGAGGGGCTGGTACGGATCTCGAAGTGCAGGTGCGGACCGGTGGAGTTGCCGGTGGAACCGGACAGACCGATCTGCTCGCCGCCGGAGACGCTCTGACCGCTGGAGACGCCGAGCGAGGAGAGGTGGGCGTACTGCGAGTAGGTGCCGTCGGAGTGCTGGATGACGACCTCGTTGCCGTACGAGCCGCTCCAGCCGGCCGAGACGACCGTGCCCGGACCGACGGACTTCACGCTGGTACCGCTTCCGGCGATGAAGTCGACGCCGGTGTGGTAACCGCTGGACCACATCGCACCGGACGCGCGGTACGGCGTGGAGATCCCGCCGTCGACCGGGGCGGACCAGCCGGAGGAGGCCGGGGGGGTGGCGGCCTTCTCGGCGGGGGCCTCCTCGGCGGGCGCCTTGGCGGCGGGGGCCTCGGCGCGCGAGGCGTCGCGCGAGGAGCGGGTCTTGGACTCGGAGCGCGGCTCCGGGTCGTTCTTCGCCGTGGACTTCGCGCCGATCGTCAGCTCGAGACCCGGGTGGATCAGCGCGGGGTCCGCACCGATGGCGCGGCGGTTGTCGTTGTAGAGCTTCTTCCAGCCGCCCCGCACGTTCTGCTCGTCGGCGATCTTGGCGAGGTAGTCGCCGGCGACGACGGTGTACGTCTTCGGGGCCTTCTTGGCGGCCGGAGCGGCGGCGACGGAGACCGGGGCCGAGACGGCCTTCTCGGGAGCGGCGGCGGGAGTCGCGGCGTTGGCGCCGGTCGCGCCGAGCAGCGGCATGGCTATGGCGGCGCTGCCCGTACCGGCGACGACGAAGCCGCGGGTGATGGGGTTGGCCTTGGGACGGCGGTGCTTACCTTTTCCGGGCATGGCGCATTCCTCTCCGGCGCCTGCGAGGTGAGCTGTCGGGTTCGGGCTGGAGATGCCCGTTCGCGCTGGTTGCACGAATTAACCCCGAGCCGTCCGAATTTTCCGGATACGGCGTACTACCTGGGTCCCCCGCTCCTGCCACACGTGGGTGAGTTCGAGCTCCGGTCGGCGGCAGGATTAGGCGGTCCGTCCGGATTGAGCGTGACCGTAGGCGAGTACACCGGACGGGAACAAGCCGCGATTTCCCCCGATCTTTCGCGGCCGCGACATGCGGGACGCTTTCCTCGTCACCCTCCGTGGACCAGAGCGGGTCAATTCCCTTTCCGGCAAGCGAATTGACGCGGGAAAACCGGGCACGTTCCGTCACGGATATGATCCTGCTCACGGGCCGCGACCCATCTCCCCCGTAGTCGGGGCACGTTAGCCGCAAAGGCTCAATTCGGACAGAAGATGCAAATGATCGCCTAAGCGTCTACTTGTGCATCAACCACGGTGCACAACGCCCGATTTCGCCCTCTGTGGCCGTACGGCGAACGGCGAGGCCCTTGGCCGCCCGCTTCCGGTCACCCTGAATTCATCCGGCCGGCTTCGGCGGAATCGCGCTCCGAAAGACCGCATTTCCCTTTCCCGCAAAGGGAATCCGCCCCGGCGGCCATACGCATCGGAACGTGATCGCGGCACCCCGATTTCACCCGGGGCCGACGTGGGCGGCCGGCAGACGAACTCCGGCCCGGGCGCCCAGCCTCGGTCACCACCGCGTGGCCGACCGCTCCGCCGCCTCCCCCGCGGCCCCGCAACCGCACACCGACTGAGATGATTGGCCGATGAACGTGTGCCGTATCGTCGGATCGCGCCCTCGTCGGCGACCGGCGCCGACGGCCGTCACCTGAAGGAGACCACGTGACGCAGCAGCTGCCGCAGGCCCCGTCGACCGAACCCCGGCTGGCCGGAGTGCGAAACTTCCGGGACGTGGGCGGGCTGCCGACCGTGGACGGCGGGCGCGTGCGGCACGGCAGGCTCTATCGCAGCGGACACCTCGCGCACGCGACCGCGAGCGACGCCACCTTTCTCGCGTCCCTCGGGCTGCACACGATCTTCGACTTCCGCAATGCGGCGGACCAGCGGCTGGAGGGCCCGGACGTCGAGCTTCCGGGCGTGCGCAATGTCAACCTGCCGCTGAGCGACCCGGCCGACGGTGCCGAGTTCTGGAAGATGGTCCGGGACGGCAACCTCGACGAGCTGAAGTCGATCCTGGCCGACGGCAAGGGTGCCGCCCGCATGATCGCCTCCTACCGGCTGATCATCAAGGAGCGCACCGCCGAGCACAGCCGCGTCCTGCACGCACTGGCCGAGGACAGCGTCCCGGCGCTGATGCACTGCGCGGCAGGCAAGGACCGCGCCGGTCTGTCGATCGCGGTGACCCTGCTGGCCGTCGGCGTGGAGCGCGAGGCGATCGAGGCGGACTACCTGAAGTCCAACGACCCGCACCGCCGCTACAAGGTCAAGCGCGGCGACGACTCTCCCGAGGCCATGTCCGACGAGGTCATGGAGCTGCTGAGCCCGCTCTTCGACGCGCGCGCCACGTACCTGTCCGCCGCGTTCGAGACGATCGAGGAGACCTGGGGCGGCACCGATCAGTACCTGGTGAAGGGTCTCGGGCTCTCCGACCGGACCCGTGAGCTGCTGCGCGAACGGCTCGTCGAGAACGGCTGAGCCCTTGCCGGCAGGGCGCCTACTGGTTCTGGCCGCCCACCAGGAACAGCAGGTAGAGGAATGCGGCGACGAGGTGCCCCGCCACGAGGTAGGCGAACAGCCGGATGACCAGGCCGCGCGGGAAGCGGTCCTCGCGCCTGTTCTCGGGTGTGTCCGGCAGGGGCTTGTCCAGGGGGTCCCACATGGGCGTGATCACAACCTTCGGGGTCAGGCGTGCGGGTGCGGATCGGGGCTCTGCAGCAGGGTGTGCACGAAGAGCAGCTCCGCGCCCTCGGGCGTGGCGGCCGCGATGCGGTGCGGTGTGAGCGAGTCGAAGTGCGCGCTGTCGCCGGGCGCCAGCTCGTGGACGGCGTCGCCGAGGCCGAGGCGCAGTCGTCCGTCGACGACGTACAGCCATTCCTCGCCCGGGTGCACCCGGACCAGATCGCCCTGGGCCCCGTAAGGGACGACCACCCGCAGGGCCTGCATGGCCCGGCCCGGCGCGCCGACCTGGTGGTACGTCCAGCCGTCGGCGGTCGCGGGCTCGCGGCGGCCGGCCCGGATGACGGGCTCGCGCTCGGGCGGGAGCTCGCCGAGGACCTCGGCGACCGTCGTACCGTAGATCCTGGCGAGGGCGAGGAGCATCGGCAGCGAGGGCTGGCGGTTCCCCGTCTCCAGCCGGGAGAGATGGGCCGGGGAGAGCCCGGCGCGCTGGGCGGCGGCCTCAAGGGTCAGCCCGCGGCGGCGGCGCAGATCGCGCAGCCGGGGCGCGACGTGGTGCAGCCCCTCGCCCGACGGTGCGGCGGAAGTGGTCATGCGTCCATTGCGCCAGGCCCTTGCCCGAGAGGCAAATTTCTTGCCTCACAGGCAAACCGGCGCAGGGCGGTGCGGCGGCTCAGCGGTTGACCATGGCCTGCTTCACCAGCGTCTTGCCGAAGTCCCACATCAATGTGCCGCCGTTGTGGGCGTCGTCCATCACCGCCGTGAACGCCTCCACGAACCGGTCGACCTCGCGCTCGCCGATGATCAGCGGCGGGATCAGCTTGATCACTTCCATGTGGTCGCCGGAGACCTGGGTCAGGATCCGGTGCCTCTGGAGCAGCGGTGCGACGACCATCTGCGCGAACAGACCCTTCCGGGCAGCCTGCAGCATGGCCCACCGGCTGCGCAGCCGCATCGATTCCGGGCGCCCGAATTCGATGCCGATCATCAGGCCCCGGCCGCGGACCTCCCGCAGCATCTCGTAGCGGTCCACGAGCGCGGCGAGCCGCGCCCGCAGCAGCTCGCCCGTCACCCGGGCGTTCGCCACGACCTGCTCGTCCTCCAGCACCGACAGGACGGCGAGGCCGGCGACCATCGCCTGGGCGTTGGCACCGAAGCTGGCGGAGTGCACCAGCACCCGGTCGAGGGACGAGTAGACCTTCTTGAAGATCCAGTCCTTGCCGAGCGTCGCCCCGACCGGGACGTAGCCGCCGGACAGGGCCTTGGCCACGCAGATCATGTCGGGCTCGACGCCCGCCTCGTACTGGAAGGCGTAGAAGTCGCCGGTGCGCCCGAGGCCGGTCTGCACCTCGTCGGCGATCAGGAGCGCCTTGTGCCGGTGCAGAAGCTCCTGGGCGGCCCGCAGGAATCCCGGCGGGCTCGGCAACACCCCCTTGCCCTGGACGGGCTCGACGATCAGAGCCGCGACGTCGCCGCTCTGCAACTCGCGCTCCAGGGCGTCCAGGTCACCGAGTTCGATCGACGTGTCGGGCAGCAGCGGGTCGAAGCCCTGCCGGAACCCGGCCTCGCCGTTGACGGACAGGGAGCCCGTCGTCAGACCGTGGAAGGCGTGCGTGCAGTACAGCATCCTCGACCGGCCGGTGGCGTAGCGGGCGAACTTCAGAGCCGTCTCCACCGCCTCCGTCCCGCTGTTGCCGAAGAACACGCGGTCCAGGTGCGGGGTGTGGGCGAGCAGCTTCTCCGCGAGCAGACCGGGCAGCGGAGGGCAGTCGAAGCGGGTGAGGTCCGGGAGGGAGGCGTCGAGCACGTCGTGCAGCGCCTTGCGGACGACCGGGTGGTGGCGGCCCAGGCCCATGACGCCGAACCCGGCGAGCATGTCCAGGTAGTCGTTGCCGTCGGCGTCCCAGAAGTACGCGCCCTCGGCCCGCTCGTAGATCTTGTCGAAGCCGATGGTGTGCAGCATGCGCGGAAGCTGGTGGTTGAGGTGGCGGCCGTGCAGTTCGTAGCGTTCGGCCCCGCGCCGGGCCAGCAGTGTCGCCAGGTCGAAGCCCTTGGATGCCTCGGTCATCGCTCAGTTCTCCTTGCCTGGGTCCTCGGCGGGCCGGTCCTCGGCTGCCATGGCGGCACTGATCGCTCCCGCGATCTCCACCGGTGTGAGGCCGATGTCGGCCAGTACCTCGCCGCGCTTGCCGTGCGCGAGGAACTGCTCGGGGATGCCGAAGGTCCGCAGCGGCACGTCGGCTCCCGCGTCGCGCAGCGCCTGGCCGATCGCCCAGCCGACGCCGCCGCTGCGGCTGTTGTCCTCCACGACGGCGACCAGCCGGTGGCGGGCGGCGAGGGGCGGCAGCTGTGCGTCGACGGGCTTGACCCAGCGGGGATCGACGACGGTGCAGCGGATTCCGCGATCGCGCAGCAGTTCGGCCGTGCCCAGGCACACTCCCGCGAGCGCTCCCACGGACACCAGGAGCACGTCGGCGTCCTCGTCGCGGTGCAGGACGTCCATCCCGCCGATACGGCCCGTCGCCTCGATCGCCTCGCCCGCCGACTCCTTGGGGAAGCGGACCACGGTCGGGGCGTCGTCGACCTCGACGGCCTCCCGCAGTTCCTCGCGCAGCCGGTCGGCGTCGCGCGGGGCGGCGATCCGCAGGCCGGGCACGACCTGGAGGACCGACATGTCCCACATGCCGTTGTGGGAGGCGCCGTCGGTGCCGGTGACGCCGGCCCGGTCGAGGACGAAGGTCACACCGCACTTGTGCAGAGCCACGTCCATGAGGACCTGGTCGAAGGCGCGGTTCAGGAACGTCGCGTACACCGCGACGACCGGGTGCAGACCACCGGTGGCGAGGCCCGCCGCGGACACCGCGGCGTGCTGCTCGGCGATGCCCACGTCCCACACCCGGTCGGGGAAGCGCTCGGCGAAGGCGGTCAGACCGACGGGGTGGAGCATCGCCGCCGTGACGGCCACGACGTCCGGCCGTTCGGCCCCGATCGCGGCGATCTCCTCCCCGAAGACGGAGGTCCACGACGGCCCCGGGGCGGCCGCGAGGGGCGTGCAGGTCGACGCGTCCATGGTGCCGACGCTGTGGAAGCGGTCGGCCTCGTCGTCGAGTGCCGGCTGGTAGCCGCGGCCCTTCTCGGTGAGGCAGTGCACGATGACGGGGCCGTGGAAGCACTTGGCACGGGCGAGTGCCGACTCGACGGCGGCGCTGTCGTGGCCGTCGATCGGGCCGACGTACTTCAGCCCGAGGTCCTCGAACATGCCCTGCGGGGCGACGAAGTCCTTGAACCCCTTCTTCGCGCCGTGGAGCGATCCGTAGAGGGCCCGGCCGATGACCGGGGTGCTCTGCAGGATGTCCTTGCCGCGGGCGAGGAAGCGTTCGTAGCCGTCGGTGGTGCGCAGGGTTGCCAGGTGGTTGGCGAGGCCGCCGATGGTGGGGGCGTAGGAGCGCTCGTTGTCGTTGACGACGATGACGAGCGGGCGGTCCTTGGCCGCGGCGATGTTGTTGAGCGCCTCCCAGGCCATGCCGCCGGTGAGCGCGCCGTCGCCGATGACGGCCACGACGTGGTCGTCCTTCTTCAGGACCTGGTTGGCCTTGGCGAGACCGTCGGCCCAGCCGAGGACGGTGGAGGCGTGCGAGTTCTCGATGACGTCGTGGTCCGACTCCTCACGGGACGGGTAGCCCGACAGGCCCCCCTTGCCGCGCAGTTTCGAGAAGTCCTGGCGCCCGGTCAGCAGCTTGTGCACGTAGCTCTGGTGGCCGGTGTCCCACAGGATCCGGTCTCTCGGGGAGTCGAAGACACGGTGGAGCGCGATCGTCAGCTCGACCACTCCGAGGTTCGGGCCGAGGTGGCCCCCGGTCCGTGCCACCGCCTGGATCAGGAACTCGCGGATATCGGTGGCCAGTTGGTCGAGTTCGCGCCTGGTCAGGGCCGAAAGGTCCCGCGGCCCTCGGATGTGTTCGAGAATCGTCATGTCTGCCCCCTTCGTATGCTGGACGACTCCGGGCCGCGGCGGCGGCCGGTCCCAGGGACCGGCGCTCGCCGCCGCCGTCGGATCACCGGCTGCCGCTGACCGTCTCGCGGGCCGCGCGCAGGGACTCCTTGAGCGACCCCATGGTGGCGAGCACGGCGGTCGGTTCGTAGCCGCAGTGCGCCATGCAGTTGGCGCAGCGCGGGTCCTTGCCGCGGCCGTACTTGTCCCAGTCGGTGTCCTCGATGAGCTCGCGGTAGGTGGGGACGTAGCCGTCGCTCATCAGGTAGCAGGGGCGCTGCCAGCCGAAGAGCGAGTAGTTGGGGATGGCCCAGGCCGTGCAGGGGAAGTCGGCCTTGCCTTCGAGGAAGTCGAGGAAGAGCGGCGAGTGGTTGAGCCGCCAGCGCCGGCGGTTGCCGCCCGCGAACGCCTTCCTGAACAGCTCGCGCGTCTGCTCCACACCGAGGAAGTGCTCCTGGTCGGGCGCCTTCTCGTAGGCGTACGCGGGCGAGATCATCATCTCGTCGACCTCGAGGTCGTCGTTGAGGTAGTCCAGGACCTCGATGACGGTCTGGGCCGTGTCGGTGTTGAAGAAGGTCGAGTTGGTGGTGACGCGGAAGCCGCGGCGCTTGGCCTCCTTGATCGCCTCCACGGCCTCGTCGAACACTCCTTCCTTGGCAACCGACTCGTCGTGCCGCTCGCGCAGCCCGTCGATGTGCACGGCGAAGGCGAAGTACGGTGACGGGCTGAACTTCTCGATCTTCTTGCGCAGCAGCAGCGCGTTGGTGCACAGGAAGACGTACTTCTTGCGCGCCACCAACTGGCGGACGATCTCGTCGATCTGCGGGTGCATCAGGGGCTCGCCGCCTGCGATGGACACCATCGGAGCCCCGGACTCCAGCACCGCCCCGACCGCCTGGGCCACCGGCATCCGCTGCTTGAGCACACCGGCGGGATGCTGGATCTTTCCGCACCCTTCGCACGCGAGGTTGCAGGCGTACAACGGTTCGAGCTCGACGATGAGCGGGAACTTCTCGCGCCTGCGGAGCTTCTGTTCGAAGAGATAGGTCCCGACCCTGATGGTCTGGCGGAGCGGCATGGCCATCTGGCTCACCTCCTGGGGAGCAGCAAAGAACGGTGCCATTCGTAAAAAGCGGGAAGTACGGCACGAAGAACATGGAAAGCCGATATTCCACCGCGTACCGTGCCAATTCGGACCAGCTCGTGCTCCGGAGCATCCACGACCACCCGGACGGCCGCAACCGGGCGGGGACCGGCGCGCAGCGCGCTGCTCAGCGTGGCGGCGGACTCCATGTCGACGGCGATGGCCCCGGTGGCCTCCAGCCGGGCGCGCTCGGGCCCCCGCACCACGTGGTCGGCACCCGTCAGCAGGCCGCCGTGCACGGTGCGTCCCGGTACGGCCCTGGTCACCGCCTCGCGCAGCAGTCCGGCGGCCGTGCACGCGGTGGTGACCCCGTCGACGCGGGTCTCGTCCGCGACGACGAGGTCACCGGGGTGCATGCCCGGGGCGAGTCCCGCGCAGAAGCCGGAGGCGACGACGGCGGCTTCGCGCAGCGGGTCGCTCGCGCACGCGGCGAGCACGGCCCGTTCCGCGTTGACCGGCCCCATCCCGGTGCGCAGCACCGTGACGTCGCCGGCCCGGCCGTCCGTGTCCAGGGCCCGGACGCCGCTGCGCAGGGCAATCTTCTCGATGCCGAGCGCGCAGGCGATCAGCAGCCGTACGGCGGAACCGGCCGGCTCCGGGGGACGGCCCATCAGCCCCCCTTGCGGCTGTTCGCCCGGGCGGCGAGCGGTTCGCCCTGCACGAAGCGACCGAGCGCGGTGAGCGGGAAGACCTGCCGGTACAGGTGGTAGTTGATGGAGAAGTCCCACGGGAAACCGGTGCCGGTGAACTGCGGCTCGTCCCAGGAGCCGTCCGCGCGCTGAGTGGCGGCGAGCCAGGCGACGCCCCGCTGCGCGGCCTTGCCGTCCTGCTCCCCCGCGGCGAGCAGCGCGAGCAGCGCCCAGGCCGTCTGGGAGGCGGTGGAGGGCCCGTGCCCGATCCACTTCTTCTCCCGGTAGGAGCGCAGGTCCTCGCCCCAGCCGCCGTCCTCGTTCTGCACGGACCCCAGCCAGGAGACCGCGCGTCGGACCGCCGGGTGGGACGCAGGCAGCCCGGCGGCGATGAGCGCGGGGACCACGGACCCTGTGCCGTACAGGTAGTTGACGCCCCAGCGGCCGAACCAGGCCCCGTTCGGCTCCTGTTCGGCGAGCAGCCACTCGATCGCCCGGCGGGTCCGCGGGTGGCCCGCCTTCCCTTCGTACGCCAGCATCTCCACGACGTGCGCGGTGACGTCCGCGGACGGCGGGTCGATCACCTCACCGAAGTCGCAGAACGGCAGCCGGTTGGGGAACGGGCTGGTGTTGTCGGCGTCGAACGCGCCCCAGGCGCCGTTCCTCGACTGCATGCCGAGGCTCCAGCGGGCGCCGCGCTCGATCGCCGCATCCAGACGCTCCGGGTCGGGGTGCCTGACCCTGCGCAGGGCGAGAATGACCTCGGCGGTGTCGTCGATGTCGGGGTAGTTGTCGTTGTGGAACTCGAACGCCCAGCCGCCTGGCGTCAGCCCGGGCCTGCGCACGGACCAGTCCCCCGGCCGAACGATCTGCTCGCTGAGCATCCAGTCGGCGGCCCTGACCAGCGCCGGGTGGTCGGCGGGCAGACCCGCGTCGGCCAGCGCGACGGTGGCGAGGCAGGTGTCCCAGACCGGTGACTGGCACGCCTCGATCATGCGGACGGGCAGACCGTCCTGCTCGTACCAGACGGCGAACCGGTCCAGCGACTCCAGCCCGGCCCGCATCACGGGGTGTTCGAGGTCGTAGCCGAGCAGGTACAGCGCGATCACGGAGTACACGGCGGGGGGCTGGATGCCGCCCCAGCAGCCGTCGTTCTCCTGGCGCTCGATGATCCAGCGGGCTGCGCTGTTCATGGCGGTACGGCGGAGACGGCGGGGAGCGACCTTGTGGTACAGGTGCAGCGCCTTGTCGGCGCGCTGGAAGAATCCGTCCCAACTGGCCGCTGGTGCCAGATCCTTGACCGGGTTCGGGTTGTCCGGGTCGGTGTGCAGTTCGTCCAGCGGGAAGGGCGCCGGGCGCACGGGCCGCTTGGCGGACACGACGGTGAGCGGGACGATCGTCTGCCGCGCCCACTGGCCGAAGTCGTAGATGTTCAGCGGGAACCACTTCGGCAGGAAGATCAGTTCCGGCGGCAGCTCGGGCAGGTCCTCCCACTTCCACCAGCCGAAGAGGGCGAGCCAGATCCGGGTGAAGACGCGGCTCGCGGCAATGCCGCCCCGGCCGCGGATCCATGCCGCCGCGCGCAGCATGTGCGGGTCGTCGGGCCGGTCTCCGGCGAGCCGCAGGGCGACGTACGCCTCGACGGTGGTGGACAGTTCGCCGGGGCCGCCGTAGAACGTCGCCCAGGTGCCGTCCTCGCGCTGCTGTCCGCGCACGAAACGGGCGGACGCCTCGGTGGTCCGCTCGTCCTGGATGCCGAGGAACTGCCGCAGCAGCAGGTCCTCCGCGTCCATCGTCACATTGGTCTCGAGGTCGCCCTTCCACCAGCCCTGGTCGTCCTGGCGTTCGAGCAGATGGCCGACCGCCCGTTCCACCGCTTTCCCGGCGGCTTCGCGGATGTCCGCGGGGGCCTTCGCCCCGGTGGCCGTGGTCGCTGTGCCGTTTGCGGGGGCGGTCGAGTTGCCGGCAGCGGCAGTCGAGGCCCGCACGGGCCCGCTGCCTCCGTCGGTCGTCGCTGTCATGGCTTCCCCTTCGTTGCAGTGGTTCTCTGCTGAGCTGGGGTCTCCGTCGGCCGGTGACGCTCGGTGTCACCGGCCGGCGACGCGATTCATATGGTGCGGCTGAGGCTCCGCCTGGTGCTGCGTGCGATGGTGATCATCTCTTCCGTACGACGACGAAGTCCGCGAGCGCCACGAGCTGCGCCCGGATCCGTTCCGGCATGTCGACACCGTCGAGGGCGTCGATCGCGATCGCGTGCTGGCGGCGGGCCTCCTGAGAGGTCCACTCGCGGCCGCCCGCCTCCTCGATCAGGGCCGCCCTGGTGGCGAACTCCTCCTCGGAGAAGCTGTCGAAGTCGTTGCTTTTGGCATCGGCCGCGAGCAGCTCGCCGAGGCGCTGCGAGGCCGGGCCGCCCGCGGCGAGCGCGGCGACGACCGGCAGGGACTTCTTGCGCTGGCGCAGGTCGCTCCAGGTCTGCTTGCCGGTGGAGACCGGGTCGCCCCAGATGCCGAGCAGGTCGTCGACGGCCTGGAAGGCCAGGCCGAGGTGGTAGCCGTACGCCTCCAGGGTGTCGGCGGTACGGTCGTCGGCGCCGCCGAGGACGGCGCCGATCGAGACGGCGCAGGCCAGCAGCGCGCCGGTCTTGTTGCCCTCCATCTCCAGGCACTCCTCGACGGTGACCCGCTCGCGGTGCTCGTAGGAGATGTCCTGGGCCTGGCCGTCGATGAGCTTGCGCGTCGCGGTGGTCAGGCGGCGGGTGGCGCGGCCCGCCTCCACCGTGCCCATCTCCAGGAGGAGTTCGTTGGCGAGCGCGAAGAGGGCGTCGCCGACGAGGATGGCCTGCGCGGGGCCGTGCACCTTCCACACCGTGTCGCGGTGCCTGCGCTGCTCGTCGCCGTCCATAAGGTCGTCGTGCAGGAGCGAGAAGTTGTGCACGAGCTCGACCGCGACCGCGCCGGGGATGCCGACCTCGGGCGCCGCACCTGCCGCCTCGGCCGACAGCAGAGCGAGCGCGGGCCGCACCGCCTTGCCGCCGTCGCCGTCCGAGGGGCGGCCCGCGGCGTCGATCCAGCCGAAGTGGTAGGCGGCCACTGTGTCCATGGGCGGGGCGAGCCGGTCGACGGCGGCGCGCAGCACCGGGGTGGACAGGGTGCGGCCGCGCTCCAGCAGCGCGGCGATGTCCGTGGCCTTCACGGCCTGGGCGGTCTGTGCGGTGTCTTCAGCCGGGTTCGCCGAGGGCACTGTCGGCACGCTTACTCCTCTGGTTCCAGTACTGGTGCTCACGCCGCCTCCTTGAGCGGATGTTCATGGCGACGGCCGAGCGCGGAGAGCGCAGCGCCGGCGGCACTGAACCCGCTGCGCACGGCACCCTCCATGGTCGCGGGCCAGCCAGTGGCAGTCCACGCGCCAGCAAGGTACAGGCCGGGGGCACGCGTGCGCGCGCCCGGCCGCAGACGACCGACGCCGGGGGCGGGCGCGAACGTCGCCGTACGCTCCCGGGTGACGAAGAAATCACGGACGTGTGCGCCGCGCGCGGCGGGCAACAGCCGTTCCAGTTCGGGCAGATACCGTGCGCGCAGGACGGCGACGGGGTCGTCGATCTCGTCCTCCGCGGCCGACTGCGACAGCGCCAGGTACTGGCCCTCGGTGCACCCGGACGCGTCGGTGCGGTCGAAGACCCACTGCACAGGCGTGCCGAGCGCGGCGAAGAACGGGCGGCGCAGCACCTTGCGGTCGTACAGGACATGGACGTTGAGGATCGGCGCGGTGCCGATGTCCAGCAGCCGGTCGGGGTCCTCCATGGCCCCTTCGGGCAGCAGGACGTGGGCCTCGCGCTGCGCCACGGCGAGGACGACCGCGTCGGCGTAGAGCGTCTCGGCGCCGGCCGCCACCTGCCAGCGGCCGCCGTCGGCGCGGGTGATGCCCCGCACGCGGGTGGAGAGTTCGGTGCGGACACCGGCCGTGTCGAGGGCTTTTCGGGCGAGGGTGTCGTGGAGTTCGCCGAGGGGTACGCGGGCCCAGCCGATGTCGGCGGCGCCGGGCTCGGAGAGCAGCCCGGTCTTGAAGACCATCGCGGCGAGTCCCATGGAGGCGTGCCGCGCGCGGGCGTTGAGGGTCGCCACGCCGACGAGGTCCCACAGGGCGGCGACGGCGCGTGGGGACTGGCCGTGCCGGCCGAGCCAGGTGGCGAAGTCGATGCCGTCGAGCGCGGGGTCGGCGGGGTCGAGCCTGTTCAGTGCCAGCGCGGCGCGTGCGACGCCGGCGCGCTCCGCGAGCGAGAGGTGCGGGTAGGCGGCGAGCCCGCCCGCGAGGTGCAGCGGTACGGGCAGCGCGGTGCGCCGCAGCCGGCCGAGCCGCGGCCCCCGGGGAGCCGCCACGTCCAGCACGGGGACGTCCAGCCGGTCCTGTACGGGTGCGAGCCGGGTGGCGTCGATCCGGTCGAGGAACCAGCGGTAGGCGGTGCAGCAGCGCAGGTACACGTGCTGGCCGTTGTCGACGGTGAGGTCGCCGCGCCGGAAGGAGAAGGCGAGTCCACCGAGGCGGGGCCGCCCCTCCAGGAGGGTGACCTCCAGTCCGGCGTCGGCGAGTTCCAGCGCGGCGGTGACTCCGGCGATGCCGCCGCCGACGACCACGGCGTGCGGGGCCGGGGTTTCGTCGCCCGTCATCGGCTCTCCCTCCTCGGGGCCGTCACGAACATGCTCCTCGCGTCCGCCACTGCGGGGGACGCAAGGGCGGCAGTGCGGGTCGACCGCACACCGGTCCCCCGCACGCCGGGGCGCGACGCGGGAGCTGCCGCCGGACGCAGCCTGCCCGGCACGGTCGCGCGGGGGCACGCGACACGCGGGCGCGGCGCGCGGAGACAGGGGCCGGGCGGGCCCGATGCGAGTCGGGTCACGCGCGGCCCCCCTGGGTGCGGCGGCCGATGTGGCGGGCGTCGAGGCCCGAGAGGCCGCGGACCGCCACGTACGCCTTCTCACGGCCCGGCAGGGAGACCCGGCCGCGCAGCACCGCCTCGGGGTCGCGTTCGATGCGGTCGAGCAGGCGGCGGTAGATGCCGGCCATGGCGGCGACGCAGGCGCCGCTGCGGCGGTCGAGCATGGGCAGCAGCCGGTAGCCCTCGGCGAACAGCGAGCGGGCGCGGCGCACTTCGAAGTGGACCAGGCCCGCGAAGTCGGCCCCGGGCGGCGGAGTCGTGCTGTGGAAGCCCGCGGAGCAGCCGAACTTCGCGAGGTCGTCGGCCGGCAGATAGCTGCGCCCGGTCGCGGCGTCCTCACGAACGTCGCGCAGGATGTTGGTCAGTTGCAGCGCGAGGCCGAGCGTATCGGCGTACTCGACGGCGCGCTCGGTGCCGCGTGCGCCGGGCTGAGTGCCGAACACGCCGAGCGAGAGCCTGCCGATCGCGCCCGCGACGCAGCGGCAGTAGACCTTGAGGTCGTCCCAGGTCTCGTACGTCTCGCCGCGCACGTCCATCAGTACGCCGTCGATGAGCTCGTCGAGCCCGCCGAGCGGCAGGCAGAAGCGCTGCGCCGCGTCGGCGAGCGCGACCGCGACGGGATCGGTGTCGTCGTCGTCGACGCCGCCCTTCCGGATGCGGTCGAGCACCGCCCGGGTGTCCTCCAGCCGGGCGTGCTTGGCCTCCGGGGTCAGCGCACCGTCACCGATGTCGTCGACCCGACGGGAGAACGCGTAGAGCGCGGACATGGCCTGCCGCTTGTCGGCCGGCAGCAGCCGGATCCCGTAGGCGAAGTTGCGGGCCTGCTGCCCGGTCACGGCCTCGCAGTAGCGGTACGCGGCCTGCACCGCGGCGGGCATCTGGGGCGATCCCTCCATCGTCCGGCTCATCCCTTCCTACGCGCTCTTCGCAAGACCAGTCCCGTTTCGCGCAGCACGTGGGCCTTTGCGGCTTTGGGTGGTCCGGGCAGCACATCATGTCCGGCCGCGGCGATCGCGGCGAGGGCGGCGCGCCCACCGCCGACGAAACCCGCGAGGAGCAGCCGCAGCCTGCCGTGGACGCTGCCCACGAGCGCCGTGCCCTCGTCGAGGAGGTCATGGGCCCGCCGGGACTCGTAGGCGATCAGTGCCCGCACCGAGGCGTTCGCCGTGGGGGCGGCGAGGTCCGCCTCGGTGACGCGGAAGAGCTTCAGGTCCTCGGCGGGCAGGTAGACGCGGTCGCGGGCGAGGTCCTCGGCGACGTCCTGGAGGTGCTCGACGATCTGGAGTGCGGTGCACACGGCGTCGGAGCGGCGGATGCGCTCGGGACTCGACGTGCCGGTGATCTGGAGGACCATCCGGCCGACGGTGTCGGCCGACAGCTCGCAGTAGGCGACCAGGTCGTCCCAGGTCTCGTAGCGGCGGACGAGCTGGTCCTGCCGGTTGGCGGCGATGAGGCCGAGGAAGGGCTCGGGGCTGAGCGAGCGGCGGCGGACGGTGGGCCGCAGGGCACGCAGCAGCGGGTGCCGCGGGACGGCGCCGGCCGGGTCGAAGACCCGGTTCAGGTCGGCCTCGAAGGCGTCGAGGAGGACGAGCGGGTCATCGGCGTGCTCGGGGGCGACACCGAGGCTGCGGGCGTCGGCGCCGCCGGGGGCGAGGTCGCCGTCACCGATGTCGTCGACGAGCCGGGCGAATCCGTAGACGGCCATGAGATCGTCGCGCCAGGCGCGCGGGAGGAAGAAGGGGGCGACGGGGAAGTTCTCGCCGGCGGCCTTGTCGAGGGTCGTGCGGGCGGTCTCCCGGGGCGCCTCGGGGGCGGCCGTCACTGCGCGCTGCCCAGTACGACGCCGCCCGGTACGACGGAGACGGCGCAGGACTCGCGGAGCTGGAGAGATTCCGTCATGGCCGTCACATCTCCCGTTCTACACCGCCGACCCAATACATCCTATTTCGGACACGCCGCCGTCTTGCCCTGCCGTCGACGGCCGTCCGGCACCCGGGCCAGGAAGGAGAAATCCCCCCACTTGCCGCGATTCAGCACTGCTACAGCTTACGTTGTACAACGCGCGACGCGGCTCCGGGGTGTTGCCCGCCCATGTGACAACGCCCCGATTCGCCCCGACCTTCCCCGCATACACAGGACTTGACCTCGTTCGACGGTCCGTGCGAATCCGGCGGGTACAGGGCCGGACGCACCGGGGCCCCCGCCGCTCGGCCGAGCGGCGGGGGCCCCGGGCGTGAGAGGCGCGGGCGACGGCTACTTGCCGGTCTCCTTCTCGTACGCCTTGATGACCTCGTCGGTCGGGCCGTCCATCAGCAGCTCGCCCTTCTCCAGCCACAGGACCCGGTCGCAGGTGTCCCTGATCGACTTGTTGCTGTGGCTGACCAGGAAGACCGTGCCGGCCTCCTTGCGGAGCTCGCGGATACGTTCCTCGGAGCGAATCTGGAAGCGGCGGTCACCGGTGGCGAGCGCCTCGTCGATCATCAGGACGTCGTGGTTCTTGGCGGCGGCGATGGAGAAGCGGAGCCTGGCCGCCATACCGGAGGAGTACGTGCGCATGGGCAGGGTGATGAAGTCGCCCTTCTCGTTGATGCCCGAGAAGTCGACGATGCCATGATAGCGCTCGCGGATCTCCTCGCGCGACATGCCCATGGCCAGGCCGCCGAGTATGACGTTGCGTTCACCCGTCAGGTCGTTCATCAGCGCCGCGTTGACGCCGAGCAGCGAGGGCTGACCGTCCGTGTAGACCTTGCCGCTCTCGGCGGGCAGCAGGCCGGCGATGGCCCGCAGCAGGGTCGACTTGCCGGAGCCGTTGGTGCCGATCAGTCCGATGGCCTCGCCGCGGTAGGCGGTGAAGGACACACCGCGGACGGCGTGCACCTTGCGCACCCCGCGGGACTCGCCCTTGTCGCGGCGCAGGATCCGGCTCAGGGCCGCGGTGGCGCTCCCCTTGCCTCCGCTGCCCGCGTTGACGCGGTAGACGATGTGGACGTCGTCGGCGATGACGGTCGGCACGCGTGCGGCGGACCCGTTGTCGTTCTTGTCGTCAGCCACGGCCGTAGCGCTCCTCAGCCTTCCAGAAGTACACGAAGCCCGCGAAGCCGATCACGACGGCCCAGCCGAGGGCCGACGCCCACACGTGCGAGGGCAGGTTCTCGGAGCCGTAGCCGTCGATCAGTGCGAAGCGGACGAGGTCCATATAGACGGCCGCCGGGTTGTACATCAGGACGTCGGCGATCCAGGCGGGCCTGTCCGCGAGCATGACCGGGATGGAGAACATCACACCGGAGGCGTACAGCCAGGTCCGCATGACGAACGGCATCAGCTGGGCGAGGTCGGGGGTCTTCGCGCCGAGCCTCGCCACGATCAGGGCCAGGCCGGTGTTGAACACGAACTGCAGGGCGAGCGCCGGGACCACCAGCAGCCACGACCAGGTCGGGAAGCTGCCGAACGCCACCACGATCGCGACCAGCACGATCATGGAGAACAGCAGCTGCTGGAGCTGCTGGAGCGCGAAGGAGATCGGCAGCGAGGCCCGCGGGAAGTGCAGGGCGCGCACCAGGCCCAGGTTGCCCGCGATCGCCCGGACGCCGGCCATCACCGAGCTCTGGGTGAAGGTGAACACGAACACACCGGTCACCAGGAACGGTACGTAGACCTCGACCGGCATGCCCCGGCTGGCCTTGAGGATCAGGCCGAAGATCAGGAAGTAGATCAGGGCGTTGAGCAGCGGGGTCGCCACCTGCCACAGCTGGCCGAGCTTCGCCTGGCTGTACTGGGCCGTGAGCTTGGCCTGCGAGAAGGCCAGGATGAAGTGGCGCCGCCCCCACAGCTGCCTGACGTACTCGGCCAGGCCGGGTCGGGCGCCGCTGACCGACAGTCCGTACTTGGCGGCGAGCTGTGCCGGCGAGAGGCCGTCGTCGGGTGACGGCGTGGGGCTCATCGCGATGGCACCGTCATGGGTTGTGTCACTCACAAGTTGAAACTTTCGTGTTCAAGATGCGCGGCGGTTCGGGGCTCCGTGTGTCCATCGGGGACCTCGGCCCAGATGCTCTCAGAACCGAGCTTGTCAGACGACAGGAGGTCGGCCCAGCCGTGTGAGCCGCCACACAGTACGCCACTTCATGGGGCGGCGCGGCCCGCAGGGCGTCCGCCATCCCTCCGCGAACCCCGCGAACCACGCCTTCAGCGCGGGCACCGTGGGCCGGCGCAGCAGCGTGAGCAGCACCCAGACGCCCAGGTAGACGGGGATCAGCGGCGCGGGCAGATTGCGGCGGGCCACCCACACGCGGTTGCGGGCCACCATGCGGTGGTAGACCGCGTGCCGCGAGGGCGGCAGGGTCGGGTGGAGCAGGACGATGTCCGCGCGGTAGTCGATGGCCCAGCCCGCGTCGAGGGCGCGCCAGGCGAGGTCGGTCTCCTCGTGGGCGTAGAAGAACTCGTCGGGCAGGCCGCCGACCTCCTCGATGACCTCGGTCCGCACGGCATTGGCGCCGCCCAGGAAGGTCGTCACGCGCGAGGAGCGCATCGGGTCCGAGGCGCGCAGCCGCGGGACGTGGCGGCGCTGGGTGAGCCCGGTGTCCGGGTCGGCGATGCGGAAGCTGATGATGCCGAGCCGGGGGTCGGCGTCGAAGGCCTGGCGGACCAGCTCGCCGGTGTCGGCGCCCGCCAGCATGCCGTCGTCGTCGAGGAAGAGCAGGACGTCGACGTCCCGCCCGGACGGGCCGAACGCTTCGATGCCCACGTTGCGTCCGCCCGGGATGCCCAGGTTCTCGGGCAGCTCCACGGTCCGTACGCCCTCGGGGACGTCGAGCACCGGGGCACCGTTGCCGACGACGACGACCTCGATCCGGTCGCCGTTCTGCTTGGCGACCGAATCGAGGAGTGCGCGCAGTTCGTCGGGGCGGTTGCCCATGGTGATGACGACCGCGCCCAGCTTGAGCGGAGCCGTCATTTCAGCCTGCTCGACGCCAGGATCGAGACCAGGTGCAGCAGGGTCTGCAGCAGGGCGATGCCGGCGAGGACGGCGACACCGAGGCGCGAGAAGAACAGGTCGTCCCTGACCGTGTCCAGGATCGCCAGGACCAGGATCAGGAGCGATGCCTCGATCCCGAGGACGAGCCGGTGGAACTTCAGCGCCCCGGCGGCCCTGCGGGCCAGCGCCATGCCGGCCGAGCGCGGCTCGGACGCCGCCTCCTTGACCGGCGGCAGCCCGCCCTGGTGACGGGCGACGCCTACGAGGTCGGTCTCGGCCTTGATGAGGATGGCGCCGAGGGCGGCCAGGGTGCCGAGGAAGGCCCACAGCCAGTCGACCCGGCCGGGTCCCCACAGGTCGGCGGCGCGCAGGCCGAAGCCGACGAGGACGGCGGCGTCGCACAGATACGCCCCGACGCGGTCCAGGTAGACCCCGCCGAGCGAGAACTGCTTCTTCCAGCGGGCGACCTCGCCGTCGACGCAGTCGAGGAGCAGGTAGAGCTGGACCGCGACCACGCCGAGTACGGCACCCCAGATGCCCGGCACCAGCAGGGCCGGGGCGGCGAGGACGCCGCAGAGGGTCATCACATAGGTCAGCTGGTTCGGCGTGACCTTGGTGGTGACCAGGAGGCGGGTGATGCGCAGGGAGACCTCGCGCATGTACAGGCGGCCGCCCCAGTGCTCTCCGCTGCGCCGGTCCTTCACGCCCGCCGGGTGAACGACCGGACGCAGTTCAGCTACTGATGGTCTTGGCATAGTCGGCGTACGCGTCCCTGATCTGATCGGTGGTGAGGGCGAGGTGCTCGAGGACGGTGAACCGTCCCGGGCGGGTCTGCGGTGCGTACTCCACGGCGCGGACGAACTCCTCCGCGGAGAACCCGATCTCCTCCGGCAGCACCGGCAGCCCGTGCCGGCGCAGGACCTCGGCGAACAGGGCCGCGTCCTCGCGCGCACCGCGCAGGTGCATCGCGAACGCGGCGCCGAGGCCGACCTGCTCGCCGTGGCTGGCGGCCCGCTTGGGGTAGAGGAGGTCGAAGGCGTGGCTGATCTCGTGGCAGGCGCCCGACGAGGGGCGGGAGTCGCCGCTGATAGACATGGCGATGCCGGAGAGCACCAGGGCCTCGGCGAGGACGGTCAGGAACTCGTCGTCGCCGACGCCGCCGGGGTGGCGCAGCACGGACTGGCCCGCGGTGCGGGCCATGGCGGCGGCGAGGCCGTCCACCGGCTCTCCGTTGACGCGGTGGGCGAGCTCCCAGTCGGCGATGGCCGAGATGTTGGAGATCGCGTCGCCGATGCCGGAGCGGACGAAGCGCACGGGGGCGTCGCGCACCACGTCGAGGTCGATGACCATGGCGATGGGCGAGGGGACGCCGTAGGAGCCGCGGCCGTTGTCGTTGTCGAGGATGGAGATCGGCGAGCACAGGCCGTCGTGCGCGAGGTTGGTCGCGACGGCGGCGAGCGGGAGTCCGACCCGGGCCGCGGCGTACTTGGCCACGTCGATGATCTTGCCGCCGCCGAGGCCGACGACCGCGTCGTACCGGCTGCCCTTGATGTCGTCGGCGAGCTTGACCGCGGAGTCGATGGTCCCGTCGCAGACCTCGTACCAGTCGGCGCCCGGCAGTGCGGGTGCAAGGCGCTCGCGCAGGGCCTGGCCGGAGCCGCCGCTGACGGCGAAGGCGAGCTTGCCGGAGGCGGAGATGCGCTGGTCTGCGAGGAGCGAGGCCAGATCGTCCAGGGCTCCCGCGCGGATGTCGACGACGACCGGGGAAGGGATCAGCCGGGTCAGTACAGGCACGCGATTTCACGGCCCTTCGCGAGGTCGTCGTGGTTGTCGATCTCGACCCACCTGACGTCCCCGATCGGGGCCACGTCGATGGTGAAACCGCGGTTGACGAGCTCCTGGTAGCCGTCCTCGTAGTAGAGGTCCGGGTCCCGCTCGAAGGTGGCCTTCAGCGCGTCGGCGAGGTCGGCGGCCGCGTCGGGCTCGATGAGGGTGACGCCGATGTACTCGCCGGTGGCGGTCTCGGGGTCCATCAGCTTGGTGATCCGCTGGACGCCCTTGCCGTCGGCGGTGATGACCTTCATCTCCTCGTCGGCGAGGTGCTTCACCGTGTCGAGGGCGAGGATGATCCGCTGTCCGTTGCCGCGGGCGGCGAGCAGCGTCTGCTCCACCGAGACGGGGTGCACGGTGTCGCCGTTGGCGAGGATGACGCCCTCGGCCAGGACGTCACGGGCGCACCACAGGGAGTAGGCGTTGTTCCACTCCTCGGCCTTGTCGTTGTCGACGAGGGTGAGCTTCAGGCCGTACTTCGCCTCGAGCGCCGCCTTGCGCTCGTAGACGGCCTCCTTGCGGTAGCCGACGACGATCGCGGCCTCGGTGAGGCCGATCTCGGCGAAGTTGCCGAGGGTGAGGTCGAGGACGGTGGTGTCGCCGTCCACAGGCACGAGGGCCTTCGGGAGCGTGTCGGTGTAGGGGCGAAGACGCCGTCCGGCACCGGCTGCCAGAACAAGGCCGATCATGCGGGTTCTCCTTCGTCATGTACTGCGGGTGCGCCTGAGGACACCCAGAAGCGGATGCTCTCGGTCAGCACCACGAGCGCGACCGCCACGGCGATGACCGCCAGCGCGATGGTGAAGTCCGTGCTGTTCAGCAGGAGGGCCGACAGCGCGACCGACAGGACCCGCCCCTCGTGCCCGCCGATCACCCGCACCAGCCAGTGCGGGGGCGCGCCCGTGCCACCGCGGATGCGGTACACCGTGTCGTAGTGATGGTAGGCGACCGCCGCCACCAGCCCGAAAGCTGCCGGTAGCGCACCGTTCACCTCTGCGTGAGCGGCGAGGACGAGGACGGTGCCGTATTCGGCGGCCCGGAACACCGGGGGGACCAGCCAGTCGAGGGCGCCCTTCAGCGGCCGCGCGACCGCGATGCCGGAAGTGACCGCGTATCCGGCAGCCGCGGCGACGGTCCACACGGAGCCGAAGCCGGTGAACGCGGCGGTGGCCACGACGGCGGCCGCGCCGGTGACGGCGGCCGCGAGCGGGACGAGACCGGGAAGCCTCCGTGCCCGCTGCGCGAAGGCGCGCGCCACCGCCTGGGCGAGGGGGCCCGAGTCGGCGAGGTCGGCGAGGGCCCGGGTGGCGCGGTCCGTGCGGTGCGCCTTGCGGGTCAGGGAGCGCAGCACCCGGCCGGCGGTGGTGTAGCAGGCGGCGAGCGAGCAGCCGACGAGCAGGGCCCAGAAGACGATCCGGGGGGTGGTGACGGCCGTGAGCACCGCGATCATGGCCCAGCGCTCGCCGATCGGCAGGACTATCATCCGGCGCACCCACACCGTCCAGCCGACGCTGTCGAGCCTGCTCGACAGGGCGGCCGTGGGACTCGTGTTCGCGGTGGCGTCGTGGTTGGCCTCGTTGAAGGAGAAGTCGACGACGTGCCGGCAGGTCTGCAGGACCATCGCGCCGAGCGCGAGCGCCCATACGTCGTCGCCTCCCCCACTGCCGCTCGCGGCCGATGCACCGAGGGCGAGACCCGCGTAGTACGCGTACTCCTTGGCACGGTCGAACGTCGCGTCCAGCCAGGCGCCCAGCGTCGAGTACTGCAGCGAGTAGCGGGCGAGCTGACCGTCGGTGCAGTCCAGGACGAAGGAGAGGAGCAGCAGCAGACCGGCAGCGACGAAGCCCGCGCGGGTGCCGGTCGCCGCGCATCCGGCGGCGATCAGCGCGGTGAGCAGCGAGGCGGTGGTGACCTGGTTCGGGGTCAGACCTCGGCGCGCGCACCAGCGGGCGATGTAGCGGGAGTAGGGGCTGATGCAGAAGGTCGTGAAGAAGCCGTCGCGCGCCTTGACGGCGGAGCGCAGGCGGACGGCCTCGTCGTCGACGGCCTCGACCGCGGCGCGGACCCGGTGCCTGTCCTGCGCCCCGGTGGGCACGTCGGCGACCAGGGAGCCCAGCTCGGGACGGTGGACGGCGGCGCCGCCCGCTTCGAGGGCGGTGGCGACGCTGTCGACGAGCCCGTCACCGTCCGCGGCGACGGCACCGGCGGGCACGGTCGCCGTGACACCGCGCACGGCCGCGGTCAGCGCGGCGCGGGCGGCCGGCTGCGCGGTCAGCGCTCCGGGGACGGCGGCGGCCGGGAAGCGGGGGTCGGTCAGCGCGAGCCGCAGGGCGTGCACATGTCCCACGAAGCGGGGGTCGACGAGCGCGACGCGCTCGGCGCCCGGCACGGCCGCGACCAGTGCGGCGGTCCGCTCGGGGCCGTCCGCGATCTGCACGTCGAAACCCAGCGACCGCAGATCGCCTTCGAGCGACGATCCGGGTACCGGCGGACCGGTGAGGATGGCGGTCGACAGACGAACTCACTCCTTGGAGCTGGCGGTGCACGGGCAGGGCGGCTCGGCCCGGTACCCGGGCGGCGGCACGTCGGCCGAGGCTATCGGATGAAGGGGAGCGGGAATTCATCGGCCGTTCACGCCCGGGAGGCCCGCCGGGATCATCATGGTCGATCACCGCCTCACCGGACAAACCGCGGACGGCCCCCACCGGGCACGGGCCGCCGGCGGTGAGCACGGGGCGCCTACAGGGAGCGCGCAGGGCGACGCTCACCCCGCCCCGAGGGAGACGAAACTCACCGGCCGGCGGCCCGTACGGATGCCGTCCCACGGGCGTCTCCGGCATCCGATCTTCGCCACAGACTGATCGCACAAGCGTCTGACCTGCAAGCATTTCCGCAGGTCAGAGCACATGACAACGGTGTTCAGTGCCGTGTTGACCATACCCCCCACCCGTAGTTCACTGAGGACCTGGAAGGCAGGTCCGACGTTCACGGGAGGCATTCGCATGGGGGCAGGTCACGACCACGGGCACACGCACGGCGGGCCGCCGCCGACGGGGACCGCGGCCGCGGCCTACAAGGGACGGCTTCGGATCGCGCTCTCCATCACGCTGGGCGTGATGGTGCTGGAGATCGTCGGTGGTGTGCTGTCCGGCTCGCTCGCGCTGATCGCGGACGCCGCCCACATGGCGACGGACGCCGTCGGACTGGCCATGGCCCTGCTCGCCATCCACTTCGCCAACCGGCCGGCCGGACTGAACCGCACCTTCGGCTTCGCGAGGGCGGAGATCCTCGCCGCGCTCGCCAACTGCCTGCTGCTGCTCGGCGTCGGCGGCTACCTTCTGTTCGAGGCGGTCGAGCGGTTCATCACACCGGCCGAGACCCGCGGCGGCCTGACGATCACCTTCGCCCTCGTCGGTCTGGTCGCCAACATGGTCTCGCTCTCCCTCCTGGTACGCGGTCAGAAGGAGAGCCTGAACGTCCGCGGCGCCTACCTTGAGGTGCTCGCCGACGCGCTCGGCTCGGTCACCGTGCTGGTGTCGGCGGGCGTCATCCTGGCCACGGGCTGGCAGTACGCCGACCCGATCGCGTCCCTCGTCATCGGCCTGATGATCGTCCCGCGCACGCTGCGGCTGCTGCGCGAGACCCTGAACGTGCTGCTGGAGGCGGCGCCGAAGGGTGTCGACATGGGCGAGGTCCGCGCGCACATACTGGCGCTGCCGGGTGTGGAGGACGTGCACGACCTGCACGCCTGGACGATCACCTCGGGCATGCCGGTGCTCTCGGCCCATGTGGTGGTGGCCCAGGACGTGCTGGACGCGGTGGGGCACGAGAAGCTCCTCCACGAACTGCAGGGCTGCATCGGCGACCACTTCGACGTCGAGCACTGCACGTTCCAGCTGGAGCCCGTCGGGCACGCGGAGCACGAGGCGAAACTCTGTCACTGAGCGGCGGCATCGTTGTTAGGGTTCGGCCGGGGCGAGCACGCCCCGGCCGAATTCTTTGAGAGGAGCTGAGGTTGATGACTGCGGCGATGGAGGCTGCCGTGAGCAGCGCCCGGTCCGTCATCCGCTTCCGGGCTCCCGGCCAACACTGATCCGATCAGGTCCGGTCCACCGGACCCGGTCGTGCCGTCGGCCGGAGCCCATTCACACACAAGGGTTTCCCCGTTGTCCGACAACGCATTGCACGACGCCTTCTCCCTGCACCACGGTCTTCCGCGGCAGGGCCCCGGTTCCGACGCCACCTCGCTGCGGCTGCTCGCCGCCGCGGGCCCGCTGCCCGCGCGTCCGCGGGTGCTGGACCTCGGCTGCGGCGCGGGCCGTTCCGCGCTGCTGCTGGCCGCCGAGGCCGGCGCGCAGGTGACCGCGGTCGACCTGCACCAGCCGTTCCTCGACGAGCTGCGGCACTCCGCCGACGCCCGCGGGCTCGGGGAGGCGATCCGTACCGTCCGCGCCGACATGGGCGACCTCCCCTTCCCCGACGGGTCGTTCGATCTCGTCTGGGCGGAGAGCTCCGCCTACTCCATCGGCTTCGACACCGCCCTCGCCGCATGGCGGCGGCTGCTCGCCCCGGGCGGCGCTCTCGTGCTGACCGAGTGCGAGTGGACGGCCGAGCCTCCCCCACAGCCTTCGGCGTGGGAGGTACCCCCAGCCGCACGCGCCTTGTGGGACCGCCACTACCGGCTGCGTACGACCGCCGAGAACTGCGCGGCGGCCTCCGCCGCCGGTTACACGATCCTCTCGGTGTACCGGCAGCCCGAGAGCGACTGGGACGAGTACTACGGTCCGCTGGCCGCGCGGGCCGACGCCGCGGCTCCCGCGGCGCCGGGCATGGCCGAGGTTCCCCCACAGCCCGCGGCGTCGGAGGCACCCCCAGCCGGCACCCGCGAGGAGATCGTCATGCGCCGTGAGCACGGCGTGGAGTACGGCTGCACCGGTTATGTGCTGCGTCCCGCGGACCCGCGCTGGCACACCCGCCCGGAGACGGCGGCCGATGCCGCGGTCGTCCGGGAGCTGAACGCCGCCGCCTTCCCCACGCCGGAGGAGGCGGACCTCGTGGACGCGCTTCGCCGGGACGGCGAGGCGTGGCTGCCGGGTCTGTCGTACGTCGCCGAGGCGGCTGGGGGTACCTCCCACGCCGACGGCTGTGGGGGAGGCTCACCCGCGGCGTACGCGCTGCTCACGCGGTGCCGGGTGGGTGACACACCCGCGCTCGCGCTGGCCCCGGTGGCGACCGCGCCCCGGTACCAGCGCCAGGGCGCGGGACAGGCGGTGGTCCGGGCCGTGCTGGACGCGGCGCGGGCGCGCGGCGAGCGCCTGGTGGTGGTCCTCGGGCACCCGGAGTACTACCCGCGGTTCGGTTTCGAACGGGCCTCCGGATACGGAATCAGGCCAGGATTCGAGGCCCCCGACGAGGCCGTGATGGCGCTGGTGCTGGACGGATCGGCCGCCACCGCACACGGTGAGATCCGTTATCCGGCGGCCTTCGGAGTCTGACCGTCCGTCCGCCCCGCCCGCGTGCACCGCGCGGCGGGGCGGACATGCCAGGCCGCCGAAGTGCGGACAAGCATCGTTTTTACGGCAGACTGGGCAGGCTCCCCGAGGGCCGAGGAACGATGCGAAGGATGGTCATGCCGATCACACCAGCCACCGCGGCGAACAGTTCGTCGAACGGCACATCACCAGCGATCCTGCTCGAACTGGTCGACGAACAGGGCCATACCATCGGCACCGCGGAGAAGCTCTCCGCCCATCAGGCGCCCGGCCGGCTGCACCGCGCGTTCTCGGTGTTCCTCTTCGACGAGCAGGGCCGGCTGCTGCTCCAGCGCCGGGCGCTGAGCAAGTACCACTCCCCCGGTGTCTGGTCGAACAGCTGCTGCGGCCACCCCTACCCCGGCGAGGCCCCGTTCGCGGCCGCCGCCCGGCGTACGTACGAGGAGCTGGGGGTCTCGCCGTCGTTGCTCGCGGAGGCGGGCACGGTGCGCTACAACCACCCCGACCCGGCGTCGGGGCTGGTGGAGCAGGAGTACAACCACCTCTTCGTCGGCATGGTGCAGTCCGCGCTGCGGCCCGACCCGGAGGAGGTCGGCGAGACGGCGTTCGTGACGCCCGACGAGCTGACGGAGCTGCACGGCCGGGCCACGTTCTCGGCGTGGTTCATGACGGTGCTGGACGCCGCGCGCCCGGCGGTCAGGGAGCTGACGGGCCCGTCAGGCGGCTGGTGAGCCCGCGGGTGGTGCGGTCCGGTCGCGGGCCGCACCCGCGGGTTCCGGGGCCGGGGGCTGTCCGGCCGATCAGGGCCTAGATCGGGGCCTAGATCGGGGCCGCGTCGCCGTTCAGGACCGGAACCAGTGGCAGCTCGGCCCAGATGATCTTGCCTCCGCTCGCGGTGTGCTCGACGTCGCACAGGCCGCCGGCCTCGCGCGTGATCTCCCGTACGAGCAGCAGGCCGCGGCCACCGGTCTGCGCGGAGTCGGTCTCCAGCGCCTTGGGCCGGTAGGGGTGGTTGTCCTCCACGGACACGCGGACCCACTGGGCGCCGATGGCGACCTCGACGGCGACCTCGGGCGATAGTAGGGCCGCGTGCCGCACGGCGTTGGTGACCAGCTCGGAGACGATCAGCAGGAGTCCCTGCACCACCTCGTCGGCGACCGGCACACCCTGGCGGTCCAGCAGGTCCCGTACGGCACGACGGGCCTGGGGCACGGAGACGTCGACCGCCGGAGCGGTGAAGCGCCAGACCCCCTCGTACGACAGCGGCCGGGCAGGCACGCTCCCGCGGCTCTCCATAGTTTCACCCTCGGCTCGTTTGCCACTGACCTTGAGTAACAAGTGTTGACAGTCAGTTGGTTCGGGCCGAGCAGCTGAACAGAACTGATCGCCTTTGAGCGCCTTTTGAACGATTGCGTATGACAGCGTCAGTTGTGCGACTGGTCGGGATCCCATTCTGTCCGATTCGTCCGGCCGATCGTTTCAGCAGCCTTTCCCGCTGACCTTCATGCTCGACGACCCCGCCCGGACGGATAGCATCCCGCGCATGGAGCCGCCCGAGTCCCCGCAGCCGCAGCTGACGCACACCGTCGAGGACGGTGTCGCCACCGTCGTCATCAGCAACCCCGCCAAGCGCAACGCGATGACCGCCGGGATGTGGCGCGCCCTGCCCGAGCTGCTCGCCGAACTCGCCGGCGACCGTGCCGTGCGCACGCTGGTGCTGACCGGAGAGGGCAAGACCTTCTGCGCGGGCGCGGACATCTCGTCGCTGCGCGAGCCCGGCGAGGATCCGCAGGCGCTCGCGGTCCGCGCGGAGGAAGCGCTCGCCGCCTTCCCCAAGCCGACGCTCGCCGTGGTGCGCGGGTACTGCGTGGGCGGCGGCTGTCAGCTCGCCGCCGCCTGCGACCTGCGGTTCGCCGCCGATGACGCGCTCTTCGGCGTGACGCCCGCGAAGCTCGGCATCGTCTACCCGGCGGCGTCGACCCGGCGGCTGGCCGCCCTGGTGGGTCCGGCGGCGGCCAAGTACCTGCTGTTCTCGGCCGAGTTGATCGACACGGACCGGGCGCTGCGCAGCGGGCTCGTGGACGAGGTGCTGCCGGAGAGCGAACTGGGCCGGCGCGCCGCCGAGTTCACCCGGATCCTCGCCTCCCGTTCGCAGCTCACCCAGTGCGCCGCCAAGGAGTTCGCCGCGGGCCGCACCGACCGGGACGCGTTCTGGGCGGAGCAGGCGCGCGCAAGCGGCGACACCGCCGAGGGTGTCGCCGCCTTCCTGGAGCGCAGGACGCCGCGCTTCGGCTGGACGCCGGGGCCTACCGGAGGATGAAGCGGCTCTTGGCGCGGAACTCCTCCACGAGGTGGGCGGGCGCCTTGGCCGGCGAGCCGGCGTCGTAGGGCGGCTGCGGGTCGTACTCGGTCAGCAGTTGCACGGCCTGGGCGTGCTCGTCCCCGGCGAGCCTGCCGACCAGGGTGAGGCCCATGTCGATGCCCGAGGAGACCCCGGCGGCGGTGAGGTACTTGCCGTCGGTCACGACGCGGCGGCCGGTGGGCTTCGCGCCGAACGTCCCGAGCACGTCGAGCGCGAGCCAGTGCGACGTCGCCTCGCGCCCCTTCAGCAGTCCGGCCGCGGCCAGCAGCAGCGAGCCCGTGCACACGGACGTGGTCCACGTGGAGGTCGCGTCGGCGGTGCGCAGCCAGCCGAGCAGTGCCTCGTTCTCCATCTGGTCGCTCTGCCCCGGCCCGCCGGGTACGACGACGATGTCGGGCGCGGGCACCTCGTCGAAGCTCTTGGTGGCGACGAGGGACAGCTGCCCCTTGTCGTTCGTCACGGGTCCGGGGCGCTCGGCGACGAAGACGACCTCCGCGTCCGGGAGGCGGCAGAGCATCTCGTAGGGGCCGACGGCGTCCAGGGTGGTGAAGCGGTCGAAGAGCAGGACGGCGATCTGCATGACAGGTCCCTTCGGTGGGGTGGTCGGTCCGGGGCGTTCGCGGGCGGGCGCGGTGGTGCGCGGGTAGCGCCGGTGGCTGTTCAGCCGGTGGGCGCGGCCGTGGCGCGGAAGCGGCGTCGGTACTCGGCGGGCGCGACGCCGAGCGCCTTGACGAAGGCCCGGCGCATGGCTTCGGGGGTGCCGTATCCGCAGGCGCGCGAGACGAGCGCGACCCCGTCCCCGGTGTCCTCCAGCAGGCGCCGGGCGTGTTCGAGGCGTACGCGTTCGACGTAGCGGCCCGGCGTCGTGCCGGTCTCGGCATGGAAGGCGCGGGCGAAGTGGCGCGGTGACAGGCGGGCCCGGTCCGCGAGCGCCTCCACGGACAGGTCGGCCGCGGGGTGCTCGGTGACCCAGTGCTGGACCTCGCGCAGCGGGTCGCGCCGGGCGGTCTGCGCGGCGAGCTGGGCGCTGAACTGCGCCTGGTTGCCCGGCCGGCGCAGGAACACGACGAGATGGCGGGCCACGGTGAGCGCCACGTCCCGCCCGAGGTCCTCCTCCACGAGCGCGAGCGCCAGGTCGATGCCCGCCGTGACACCGGCGGAGGTCGACACCCGGCCGTCCCGGACGAAGATCGGGTCGGGGTCGACGTCCACCGCCGGGTGGGCGCGGGCGAAGTGGTCGCAGGCCGCCCAGTGCGTGGTGGCGCGCCGCCCGTCGAGCAGTCCGGCCTCGGCGATGAGCAGGGCGCCGGTGCACACGGAGACCAGGCGTTCGGCGTGCGGGCCGTGTTCGCGGAGCCAGTCGATCACCCGTGCGTCGGGGCGCCGGGTGCCCTGGCCGCCGGGGACGAGGAGAGTGTGCGGGCGCGGGGCGTCGGCGAGAGCGAGGTCGGGGACGAGGGTCAGGCCGCTGGAGGTGCGGACGGGGGCGCCGTCCGGCGACGCGGTACGGATCGGGTACGCCGCCGGGTCGCCCGTCGCCTTGCCCGCGCCGGTGAAGACTTCCACCGGTCCGGTCACATCGAGGCTCTGCACGTCGTCGAAGAGGACGACGAGAACGGATCGCTCTGGCATGGCCCCATCCTTGGTGGCGGCGGGGGTGGCCGCAATGACGAATGTCCCACCTTTCCTGCCATGCGGGGTGAGGGGGGTGCCGCCACCCTGTACCGACGTACCGACCAGTCGGTAACGTATTGCCATGAGCTCTCTTCCCTCGCGTGCGGGACGCCGCTGCCACAACGCGCTGAACCCGCTGCACTCCACGGTCTACTTCTCGCCCGACCTGGGCACGGAAATGGCCGCCGTCGGCGTCGAGGACCCCAACGCGGCCTATTTCGCGGCGCGCTCCGCGGCAATGGGCGCTGTCGGGCCGGGCGCGGTCGCCGCCACGTTCTACAACTTCAACCCCGCGCTGATCGCCCGGCACCTGCCCGCCGTGTGGGACACCGCGACCCCCGAGGCGGTGCTGGCGGCCCGGCTGCGCGCCGCGGACGCGACGCTGCGGCGGCTGCTCGGCGAGGACGTCGTCGCGTCGAAGGAGCTGGCCGAGGCAGCGGAACTCGCCCTGCGGGCCACGGAGGCGTGCACGCGGCACGCCCGGCCTCTGTACGCCGCGCACGCGGATCTGCCGGTACCCGTCGAGCCGCACCTCGCGTACTGGCACGCGGCGACCCTGCTGCGCGAACACCGCGGGGACGCGCATCTGGCCGCGCTGCTGCTCGCGGACCTCGATCCGCTGGAGGCGCTGGTGAGCCACACGGCGACGGGCAAGGGCATGGCACCGCGCTGGATCCTCGCGACGCGCGGCTGGGGCCGCACGGACTGGGAGGCGGCGCAGGACCGCCTGCGCGAACGCGGACTGCTGGACGCGGAGGGCTCGTTGACGGAAGCGGGCACGGCACTGCGCAACGAGGTCGAGGCCCACACGGACCGCATGGACCTCGCACCGTACGAGCACCTGGGCGCGCCGGCGGTCGAGCGCCTGACCGAACTGGGCCGCGGCTTCCTGCTGACGGCGTTCGCGGCGGGCGCGTTCCCGTCCTCGGCGACGGGCCGCCCGGCCTGAGCCGGGTGGGCGGCGGGGACGTGGATTCGCTGCGCCGCGCGGGCCGGGCCGGCCGGGCGGGGGCGCCGCACCCGGGACGCCGGGCACGGGTGCCGGGCACAGGGCGCCTTCGGGGGGCGTGCCGCCACTGGGAGGTGCCCTCGCCGGCAGGGCCGGCCATGCGGGACCCTGAGTGAGGGGCGGCGTCCGGAGCGCACCGCCACTGATCGTGCGATCGCCGCCTGGCCGGCCGCCGCAGGCCGGCCGGCGTGCCACGGCGCGAGCGCCGGGACAAGCCCGGCGGGCCTCCCTCCGACATGCCGTCACGGACCGGCCGGCCGTGCGGCGCGGCCGGGCAGCGGCGCCGCGGGCCGGCCGGGATGCACCGCCGACGAGTCACGCAACCCGCCGCAGCCAGGGCGCGGGCCGCCGGCCAAGACGGGCGGTGTCGTGCGGGGGCGTGCGGCAGCAGCCGCAGCGCACCCCCCATGGGCGTCGCTCAGTCCGTCGGGGACGGCTCCGGGGCCGGGAGGCTGCCCGTGCACGTCGCGCGGCCGAATTCGCCGAAGGCCGTTGCGCGCTGGACGTGTTCGCCGCGGATCGCGAGCGTGCAGCCCGCCTCGCCACCCTTCTCGTCCAGCACGATGCTCACGGACGGGTCCTTGCCGAGCGGCACCCGAACCGTCTTTTTCCAGGGCAGTTCGACACCGCTCTCGACGGTCGCCGTCCCGTCCTCGCTGCGGGCCTGGTACGAGATCTCGACGGTGCCCTTGCCCTGGACCTCGTAGGTGACCTCGGCGGTGGGGACGGGCTTGGCCGCCGGCTTGTCCTCCGAGCCGAGCATGCCGTAGCCGACGAGTCCGCCGCAGACCAGGAGCAGGACCGCGGCGATGACGAGCGCGGTGCGGTCGGGCTTGGCAGCGCTTCCCTCCGTCGCGGAGGCGTTCTCGGCCTCGTCCGCCGCGGAGGCCTCCTTGGGGCCTTCAGCGGTGTGCGTCGATGACATGGCAGTCCGGCTTTCTGGTCGGCGCGCATTTCCTGAGCGAATGCACTCGGTACGGAACTGCTCGGGTATACACCATCCGATTGACGCAGGTCGAGTGCGCGGAAATTTCGGACGAAACGCCACGCAAATCACCGCTCGACTGTCCGAAATATCCTGCGAGTTGACACGTGCAAATGATTCCGCTTATGAATCGCTCCACCATGGTCGACCCCACATGGGTGCGGGGGATGCCTCTCGGTATACCCCCTGACCAGTGGGTCTTCTGAGCACGCGTCCCTCTTTTCGATCATGACACAGGCTGCGCCGCATCGCTGAAAGCCCCCACCTTTCTTCGACTCAACCCGCCTGTGTACATGCGCAATTGAATCCGAAAGGGCGGACGCGTGAAAGTTCCGTACGGGAGACATATCTCCTGTCTCATCGTGTCGGCAGTGGCGGGCACGCTGCTGCCGCAGGTGGCCCATGCGGCCCCCTTGTCGTCGTCGAGGGACGACGACAAGGGCGTGGTGGACACCATCGCCGGATGGTTCTCCGACGACGGGGACGACAACAAGCCGCCTACGGGCGGCTCATTGGAGATACCCAGCCGGGAGAAGCTGCCGAAGGGCAAGCGGCTGCCGGAGGCGAAGCGGGTCGAGGAACTGACCGAGCGGCGTACGCCGCAGGCACGGTTCTGGCGGTTGTCGGACGGGCGGGTGGAGGCCGAACTGTCGGCGGTCCCGCTGTCCTACAAGGCCGGCACGGCATGGAAGCCGATCGACACTTCGGTGGTGGCGACCCGGTCGCAGGGGTTCGACTTCGCGAACACCGCCAATGCCGGGCGCAGTTGGTTCGGATCGGACCCGAAGAAGCTCATGCGCTTCGCGGCACCGGACGGCCGCTCGGTCACCCTGGGGCTGGAGGGCGCGGCCAAGGGGCTCAAGCCCGTGGCCAAGGGCGACACGATCACGTACGAGGACGCGGCGGGCGGCGCCGATCTCCAGTACGTGGTCGGCCGCGGCCACGTCAAGGAGAACATCGTCCTCGACGCGGCGCCGTCCGGGCCGGTGTCGTACACCTTCACCCTCGACACCGAGGGGCTGACGCCGAAGGCGCGCGAGGACGGCTCGATCGCGCTCTTCGGCGAGTTGCCGGGCACACCGGTGATGGTCATCCCCGCTCCGTACATGACGGACGCGAAGAAGGACCCGCTGTCGCCGACCGGAGGCACGTACTCCACCAAGGTCGCGCAGAAGCTCGCCCGCGACGGAAAGAGCTGGAGGCTCACCGTCACGCCGGACGCCGAATGGCTCGCGGCGAAGGAGCGGCAGTACCCGGTCGTCATCGACCCCACGATCACCGTCACACCGGGCCCGTCCCAGTCTCAGGACACCATGGTCCTGTCCGACCAGTCCGCGGTGAACTTCAACACCAGCTGGAAGCTGTCGGCGGGCAAGACCGGCACGGGCATCGCCCGCTCGCTGATCAAGTTCCCGCTGGACGAGATCCCTTCGGGCACCAAGGTCGACACCGCGCGCCTGGAGATGTACTTCGACCAGGCGCACACCACCAACGGCAACGACGTCACCATCGGCGCCTACCGGGCGACCGGTGCGTGGGACGAGTCGACGGCCACCTGGTCCAACACCAGTGCGCTGGTGGGCGAGCTCTCGGGCACGACCGTCCAGCAGGACGACGGGGACCCGGGCACCGCCGCGGTCGGCGAGTGGCCGAAGGGCGCCACGACCGGCGGCGCGGCCACCAACGACGACTACGCGTACAACAAGAACACCGCCACCGGTGAGACGTACACCTGGCAGCCGCAGGTCCCGGAGACTGCCAGCTACCGGGTCGACGTCCACTACCCGGCGGCGTCCGACGCGGCCACGGCCGCGCCGTACACCGTCACGCACCGGGACGGCACAAACAACTACACGGTCAACCAGACCGGTACGGGCGGCGTGTGGAAGACGCTGGACACCACCCAGCGCTACTTCTCCAAGGGCAACACCGGCAAGATCGTCCTCGGCGACACCGGCAGCTCCACCTCCCGTACGCTCGCCGACTCGATCCGCCTCGTGAACCCGGGCTCGATCGTGAAGAACACGGGCGAGTACAACC
Organism: Streptomyces sp. NPDC015127; assembly: GCF_043080095.1. Classification (NCBI taxonomy): domain Bacteria; kingdom Bacillati; phylum Actinomycetota; class Actinomycetes; order Kitasatosporales; family Streptomycetaceae; genus Streptomyces; species Streptomyces sp. NPDC015127. The sequence continues at coordinate 175,060 of NZ_JBIBVE010000001.1, forward strand.
AGTGGCACAAGTTCGCGGTCACCGACACCGTCCAGAAGTGGGTCTCGGGCACCGCGGCCAACCACGGTTTCGTGCTCAAGGCGACCGACGAGTCGTCCACCGCGCTGACCGGCGGCCCGCGCTACGAGGCGGCCGACGGCAACACGTACGGCGGTGAGACCTCCTCCTACCCGCGGCTGACGGTGACCTACGGCAAGGTGGGCGCGGCTCTCGACTCGCCGACCGTGGTGCACTCGACGGGCCCGGAGCTGTCCTGGTCGAAGTACTCCAACAGCACGGGCGACAGCGATCTCGACATCGTCGAGTACCAGCTGCACCGCTCCACGCAGCAGGTCTTCACCCCGTCGGCCGCGACGCTGATCGCGCCGATCCCGGCCGCGGCGACGACGTACACGGACACCACGGCCGTGCCGACCCCGGACTCCAGCTCCTCGGAGATCGGCAAGTCGTACTTCTACCAGCTGGCGGTCAAGACCAAGGGCGGTGAGCTGCTCGGTTCGCCGACACGTGTGGTGGGCATCCCGAAGGCCGGCCGGACGATGAAGATCATCCAGGGCAGCCAGGGCGGCGTCACCGACACCACGCTCTCCTCCGCCCAGCCGACCACCAACCAGGACACCATCCAGTCCTGGGGCGTCGGGCAGAAGTGGCTGAGCGTCGGCAACAACTCCTCCACCTACGGCAAGACCCGTGCGGTGCTGAAGTTCCCCACCACGTCGATCCCGACCACCGCCACGGTGCTCGACAACAAGATGTACATGTGGGGTGCCGAGACCACCACGGAGACGAACGGTGCGATCTATGAACTCCATGCACTGACGCGGGACTTCACCGAGACCCAGGCCACGTGGAACAACGCGAACTCGACCACCGCGTGGACCACGGCCGGCGGTGACATGTCCGCCACCGTCTCCGACACCGTGGCGAGCATGTCCGAGGTCGGACGCCACTGGTGGGACGCCACGAGCCTGATGAACGGCTGGGTGAAGACGCCCACCAGCAACAAGGGCGTCGCGGTCAAGCTGAAGGACGAGTCCACCACCGGCCCGCAGGAACGCACCCTGTTCCTGAACGCGGAGGCCGCGGACCCGCAGCTGCGCCCGTACATGCAGGTCATCTACGTCGACTCGACCACCGAGGACACGTACTACGCGCCGACCACCCCGTCCCGGATGACCCCGAACACCACGTACACGGTGGAGTTCACGGTCACCAACACCACCGCTTCGGCGTGGGCCGCGGGTGAGCGGGAGCTCTCCTACACCTGGAAGCTGCCCGACGGCACGGACGTGACGACCGGCGGCAACCAGCTGGAGACGGCGATCCCGGCGCTGCTGCCGGGCAAGTCGGCCACGATCCAGGCCAAGGTCGCCACCCCGATCAACTCGGACTCCGGCAACAAGCGGGGCGAGTACGTGCTGGGCTGGGACGTCCGCAAGATCTCGGACGGCACCTGGCTGTCGGGCGGGACCGGCGGCATTCCGTCGCTGAAGCAGAACGTGGCGGTGGAGGACCCCACCTCCAACAGCCTCGGCCTGGAGAAGTTCTACAGCTACACCGGCAAGAACACCGGCGCCGGCTCGACGGTCATGAACAACCTGGGCTCGGGCAACAGCGTCTGGTCGTACAACGCGATCAACAACCCCGGCCGTGGTCTGAACACGTTCGCACGGTTCGCGTACAACTCGCTCGACACCTCGGACACCGTCCTCGGTGCGGGCTGGTCCGCCCAGGTCTCCGGCCCGATCCGGCTCGGCGCCCCGCTGGACTTCCACCCCAACCCGAACCCGACGGAGATCCGTCTCCCGGACGGGGACGGCACCACGCACGTCTTCCGCAAGCAGCCGGACGGCTCGTGGAAGGCACCCGCGGGTGTCCACTACAAGGTCACGATGAAGTCGGGCCTGGACTGCAAGCCGACCAAGGACCCGGTCCCGGACGCCTGGACGCTGACCCGCCCCGACGGCACCCGCTTCCTCTTCGGCTGCGACGGCTACATGACGTCCACGGTCGACAAGAACGGCAACACGCAGACGTTCACCTACGAGGAGCGCAAGTCCAACAACAAGCCGACCAAGTTCCTGACCTACATCACGGACCCGGCCGGCCGTCAGACGCTCACCCTCGACTACTACAAGAAGGGTGACGCGAGCTACGAGTACATCGACGCCACAGGCGCGAAGGTCACCGGCTCGAACCTGACCAACTCCAAGATCTACGACCACGTGAAGTCCATGACGGACATCTCCGGCCGCAAGATCACCTTCTACTACACCGACAAGGGCCTGCTCGGTCAGTTCACCGACGGTGCCGGCTCGTCCCAGCCGAAGGACTTCAAGTTCACCTACGACGCCACGCAGGGGAACAAGAACGTCAAGCTGGTCAAGGCCACCGACCCGCGCGGCAACGCGACAGGCATGGCGTACTACGCCCCGCAGACGGGCGACGACCCGAAGTACCACTGGTGGACCAAGACGGTCACCGACCGGATGAACGGCGCCACCGGCTTCACGTATGCCGTGAACGCCGGGAACACCAAGTTCACCGACACCAAAGTCACCGACGCCGAGAACCACACCACCGACTACGTGACGGACGACTTCCTCCGTCCGGTGCAGACGACCAACGCCAAGGCGCAGACCACGAAGATGTCGTGGGACGCGGACAACAACGTCACCTACATGGAGGAGGCCAACGGCGCGAAGACCGCGTACTGCTACGACCAGAAGTCGGGCTACCCGCTCTGGCAGCGTGACGCCGAGAACAACAAGGCGGGTGTGCCGCCGCAGTCGGACTGCGCACCCGGTGTGTACCCGGCGAACGCCCAGAAGTTCGAGTACCAGACCCGTCTGGACGGTTACTCGGCCGACCTGTTCAAGAAGACGTCTCCCGAGGGCCGCACCTGGCAGTTCGGTTACGACTCCTTCGGCAATCTGAAGACCGTCACCGACCCCAAGGGCGTCGCCACGACCGGCACGGCCGGCGACTACACCACGTCGTACGACTACGACGTCCACGGGCAGCTGACGAAGACGACCGACGCCAACGGCAACGTCAACACCAACAGTGACTTCGACCCGGTCGGTTACCCGAAGCGGCTGACCGACGCGAACAACGACTCGGCCACGTTCGTCTACGACGTGCGCGGTCAGGTCACCGAGGTCACCGACGCCCTGGGGACGAAGACCACGCAGACGTACGACACGTTCGGGCGTCCACTGGTCAACACCGTGCCCAAGGAGCAGTCCGCGGGCGTGTACATCACCAAGCCCGCCCCGCTCTACGACGCCAACGACAACGTGGTGCGCACGACGGCTCCGAACGGCGCCGTCACGACCGCGGTGTACGACCTGGCCGACCAGATCACCGCGAGCACCGCCGCGCCCAACAACAACACGGCGCCGCGGAAGTCGACCTACACGTACGACAAGGTCGGCAACGTCACGAAGACCACGGAGCCCAAGGGCAACGAGGCCAGCGCCACGGCGGGGTCGTACACGACGACCAATGTCTTCGACACGATCTACCAGCTCACGAGCGTGGTGAGCGCGCAGGGCGACAAGCTGTCGTACGAGTACGACAACGTCGGCAACCTGGTGACGGTCGTCGACCCGAAGAAGAACCTCACCGCCGACACCACGGACTTCGTGGCGAAGACCGAGTACGACCTGAACCACCGTGCGGTCAAGAGCATCGACGCGGCGGGGAAGTACACCACCCAGTCCTACGACAAGGACTCGCTGGTCGTCGCCACGACGGACAAGGAGGGCAACACGACGACCGTCACGTACGACGAGCGCGGCAAGGTCGTCGAGCAGAAGGTGCCGTACGAGGGCACCACGGTCCGGTCGACGAAGTTCGAGTACGACCAGGCCGGCAACCGGACCAAGGTGATCTCCCCGCGGGGTACCGCGACGGCCGCCACCGAGGACTTCGCCACCAGGACCGAGTACGACAAGCTGAACCGCCCGGTCAAGGAGTTCAAGCCGTACGACCCGGCGGACTCCCGGTACACCAGCCCGAACGTCTACACGCAGACGTTCTACGACCGCGTCGGCCGCGTCACGAAGGTGTCGGCCCCGCCGTCCGAGGGACAGACGACCCGAAACGACACGTCGTACGCGTACTTCGACAACGGCTGGATCAAGACGGCCACCGACCCGTGGGACATCGTCACGTCCTACCAGTACAACGACCTGGGCCAGCAGACCTCGCGGACGCTGACCTCGGCCGGCGGCTCCTCGTCGCGGACGATGGGCTGGACGTACCACCCGGACGGCAGCCTCAAGGCGCGTACCGACGAGGGCGTTCCGGTCGGTCAGCAGGTGGTGCTGGTCGACGACTCCGACAGCCAGAACACCTCGGCGACGGGCACCTGGACCACCGGTGACACGACCGGTCAGCAGGGCTACGGCCACCGCACCCACGCCGCCGGCGCGGGCACGGACGCCTTCACGTGGACGCTGAACGTGCCGCAGGACGGCACCTACACCGCCTACGCGAAGTTCCCGCAAGTCACCGGCGCAGCCACGACCGCGAAGTACACCGTCACCCACGACGGCACGCCGACCGACACGACCGTGAACCAGAACACGGCGGCCGGCACCTGGGTGAGCCTCGGTTCGTACGCCTTCAAGAAGGGCAACACGGACAAGATCACGCTGGCGCAGAACAGCGGCGGCAAGGCCGTCGCCGACGCCGTCAAGCTGGTACGTGACACGACGCTCGACATCGACACCGAGAAGCTCGACTTCACCTACGGCTACGACCTCAACGGCAACCTGACCTCGATCGGCGACACCTCCACGGGTGCGAAGGTCGACAGCTATGCCGTGACCTACAACGGCCTCAACCAGGTCCAGAAGGTCACCGAGTCGCTGGCCGGCCTGGAGAAGAAGGCGACCTCTCTCACCTACGACCCCAACGGTCAGCCGGAGACGGTCACCCACCCCAGCCAGTTCTCCCGGTACACCTACGACGTGCGCGGTCTCGTCGCCTCGGTGTCGGTGGGCAAGAACGCGAGCGACACCTCGCCCGAGGTCACCTCGTACACCTACACCGCCCGTGGTCAGACGCTGAAGGAGACCAAGGCCAACGGCAACACGGCCGACCACACCTACTACCTGAACAGCCTGCTGAAGAGCCAGACGGAGAAGAAGCCGAACGGCACGCTGGTCTCGTCGCACACCTACGCCTACGACGCCAACGGCAACAAGGCGCAGGACGTGGCGAAGAAGATGAACGCCGACAACCACGCGGCGTACCTCGACTCCACCACGGCCTACACCTACGACCCGGTCGACCGGCTCGCCAAGGCGGTCAAGACGGGCAACGGTGCGGGCACCGAGACCTACGTCCACGACGACAACGCCAATGTGATCAGCCAGACGGTCAAGGGGGTCTCCTCGACCTTCGCCTACGACCGCAACCGGCTGCTCAGCTCCACGGCGAACGGCGTCACGGCCGGCTACTCGTACGACCCGTTCGGCCGTCTGGTGAGCGTCTCCGCCGCGGGCAAGGTCATCGAGAGCAAGAAGTACGACGGCTTCGACCACGTCGTGGAGAACACCAAGCTCGACGACAACGGGACGAGCAGCACGACCACCCGGTACGCGTTCGACCCGCTGGACCGCACCACGTCCAAGACGGCGAACGGCAAGACCACCGACTTCTTCTACCTCGGCCTGTCGACCGAGGTGCTCAGCGAGGAAGTCGCGGGCGCGCTGACCAAGTCGTACCAGTACAACCCGTGGGGTGAGCGGCTGTCGCAGATCACGCACGGCACCGGCGGCACCGAGGAACTGGGCGTCTACGGCTACAACAGCCACACCGACGTCGAGACCCTCACCGGCACCACGGGCGATACCACGTCCACCTACGGCTACACCGCCTACGGCAAGGACGACGACTCCGAGTTCACCGGCATCGACAAGCCCGACGCCGCCGACCCGACGAAGGAGGCGTACAACGCCTACCGCTACAACTCCAAGCGCTGGGACGCCCAGTCGGGCACGTACGACATGGGCTTCCGGGACTACAACCCGGGGCTGAACCGCTTCACCAGCCGCGACATGTACAACGGGGCACTTGCCGACATGAGCCTCGGCAGCGACCCCTACACCGGCAACCGGTACGCGTTCACCGGCGGCAACCCCACCACGAACGTCGAGATCGACGGCCACGACTGGTGCATCCCGTACATGGAGTGCATCGGGCCCAAGATCGTGTTCTCGGCCGTGTACGTGACCGGGGTCAACTACGCGATGCATGACGTCGCGAAGGGCCTGCACCTGGTCGAGCCGCTCGTCCCCGAGTCGGTGAAGGGCACGGAGAGCGATCCGACCGCGATCGGGCTCGGCTTTGAATGGGCGACGGACTCTGGGCCGCGTCACCGGTACCTGAACGGTGACAACCAGTTCACCAAGACGCTCATGGACAGCCGGCACGTCAACGAAACGCGGCAGTACGTCGCGGACCAGCTCACCAGCGGCGGCATCGGTGTGGGCGAGGAGAAGAAATACCCCTACCAGCTCGCCGCCGGCGGGGACGCGGTCGCCAGCGCCAAGATGCTCTTCGACGACTTCACCTCGAACCAGTCCGCCGCGTTCCTGGGGTCGTACACCCTCAACTTCGAGGTCCAGTCCGTGAACAAGAAGAAAGGAACGATGACGGTCAGGTTCAGCATCGACAATTCCAGCACCATCAATTCGGCCACCCGGCCCCCGCCGCCGGTGGGTTACAGCGATGCCTGGGACGACCTCGTCGCCGGACCGCTCAACGACATCTACTTCGCCACCGGCGACATGTCCGAGCGGACGCAATACATCTCCTGGACCGAGGAGATATCCATCAGTGACACCTCGGACCACGAATCGGTGGAGCCGATTCCGGAGACCACGCAATGGGAGCCCGCCCCCGGTGGCGGCGGGTGGATCTGAGGAAAAGACACCGCGGACCGGTGCATCGAGCGGGTGATAGGTTGATGCGATCCCGCAGCCCGCGATGACACCGATGACGCACCGAGACGGACGGCTCCGGGAAACCGGGGCCGTCCGGCTCGCCATATTCCCCCCGGAAAGGCACGACGTGAACTTCCCTTCCCTCAGGGCGCGCGTTGCGGGCGCGGCAGTCCTGGTATCGCTCACGGCCGCATGCGGTCGGATACCCCCCGCCTATCCCGATCCCGCACCCGCGGTCACCGAGGCCGAAGTGATCGGCGTCTGGAAGGGCGACTGCGGCGCGACGTTCACCGTCGAGGAGGGCGGCGCCGCCGAAATCACCGACTTTCCTGTGGAATACGACAGGGACAGCGGTGTGCAAAAGGCATCGGGACCGGCGCAGTGGCGCCTCCTGAAGGCGACGAAGAACATTCCGCAGCAGCTCGATCTCGTGCGCGACCAGAAGGCCCACACCCTGAGCTTCGGGCTGCAGGAGGGCCGGATGTTCCTTCAGCTGCTCCTCGTCGACCCCGCCGACTTCTCCTACGACTGCGATTTCCGCCGCGTCTAGGGGGTCCGCCGCGGCGCATGGGGCGGGCACGCGACACGGCAGGGCGGCACCCGGCACAATGCAGGCTCAAGCACAGCCAGCACGAGAAGGCGAGTCGGGAAACCGTGACCACGTCCATCGAAGGCAGGATCGCCGAGGAGCTCGGCGTACGCGAGCGGCAGGTGAAGGCGGCCGTCGAGCTGCTCGACGGCGGGTCGACCGTGCCGTTCATCGCGCGCTACCGCAAGGAAGCGACCGAGATGCTCGACGACGCGCAGCTGCGCACGCTCGAGGAGCGGCTGCGGTATCTGCGAGAGCTGGAGGAGCGGCGGACCGCGATTCTGGAGTCCGTCCGCGAGCAGGGCAAGCTGACCGACGAGGTCGAGGCGCAGATCCGGGCCGCCGACACGAAGGCGCGGCTGGAGGACATCTACCTGCCCTTCAAGCCCAAGCGGCGCACCAAGGCGCAGATCGCCCGCGAGGCCGGGCTCGAACCGCTGGCGGAGGGGCTGCTCGGCGACCCGTCCGTGGAGCCGCTCGCGGCGGCCGCCGCGTTCGTCGACGCGGAGAAGGGCGTCGCGGACCCGGCCGCGGCACTGGAGGGCGCGCGGGCGATCCTGACCGAACGTTTCTCCGAGGACGCCGACCTGATCGGTGAACTGCGCGAGCGGATGTGGAAGCGGGGCCGGCTCGCGGCGAAGGTCCGCGAGGGCAAGGAGGAGGCGGGCGCGAAGTTCGCCGACTACTTCGACTTCGCCGAGGCGTACACCGAGCTCCCCTCGCACCGCATCCTCGCGATGTTCCGCGGCGAGAAGGAGGAGGTCCTCGACCTCGTCCTGGAGCCCGAGGAGCCGGTGGAGGGTCCCTCGTCGTACGAGGGGATCGTCGCGGCCCGCTTCGGCATCGCGCAGCAGGGTCGGCCCGGTGACAAGTGGCTGGCCGACACCGTGCGCTGGGCCTGGCGGACGCGGATCCTCGTCCACCTCGGCATCGACCTGCGGCTGCGGCTGCGTACGGCCGCCGAGGACGAGGCGGTGCGGGTCTTCGCCGCGAACCTGCGGGACCTGCTGCTGGCGGCGCCCGCCGGCACACGCGCCACGCTCGGACTCGACCCCGGCTTCCGTACCGGCGTGAAGGTCGCGGTCGTGGACGCGACAGGCAAGGTCGTCGCCACCGACACGATCTACCCGCACGTCCCGGCCAACAAGTGGGACGAGTCGCTGGCCAAGCTGGCCCGCCTGGCGAAGCAGCACGCGGTCGAGCTGGTCGCGATCGGCAACGGCACGGCGTCCCGCGAGACCGACAAGCTCGCCGGTGACCTCATCGCCCGGCACCCGGAGCTCGGCCTGACCAAGGTCATGGTGTCGGAGGCCGGGGCCTCGGTGTACTCCGCGTCCGCGTTCGCCTCCCAGGAACTGCCCGGCCTCGACGTGTCGCTGCGCGGGGCCGTGTCGATCGCGCGGCGGCTGCAGGACCCGCTCGCCGAGCTGGTGAAGATCGACCCCAAGTCGATCGGTGTCGGCCAGTACCAGCACGACCTGTCCGAGGTGAAGCTGTCGCGCTCCCTCGACGCGGTGGTCGAGGACTGTGTGAACGGTGTCGGCGTCGACGTCAACACCGCGTCCGCGCCGCTGCTGTCGCGTGTGTCGGGCATCGGCGCGGGCCTCGCCGAGAACATCGTGGCCCACCGGGACTCCCACGGCCCCTTCCGCTCCCGCAAGGCGCTCAAGGACGTGGCGCGGCTCGGCCCGAAGGCGTACGAGCAGTGCGCGGGCTTCCTGCGGATCCGCGGCGGTGACGACCCGCTGGACGCCTCCAGCGTGCACCCGGAGGCGTATCCGGTGGTGCGGCGCATGGTCAAAACGACCGGTGGCGAGGTCGCCTCGCTGATCGGGAACACGTCGGTGCTGCGTTCGCTGAAGCCGTCCGAGTTCGTGGACGACACCTTCGGTCTGCCGACGGTGACGGACATCCTGCGCGAGCTGGAGAAGCCGGGGCGCGACCCGCGTCCCGCCTTCAGGACGGCGACGTTCAAGGAGGGCGTGGAGAAGATCGGCGACCTGGCCTCCGGAATGGTGCTGGAGGGCGTGGTCACGAACGTCGCCGCGTTCGGGGCGTTCGTGGATGTCGGTGTCCACCAGGACGGTCTGGTCCACGTGTCGGCGATGTCGAAGACGTTCGTCAAGGACCCGCGCGACGTGGTGAAGCCCGGCGACGTGGTCAAGGTGAAGGTGCTCGACGTCGACATCCCGCGCAAGCGGATCTCGCTGACCCTGCGGCTGGACGACGAGGCGGCGGCACCGTCGGGCGGGGCCGGCGCGCCGCGGCGTGAGCGCGGCGGGCGTCCGCCTCAGCAGCGCCAGGGCGGCGGGCGCGAGCGCCGCGGCGCGGGCACCGGCGGCGGTGGCGGGGGCGCGCGTCAGGCCCCGGCACCGGCGAACAGCGCGATGGCGGACGCCTTGCGCAAGGCGGGGCTGCTGGACCCGAAGGGCGGCGGCCGGCGCGGCTGAGCGCGGCGCGGGCCCGGGGCGGGGTGGGGGAGGTCTCCCCCACCCCGCTCCGGCTTCCCACTGGGCTCCGAATGGTTGCGGGTCGCAAGCACTTTGCTTCGGGCGGGGTGCGCACGCACTCGGCCGTCCGCAGCCCGTCCGCCACGACAGGAAAACGTGCTGACATACCGTCCGGCCTGAACCACCTACAGGATGCGCGGGGGCCGGGGGCAGGGGAGCCGGCCACGCGGCTGATGGCCGGCCGCCGGTGTCACTGCTCGGTCACCTTCCCGTCGGCCACCTCGACGCGCCGCGTGGTGCGGACGGCGTCCAGCATCCGGCGGTCGTGGGTGACGAGCAGCAGCGTGCCCGTGTACGCCTCGAGCGCCGACTCCAGCTGCTCGATGGCCGGCAGGTCGAGATGGTTGGTCGGCTCGTCGAGGACCAGCAGGTTGACCCCGCGGCCCTGGAGCAGGGCCAGGGCCGCGCGGGTGCGCTCGCCCGGGGAGAGGGAGGTCGCCGGGCGGAGCACGTGTCCGGCCTTGAGCCCGAACTTGGCCAGCAGCGTGCGGACGTCGGCCGGTTCCGTGTCGGGGACGGCCGCGCAGAACGCGTCCAGCAGCGACTGCGTCCCGTGGAACAGCTTCCGCGCCTGGTCGACCTCGCCGACGACGACACCCGAGCCGAGCGAGGCGTGCCCGGCGTCGAGGCCGAGGCGGCCGAGGAGCGCGCCCAGCAGCGTCGACTTGCCCGCGCCGTTCGCGCCCGTGATCGCGACGCGGTCGGCCCAGTCGATCTGCAGCGACGCCGGACCGAAGCGGAAGTCGCCGCGCTGGATCTCGGCCTCGCGCAGGGTCGCCACGACGGAGCCGGAGCGGGGCGCGGCGGCGATCTCCATCCGCAGCTCCCACTCCTTGCGGGGCTCGTCCACCACGTCGAGCCGTTCGATCATGCGCTGGGTCTGGCGTGCCTTCGCCGCCTGCTTCTCGCTCGCCTCGCTGCGCAGCTTGCGGCCGATCTTGTCGTTGTCGGTCGCCTTGCGGCGGGCGTTCTTCACGCCCTTGTCCATCCAGGAGCGCTGCATATTGGCGCGGCTCTCGAGGGCGGCCTTCTTGTCGGCGTACTCCTCGAACTCCTCGCGCGCGTGCCGACGGGCCGTCTCGCGCTCTTCCAGGTAGGCCGCGTAACCGCCCCCGTAGAGGGTGATCTGCTGTTGGGCAAGGTCCAGTTCGAGGACCTTGGTGACCGTGCGGGTCAGGAACTCGCGGTCGTGGCTCACGACGACCGTGCCCGCGCGCAGGCCCTGGACGAAGCTCTCCAGCCGCTCCAGGCCGTCCAGGTCGAGGTCGTTGGTGGGCTCGTCGAGCAGGAAGACGTCGTAGCGGGACAGCAGGAGGGACGCCAGTCCGGCGCGCGCGGCCTGACCGCCGGAGAGCGAGGTCATGGGCTGGTCGAGGCCGACGGCGAGCCCGAGCGAGTCGGCGACCTCCTCGGCGCGCTCGTCGAGGTCGGCGCCGCCGAGGTCAAGCCAGCGCTCCAGGCTCACCGCGTAGGCGTCGTCCGCGCCGGGCGTACCGTCGACGAGCCCCTGGGTGGCCTCGTCCATGGCGGCCTGCGCGGCGGCCACGCCGGTGCGCCGGGCGAGGAAGTCCCGCACGGACTCGCCCTCGCGGCGCTCGGGCTCCTGCGGGAGGTGGCCGACGGTCGCGGTGGGCGGCGATAGCCGCAGCTCGCCGTGCTCGGGGCGGTCGAGTCCGGCGAGCAGGCGCAGGAGGGTGGACTTCCCCGCACCGTTGGCACCGACGAGGCCGATGACGTCGCCGGGCGCGACGACGAGATCGAGGGCCGAGAACAGCGAACGGTCGCCGTGGCCGGCGGCGAGGTCCTTCGCGACGAGAGTGGCAGTCATCAGGACGCCGATCCTAGGCCAGCGCGGAAGGACGGCCGTACCCGTCCTCGACAGGGCCGCGCCGCCTTCCCGGGCCATGGGCTACGGTCCCGGCATGAACGGTGACGTACTGGTGCTGGGCGGCGGCGTCATAGGGCTGACGACGGCCGTGGTGCTCGCGGAGAGCGGCAGGCGCGTGCGGGTCTGGTCCCGGGAGCCGGGCGACGCCACCACCTCCGCGGTGGCCGGCGCGCTGTGGTGGCCGTACCGCATCGAGCCGGAGGCCCTCGCGGGCACGTGGGCGCTCGACTCGCTGCGGGTCTACGAGGAGCTGGCGGCCCGCGCGGAGGAGACCGGGGTACGGATCGTGCCCGGCGTCCACGCGGACCTGCGGCTCGCGGGGCTCGGGGCGTGGGCGGCGAAGGTCGAGGGGCTGCGCGCCGCAGGCCCCGGCGAGCTGCCTGCCGGGTACGCGGCGGGGCTACGGGCCAGTATTCCCTTGATCGACATGCCCGTTCACCTGCGCTGGCTGGAGAAGCGGCTGGTCGAGGCGGGCGGCACGGTCGAACGCCGCCTGGTGACCTCCTTCGGACAGGCACAGGCGGAGAGCGGGGCGCGGGTGCTCGTGAACTGCACGGGTCTGGGCGCCCGTGAGCTGGTGCCCGACCCCTCTCTGCGGCCGGTGCGGGGGCAGCTGGTCCTGGTGGAGAACCCGGGCGTGACGGAGTGGTTCACCGCCGCAGACGCCGCGTCGGCGGAGACCACGTACTTCTTCCCGCAGCCGGGGCGGCTCGTCCTCGGCGGGACGGCCGACGAGGATGTGTGGTCGCTGGAGCCGGACGCCGCGGCGGCCGCGGCGATCGTGGCGCGCTGCGCCCGTGTCCACCCGGCCATCGGGGACGCCCGGGTGCTCGGCCACCGGGTGGGACTGCGACCGGCCCGCAGCGGCGGTGTCCGCCTCACCTCCGAACGCCTGCCGGGCGGCGCCCTGCTGATCCACAACTACGGCCACGGCGGCGCGGGCGTGACGGTGGCCTGGGGCTGCGCCCGCGCGGCGGCGTCGCGGGCGGGCTGAGGCCCGGTCGCGCAATGAGGCCGGCGCCGACGGCTTGAGCGGACCGCGCCACGAGGCCGGCGCCGACGGCTTGAGCGGACGCGCGTCGCCATGAGGCCGGCGCCGGTGGCCTGAGCGCGGTCGCGCCGTGAGGCGCGGGGTCCCCCGGCTCCGGACGCCCCGGTCGCCGGACCAGGCGGGGGGCCGGCGGGGCTCGGGCGGGGCTGGTCGGACGTCGGCGCGGCCGGTGGGCCGGTGGGGTCGGTGGGCCGGTGGGCCGGTCCCGGTGGGGTCGGTGGGCCGGTGGGGTCGGTGGGCCGGTGGGCCGTCGGTGGGCCGGTGGGCCGTCGGTTGGCCGGTCCGGTGGGCCGGTGGGGCCGGTGGGCTGGAGGGGTCGGCGCGCCCGGCAGGGGCAGCGGGCGATGGGGCCCAGCAGGGGGCGTGTGGGCTGGTCGCGCCAGGAGGGCGCGAGGCCCAGGCCGGGCCGGGGCTGCGGCGGGGGTAGGGGTCCAGCGGCGGGGGCTCCGGCAGGGGCAGTGCGGCCGGTCGCGCCGGGGTGCCAGGCCAAGCCGGGCCAGTCCGCGGCGGGCCTGCGGGGCCCAGCAGGGTCGGGTCCGCCCAGCGGAGTCGGCGGAGTCGGCGGAGCCGGTCGCGCCGGGCCGGCGGGACCCAGGCCGCGCGCCCGGTCGTCCCGGGGCCCCGACCGGCTACGCCGACGCCGTGGTGAGGCGGGCGCGGGCGTGGGTTGCGGCTGAGGGGTCCCAGCCCTGGTGGGGGACGGACGCGAGCAGCAGTTGGGTGTACGCGTGCTGGGGCGCGCTCAGCACCTGGGTCGTCGGGCCCTGCTCGACCACCGTGCCGTGGCGCATCACGACCGTCTCGTCCGTGATGTGCTGCACCACCGCCAGGTCGTGGCTGACGAACACCAGCGCCACTCCTGTCCCCTGCCGGATCTCTTCGAGGAGTTCGAGGATCTGGGCCTGGATCGACACGTCGAGTGCCGCGACGGCCTCGTCCAGGACGAGGATCCGCGGATCGACCGCGAGTGCGCGGGCGATCGCGAGGCGCTGGCACTGTCCGCCGGACAGCTCGTGCGGCTTGGCGTCCGCCTCGCGGGTCCCCAGACCGACCTGGTCCAGCAGCGACCGTATGCGGGAGTCCGCCGCGTCGTGGCCGTGCAGGCGCAGGGCGGTGCGCAGGCACTGGCGGGAGGTCAGCCGGGGATCGAGGGAGACGTAGGGGTCCTGGAAGACCATCTGGATCTCCCGGGCGCGGGCCAGGCGGTCGCGGCGTGAGCGCCGGCCACGGGCCGCCGCCGCGCGGTCGCTGCCGTCGACCGTGATCGTGCCGGCATCGGGCCGTACCAGTCCGGCGAGCATGCGGGCCACGGTGCTCTTGCCCGAACCGGACTCGCCCACGATGCCGACGGATCCCCCGGCGGCCACGGTGAAGGAAACCTGGTCCGCGGCGGTCAGCCTGCCGCCTCCGGGCAGTCGGTAGGTCTTGCGGAGTCCGTCTGCCACGAGCAGGGGCGCGGGCTCCGGGGGGCGTGTGCCGTTCACGATGTGCTCCTGAGGGCCGGTGCGGACGGTCGTACGGGATCGGCGGGCTCGCCCGCGGGCAGCTCCGGAAGACGGCGGCAGGCCGCGCTGCCGCCGCCGGGGACGGGGAGGGGCTCCGGCGCCCACGTCTCGCACTCAGGCTCGGCATGAGGGCAGCGAGCGGCGAACGGGCAGCCGGTGAAGCCGTCCGCGAGGGACGGCGGGCGGCCGGGGATGGGGTGCAGGGCGCGCGAGTCGCCCAGCTCCGGTGAACAGTTCAGCAGTCCGCGGGTGTACGGGTGGCGGGCGTCCGTGAAGAGCCGCCGCGCCTCCTGCTGCTCGACGACGCGGCCCGCGTACATCACGTACACGCGGTCGCAGTAGGCGGCGGCCAGGTGCAGGTCGTGGGTGATGAACAGCATGCCGAGGTCCCGTCGGCGGCCGAGCTCCCGCAGCAGGGCGAGGATCTCGGCCTGGGTGGTGACGTCCAGGGCGCTGGTCGCCTCGTCGGCGAGCAGCAGATCGGGCTGCGCGGCGAGCGCTCCGGCGATGACGACGCGTTGGAGCATGCCGCCGGACAGCTCGTGGGGGTGCTGGCGGACGCGCCGCTCGGGGTCGGACAGGCCGACGGTGTCGAGCAGTTCGACGGCGCGGGCGCGGGCGGCCCGCTTGTCCGTGTCGCCCGTGCGCACGAGCCGTTCGACGAGGAAGTCGCCGATCCGGCGCACGGGGTTGAGCGCCGAGCGGGGGTCCTGGTGGACCATGGCCACCGTCCGCGCCCGGTGTTCGCGGAGCCGGGCGTCGGTCATGGTCAGCACGTCCGTGCCGTCGATCACGACCCGTCCCCGGGCCGTCGCGCCGTCGGGCAGGATCCGCAGCACGGCCTTGGCGGTGGTGGACTTGCCGGAGCCGGATTCGCCGACGAGGCCGACGACCTCGCCCGCTCCGACCCGGAGGGACACATCGGCGAGCAAGGGGCGGGCCGTGCCCGGGAGTTGCAGGGCCAGGTTCTCGATGTCGAGCAGCATGGTGCGGCTACCTCCTGGCGCCGAGCCGGTCGGCGGCGCGGACGCCGACGACGTTGAAGGCCACCACGACGGCGGCGATGGCGGTGCCCGGGACGAGCGCGGGGAGCAGGGCGCCCTGGACGATGGCGGCCTGCCCTTCCTGGACCATCAGCCCCCAGTCGGAGCTGGGGGGCTGGGCGCCGAAGCCGAGGTAGCTGAGGGTGGCGAGGCTCATCAGGGCCTCACCGAACAGCACCACGAGATAGCCGGTGATGGAGCGGGCGAGGTTGGGCACGAGGTGGCGTACGCAGATCCGCGCGCCGCCCATGCCCTGGACCCGGTAGGCGTCGATGTACGGCTTCGACCGCTCGCTGAGCGCCACGCTGCGGGTGTACTTGGCGATCGTCGGGGCGAAGGCCAGCCCGAGACCGATGACGGACGTGGTCATCCCGGTGCCGAACACGGCGATGATCAGCACGACGAACAGCAGGCCCGGGAAGGCGTACATGACGTCGGTGGCGCGGGACACCAGGGCGTCCACCCAGCCGCCGCGCCACGCCGCGAGCGTGCCGAGCGTGACGCCGAGGACGGCGGCGAGTGCGAGCAGCAGGACGGGGGCGATCAGGCTCGTCCGCGCTCCGTGGAGCACGCGGGACAACAGGTCCTGACCGGAGGCGTCGGTACCGAGGAGGTGGTCGCCGCTGGTGCCGGCGAGGGACGACGAGAGGTCGACGGCATCGGGGGCGTACGGCGCGAGCAGCGGGGCGAACACCGCGGCCAGGACGACGAGTCCGAGGAATCCCGCTGCGGCGGCCGCGCCGAGGGGGCGTCGGGTGTGCCGGCCCGCGGGGAGCAGGGTGCCGGCGGGTACGGCGGTCATGCGGGGCTCCTCACGTCCTTGAGGCGTGGATCGAGCAGGGGGTGCACGAGGTCCACGAGGGTGGTGACCACGACGTAGCAGGTGACCATGAGCAGCAGGACCGCTTGGGCGACCGGGAAGTCGTGGCTGTTGATGGCGCCGACGAGCAGGGAGCCGATGCCGCTCAGCCCGAAGACGGTCTCGATGGCGACCGTCCCGGCGAGCATGCCGGCGGTGACCAGTCCGCACATGGTGACGATGGGGCCCAGCGCGTTGCGCAGGACGTGCCGGCGGACGATGTCCCGCTCGGGCAGGCCGGAGGCGCGGGCCACGGCCACATGGTCGGCGGCGTCCGCGTCGGCCATGGCCTGGCGGGTGACCCTGCTGATCACGGCGAGCGCTCCGAGCGCCATGGCTGTGGCGGGCAGGGTGAGGTGGTGGATCGTGCCGGCGAATCCTTCGCCGCTGCCGGTGACCGGGAACCAGCCCAGCTGGACTCCGAAGAGCGCGACGAGAGCGATGCCGCCGACGAAGGACGGGACGGACGCGGACAGGGTGGTCGCGCCGACCACAGTGGAGTCGACCCAGGTGCCGCGGCGGACCGCGGCGAGCACTCCGGCGCCGACGCCCAGCACCACGAACAGCACGGTCGCGTATCCGACGAGGGCCAGCGTCGTGGGGAACCGGGTGGCCAGCAGGTCGGAGACCTGATCGCTGTACTGGAAGGAACGGCCGAGGTCGAAGTGGAGGCAGTCCCAGAGCCAGCGGCCGTACTGGACGACGAGCGGTTCGTCGAGGTGGTACTGCTCGCGGACCGCGGCCAGGCGCTCGGGGGTGAGCTTGTCGCGGCCGCCCGCCAGGAAGACGGCGGGGTCGCCGGGGGCTGCGTACACGGCGGCGAAGATCACGAAGGACGCGGCCAGCAGGGTGGCGAGCAGTCCGGCGAACTTGCGGCCGATGCGGACGATCATGACGGCTCAGCCCCTCTTCGCACCGAGCTCTGCGGCCCAGGGGTAGTAGAGGTACGCCATGGAGGCGGGCGGGCCGGTCAGCTTGTCGTCGATGACGAGAGCGGTGGGCATCTGGGCGATGGGGATCCACACGGCGGCGTCGCTGAACTGCCGCTGGACGTCGGTCACCAGCGCGGCGCGCTTCTTGTCGTCCAGCGTGCGCAGCGCCTCCTCGACCTTGCTGTCGTAGGCGGGGCTGCGGAATCCGACCCAGTTGTTGGAGCTGTCGGAGACGCCGTTGTCGTAGAAGCCGATGGGGTCGCTCTTGGAGATGTACCAGTCGGCGACGAGGACGTCGATGTCGGCCCGTGCCTGCTTGTCGCCGTAGAACTCGCCGTACTCCGCGGACGGGACCGTCTTGATCTGGCCCTTGAGCCCTATCTGCTGGAGGGCGGCGCGGACGGCGTTGGCGATGACCAGGCGGCCCTGGCTGCTGTCCGTGCCGATCACGATCGGCCCGTCGGGGGCGGCGTCGGCCTTCGCGACGAGCTCCTTGGCCCGGGCGATGTCGGCGGCGTCCGGGTGGGCGGGGGCGCCGGTGAGCTGCTTCTGCGCGGCGGCGAAGGCGGCCTTCTCGTAGCCCCAGGCGCCGGAGCCGACGGGGGTGGCCCAGGGCTCGACGAGGCCGCCGTAACCGGACTTGGCGATGCCCGCGCGGTCCAGGGCGAGGGAGAGCGCCTTGCGGACGTCCGGGTCGGAGAGGCCGCCGCGCTCGGTGGGGATCAGGGCGAGGGCGGCGGTGCTCGGGCCGTAGTGCTGGTCGAGGCCGGGCTTGCCACGCAGTGCAGCCGCGGTGCCGATGGAGTCGGCATAGGTGCCGTCGGCCGCGCCGGTGCGCAGCGCGTTGACCATGGCGCTGTCGTCGGCCCAGCGGAAGACGACCTTCTGCGTCAGGGGCTTCTTGCCCCAGTAGCCGTCGTGCCGGGTGAGGGTGATCGACTCGCCGGACTTCCAGTCGGTCAGCCGGTACGGTCCGGAGCAGGCGTCGGGCCGGCCCGGGGTGCCGAAGTCCTTTCCGGCCTGCTCCACCTGCTCGCGGTTGTAGACGAGCCCGGCGTCGCCGGCGAGGGCCTTGGTGAACAGGGCGTCGGGCTGCTTGAACGCGATGGTGATCTCACGGTCGCCGGTCTTCGTCATCCGGGCGACGTTCTCGAACTCGTCCGACTGCTCCATCTCCGGGTCCGCGTGGCGCTTCAGGCTGTAGAGGACGTCGTCGGCGGTCATGGCGGAGCCGTCGTGGAAGGTGACGCCGTCGCGCAGGGACAGGACGAGGGTGGTCGGGTCGGGTCTGGCGGCCTTGCCGACCAGGGAGGGCCGGACCGTCATGTCGGGCTGCAGCTGGTAGAGGCGCTCGCACACATTGGTGAGGACGGTGCGGCCGGCACTGCCGCCCTGGGTGTCGAGGTCGAGCGAGTCCGGTTCGTCCTCCAGCAGCCAGTTCACCGTGGGGACGGCGCCGGCGGCATCGGCCGTGGTGGGGGTGAGTTCGAGCCGGGCGGCGTCACCGGGGGTGCCGGTGCCCGCCGGCGTGGTGTCGGCGCCGCTGCACGCGGCGGTGAGGGCCATCGCGCCGGCGAGCGAGACGGCGGCGAAGGATGTCGTGAGCTTCATGGCAGGGCTCCTGGGCGGGGGACGGGAGGGCGGAGACGGCGTCAGTTCGGGCGTGGGGCCGTCAGTTCGGGGCGTGGGGGCCGTCGTAGAGGTTCCACGGGAGATGCTCGTAGTCGTGGTCGCAGGGGGTGCCGGGGGTGACGTGGTAGTCGCCGGCGGTGAGGTCCACGCAGGAGGACACGAGCGTCTTCCACTGCTTGATCCGGGGCTTGCGCGGGTCGCTGTGGGTGCACAGCGACTCCGGGAAGCCGAGGTGGTCCGACATGGCGTGCTTGATGAGCTTGCGGGACTCGTCCGCGCCGGTGGATTCGCGCAGCCGGCGCAGACCCTCTTCGGCGCGGGGAACGCGCACGAGCGAGTCGGCGGCCAGGGGCCGGTAGTGGCCGGCCAGGGCGGCGGGGACACCCGCCTGGTAGTGGTTGCCGTGCACGAGCAGGCCGTCGGACGGATACATCCAGCCGTGGCCCTGCGGGGTGGTCTCGAGGTCGATGGCGAAGCCTTCCCGGCAGGTCAGCAGCGCGTTACTCGCGATGTGGGCGCGGGTGCGGCAGAGCTCGTCGAGCGCGTCGGTGACGGTGGACTGGTCGAGGACGGTGCGGCGGACGACGGTCTGGGGCAGTCCGACGGTGTCGTCGAAGCGTCCGCCGAGGCCGTTCGCATTGAGGGCGATGCCCGCGGAGTTGGCGCCCTGGCGGCCGATCTGTCCGGCCTCGACCTGCATGATCAGGGTGGGCCGTGGCGGCTGGACGATGCGGAGCATGACGACGGTGTCGGCGACGCCCGCGCGCCAGTCCCAGTTCTGCCCGGCCCAGACGTGGCCGTCGCCGCTGGCGGGGCCGTAGGCGGCGAAGGAGGTGCAGCCCTCGGCGGGCTCCTCGTCCTCCCGCATCTGCGCGAACGAGTCGTCGTAGATCACCTCTCCCCTGGCATTGAGCGCCAGGATGTCGAGGAGGTCGAGTCCGGCGCCGTCGGCGATGCCCCGCATCTCGTCGAGCAGGTGCGGTGCGTAGTCCCGGACGGGCTCCTGCCAGCGGGCGGCCCGGGCCGTGACCTGCTGCCAGGTGAGGCCGGCGGACGAGCCGAAGGCCTCGGAGTAGTAACCGACGGCGGTCTCCAGCTGGGCGCGGACTGCTTCGCCGTACTGCCGGCCGCGCTGGAGCGGGGTCCCCGAGACTTCGACGAGGGGGATGCTGTGGGTCATCGGGCGCTCCTGGGGACGGACGGAGAGGGGTGCTGTAATGTTCATTTCGAGAACGCGGATTCCTGGAACGGAATGCTCACGATCGTAACGACGGTGACGTAGGAGTCAAGACCTGTAATGAAGAATCCAGAATCGGGCAGCGCCGCGCCGGGCGGGCTCACCCGCCTGCGTGCCACGGTCCGCGACCTCTGGGACGAGCTGTCCGCCTCCGAGCGGACGGTCGCCCAGTACCTCGCGAGCGCCCCGGCGGAGAAGATGATGTTCGCCAGCGCCCAGGAGCTCGGGACCGCGAGCGGCACCAGCAACGCGACCGTCGTGCGGGCCCTCCAGCGCCTCGGTTACGCCGGCCTGCCCGCGCTCAAGCGCGAGCTCGCGGCCGACTTCACCTCGGCCGTCGCGCCCGAGGTCCGTCTCCAGCAGCGCATCGCGCACGTCGGCCGCGACCTGGAGAACATCTGGAACGACGTCTTCGACGAGACCCAGGACCGCATCGACCAGTGCCGCCGGCTCACCGGCACGGAGGCCCTCCAGCGGGCGGTCGAGGCGCTCGCCGACGCCCGTGAGGTGTTCTGTTACGGCGTCGCGGCCTGCGAGCTGGCGGCGCGCCACCTCGCGCTGGCGCTCGGGCGCATCGGCCGGCGCGCGCGGTTCGTGGGGGCGACGGGGTTCGCGCTCGCCGATCCGCTGCTCTCCCTGGCGCAGGGCGACACCGTCGTCATCTTCCAGCCCGGACGTCCGCTGGCCGAGCTGACCGTCCTGGTGGAACGGGCGCGGTCGGTCGGCGCCAAGGTCGTCTTCGTCACGGACGAGTTGGGCGAGGCCTTCGAGGACCGCGTCGACGCGATCCTGACTGCGCCGCACACCCCGACCGGGATCACGAACGAGGCGCTCACCGGACTCGTCGTGGCCGACGCACTGCTACTGGCGCTCACCACGCTGGACGAGACACGCGCGGTCGAGCACTCGCACCAGCTCACGGCCCTGCGCGAGCAGCTGCTCTCCTCGCCCCGGGACCAGCGCACCCGCCGCGCCTGACGAGCCCGCGGGGCGGGTCCGGGCGCCGGGCCCGGTCGGCTCGGCCCGGCCCGGCCGGGAACGTCCGCAGTTCCACTCCGGCCCCGGCCAGATCGTCAGGCGAACGCGGCGCGGCCCCGTGGAGCAGGGGCCGCGCTCGCCAGAACCCGGCAGCGCCGGGCCGGTGGCGCCCCCGCGGCGTGGCCGCCCGCCCCGTTCCGGCCCGTTCCTCGGCTGGGCCCGTCCAACGGCCGCCCCCGGCCCCTACTCGGCTCCGCCAGTCCGTTCCGGACGGGCCAGGCCCTTCGGCCACGGCCGCCGCGGCCGGTCTCCGCCCGCTCCCGACGTGCCCGGTCAAGTCCGCCACCCGGCCGGTCGTCCCCGCTCCCGGGCCGCCGGGGCCCAGCCGCCCCGACCTGCTCCGGTCAAGTCCGCGGCCGGACGATTGACCCTCCCCCGCCCGGCCCCGCCCTCGGCTCGGCTCGGCCCGCCCAACGGCCGCCGCCGGCCCGGGGCCCGCCACCACCCGCCCCGACCCACCCCCTCAGTCCTCCCCCGGGCGGTCCTTCCCAGGGGACGGAGGCGTGTCCGGGGGCGGCGGGGCGGTGTCGTTCTCCGTCTCCTCCGGGGGGATCCGGCCCGCCTCCGGGCCCGTGCCCGGGCCGATGCGGATCTCGAACGCGCCCGCGTACCTCTCGTGGCCCGCGATCACCGCCGACTCCACCGCCTCCTCGGCGATCTCGCCGCGGACGATCAGCGGGTCCTGGCGCAGGTCTCGCATGAGGGCCACGCACATGCCGATCATCACCAGCACGAACGGGGCCGCGACGAGGATCGTCAGGTGCTGCAGGCCCGCGAGCGCGTCGCCCTTGCCCTCGCCGACGAGCAGCATCACCGCCGCCACCGCTCCGGTCACGACGCCCCAGAAGACGACGACGAGCCGGGCCGGTTCGAAGGTGCCCTTCTGGGACAGCGTGCCCATCACGATCGAGGCGGCGTCCGCGCCCGAGACGAAGAAGATGCCGACGAGGATCATCACCAGCAGGCTCATCGTGCCCGCGATGGGGAACTCCTGGAGCACGCCGAAGAGCTGGCCCTCCGGCGTCGTCTCCTCGCCCAGCCGTCCCGTCTCCTGGAGCTTCATCGCCGTGCCGCCGAAGACGGCGAACCAGACCAGGCTGACCGTGCTCGGCACCAGGATGACGCCGCCGACGAACTGACGGATCGTACGGCCGCGGCTGATGCGCGCGATGAACATGCCGACGAACGGCGTCCACGAGATCCACCAGGCCCAGTAGAAGACCGTCCAGCTGCTGAGCCAGTCCGCGACGTCACCGCCGCCGGTCGCCGCCTCCGTACGGCCCGCCAGTTGCGGCAGGTCGCCGACGTAGGAGGCCAGCGACGTGGGCACGAGGTCGAGGACGAGGATGGTGGGCCCGGCGATGAAGACGAACAGGGCGAGGACCACCGCGAGCACCATGTTCGTGTTGGACAGCCACTGGATACCCCGTTCGACGCCGGAGACGGCCGAGAACACGAAACACACCGTCAGCACCGCGATGATGGAGATGAGCAGTCCGGTCCCGGCCGCCTCCATCCAGCCCAGTTCCCTGAATCCGCTGCCGATCTGCAGCGCACCGAGGCCCAGGGACGTCGCGGAGCCGAAGAGCGTGGCGAAGATCGCGAGGATGTCGATCACGCGGCCCGGCGCGCCGTCGGCGTTCTTCTTGCCCATCAGCGGCTCGAAGACGGCGCTGATGTTCTGCCGCCTGCGCCGCCGGAACGTGCTGTACGCGATGGCGAGGCCGACCACCGCGTAGATCGCCCACGGGTGCAGGGTCCAGTGGAAGAGGGTGGTGGCCAGGGCGGTCTGCATGGCGTCCGCCGAGTCGACGGGATCGGTGCCCGGCGGCGGTGTCGTGTAGTGCGCGAGCGGTTCGCTGACGCCGTAGAACATCAGGCCGATGCCCATGCCCGCGCTGAACATCATCGCCACCCACGACACGGTCCGGAACTCGGGCCCCTCGTGTTCCTGTCCGAGCGGAATCCTGCCGTAGCGGCTGATCGCGAGCCACAGCCCGAAGACGACGAAGCCTGAGGCGGCCAGGACGAAGGCCCAGCCGCCGTTGTGCATCAGGCCGTTCAGCAGGGTGTCGGAGGCGCTCTCCAGCGTTTCGGTGAACGCCGATCCCCAGACCACGAACGCGAGCGTGAGGACGGCCGTCACCCCGAAGACCACCCGGTCCGTGACGGCCGGGCGGTCCTCGTGCGGGTGGCGGCCGGGCAGCGCCGCCCTGACCGGATACCACAGCCGTTTGCGCGGCTTCTGTTCCTCGTGCGACACGGGGGCACCTTTCACGAGTTCACGGAGTCCGATTGCACTCCCCGCTACCCCCTACCACACCAGCCATTCAGCTCCTGGGATCAACAGGCGTCAACAGGTGTCCCCTCGGTCAGGTGATAGGCCGCGCGGGTGTCGAGCAGCAGCGGGACCAGTGCGCGCTGGGACTGCCGCAGGGGCACCACGGCGCCTTGTCCGTCGGGCCTGGCCGCGACGCCGTGCAGGGCCAGTTCGTCCTTCACCTCCGCGTACTGGGCGGCATCGAGGCGGTAGGCGCAGGGCGGGTCCTGGAGGGTCTCCTCGGGTGCGGCCGGGTCGTTGTCGGCGCCCCCCAGGTAGACGGGCCCGCGGTCCGCGAGGCCGGCCAGCCGTGCCGTGGCGGTGGCCGCCTCGATCCGCCCCCGACGCTCGTCGCTGAAGGCGAACAGCCCGTCCAGAGCGGCGAGTTGGCTGTTCACGCGCCGCCGGTTGTTCACCGCCGCGTCCGCCTGCTCCTCGGGCGTCAGCGCGTCGACGCGGCTCTCGATCAGCAGTCCGACCGCGTTCTTGATGCCGGTCGCGTTGCGCAGGATGCGTTCCTGGCCGTCCCCCGCGGTCTGCTTGACCGGTTCGCCGGTGACCGGGTCGGTCCAGATGCCGTACGTGCCGGTCGAGTAGCCCTCGTGTCCGGCGGCCGGGCGGACGTAGTGGGCGGACAGCGTCCGGGCCTCCCGGTGGACGGCGTCGTGGGTGTTGAGGTTGCGGGGCCAGAGGTCGAACAGATCCTTGTCGTAGTAGGGAGGTGTGGCTCCGTACTCGTGCAGGTCGTAGACGACGTCCGGGCTCCGGTCGCGGATCACGGCGGCGATGGCGCGCCCCTCGGCGGTCCTCAGGGCGATGTGGTCGCGGTTGATGTCGACGCCGTCGGAGTTGCCGCGCGTGTCGGCGGCCCGGCCGTCGGGGTTGGCGGTGGGCAGCACGAGGAGGTGGGTGCGGGACAGCAGGTGGCGGGTCGCCTCGTCCCTGGCGTACGCGAGGTCGCGGACGGTGGTCAGACATGCCTCGCGGCCGGAGGGTTCGTCGCCGTGCTGACTGCAGATCAGCAGCACGGTGTGGGGGGCCTCGCGGTTGCCGAGGTGGACAAGCTGGAGCGGACGGCCCTGCTTGGTGGCGCCGATCCGTTCGACGGACACGTCGGGGCTGTGCCGGTCGACGGCGGCGAGCAGCGTCTGCTCCTCGGGCTGGGTGGTCCAGCGGGCTCCGTTGCTCGTCTCGAAGCCGGTGCGGGGAGGGCCGGACGCGGCCTGGGCGGGCGCGGTGACCAGTGGTGCGGCGAACGCCGCGGCCGCGCCGGTCAGCAGGAGGGCGCGCAGGCCGGGGATGCGGAGCACGGTTCGGGTGCGGGGCGTCATCGGGTGCTTCCTCCGGGGATCGGACGGATGGGGCGCGGGCCGGCGACGCCTTCGGAGCTGTGGCCTCGCGCGCCGGGACGGTCGGCGGACGGAGCGGTGGCGCGGGCGAAGGCGGCGGCTCCGCCGACAAGGGGCAGGTCCGCCGTGGTGCGGGCGAGATCGAGGGTGAGCCGCGGGGTGGTGGCGGGCGGGTCGATCAGGTTCCGGTCGGTGCCGGCGACGATCAGGGCGAGCCGGTGCCCGGCCGGGACGACGTGGTCGCTCGCGTGCAGATCGAGGGTGACGGTGTACGGCTTGCCGGGGGTCAGCGGCCGTCCCTCGGCGTCGGAGGCGTGGTTGCCGAGGTCGGCCCAGCCGCGGCTGAAGATCGTGTGGCCGACGTCGGTGGTGTCCGCCTTCGTCTCCTTGAAGCAGGAGCTGTCGCCGGCGGTGCTCGCGCCCCAGCAGGTGCGTGCGGCAAGGGTGGTGATGCCTTCGCCGGATGCCGCGTAGTTCCGGATGGTGGCGGGCCCGAGGTCGACGAGCACGGCGGTCAGGTGTGCGCTCGTGGTCGAGGGCGTGGCGGTGACGGTGACCTTGCCGGAGCCGGACAGGCGCAGGTCGCGGGCGAGCGGGCCGGTGACGAACCCGGCCTTGGCCGAGGTCGTGGTGTCGACGGCCGCGGCCCAGTCGGTCTCGTCCTGCGCGGGGTCGTCGGTGAACGTCTCGGTCGCGCCGGGGCGGGCGGGGTGCAGCGACAGCGTGCCCACGCCGGGAGCGGTGCCGTTGCCCGGGCGCAGCGAGGTCGTTGCGGTGCCTCGCGGGGGCCAGACCCGGTCGGTGGACCACTGGTCGGGTGCGTGCTCGATGTCGGCCATCGGTTCGCGGTCGATGCCGTTGTCGACGCCGAGCAGGTAGTGGTCGAACCAGCGGTGCAGGGTGGAGACCCAGGCGCCGCGCCGGAAGTCGAACGGGTCGACGTGGCCGGTCTGCGAGAGCCAGATCCTGCGCTCGACGCCGTTCGTGGCGAGCGCGTCCCACCACTGGCCGACGTGCTTGGCCCGGACGTTGAGGTCCTGCATCCCGTGGACGGCGAAGACGCTGGCCCGCACCTTCCCCGCGTCCGGGACGTAGTCGCGCTCGGCCCACAGCGGGGTCAGGTCGCCGCTGCGCGGGGCGCCGTCGACGAGGCGCTGCTGGACGGCCTGGCAGCGCGCCCGGGCCTCGGGCGTCTCGACGTATCCGGAGAGCCAGTCCGGGCCGGAGTCGTACAGCGGGGCGCCCTTGGCGAAGTAGTAGTCGTACCAGGAGGAGATGGCGCCGATCGGGACGATGGTCCTCAGCCCCTTGACTCCGGTGGCGGCGACGCCGTTGGCGATGGTGCCGTCGTAGCTCTTGCCGATCATTCCGGTGGCGCCCGTGGTCCAGTCGGCCCGGGCGCGCTCGCCGCCCGTACGGGCGGTCCAGCCGTGGGCGCGGCCGTTCAGCCAGTCGACGACCGCCTTGGCGGACTGGATGTCCGAGCGGCCCCCGACGTCGACGCAGCCGTCCGACCGATTGGTTCCGGCCAGGTCGACGGCGACGAAGGCGTAGCCGCGCGGGACGAAGTAGTTGTCGTAGTACAGCGGGAACTGGACGGGGTCGCCGTTCTCGTCGTAGGTCTTGCGCTGGCTCTCGTTGCCGCGCCCGCAGCAGGAGTAGTACGGGCTGGCATCCATGATCACGGGGATCTTCCGGCCCTGACGGGCCGTCTCGCGGGGGCGGACGATGTCGACGGCGACGCGGTCGGTGCGTCCGTCGCCGTCTCCGTCGAGCCGGGTGTCGACCCAGACCGACTCGCGGATCGCGTTCTCGTAGGAGTAGACGGGTCTGCTCTCGCGCGGTGGCGGCGCGCCCTGCGCGCCCGCGGGGATGCCCACGGCCAGCAGGGCGGCGGAGGCCGCGAGGACCAGCGATCTGTACGTCAGGCGGGTGGCCCGCACAGGTATCGGCATGGGCCGGAAGGTACTCCCGTCAACTGCCGTGCAACAGGGGGCAGTCGGCGGGACGCTCGCCGCCGGCGCAGCGACGCGCCGGGCACGCCCGGCCGTTCGCCCAGGACCGTGCATGCCGGGCGTATGGCCATCACGTGAAAGGCCGAGCTTCGCTCCTGACCGGCGGCACCGGCCGTGCGTAGAGTCCAAGCGATCGTTGGTCCCTACGACTTGGAGCTTTCGTGCACCGCAGACTCATCGTCCCGAGCGCGCTCGCGGCCACCCTTCTGCTGGCGATCCCGGCATCGGCCGCACACACGTCGATCGGGGCCCCGGGCATCGGCGACCCCTACTACCCGGCAGCCGGGAACGGCGGCTACGACGTCTCCCACTACGACCTGAGGCTCAGGTACGAGCCGGGGACCGACCTGCTGGAGGGGACGGCGACGATCCTCGCCACCACCACGCAGCGCCTGAGCCGCTTCAACCTCGACTTCGGACTGTCCGTGGGCGAGGTGCGGGTGAACGGCAGGAAGGCGGCGTTCGCGAAGAGCGGCGACCACGAGCTGGAGATCACTCCGGTGACACCGCTGGAGAAGGGCCGGCCGGTCTCCGTCGTCGTCCGGTACGCGGGCAAGCCGTCCGAGCTCAGCATCGGCGGCTACACCGCCTGGCACCGCACCCCGGACGGCGGGGTCGCCGCGCAGGAGCCCGAATCGGCGGTCTGGTGGTTCCCGAGCAACGACCATCCGCTGGACAAGGCGACGTACGACGTCTCGGTCGCGGTCCCCGACGGCACGCAGGCCATCAGCAACGGCGTTCTCGTCTCGCAGAGTTCGCGGCTGGGCTGGACGCGGTTCAACTGGCGCTCGAACAAGCCGCAGGCGTCGTACCTGGCGACGCTCGCCGTCGGCAAATTCGACATCACGACCGACAAGACCGCGGACGGGCTGCCGGTCCTCAACGCGTACAGCAAGGACCTCGGCGACAACGCGGGCGCGGCACGCGCCAGCATCGAGCGGACCGCCGAGGTCACCGAGTGGCTGACCGAGATCTTCGGCCCATACCCGTTCAACGCGATCGGCGGCTACGTGCCGAATGTGAAGAGCGGCTACGCGCTGGAGACGCAGACCCGCCCGTTCTACAGCCCGCGCCAGTTCGCGAACGGCGCCAACGTCTCCGTGGTCGTGCACGAGATGGCGCACCAGTGGTACGGCGACAGCGTCTCGGTGGACGGCTGGAAGGACATCTGGGTCAACGAGGGCTTCGCCCGCTACAGCCAGTGGCTGTGGTCCGAGAAGGAGGGCGAGGGCACGGCGCAGGAGCTGGCCGACTATGTGTACGCGACCCGTGCGGCCGACGACCCGTTCTGGACGGTGAAGCCGGGCGACCCGGGTCCGGACGACCAGTTCCACATCGCCGTCTACGACCGGGGCGCGCTGGCGTTGCAGGCGCTGCGGAACGAGATCGGTGACGAGGACTTCTTCGCGATCCTCAAGGGCTGGCCGGCGGAGCGCGCGTACGGGAACGCCACGGTGGGCGACTTCGTCGCGTACGCGGAGCGGATCTCGGGCACGCCGCTGGTCGCCCTGTTCGACACGTGGCTGTACGAGCCCGCGAAGCCGGCCGCGCCCGCGGCCGCCGGGGCGCGGATCGCGCAGAGCGACGCGGCCGAGCCGGTGCAGCCGAAGTCCTGGAAGAAGATCGCGGAGACGAACACGATCCACGACCACGGCGACGAGCACGAGCACGAGCACGCTCACTGACGGTGGTGGTACGGAGCCCCGCGGCCGAAGCGGCTGCGGGGCTCCGTTGCGGGATGCCCGCTCCGGCACGGACCGCACCACGAGGCCCGCGGGCGCAGTCCCCGGCGGAGCCTGCCGAGTCCGCCCGGCGCGACCGCACCGCGC
Source organism: Streptomyces sp. NPDC015127 (assembly GCF_043080095.1). Classification (NCBI taxonomy): domain Bacteria; kingdom Bacillati; phylum Actinomycetota; class Actinomycetes; order Kitasatosporales; family Streptomycetaceae; genus Streptomyces; species Streptomyces sp. NPDC015127. Next base: position 203,816 of record NZ_JBIBVE010000001.1, read on the forward strand.
CGGGCCGTCCACACTGTGGGAGCGCTCTCAGCACGGCAGGCCAGGAGGTTATCCTGAGCGGCGTCAGGGCTCGCAGCCGACGGAGCAGACACGAGGAGCGCCCGCCTTGCCCGAGCAGACCGCAGGGTCCCGTCCCACGCTCGAAGCCGTCGCCGCGCGCGCCGGGGTCTCACGGGCCACGGCCTCCCGGGTCGTCAACGGCGGTGCCGGAGTGCGGGCTCCCCTGGTCGACAAGGTGCGGCAGGCGGTCGAGGAACTGGGGTACGTGCCCAACCACGCGGCCCGCACCCTGGTGACGCGGCGCAACGGCGCGGTGGCCGTGATCATCGCCGAGCCGGAGTTCCGGATCTTCTCCGACCCGTTCTTCGAGCAGCAGGTGCGCGGGATCAGCCGCGAGCTGACCGCGCACGACGCGCAGCTCGTGCTGCTGTGGGTGGAAGGTCCCGGCGACCACGACCGCATCGCCCGCTACCTCGGCGGCGGCCACGTCGACGGCGCGCTCGCCTTCTCGCTGCACAACGACGACCAGCTGCCCGCCGTGATCGGCCGCGCCAGGATCCCCACCGTCTTCGGCGGCCGTCCCGCCACCGGCTCCGGTTCCCAGGTGCCGTACGTCGACTGCGACAACCGCGGCGGGGCCCGCGAGGCCGTGCGCCATCTGGTCTCGCTCGGGCGCACGCACATCGCCCACATCGCGGGGCCCCGCGACCAGACGTCCGCGATGGACCGCGTGGACGGATACCGCGACGTGCTGGTGGACGCCGATCCCGGGCTGCTGTGCCAGGGCGACTTCACCGAGGAGAGCGGTGCCCGCGCGATGGCCGAGCTGCTGGAGCGGCGCCCGGACGTGGACGGTGTGTTCGTGGCCAACGACCTGATGGCGTCGGGCGCTCTGCGGACGCTGCGTGAGCGGGGCGTGCGGGTGCCCGAGGACGTGGCGGTCGTTGGCTTCGACGACATGGCGTCCGTCGTCGCGACGACCCGGCCGGCGCTGACCACCGTGCGCCAGGACATCGAGGGCATGGGCCGGTTGATGGTCCGGCTCCTGATGCGGCAGTTGAACGAGGGCGGGAGCGACACCCCCGCGTCCGTCATCACCCCGACCACGCTGGTGCGGCGGGCGTCGGCCTGACCTCCGGCACCCGCCGCGTCCCTCCGCCCTGTCAGCCGAAGGGGATCACCAGCACGGACTTGTCCGTTCCGGTCTGGAGCCGGGACGTGCCGTTGCCGATCGCGCTCCACACCTCCAGCCGTACGGTGCCGCCGGCCATGTTGCCGAGAGTGCCGGTCGCCGACTTGAGCCCGCGCGACTGTGCGTACTCCTCCCAGCCCGCCACGGGGTCGGTGGCGAAGTAGTGGTAGGTCTCGGTCCGCTCGAAGGTGCCGTCGCCCGTGAGGTCGTAGCTGACCCGGGCCTGCTGGCCGAGGCCGACCGTGGTGCCCGCGTCCACCGGGAGCCGGAAGGCGGTCGAGGCGCCGGACGTGAGCGTGCCGGTCACGCCGCGGACCTCGTAGACCAGCGGCCGGTACGGGGTGCCGTCGTGGTTGGCGCCGTCGGCGGACGGGATCGTGTCGCTGCCCGCCGTGCCGCCGGTCGCCGTGGTCAGGGTGCCTCCGCTGCGCAGCTGGTACGTGTTGCCCGCCGGCGGCTGGGGGTCCGGGTCGCCCCCGCTGCCGGTGCCGGTCGCGGTCGACCGGGCCGGTACGGTCAGCGTCCTGCCGTCGGAGAATGTCACGGTGCGGGCGGTCGCGCCATGGTTGTGCGCCGCGTACGTCCGTACCGTGCCCTTGGTGAAGACGGCCGAGGTCGGGATGTCCCCGGTCACGGTCGGGTCCGGGGCGCCGAGTGTGTCCAGCGTGGCGATCCAGTGGTACGTGTGGGCCTTGGACTCGCCCTGCTCTGGGGTGTAGCCGGCGTGGCCCGCGTCCCACTTCGACTTGGCGGCCGCCGGGTCGGCGAGCGACTGGAACTCCCAGAGGATGTCGCGCCATTCGACGGCCGGGCCGCCGTTCTCCCGCTCCATCTCGGCGATGTTGCGCCGGATCGCCGCCTTCTCGCCGCCGAGGTGGAGTGAACCGCCGGTCACGGGGAGCACGTTGATGCCGTGGATCTCCTCGGGGTTGGCGGTCCACCAGGTGGCGTACGCGGCGCCGCTGCCCCACACCATGCCGGCCGTGTCATGGCCGAAGGAGCCGGGGAAGACCTGCTCGTCGGCGTCGAACCAGTACTGCGCGATCGACTCCGCCTCCGTGGTCAGCAGGTAGGAGCCGAGGTCGCGCAGCGCGGTGTCGCCGGTCGCCGAGCCCCACAGGACCAGTGCGGCACTGAGATTGGTGGACTCCGACGACGACTCCTGGTTGTTGCCCGCCGCGAAGCCCTGGTGGCCCGACGCCCAGCTGTGGCCCGCGTACACGTCGAAGCCGCGCAGGAAGGGGAAGGCGGTGTCGGTGCGGCTGGGGTTGGCGGTGTCCCTGACCAGGGTCTTCACCATGCCGCCCCACGCGGAGTCGGCGGCCCACGCCTGGTCGTACTGGGCGACGACGGCCGCCGCGTAGACGTAGTAGCCGTAGTGGAAGTGGTGGTCGTTGAGCTCGGTGTCGCTGCCGTAGGAGGCCGGGTAGCCGGTCAGCGTCCGCCAGTTCTTGTCGTACGAGAACTCGGCCGCGCCGCCCGTGGTGAACCACTCCTGGAGCCTGCCCTTGATCAGGCCGATGAGCCGGTCGCGGACGGCGCTCTCGCCGATCTGGTCGGCGACGGGCACGAGCTGGGCGAGGCGGCCGAGCGCCTTGCCGGTCCAGTAGGTGTCGGTGGCGCCGGAAAACGGATCGGAGGCGTTCACCACCTCGTTCAGGTACCCGCGCAGCCGCGCCGTGTCCACGCCGCTCGACCTCGGCAGGGCGGGGAGCACGCCGGACGCCTTCTGCGAGGTGGTGAACGAGGCACCGTCGCGGACCTTCATGGTGCCGCGCGGCGAGACGTACGTGTACGGGGTGAGCGGGTCGGTGGTGTGCAGCCACTGGTGGCGGTACAGGGCCTGGAGCGTGCCGCGCTCGGTGCCCTCCTTGGCCTCGGTGGTGAGCGAGTACGTGGCCTTCACCGTGCCGCCGGTGCTGCTCCAGGCGACTTTGGACCCGGTGACGAAGCTGTAGGCGTACTTCTTGTACGTCGCGAGCGCGTCGGTGGAGGGCAGGACGGCGAGGGAGAAGTAGTCCTTGCCGCCCAGACCCGCGCTGATCGTGGACCCGGAGACGTTCCAGTCGCTGCCGGTGGGGGCGAACAGGGCGTAGTGGTGGCCCGCGACAGTGATGCCGAGGACGTTGCCCTGGTCCGCGAAGACGGTCGGGGCGGCGGCCGTGGTGATCTGCGCGTTGGCGCCGGTGCCCTTGGCGTACACGAAGGGCAGGCCGTGCCCGATGGTGGTGCGCAGCGTGCGGGTGCCGTCGGACCAGTAGGGGGTCACGGTCCAGTCGGACCAGTCGTCGGCCTTGGTGTCACGGGAGTTGAGGCCGGCGAGGCCGATGGTCAGATCCCGCTTGTGGGCGAACTCGTACTGGCGGCCGTCGCCGACGATCGCGGCGCTGGTGGGGTACCCGACGTCGAGGCCGCCGGCGGTGGCCTGGTAGGTGAGCGGGTGGCCGTACATGGGGGTGGAGTACGGGTTGTCGCCGTAGCGCTGGAAGGCGAGGGAGGACCACCAGTCGTTGGTGGGCACCGGCCGGGACGAGGCGGCGGCGGTGACCTTGGGGGTGACCGGTGTGCCGGTGTCGGTGGTGGGGCCGGACGTGCCGGCGGGGCGGGTGTCGGAGTAACTGCCGGAGCCTACGGGGACGGTGGCGGCGGCCGCGGGTGCGGCGGCGGGGCCTAGTCCGACGGCGGCCAGGGTGGTGGCCAGGACCAGCGCGGCAGCTGGTCCGGTGCGGGGGGCTGGCATGGACGGCACCTCACGTCATCATGGATTGGGGGGCCGAGAGCGCTCTCAGATGGGCGCAACGTAAAACTCCTGAAACACACGTGTCAATAGAGGGGACAGGAAAGGGACTTGGGCGTGAGTCCAAGCCGTTATGTCTTCGACTATTGACGGGGCGCGCACGGAGGGGGCACGCTCCAGTCGCCACATCTGAGAGCGCTCTCACGCAGGACCGACCATCCGCGCTCTCGCTCCACCCCGAAGCCAAGGGAGGCTTCCATGCCCATAGCCCGAGCCGCCAGGAGGGCCGCCGTCCGACTGGGAGCGGTCGCACTCGCCGGGGCACTGCTCGCCGCCTGCGGAGGGTCGTCCGACGGCGCCGCCGACAGCGCGGGCGGAAAGGTCACGCTCACCGTCGACCTGTTCGGCTCCTTCGGCTACAAGGAGGCCGGGCTCTACGCGGAGTACGAGAAGCTCCACCCGGACGTCACGATCAAGCAGACGGACACCGAGGACGAGGCCGACTACTGGAAGTCCCTGCAGACCCGGCTCGCCGGCGGCGGCGGTCTCGCCGACGTCCAGGGCATCGAGGTCGGACGGATCGCGTCGGTCACCCAGCAGCAGGCCGACAAGTTCGAGGACCTGAGGACGTACGGCGCCGACAAGCTCCAGAGCCGGTTCGCCGAGGCCAAATGGGCGGCCGCGACCGGCAAGGACGGCCAGGTCCTCGGGCTCGGCACGGACGTCGGCCCGGAGGCCATGTGCTACCGCACGGACCTGCTGAAGCAGGCCGGACTCCCCACGGACCGCGAGGAGCTCGCGAAGAAGTGGTCGACGTGGGAGGGCTACCTGGAGCTGGGCCGGCAGTACAAGGCGAAGGCACCCGCCAAGAGCGCCTGGCTGGACAGTGTCGGCAGCCTGTTCTCCATCATGATCGGCCAGGAGAAGGAGCGTTACTACGACGCCTCCGGAAAGCTGATCTGGGAGACCAACCCCGCCCTGAAGACCGCGTGGAGCACCTCCGTCAAGGCCGCGGAGGACGGACTGAGCGCCGAGCTCGACCAGTGGTCCCCGCAGTGGAACCAGGCCTTCGCCGCCGGTTCCTTCGCCACCATCCCGTGCCCCGCCTGGATGCTCGGTTACATCAAGGGCCAGGCCGGCGACGGCGGCCAGGGCAAGTGGGACATCGCGAAACTGCCCGGCGGCGCCGGCAACTGGGGCGGCTCCTACCTGTCGATCCCGCGCGCCGCGAAGCACAAGAAGGAGGCGTACGAGCTGATCGCGTGGCTCACCGCCCCCGAACAGCAGGCCAAGCTCTTCCAGAAGCAGGGCAACTTCCCCTCGGCGACGGGCGCGATCGACAAGGTCGCCGACGCGAAGGACCCGTACTTCTCGAACGCCCCCATCGGGCAGATCTTCGGTGACGCGGCGAAGGCCGCACCGGTCCAGGTGCTCGGCGTCCACGACCAGAACGTGAACCAGCAGATCACCAACGCGCTGAGCGAGGTCGAGCGCAAGGGCATCTCACCCGACAAGGCGTGGTCGAACGCGAAGAAGGGCGTCGACAACACCGTCGGCTGACACCCAGGTCCTCTCTTTCGGTCAGGCCGGATCAGTGAGCGGGGATCCCCCCACGCCCGCAGGACGCAGGGGGAGGAGGCATGGCGGAGCCATGCCGACCGACGACAACGCGGCGGGCTCGCGTGCCAGGGCACGCGAGCCCGGCGAGATCCGAAAGAGAGGGCCCAAAGCCTCCGGACCCGGTCCCTGACCTCCCCCCGCCCCGGACCGGGCCCTGAGGCCCCCGCCCTGTACCGACTCCCTCCGAAGGGCCGCACCGTGACCCTCACCGCTCCCGCGAAGCCGTACGCGCCGCCGAGGCCGCCGGCCGTACGGCGCACCTGGCGCAAAGTCTCGCCGTACGCCTACATCGCCCCGTTCTTCACGCTCTTCGCCGCCTTCGGCCTCTTCCCGCTCCTCTACACGGCGTTCGTTTCGCTCTACCGGGTGGAGCTCCAGACGCCCGGCGAGATGGAGTGGCGCGGGTTCGGCAACTACACGGCACTGCTGGGTGACGAGTTCTTCTGGACCGCGCTGCGCAATACGTTCACCATCGGGGTGCTGTCGACGGTGCCGCAGCTGGTGATGGCGCTGGGCCTGGCGCACCTGCTCAATTACCGGCTGCGCGGCCGCACGTTCCTGCGCACGGCGATGCTGCTGCCGTACGCCACCTCGGTGGCCGCGGCCACGCTCGTCTTCGCCCAGCTCTTCGGCCGCGACTTCGGGCTCGTCAACTACGTCCTGGGGCTGGTCGGCATCTCCCCGGTCGACTGGCAGACCGGGACGCTCGCCTCGCAGATCGCCGTCTCCACCATCGTCATCTGGCGCTGGACGGGCTACAACGCGCTGATCTACCTGGCGGGCATGCAGTCCATCCCGGCCGAGCTGTACGAGGCGGCCGAGATGGACGGGGCCTCGCGGTGGCGGCAGTTCTTCCATGTGACGCTGCCGGGTCTGCGGCCCACCATCGTCTTCACCGTCGTCGTCTCCACCATCGGCGCCACCCAGCTCTTCGGCGAGCCGCTGCTGTTCGAGGGCTCCGTCTCCGGTGGCATCTCGCACCAGTACCAGACGCTCGGCCTGTACATGTACGAGCAGGGCTGGGGCTTCTTCCACCTGGGCCGGGCCGCCGCCATCGCCTGGGTGATGTTCCTGCTGATCCTGGTGCTGGTCGGGGTCAACGCCCTGGTCGCGCGCCGCCGTTCGCGCAAGGAGGCCGGCCGATGACCGCGCTCGCCGACCCGCCGGTCAAGCAGCCGGCCACCGAGACGCGCAGGGAGCCCGGGCGCCGCCGGGCCCGGTCGGGCGCCGGCCGCACGATGCACGGCGGGAAGCTCGCCTACGCGATCCTGATCCTCGCGGTCCTCGTCTCCGCCTTCCCGTTCTACTGGACGATCGTCGCGGCCAGCCGGTCCAACGCCGACCTGGCCAAGGTGCCGCCGACGCTGCTGCCCGGCTCCCGCCTGATCCACAACTTCGAGGCGGTGATGGAGGAGGCCGACATCGGCAAGGCGCTGCTCAACTCCTTCGTCGTGTCCGCCTCGATCACCGTCGGCACCGTCCTGTGCTGCACGCTCGCCGGGTTCGCCTTCGCCAAGCTGCGCTTCCGGGGCCGGGGCGCGCTGCTCGCCGTCACGGTCGGCACGATGATGATCCCGCCGCAGCTCGGCGTCATCCCGCTGTTCATGCTGATCGCCGAACTGCAGTGGGTGAACCAGCTGCAGGCCGTGATCCTGCCCGGACTCGTCTCCGCCTTCGGCGTGTTCTTCATGCGGCAGTACCTGGTCCAGTCCCTGCCCGACGAGCTGATCGAGGCCGCCCGTGTGGACGGCGCCTCCACGGCCAGGATCTTCTGGTCGATCGTGGTGCCCGTCGCCCGGCCCGGGATGGCCGTGCTCGGCATGCTGACCTTCATGGCCGCCTGGAACGACTTCTTCTGGCCGATCGTCGCCCTCTCCTCGCAGGAGCCGACCGTCCAGGTCGCGCTGCGCCAGCTCGGCGGCGGCTATGTCCACGACCAGTCCGTGATCATGGCGGGCACCCTGCTCGGCACGCTTCCGGTGCTGCTGGTCTTCGGCCTGCTCGGCCGGCAGATCGTCGGCGGCATCATGCAGGGCGCGGTCAAGGGCTGACCCCGGCGCCTTCTCTCCTCGTACGACGTCTCACTCCTGGGAGTTCCATCCTCATGACCGCGCTCGACGCACGCCCCGACACGACGGCGACGCTCCGGTTCCCGGCGGCTTTCCGCTGGGGCACCGCCACAGCGGCGTACCAGATCGAGGGTGCGGCAGCCGAGGACGGGCGCACCCCGTCCATCTGGGACACGTTCAGCCGCATCCCGGGCAAGGTCCGCAACGGCGACACCGGCGACATCGCCGCCGACCACTACCACCGCATGAGCGAGGACATCGCGCTCATGAAACGGCTCGGCGTCACGGACTACCGCTTCTCGGTCGCCTGGCCGCGGGTGCAGCCCACCGGCCGGGGCCCGGCCGTGCAGAAGGGGCTGGACTTCTATCGCAGGCTCGTCGACGAGCTGCTCGACGCCGGCATCCGGCCGGTGGCCACGCTCTACCACTGGGACCTCCCGCAGGAACTGGAGGACGCGGGCGGCTGGCCGCAGCGCGAGACGGCGCAGCGGTTCGGCGAGTACGCGGGGATCACGGCCGGGGCGCTCGGTGACCGGGTGTCGACCTGGACGACGCTCAACGAGCCGTGGTGCGCCGCCTTCCTCGGGTACGGCAACGGGGTGCACGCCCCGGGCCGCACCAGCCCGCTCGCCTCGCTGCGGGCCGCCCACCACTTCAACCTGGCGCACGGCTGGGCGGTGCGGGAGCTGCGCTCCCGGCTGCCCGCGCAGTGCGAGGTGTCGCTCACGCTCAACCTCCATGCGGTGCGGCCCCTTTCGGGCTCCGCCTCCGACGTCGACGCGGCGCGCCGGATCGACGCGGTGGGCAACCGGATCTTCCTCGACCCGGTGTTCCACGGCCGGCTGCCGGAGGACCTGGTCCGCGACACCGTGTCCGTGACGGACTGGTCGTTCGTGCGGGAGGGCGATCTGGAGGCGGCGTCGGAGCCGATCGACTCGCTCGGCATCAACTACTACTCCCCCACCGTCGTCGCCGCCGGTTCGTCGCCGGCGCCGTCGCCCTGGGCGGGCGCCGAGGAGCATGTGCGCTTCCTGCCGGCGCCGGGCCCGCGCACCGCGATGGACTGGCCCGTGGACGCGGAGGGGCTGTACGAGCTGCTGACCCGGCTGCGCGACGACCTGCCGGGTGTGCCGCTGGTGATCACCGAGAACGGGGCCGCGTACGACGACTACGCCGACCCGTCCGGCGCGGTCAAGGACCCGGAGCGGGTGGCCTACCTGCGCGCGCACCTCGCGGCGGTGCACCGGGCGATCGAGGCCGGTGCCGACGTGCGGGGCTACTTCCTGTGGTCGCTGCTGGACAACTTCGAGTGGGCGTACGGGTACAGCAAGCGGTTCGGCATCGTGCACGTGGACTTCGCGACCCAGCGGCGTACGTTCAAGGACAGCGCGCACTGGTACGCGGACGTCATCGCGCGCGGCGGGCTGGACTCCTGAGCCGGCCGGTCCGGCGTGCCTCGCGCCGGGCCCGCCGGGCGAGCGGGAGGTAGCGCAGCCGTTCGGGGAGCAGGGGCACGACGATCCGGACGACGCGGCCGAACCGGCGCAGTGCGCGCTCCTGTTCGTCCGTCCAGTCGAGGCCGATGGCCTCGCGGGCGTCGGGCGGCATCAGCCCGATGGTCATGAAGCGGCGGAAGCGGGCGAGCGGGGGCAGCATCAGGGGCCACAGGATCCGCAGGACGAGACGCAGGGGCAGGGGGCCCCGGTCGGGCGGCGGCACCGGCTGGTGGACGTCGACGAGTTCGCGTACGACGGCGGTCGGTTCGATCTCGTCGGCGAGCATCGCGCGGAAGTAGGGCCAGAATTCCTCGACGGTCTGCGGCATGTCCCGGTCGTGGATGCCGAGGACGCGGCCGACCTGGAGCCACTCGGCGTACAGCTGCCGTTCCTCGGCCTCGGTGAGTTCGCGCACCAGGTAGCGGGCGGCGTGCCGGTAGACGGGGAAGCCGGTGGCGTGGACCCAGGAGTAGTGGGCGGGGTCGAGGGCGTGGTACCGGCGGCCGTGGGCGTCGGTGCCCTGGATGGTGCGGTGCAGCGCGCGCAGCCGCCGGCCCTCGGCGGCCGCTTCCTCGCCGCCGTAGATCCACAGTTGGAGCGAGCGCAGGGAGCGTTCGCCGCGGCCCCAGGGGTCGGTTCGGAAGACGGAGTGCTCGTCGACGCCGGCGCCCACCGCGGGGTGGGCCACCTGCATGGTGAGCGCCGCGGGCAGCATCAGCAGGGCGCGGACGTCACCGGCGAGTCCCCAGAGCACGCCGCCGGGCGGGGGCGGAAGGGGGTCTTCGGCGGCTGCCCTGCTCATCGGCTATCTCCCCTGGGTGCGGCCCGGTCGGTCACCTCCCAGTATGCGACCCGGAGCACATGCGCCCGGCCGGACGAGACCGGGCAGCCGACGTCGCCCATGACCTGTACGGCGCACCATGCTCGTCCTCCCGAGCGGCCCCGGTGGCGCGAGCTGCCGAATCGCTGCTGTCTGTACGAAAGGGGTACAGAAAGCGAGAGGGCATGGGGTCGAAGCACGAGCACCTCGGCACACCACGGGCTGCCGGGATCGCCGGGGTGGTGTTCGCCGTCCTGATGGCCGCGGCGATCGTCCTGATGCGCCTTGCCCTGCCCGGCGGTGCCGAGGGGGACGACATCACCGTCGACGCCGGGCAGCGGGACGCCGTGCAGGCGGCGCTGGCGCTGCTCCCGTTCGCCGGGATCGCGTTCCTGTGGTTCATGGGCGCCCTGCGCGAACAGGCCGGTGAGGCGGAGGACCGGTTCGTCTCCACCGTGTTCCTGGGGAGCGGGCTGGTCTTCGTCGCAACCCTGTTCGGCAGCGCCGCGGCGGCCGGGACCGTACTCGACGAGAGTCAGCAGCACCCGCCTTTCGGCCGCCACTTCGCCTACACCCTGCTGACCACGTACACGATGCGGATGGCGGCGGTGTTCATCTTCACAACCTCGGCCATCGGCCGCCGACTCGGCGTCTTCCCGCGCCCGCTCGTCGTCCTCGGCTATCTGGCGGGCCTGACACTGCTCGTGGTGGGAGCGGACCTGCCGTGGTCCGAACTGGTCTTTCCCGCCTGGGCTCTGGTCGTCGGCCTGCAGATCCTGCGGGGCCGGCGTCACCCAGGGTCACCGCCCGCTGCCCCGGTCTGAGCCGGGGCAGCGCTCACTCCAACGGTCTCCTCCTCGTCGCCACATCTCCTCCGACCCCGGAGGGTTGTCCAGGGGGACCCGAGCCCATAGGAGAGGACCGATCCCTTGGTAAGGCTTGTCGTCGACCTGAACCGCTGTCAGGGGTACGCGCAGTGTGCCTTCCTCGCCCCCGACGTCTTCACCATGCACGGCGAGGAGGGGCTGCTGTACCACCCGGAGGCCGATGAGGCACAGCGCGAGAAGCTGGCACAGGCCTCCGCGGCCTGCCCCGTCCAGGCCATCCTCGTCGATGCGACGGACGCACCGGCCGAGGCGGTGTCCGGTGAACGGTGACGGATCCCTGGAACGGCTCAGACGTGAGGGCCGCATCGTCGTCGTCGGCGCCTCGCTGGCGGGCCTGCGGGCTGCGGAGACCCTGCGCGACAAGGGCTTCGCGGGTTCCCTGACGATGATCGGCGACGAGCCCCACGAGCCGTACGACCGACCCCCGCTGTCCAAGCAGGTGCTGCTGGGCATGGCGCCCGCCGACGGCACCGCGCTGCCCAGGCGCCGGGCCCTCGACGCGACGTGGCGGCTCGGCGTACCGGCCACCGGCCTGGACATGGCCGCCAGGCGGGTGAGGCTGGCCGACGGCGACGAGGTGCCGTACGACCGGCTTCTGATCGCCACCGGGGTGCGGGCCCGCCCGTGGCCGCGTGAGGCCGAGGCGGAACTCGACGGCGTCTTCGTGCTGCGGACCCGTCAGGACGGCGCCGGGCTCGCGCGGCGGCTCGCCGAGGGACCCAAGCGGGTCTTCGTCATCGGGGCCGGATTCACCGGCTCGGAGATCGCCTCCGCCTGCCGCGAACGCGGCCTGCCCGTCACCGTCGCAGAGCGCGCCGCGGCACCCCTGGTCGGGGCGCTCGGCGGGGTGGTCGGCGCCGTCGCCGCCGACCTCCAGCGCGAGCACGGCGTGGATCTGCGGTGCGGGGTCATGGTCACCGCTCTGGAAGGAGACTCCTCGGGACGGGTCCGCGCGGCGCACCTGTCCGACGGCTCCACCGTGGAGACCGACGTGGTGGTCGTCTCGCTCGGCGCCACCCGCAACACCGAATGGCTCGCCGGGTCCGGACTCGGGGCCGGCCCCCGCGGCATCGCCTGCGACGCCGGCTGCCGCGCCTTCGACATCCGCGGAATCGTGACCGACGACATCTTTGTGGCAGGCGACGTCGCCCGCTCCCCGCACGCCTTGTTCGGCTACCAGTTCCTGTCCCTGGAGCACTGGGGCAATGCCGTCGCCCAGGCCGGGATCGCAGCGCACAACATGCTCAGTGAGAGCGCCGACCGTCTCCCCCACATGTGGGTGCCGGCCTTCTGGTCCTCGCAGTTCGGCGTGAACATCAAATCGGTCGGGGTGCCGTCGCTGGGGACGGAGATCATCGTCTCGCAGGGCACGCTCGGCAGTCGCAGGTTCGTCGGCGTCTACGGGTACCAGGGGCGTGTCATCGGCGCGGTCGCCTTCGACCAGGCCCGGTGGCTGCCGTTCTACCAGGAGCTGATCGAGACCACCGCGCCGTTCCCGCCGACGTTCGCCACGGTCGACCGGCACCCGGACGGACAGCGGCCGGTGGACGCGGACTTCCCCGACCCGTCGGTCCCGACCCACGGCCCCACTGTGACCCTCAGCGGATATTCGCCGGCCGACCGCCGGATGACGTTCACTCCCGCGCACTGACCGCACGGCCACGAGGACCCGCCATGACACAATCCCTGCTCCACCAGATCCTGGACTACGCCAACCGCGCCGATCCGTACCCGATTTACGAAGAGCTGCGGAAGACACCGGTCCACCACGAGGAGGACGGGCCGTACGTCGTCAGCACCTACTACGAGATCCGCAGCCTCCTCCACGACCCCCGGATCAGTTCCGACGCGCGCAATCTGGCGTCGACCGCCCGCGACCCGCTGGCTGAGTCGGCCCAGGAGGAGGAGAGCGCCCTGCCACCGGGCTTCCTGCGGCTCGACCCGCCGGAGCACGACCGGCTGCGACGCATGACGAACCGGACCTTCGGCCCGCCGCACTCCCCCCACCGGGTCGACGGGATGCGTGGAGAGCTCCACGAAATCGTCTCCGGTCTCATCGACGGCATCGGCGACACCGGCCGGATCGATCTGGTGGAGCAGTTCTCGTACCCCTTCCCGGTGACCGTGATCTGCCGGCTGCTCGGGGTGCCGCGCGCGGATGAGGCGCGCTTCCACACCTGGGCGGACACCATCGCCGCGAGCCTGGACCCCGACCCGGACGCGGATCCCGCCGAACGGGGCAAGGAGTCGCACGAGGCCCGTATGCAACTGGGCATGTACCTGGCCGGCCTGATCGAGGAACGCCGCAAGAAGCCCGGAGACGACATGCTCTCCGAGCTGGCGACGGCCAAGGGCCCGGACGGCGCGATGACCACAATGGAACTGCTGAGCACCGCGGCGCTGCTGCTGATCGCGGGGCACGAGACCACCGTCAACCTCATCACCAACGGAATGCTGACCCTGCTGCGCAACCCCGGCGTCCTCCAGCGGCTGCGTGCGGATCCGCGGCTGGCCGTGCCCATCGTCGAGGAACTGCTGCGCTTCGAGCCGCCGGTGCAACTGGTGCCGCAGCGCACCACCCTCGCCGACATCGAGATCCGCGGCGTCTCCATCCCCAAGGGCGCCTCCCTCTGGTTGGTTCTGGCGTCCGGCAACCGCGATCCCCAGCGCTTCGACGACCCGGACCGCTTCGACCCGGACCGCAGGGACATCCAGCACCTCGGCCTGGGCAGCGGCATCCACAGTTGTTTCGGCGCACCACTCGCCCGGCTGGAGGCCCAACTCGCCCTGTCGGAACTGGCCCGCAGGCTGGAGAACCCACGTCTACTGGAGGACCCGCCTCCGTACCGGCAGAACGCCGTGCTGCGCGGGCCGCGGCATCTGCCCATCGCCTGCGACGGGATCCGCCCTTGATCTTGGGGCGGCGTAAAGAAGGCGGGCACCTACCCATTACCAGAAGGTAACTAAGACTGCTTTGATGTGCGGCGCCGGTCCACAGGCCGACAGCAACCCCCCACTACGAATGGGAGATTCAGTGCCGCACGCAGAGCTCCGCCGTTTTTCCGGCGTCGCCGTGTCCGTCGCCCTGTCCGCCGCGCTTGCCGCCACCACCTTGGCGGGCACGGCTCCGACGGCGGCCGCGGCCCCGGCCGCTGGTACGCCGAACCTGAAGGTCCTGACCTACAACGCGTTCCTGTTCAGCAAGTCGCTCTACCCCAACTGGGGCCAGGACCACCGGGCGTCCGCCATTCCCGCGGCCCCGTTCTTCCAGGGGCACGACGTGGTCGTGCTCCAGGAGGCGTTCGACAACTCCTCGTCGGACGCGCTCAAGAGCAGGGCGGCGGACCGGTATCCGCACCAGACGCCCGTGATGGGCCGCAGCAGGGACGGCTGGGACGCGACGAGCGGCGCGTACTCGGCGACGACGCCCGAGGACGGCGGTGTCACGGTCCTCAGCAGATGGCCGATCGTGCGCAAGGAGCAGTACGTCTACAAGGACGCCTGCGGTGCGGACTGGTACTCCAACAAGGGGTTCGTCTACGCGGTCCTGGACGTGAACGGCACGAGGGTCCACGTCGTGGGTACGCACGCGCAGTCGACGGATCCCGGGTGCGACGCGGGCGAGGCGGCGGAGATGCGCAGCCGTCAGTTCCGTGCGATGGACGCGTTCCTGGACGCCAAGAACATCCCGGCGGCCGAGCAGGTGATCGTGGCCGGAGACCTCAACGTCGATTCCCGCACGCCCGAGTACAGCCGGATGCTGGCCGACGGCGGCTTCGCGGGGGCCGACGCGCGGACCGGGCACCCGTACTCCTTCGACACCCAGGAGAACCCGATCGCCGCCGAGCGCTACCCCGACGACCCGCGCGAGGATCTGGACTACGTGCTGCACCGGGCGGGACACGCGCGGCCCGCGGGCTGGACCAATGAGGTGATCAAGGAGCAGAGTGCGCCCTGGTCGGTGTCCAGCTGGGGCACCACGTACACGTACACCAACCTGTCCGACCACTATCCGGTGATTGCCTCCGGCCAGTAGGCGCAAGCGCGCGGCGGCACCCTTGTATCGATGTCAGGGTCATGCCACATTGAGTCCGCACTCCGGACTGGTCCAGTCCACATTGCCGTTCCCCACGGCAATCCCCCCACGGACTCGTAGAAGGAGAAGCCCTGATGAGACGCACGCTCCGCGCGCGCATCTGCCTTCCCGCCCTTCTGGCCCTGACCGCCGTCGGACTCGGCTCCACCACGGCCGGGGCCGCTTCCGCCGCCGACGATCCAGCACCGGCAGCCGGCCCGGCCCCGGGCGTCGCGGCGACCGCCGCCCAGTACGCCCAGCACAGCGCGATCGCACGCGACCTCGGCGACCGCACCGCCGGCTCCTACCTCGACCCCGCGAGCGGGGAACTGGTGGTCACGGTGACGGACGCCGAGGCCGCCGAACAGGTACGGGCGACCGGCGCCCGCGCCGAGCTCGTCTCGCGCAGCAGGGCACAGCTGCGGTCCGCGATGGACACACTGCAGGCGAAGGCCCGGATCACCGGCACGTCGTGGGGCATCGACCCCCGGGCGAACCAGGTCGCGGTGGAGGCCGACTCGTCGGTCTCCACCCGGGACATGGCCCGGCTGAAGAGGGTCGCCGCGACACTCGGCGACAGCGTGCGGATCACGCGCGTACCCGGCGTCTTCACCGAGGAGGTGGCGGGCGGGGACGCGATCTACGGCGGCGGCTACCGCTGCTCGGCGGCCTTCAACGTCTCGAAGGGGACGACCCGTTACTTCCTGACCGCCGGGCACTGCACCAACTCGGCGAGCAGCTGGTCGGCCACCTCCGGCGGACCGTCCATCGGCACCCGTGAGGGCACCAGCTTCCCGACCAACGACTACGGCATCGTCCGCTACACGAACGGCTCGGTGCCCGCCGGCAACGTCAACCTGTACAACGGCAGCTACCAGGACATCGGCTCCGCGGCCGACGCGATCGTGGGCCAGTCCCTGCGCAAGTCCGGCTCCACGACGAAGGTGACCAGCGGCACGGTGACCGCCGTGAACGTCACCGTGAACTACAGCGACGGTCCGGTCTACAACCTGGTCCGCACGACGGCCTGTTCGGCGGGCGGCGACAGCGGTGGCGCCCACTTCGCGGGATCGACGGCACTGGGCATCCACTCGGGCAGCTCCGGCTGCACCGGGACCAACGGCTCCGCCCTGCACCAGCCGGTGCGCGAGGCGCTGAGCGCATACGGGGTCGCGGTCTACTGACACTGGTTCCGTCTCAGCGGGGCGGTGCCCACGGCCGTGGGCACCGCCCCGCTTCGCGTCCGGGCCGGTTCGGGCCGTACCGGCCGAGCCCGGCGGTCAGCCTTGGCGTACCAGTCGGTGTCGTCGCTCGCCGGAGGTGTACGTCTGGTGGATGCCCACCAGGGCCGCCACCAGCCGGGGGTCCCAGACGCGGGCCGCCGCCGCCCCGGTACTCGTCGAGCATGCCCCGGTACACCAGCGGCGCCCGCCCCGATCCGCCCCGCAGGGTCAGCCGGCGCGGGCAGGTCACCGGGTCCTCGGTGAGGCCCGTGAAGGCACCGGTGATCACGATCGCCACCCGGAGGCCGCACCCACGGGTCAGTCGTGGTCGTACACCGTGACGTCGATGCCCCGTGCCGTGAGCCGCTCGGCTATCAGCGGCTCGATCCGCGACCACTTGCCGCCCGCCAGTCCGCAGCCGATGCGCGGCAGATGTACCGAGGCACCCAGCTCCAGCGCCTTGCCTGCGACGGCGGCGAGCGCCGAGTCGATGGCCTCGTAGCGCACGGGGACGCCCTTGCTGCCGGTGCGTATGCCCCGCTGGCCCACCATGTTGGCCACCCAGACATACGGGCCGACCTGGACGAACTGGGCCGCGCCCAGATCGAAGTCGTTCTTCGCGCGCTCCCGGTGCCAGCGGCGGTAGGCCGCCTCGGGCTCCGGCCAGCGGCGGGACAGCGCGAGCACGAAGCCCTTGCCCCAGCCCCCGATGTCATTGCACACATGGCCGATCAGCTTGACGCCTTTGCCCTGCGGCGCGGTGGCGTCCCCCCGGACGTATCTGATCTCGGACATGGCACAACCGTACGATGCACCACTGACAATGCCCGGCCCGGCCCCGGCTTTCACAACGATGGTGAGACAGCAATACTGTTGCACCGGTGCGGTTCAGCAGAAGGAGGGTCATGGCGACAGAGACCGAGGAGCCGAGGCTCACCGTCGACGAACTGGCCGCGCGTGCCGGGGTCACCGTGCGCACCATCCGGTTCTACAGCACACGCGGCCTGCTGCCGCCGCCCGTGATCGGACCCCGCCGGGTCGGGCACTACGGCTCCGACCACCTGTCCCGGCTGGCCCTCATCGAGGAGCTGCAGCACCAGGGCATGACGCTGGCGGCGATCGAGCGTTACCTGGAGCAGCTGCCCGCGGACCTGAGTGCCCAGGACCTGGCGATCCACCGGGCCCTGGTCGCCTCGTGGGCGCCCGAGTCGGCCGAGGAGGTGAGCCGGCAGGAGCTGGAGCGCCGGGCCGGCCGGGCGCTGTCGGAGCAGGACGTGGACCGGCTCGCGGCGATGGGCGTGCTGGACCGTACCGCCGGGAAGGCGTACCGGCTGGACGGCTCGCTGCTGCGTCTCGGGGTGGAGCTGCTGGACGTGCCCATCGCGCACGAGACGATCCTCGCGTCCCGCACGGTCCTGCTGGAGCACGCCCGGGCCGCGGCGCAGGACCTGACGCGCCTGTTCCGCGACGAGGTCTGGGGTCCCTACCGCGAGCGCGCGTCGGACGCGGACCATGTGGCGGCGATGAAGTCGCTGTCGGCGCACATGCAGCCGATGGTGATCCAGGCGCTGGTGACGGCGTTCCAGCGCTCGCTGCGCGAGGAACTGCGCGAGGCGTTCGGCACGGGCGGGCCCGCGGACGCGGCCGAGCGCGACGCGTGAACGCCGTGTCCTGGGACAAGGACGGCGGCAGCCACCGGCGGGGCCGGTGGCTGCCGCACAGCCGCGTCACGCGTCACGCGTCGGTGAAGACCTCGCCCCGCTCCGCCTTCTCCAGCAGCAGCGCGGGCGGCTGGAAGCGCTCGCCGTAGCGGTCGGCCAGCTCGCGGGCGCGGGCCACGAAGCCGGTCGGGCCGCCCTCGTAGCCGTTGATGTACTGCAGCACACCGCCCGTCCAGGCCGGGAAGCCGATGCCCATGATGGAGCCGATGTTGGCGTCGGCGACCGAGGTGAGGACGTTCTCCTCCAGGCAGCGGACGGTGTCCAGCGCCTCGGAGAAGAGCATGCGCTCCTGCATGTCGCGGAACGGGATACCGGCGCCCTCGCGGGTGAAGTGCTCGCGCAGGCCCGGCCACAGCGCGGCGCGCTTGCCGTCCTCGTCGTAGTCGTAGAAACCGGCGCCACCGCTGCGGCCGGTGCGGCCGAACTCGTCGACCATCCGGTCGATCACCGCTTCCGCCGGGTGCTCCGCCCAGGTGCCGCCCGCCTCCTCGATCGCGCGCCTGGTCTCGTTGCGGATCTTGCGCGGCAGGGTGAGGGTCAGCTCGTCCATCAGGGAGAGCACCTTGGCGGGGTAGCCGGCCTGGGCCGCGGCCTGCTCGACGGAGACCGGGTCGACGCCCTCTCCGACCATCGCCACGCCCTCGTTGATGAACTGGCCGATGACCCGCGAGGTGAAGAAGCCGCGGGAGTCGTTGACGACGATCGGTGTCTTGTTGATCTGGCGGACCAGGTCGAAGGCGCGGGCCAGCGCCTCGTCGCCGGTGCGCTCGCCCTTGATGATCTCCACGAGCGGCATCTTGTCGACGGGCGAGAAGAAGTGCAGACCGATGAAGTCGGCCGGCCGGGAGACGCCCTCGGCGAGCACGGTGATGGGCAGCGTGGATGTGTTGGAGCACAGCAGGGCATCGGGCTCGATGACGTCCTGGATCTCCTGGAAGACCTTGTGCTTGAGCGCGGTGTCCTCGAACACCGCCTCGATCACGGCGTCGCAGCCCGCGAGGTCGGCCGCCTCCGAGGTCGGCGTGATGCGTGCGAGCAGCGCGTCCGCCTTCTCCTGGGTGGTGCGGCCCCTGCCCACCGCCTTGGCGCACAGCTTCTCGGAGTAGCCCTTGCCCTTCGCGGCGGCCTCGGCGGACACGTCCTTGAGGACGACCTCGATACCGGCGCGTGCGCAGGAGTACGCGATGCCCGCGCCCATCATCCCGGCGCCGAGGACGGCGACCTTGCGGACGGTGCGCGGCTCGATGCCGGAGGGGCGGTTGGCACCGGAGTTGACGGCCTGGAGGTCGAAGAAGAACGCCTGCATCATGTTCTTGGCGATCTGCCCGGTGACCAGCTCGGTGAAGTACCGGGCCTCGATGACCTGCGCCGTCTCGAAGTCGACCTGGGAGCCCTCGACGGCGGCCGCGAGGATGTTGCGCGGCGCCGGATAGGGCGCGCCCGCGGTCTGCTTCTTCAGGTTCGCGGGGAAGGCGGGCAGGTTGGCGGCGAACTTCGGGTTCGACGGGGTGCCGCCGGGGATCTTGTAGCCCTTGACGTCCCACGGCTGCTGGGAGGTGGGGTTCGCGTCGATGAAGGCACGGGCCTTGGCCAGCATCTCGTCGGTGGTCTCGGCCACTTCGTGGACGAGGCCGTTCTCGAGCGCGCGCCGCGGGCTGTACTGGGTGCCCTGGAGCAGCAGCTTGAGCAGGGCGTCGGTGATGCCCATGAGCCGTACGGTGCGGGTGACGCCGCCGCCCGCGGGCAGCAGGCCGAGGGTGACCTCGGGCAGGCCGAGCTTGGAGCCGGGCGCGTCGAGGGCGATCCGGTGGTGGCAGGCGAGGGCGATCTCGTAACCGCCGCCGAGGGCCGCGCCGTTGATGGCGGCGACGACGGGCTTGCCGATGCTCTCGATCCGGCGCAGGGCGCGCTTGATGCCCATGCCGGCCTCGAAGACGAACTGCGCGTCGTCCGGACCCGCCTGGATCATCTCCTTGAGGTCGCCGCCCGCGAAGAACGTCTTCTTGGCGGAGGTGACGATGATGCCGCGGATGGACTCCTGTTCGGCCTCCACGCGGTCGGCGATCGCCGTGATCGATGCCTTGAAGGCCTGGTTCATCGTGTTGGCGGACTGGTTCGGGTCGTCGAGGACGAGCGTGACGATGCCGGTCTCGTCCTGTTCCCAGCGGATGGTGGTGGACTCACTCATGGTGGTGACTACTTTCGCAGGCAAGGGAAGAGGACGGGGGTCAGAGGCGCTCGACGACGGTGGCGATGCCCATGCCGCCGCCCACGCACAGGGTGGCGAGGCCGTACCGCTTGTCCTGGCGCTCCAGTTCGTCGACGAGGGTGCCGAGGATCATCGCGCCGGTCGCGCCGAGCGGGTGGCCCATGGCGATCGCGCCGCCATTGACGTTGACCTTGTCGAGCGAGAGGCCCATGTCCTGGGCGAAGCGCAGGACGACGCCGGCGAACGCCTCGTTGATCTCGACGAGGTCGATGTCCTCGATGGTCAGCCCGGCCCGCTTCAGCGCCTTGCGGGTGGCGGGGGCGGGGCCGGTGAGCATGATGGTCGGCTCGGAGCCGGAGACGGCGGCGGAGACGATCCGGGCGCGCGGGGTGAGGCCGTAGCGCTCGCCGACCTGCTTGCTGCCGATGGCGACGAGGGCGGCGCCGTCGACGATGCCCGAGGAGTTGCCCGCGTGGTGGACGTGGTCGATCTTCTCGACCCAGTGGTACTTCTGGAGGGCGACGGCGTCGAAGCCGCCGAGGTCGCCGATGTCGGCGAAGGACGGCTTGAGCGCGGCGAGGGAGTCGGCGGTGGTGCCGGGGCGCATGTGCTCGTCGTGGTCGAGGACGACGAGGCCGTTGCGGTCGCGGACCGGGACGACCGAGCGCGCGAAGCGGTCGTCCTTCCAGGCGGCGGCGGCCCGCTCCTGCGACAGCGCCGCGTACTCGTCGACGTCGCGGCGCGACCAGCCGCCGAGGGTGGCGATCAGGTCGGCGCCGATGCCCTGGGGGACGAAGCCGGTGTCGTAGTTGGTCATCGGGTCGGCGAACCAGGCGCCGCCGTCGGAGGCCATGGGCACGCGCGACATGGACTCGACGCCGCCGGCGAGGACGAGGTCCTCCCAGCCGGAACGGACCTTCATCGCGGCCATGTTGACGGCCTCCAGGCCGGAGGCGCAGAAGCGGTTCTCCTGGACGCCCGCGACCGTGTCGGGCAGTCCCGCGGCGATCGCGGCGATGCGGGCGATGTCGGAGCCCTGGTCGCCGACCGGGCCGACGACGCCGAGCACGATGTCGTCGATCGCGGCCGGGTCGAGGCCGGGGAAGCGGCGCTCGATCTCGTGGATCAGTCCGACGACGAGGTCGATGGGCTTGGTGCCGTGCAGGGCGCCGTTGGCCTTTCCGCGCCCGCGCGGGGTGCGGATCGCGTCGTACACATACGCTTCGGTGCTCACTGTCGGGAGCCTTTCGATGAGGGTGGGCCGGGTGCGGAGGTGGTGTCAGCTGAGCAGCGAGCGGCCGATGATCTCCTTCATGATCTCGGTCGTCCCGCCGTAGATGGTCTGGATGCGGCCGTCCGTGAACGCCCTCGCGACGGCGTACTCGTTCATGTAGCCGTACCCGCCATGGAGCTGGAGGCACCGGTCCGCGGCGCGCTTCTGCAGCTCGGTCGCCCACCACTTGGCCATGGAGGCGTGGACGGCGTCCAGTTCGCCGGCCGCGTGGTCGGCGATGCAGCGGTCGAGGAAGGCGCGGGTGACAGCGCACTCGGTGGCGAGCTCGGCGATCTCGAAGCGGATGTGCTGGAGCTTGGCGAGCGGCCGTCCGAACGCCTCGCGCTCCTTCACGTACGCCGTCGTGATCTCCAGCAGGCGCTCGGCGGCGGCGATCCCGGCGACGGCTATCGCCATCCGCTCCTGCGCCAGATTGGTCATCAGGTGGACGAAGGCGCCGTTCAGCTCGCCGAGGAGGTTCTCCTTGGGGACGCGTACGTCGTTGAAGAACAGCTCCGCGGTGTCCTGGGACTTCTGGCCGATCTTGTCGAGGTTCCGGCCGCGCTCGAAGCCCTCCGTGCCGCGCTCCACGACGAGCAGCGACAGGCCGTGCGCGCCGCCCTCCGGGGTGGTCTTCGCGACGACGACGACCAGGTCGGCGAGGATGCCGTTGGAGATGAAGGTCTTGGAGCCGTTGAGCACCCAGTGGTCGCCGCGGTCCTCGGCCGTGGTGCGGATGCCCTGGAGGTCGGAGCCCGCGCCCGGTTCGGTCATGGCGATGGCCGTGATGATCTCGCCGGTGCAGAAGCCGGGCAGCCAGCGGCGCTTCTGCTCGTCGGTGGCCAGGGACGTCAGGTAGGGGCCGATGATGTCGTTGTGCAGCCCGATGGCCAGTCCGGGCGCGCCGGCGCGGGTGAACTCCTCGTGCAGCACGGCGGCGTAGCGGAAGTCGTCGTTGCCGCCGCCTCCGTACTCCTGCGGCACGGCGAGGCCGAGGAGGCCCTGCCGGCCCGCCGCGAGCCAGGCGTCCCGGCTGACGATGCCGTCCTTCTCCCACTGCTCGTAGTGCGGCAGCACCTCCTTGGCGAGGAAGGTGCGGACGGTCTCGCGGAAGGCCTCGTGCTCGGCGGTGAAGATCTGGCGCTTCAACGGTCCTCCTGGGGATCGGTCAGGGGCACGTCCCAGTCGCGGGCGACCTCCGCCGTGTGCGCGCCGGGCATCGCCGGCGGCCGGGTCACGGCCCCGGGCGTGGCGGAGAACCGCGGGGCGGGTGCGGGCTGGGTGATGCCTCCGTGGTCGGTGAACGTGGCGCGGGCGGCGATATGGGGGTGCGCGGGTGCCTCGCGCAGCGAGAGGACGGGCGCGACGCAGGCGTCCGAGCCCTCGAAGACCGCGGTCCACTCGGCGCGGGTACGGGTCCTGAAGCGGGCGGCGATCGCCTCGCGCAGGTCGCCCCAGCGGTCGAAGTCCTTGCGGGCCGGGATCTGGTCGCCGATGCCGAGCAGCTCGACGAACTCGTCGTAGAACCGCTGCTCCAGCGCGCCGACCGCCATGTATCCGCCGTCGGCCGTCTCGTAGGTGCCGTAGAAGGGGCATCCGCCGTCGAGCAGGTTCGCGCCGCGGCGGTCCTGCCAGCCGCCGGCCGCCATCATGCCGTGGATCATCGTGGCGAGATGGGCGGCGCCGTCGACGATGGCCGCGTCCACGACCTGGCCCGTGCCGCCCTCGGTGCGCGCATGCTGAAGGGCGGCGAGCACGCCGATGACGAGGTAGAGCGAGCCGCCGGCGTAGTCGCCGACCAGGTTGGCGGGGACGACGGGCGGCTCGCCGTCCTTGCCGATCATGGAGAGCGTGCCAGTCAGGGCGATGTAGCCGATGTCGTGGCCGGCCCGGTCGGCGAGCGGGCCGTCCTGCCCCCAGCCGGTCATCCGCCCGTAGACCAGCCGCGGATTGCGGGCCAGGCACACGTCCGGGCCGACGCCGAGCCGCTCGGCGACGCCGGGGCGGTAGCCCTCGATCAGGATGTCGGCCCGCTCGACCAGGTCGAGGACCCGGCGGGGCCCGTCCTCGGACTTGAGGTCGATCAGCACCGAGCGCTTGTTGCGGTTGGTGAGGTCGTAGGCCGGATCGATACCGAGTCCCGCGCCGCCGGGGCGGTCGATCCGTACGACGTCGGCCCCGAGGTCGGCCAGGAGCATGGCGGCGAACGGGCCGGGCCCGATGCCCGCCAGCTCCACCACACGCACCCCGGCCAGCGGGCCGTTCATTGACGCTGTCATCCAGCCCCCAGCACTGTGACACAACTGATGTAACACCAGTGATGGTAAGAACGTGTTCCACTCCGCACAAGGGTTTCGGGAGAGCAAGCGCTTAGAAGTACGGACAACGCCAGGTTACCGATGGGAAACGGATCTTCTGCGGGGCCGCGCGGCGCGCTAGCCTCAGCCACCGACATCGGCGTTCTGGCCCCCGGCCCTGATCCGCCGGACAGCCCCGACGGCGGAGGAACCCTTGGACAGCCAGAACGGGACCGGTCGCGCGCAGCGCCCGTACGACATCGTGCTCTTCGGGGCAACCGGGTTCGTCGGGCAGCTCACCGCCGAGTATCTGGCGCGGTACGCGCCGGGCGACTGCCGCTGGGCGATAGCGGGCCGCAGCCTGGCGAAGCTGGAGCGGCTGCGGGAACGCCTCGCCGCGATCGATCCCTCGTGCGTGGACCTGCCCCTGATCGAGGCGGACGCGGACGACGCCCGCGCGCTGCGGGAACTCGCGGAGTCGACGCGGGTCGTCGCCACGACGGTCGGTCCCTATGTCCTGTACGGCGAGACCCTGGTCGCCGCGTGCGCCGAGGCCGGGACGGACTACGCGGACCTGACGGGCGAGCCGGAGTTCGTGGACGCGACGTTCGTACGCCACGACGCGCGCGCCCGCGAGACCGGCGCGCGCCTGGTCCACGCGTGCGGCTTCGACTCGGTCCCGCACGATCTGGGTGTCTGGTACACGGTGCGGCAGCTGCCCGAAGGGGTGCCGCTGACGGTCGACGGGTTCGTCAGCTCCAACGCCATGTTCTCCGGCGGCACCATGGCCTCGGCCCTCACCGCGATGGCGCGCGGCCGCGAGACGCTGCGCGCCGCGCACGAACGCCGGCTGCACGAGCCGCGCCTCGTCGGGCGGCGCGCCCGCGCACCGCTGGGCGCGCCGCACTTCAACCGGGAGACGGGAGCGTGGGCGCTGCCGCTGCCGACGATCGACAAGCAGATCGTGGCGCGTTCGGCCCGCGCGCTGGAGCGTTACGGCCCCGACTTCCGCTACCGCCACTACGCGGCGGTCGCCTCCCTGCCGGTGGCGCTCGGCGCCCCGGCGGCGGTCGGCGCGGGTTTCGCCCTCGCCCAGATCCCGGCGGCGCGCCGGTGGCTGATGTCCCGCTACGCACCGGGCGACGGCCCGAGCCCCGGGCGCCGTGCGAAGAGCTGGTTCTCGGTGCGCTTCGTGGGCGAGGGCGGCGGCCGCCGGGTGTTCACGGAGGTGTCGGGCGGGGACCCCGGCTACGACGAGACGGCGAAGATGCTGGCGGAGTCGGCGCTGTGCCTGGCGTTCGACGAAGTGGCGCCGGGCGGGGGTCAGTTGACGACGGCGGTGGCGATGGGCGACGCGCTGCTGGAGCGGCTGCGGGTGCGGGGGGTGCGGTTCCGCGTGGCGGCGGTGCGGTAGGGGGCGCTGCGGGTTGGGCGGCGCGGCGGGGGCCGCGGCGCGGGGCCGTTTCCCACCCCCTCCCCCTACGGCCTGGCGGCCTTAGGGGGAGATTCAGGCACGGGGCAGCGCCGCGCACAGGCAGCCCGCCGGCCGTCGAGTGAAGAAACACGACACAAGGTGTCGGGTTCTGGGTCGGAGATGATGCTCGACGGCTTCGGCGCCACCGAGGACAACTGGCGCGACGCGCTGGCCACGGTGCCGCACTTCAGCATTTCGGAGACCCCGTCGGACGCGCGGTCGCGGCGCCGGCCGACGACGCTGACGTCGCGCGATGGAACGGCCAGTCGCTGTCCAGCGGACAACTCGCACAGGAATACGGCTTCACCGACCTCGACGGCTCGCGCCCGGACTGATGGCGCTACCTGGTCGAGGTCGACGACGCCGGCAGCCCGCGGACGCAACCGGGTACCGGTGACGGGCACCGCTCACGCGCCGGGGCGTCAACAGCGGCAGCCGCACAACTCCTGGCCCGTCAGCGGGTCGTCGTTCGGTCCTAGCGGCCCGGCGCGGTGTCACGACTCGTCGGCGTCCGGGTCGCGCAGCGGACGCAGCCCGCTCGGCACATCAGAGCGGCCCGGTAAGCATCCGCCGCTCGTCTACTTCATGAGGCGGGAACGCCTGATCAAAATCGGTGGTCGACGAACGTGAGGAGCCGGCCGTCGGCGCTCGCGCCGTAGGACGCGGTGGTCCGGGTGTGTTGGGAAGATGCCGCCGGACGGATGAACCGGGCACTTTTGATGAGTTTGAGAATTGACGCTCCATCGCACTGTGAGAATTCTTGGGCGCACTCAAAGAGCCCGCGTTCATCAGGCGAGGAAGAATGCAATCCATTTCGAAGTGGAGCGTGGTGGCAGCAACGGCGTTGTCGCTCGCGACTCTCGCCGGTTCCGCCTCTGCGTCCCGTGAGCCGCACCCCCTGGACTGGGGCATGGACGTCAAGCGCAAAGAAGTCATCAGCCTGACGTCTACGGGCACAGGAACCACGGTGGTCGACAACGGGACACCTGGACGCGGGGTCGGTGATCAGATCATCATCACCGCGAACCTCTTTCGCGGAGGTGTCAGCTATGGCACCGAGGGAGCAGTGTGCACCCGAGTGGCAGCGCAAACCACTCACTGCACAGGCACTTTCAGCCTTCCCCGGGGGCAGGTGACGTGGCAGCACCTGCAGACCACCCCTGGCGGCACCCCGCCCAGCGACTTCGCTGTCGCCATCACCGGCGGCACCGGCGCGTACGCCACTGCCCGTGGCCGTGCTCACGTCGCCAGGATCGCTGAGTCAGGCGGAGCCCTCACCCTCTATCTCGTGCACTGACCTGGGGTGTTGCCCGGGTCAAGGCAGGGACTTGGTACTGCTGACGGTACCGGGACCTGCCTGCCGGGAGCGCGGATTCAGTCACGGTGGCGCCTGGCTGGGCTTCGCAGGCGCCTTGGGACGGTGGCTCCTGCCACAAGCGCCGCCAGCGGGGACGACGACGTTCGTCCAAGGGGCGCGGATCGGCGGCCCGGCGGCCGACACATCGGGCGCCGGGCCGGCTGCGCGGGCGTCAGCGCACCGGGCACTTCTTCCAGGCGAAGTGGTACTTGGTGGTGAAGCTGCCGTCTGTTGAGTCCATCGCCATGAAGCTGGTGGTGTTGGTCGTGTCGGAGCGTCCGCCGTCCACGAGCAGCTCGGTGTTGATGTTGAAGTTCCGCTCCTCACCGCAGGCCTTGTGGACGAGGGCGTGGACGGCAGTTGCGTCGGAGACCTGCCAGTTGTCCTGGAGCGGGCCGTGGAACCGGTGGCTGCGGTACGACGTCTGGGACATGCCCTGGAAGTAGTAGCTGGCCCGCTGCGTGGCGCTCGCACCGTTCTGCAGGCTGGCGAAGCCGCGATAGTCGGCCTTGGCGACGGCATAGGTGAAGCCCTGCGGGGCGTGCACGTTCAAACCGAGCTGGCAGTTCTTGCGGAAGTCGGTCGGCTTGGCGCCCTTGCCGACCTGAGCGAGGTACTCGCTGTAGGTGATGGTGAAGGCCGTGTTGTCCGGCGCGACGGCCACGGTTGCGCTGCCGGGTCGGCAGCCCGAGCCGTTGACGGAGACGAGGTCGATCGTAACCTTGTCGGGCGGGGCGGGGGATTTCATGACCGCCGTGGTCCCCGAGGACGGGGTGAAGGCGGCGACAAGTGCCGCCGTGGCGCCACCGATGAACATTGTTCTCAACATGGGGTCCCTTCTGACCGCTCGGTGCGCCCGCTCGAACCACTTCGATGAGGCCGTCACCCATAGCGTCACAAATTCGACCATGATGTGACTCCGAGCCGCAGGACCCACGCCGAACACCTGCCATGTGGGCTAGGAGTTGCCGTCACAGTGTCACGCCCACATCAGGAGCGATGCGGGGGTGACTGCTCAGCGCTCTCGCCCTGCGCCGGGCCACCCGCCCGCGCCAGGCATGGGCCCCTGCCCCTCAGGCCGCTGGTCACGGCCGGCGGGCGGCGTTGGCCACGCGGCGCAGGGCAGGCACCGTCGCCGAGAGGGGAGGCCAAGCCGTTTGTCCCTGTCGAGTCGGAAGGTGCCGGGACAAGAACGCCCCGCGCATGCGGAGCCGACGGGGTGCAGCGCAGCCCATCGGCTCCCGTCCCGAAGACTTACGTCGTCGCCTCGCGCAGTGCCTCGCGGCACAGCGCGTCCGCGTGGCGGGTCGTTTCCGGGACGCGGAAGCGCGGCGACAGACGCAGCACGTGCGCGCAGGCCACATCCAGCGTCACCCGGTGGCCGACCGAGACGTACACCGGCTTCACACCGGACTGCGTCCGCAGCGCCCGCCCCACCTCCTCGCCGTCCTCGGCGCGCAGCGGCGCGAAGTCCCCGCGGCGGTCGCCCAGTTCGGGGTGCGAGAAGACGAACGGGTTCTTCGCGACCCCGATCACCGGCAGGCCCGTCACCACCCCGAGGTGGCTCGCGAGCCCGAAGCGCCGGGGATGCGCGCGGCCGTAGCCGTCGCAGACGACCAGGCCGGGAGGCACCGGCAGGGACTCCAGCGCGGCCACCACCGTCGGGATCTCGCGGAAGGCGAGCAGCCCCGGGACGTAGGGGAAGGAGACGCGGCCGACCGCCGTGGACCGCGCCACGACGTCCAGGGTCGCGGCGTCGAGCACGACGGCCGCCGCGGCGACGATGTCGCGCTCGTCGTCGTACGCGACGTCCACACCGGTCACCGATCCCGTGCCGGGCGGCGGTCCGGCCTCGTCGAGGACGACGCGCGTGCGCAGCTCGTCCTGGACGGCCAGGGCCGCCTCCTCGGTCTCGGGCCAGCCCGCGGGAATGTCGACGATCTTCATGGTGCGATCAACCCTATGCCGCCCCCGGTAACCTGGCGATCATGTTCGTACTGGAATTGACCTACACCGCTCCTGTCGACCGTGTCGACGAGCTCCTCGCCGCGCACGTCGAATGGCTGGACGCGCTGTACGAGGAGGGCGTGTTCATCGCCTCCGGACGCAAGAACCCGCGCGACGGCGGCGTGATCCTCGCCGTCGGGGACGACCGCGCGCGGATCGAGCAGATCGCGGCGGCCGACCCCTTCGTCGTCGGCGAGGTGTGCACGTACCGGATCACGGAGTTCATCGCGACCAAGACCGCTCCGGAACTCGCCGCCTTCCGGCAGCAGTTGCCCTCGTAGCCCCGCCCGGTCAGAACTCCAGGCGCGCCACCCGGCCCTTCTCTCCCGACGCCCAGCACCCGAAGTCGGGCGTGCAGTCGACCGTGTCGAAGGACCCGGTGTCCACGGTGCGCCAGGTGCGCCCGCCGTCGACCGTCAGGTCCGTACCGGTCGGGCCGACGGCAAGCGCGGCGGATCGCAGATGCGGCAGCCAGGCGACGCCCGAGCGGTACGCGGGCGGCGGTGACGCAGCCTGGCGCCAGGTGCGTCCGCCGTCGCCCGTGACCGCCGCCGCCTTGGGCGATGCCTCGCCGGAGCGGTAGTCGCCGCCGACCGCGATGCCGTGCTCGCGGTCGCGGAAGGCGAGGGCGAAGACTCCGCGTGCCGGGTCCCCGGCCGGCACGGTCGACTCAGCGACGCTCCAGTGCAGTCCGCGGTCGGCGGAGTGCAGCACCCGGGCCGTGGCACCTCCGCCGGTGGCCAGCCAGACGTCCTTCGGGCCGGCGGAGACGAGGCACTGACCGCCGGCGGCGAAGCCCGCCTCGCCCGGAAGGGCGGCCGGCATGCCGTCGCTCGGCAGCACCTTCCAGGACCGGCCCCCGTCACGGGTGGACAGGATCCGGTACTTGCCGTCGACCGGGTCGCTCATGGCGAGGCCGTGCCGGCTGTCGAAGAAGGTGAGGCAGTCGTAGAAGGCTCGCGGGTCGGTGTTGCGGAACGACTCGGTCCAGGTCTCTCCGCCGTCGTCGGTGCGCAAGACGCGGGACGCCTCCCCCTCCCCGATCGCGAGCACGACCGCCCGGCGGGCGTCGAACGCCTCGACGTCCCGGAACTCCAGCTCCCCCGCTCCCGGCGGCGAGACGTTCAGCCAGCTGCGGCCGCCGTCGCCGGTACGCAGCACCGTCCCCTTGGATCCCGCCACCCACGCCACCGTGCGGCTGACCGGCGCTAGGCCGCGGAAGCGCACGGCGGTCCCGGTGTCCTTCAGCTTCCAGGCGGGCATCGCCGCGGCCGCGCGCCCCTCGACCCCCGCGGTGCCCGCCGCCGCGCCCGGGCGGGCAGCCTGTGCCGGTACTGCGAGCGCTGCGGAAACCGCAGCCGCGCACAGTCCCACCGACACCAATCGTCTCGTCTTCCCCTTGGACGTCATGGCGCTGGAAGCTAGCCCACGGGCCCAGTGGCGTCCAGAGTGCGAGACGGCGCCCTCCGCGGCGCACTCCGCGGGCCGGGCGCGGGCCGGGCGCGGGCCGGCGCGGTGACGCAGCTCACTGCGTCGGCGGATGCACGGATTCCGTTGTTCCACCGTCTTCCGTGGTGCCTGGCAGCCCCGGGCCGGACGATCCCACCGAGCCGCACACGAAGGAGCGGGCCTTGTCCACCGTCATCGAGCAGGCCGTTCAGGCCCGCCTCGTCGCCTCCGCGCCCCGTATGGAGTCGGTTCCGGCGACGCTGCACTACGACCGCAGGGACCCCTTCGCGGTGCGGATCGACTTCCCCGGACCGGCGACGCTGGAGGGCACGGACACCTCGTGGGCGTTCTCCCGCGAGCTGCTGACCGAGGGCGTCCACGCGGCGACCGGCGTCGGCGACGTCCGCGTGCGGCCGTACGGCTACGACCGTACGGTGCTGGAGTTCCACGCCCCCGAGGGCATCGCCATGGTGCACATCCGCACCGGTGAGCTGCGCCGCTTCCTCGACCGGGCGCAGACGCTGGTGCCGGCGGGCACCGAGCATCTGCACCTGGACCTCGACCACGATCTCGCCGAACTGCTGGGCGACTGCTGCTGACTGCCTGCGCCGCTCAGCCGTCGCTGCGGCGCTCCCCCATCAGGGCGTTGAGCCGCCCGTAGTCCTCGCCGCCGGCCAAGGCCGTGTACGTGCCCGTCTCCAGCATCTCGGCGGCCGCCCGGCGTACCACGGCATGAGCGGCCTGCGCGATCCCCGACCCGAGGCTGACCCGCGCCGCCCCGAGCCGAACCGGCACAGCAGCATCCGGCGCGCCCGGGCCCGCCATCACGTTCAGCCGGGCGTCGATCATCGAGGGCGGCTACGCGGCCGACGGCGTCTCCGAGACTTCAACGCCGGGCGGGCCGGGTGGCCCGCCGAGCCCGTAATTGCTTTGACAGTCCGCGGCGCCGGTACCTACCGTGCTTGACGGTTCTGTTGTCGTCGATCGGAGTAGGACGTTGCTCGTCTGAGGTCCCCCGACACCGTGCGGTCCGGCTTGCGCCGACCGCGCACGTGTGCGACCTCGACGCCCTGCCGTCCTCCTTTCCGCCCGACCGGGACCTCTTCTCGATCCCGTACGGCTCCGTCGCCGCGTGTCCCGGTGTCTCCGCCCGTTGCCCCGCCCCTTCCACGCGACCGGGAGACCCGTATGCCACTCACCCCGACTTTCGTCACCTGCTCGTCCCTCTGCTTCGCCTGGCCCGACGGCACGGAGGTGTTCGACGACTTCCAGCTCGCCGTCGGCCCCGGCCGTACGGGCCTGATCGGCCTCAACGGCTCCGGGAAGTCCACCCTGTTGAAGCTGATCGCCGGCGACCTCACCCCCGCGTCGGGCACCGTCCGCGTCGCGGGCGAGATCGGGTACCTGCCGCAGAACCTGGTCCTCACCACGGGCCTGCGCGTCGACGAGGTGCTCGGCATCGCCGCCACTCGCGCGGCGCTGCACGCCATCGAGGGCGGCGATCCGAGCGAGGAGCACTTCGCCGCCGTCGGAGACGACTGGGACGTGGAGGAGCGCGCACGCGCCGCACTCGACCAGCTCGGCCTCGGACACATCGGCCTGGACCGCACGATCGGCGAACTCTCCGGCGGCGAGGGCGTCCTGCTGCGGCTGGCGTCCCTGCTGCTGGCCCGGCCGGACGTGCTGCTGCTCGACGAGCCGACCAACAACCTGGATCTGTACGCCCGCCGCAGGCTCTACGACGCGGTCACCGCCTGGTCCGGGGTCATGGTGGTGGTCAGCCACGACCGCGAACTGCTCGAACGCGTCGATCAGATCGCCGATCTGCGCGACGGCGAGGTGAGCTGGTACGGCGGCAACTTCACGGCGTACGAGCAGACGCTCGCCGTGGAACAGGAGGCGGCCGAGCGCATGGTGCGCGTGGCGGAGGCCGACGTACAGCGCCAGAAGCGCGAACTGGCCGAGGCGCAGATGAAGTTGGCGCGCCGCAAGAGGTACGGCCAGAAGATGTGGGACAGCAAGCGTGAGCCCAAGATCGTGATGGGCGCCCGCAAGCGCGCCGCGCAGGAGTCCGCCGGCAAGCACCGCATCATGCACACGGAGCGGCTCGCGGAGGCCAGGGAACGCCTCGACGAGGCCGTGGAGGCGGTACGTGACGACGACGAGATCCGGATCGAGCTGCCGTACACCACCGTCCACCCCGGGCGCGAAGTGCTGCGGCTCAGCGGACTGCGACTGCGTCACGGCGGCGAGATCCCCGGCGAGCTGGAGGTGCGCGGGCCCGAGCGCATCGCCCTGGTCGGGCGCAACGGCGCGGGCAAGACGACGCTGCTGCGCACCATCGCCGGAGAGCTCGCGCCGGTTGCCGGCGAGGCGGTCGCCCAGGTGCCGCTGCGCTTCCTGCCGCAGCGTCTCGATCTGCTCGACGACGACCTGAGCGTGGTCGAGAACGTGGCCCGCTTCGCGCCGGGAGCGACGAACAACGCGATCCGGGCGAAGCTCGCGCGCTTCCTGTTCCGCGGGGCGCTCGCCGACCAGCCGGCGGGCACGCTGTCGGGCGGCGAACGCTTCCGGGCGGCCCTCGCCGCCCTGCTGCTGGCCGAGCCCGCACCGCAGCTCCTCATGCTGGACGAGCCGACGAACAACCTCGACATGGCGAGCGTGCGGCGGCTGACGGCGGCCCTGGAGTCCTACGAGGGCGCACTGATCGTGGCGGGCCACGACGTGTCGTTCCTGGAGTCGATCGGCGCGACGCGCCGGTTGCTGCTCGACCGCGAGGGACTGCGGGACATCTCGGCCGAGGAGCTGCGGGCGGAGGCGTTCCCGGCGGGCTGACCAGGGCGGGGGCTGTGGCGGGGCGGGTGGCCGGGCCCGGGCGGGCCGATCCGGGCGGGGCGGGTGGCCGGGGCCGACGGGAGGTGAGCTGCCTCTCCCTTCGGCTCCGCCACCTGCCCACATAACCGAGCGTAAGAGGACATTGCGGATCCGGGCTTGGCCGAGGCCTTATCGCGCGCTTAACCTACGGTCTCGTAACCTACGAACCCGTAGGTATTACTCCCGTCCCCAGGAGCACTCGTGACGATCACCTCTCCCCACCTCGGCAGTTCGGACGCGTGGTCCGACGCCCGACTGCTGTACGCGCTCGAAGAGGTGGTGGAGAAGGAGCTCAACCGCCATCTCAAGGTCGCCAAGGACTGGATGCCGCACGAGTACGTGCCGTTCGGTGACGGCCGGAACTTCCCCGGCCTCTTCGAGGACGGCGAGGCCTGGGAGCCCAGCCAGTCCAAGGTCACCGACCTCGGCCGGATCGCCCTCGTGGTGAACCTGCTCACCGAGGACAACCTCCCCAGCTACCACCACGAGATCGCCACGCTCTTCGGCCGCGACGGCGCCTGGGGCACCTGGGTGCACCGCTGGACCGCCGAGGAGGGCCGGCACGGCATCGTCATGCGCGACTACCTGCTGACCTCGCGCGCGGTCGACCCGGACAAGCTGGAGCAGTTCCGCATGGCACACATGTCGGAGGGCTTCGAGTCGGACAACCGCCACTCGATGCTGCACTCCGTCGCGTACGTCGCCTTCCAGGAGCTCGCGACCCGCGTCTCGCACCGCAACACCGGACACCACTCGGGCGACCCCGTCTGCGACCGGATGCTGGCGCGCATCGCGACCGACGAGAACCTGCACATGGTCTTCTACCGCAATCTGCTGAGCTCCGCCTTCGAGCTCGCCCCCGACCTGACCATGCAGGCCGTCCGCGACGTCGTGGTCAACTTCCGGATGCCCGGGCACGGCATGCCCGGCTTCGAGCGCGCGGCCGCGCAGATGGCGATCGGCGAGATCTACAACCTGCGCATCCACCACGACGACGTGCTCCAGCCGGTGCTCCGCTTCCTGAAGATCATGGAGATCGACGGCCTGGGCCCCGAGGGCCTCAAGGCCCAGGAGGAGCTCGGCCTGTACATGGGCGGGCTGGACGCGGAGGCGTCGAAGTTCGACGAGAAGCTCGCGGCCCGCAAGGCCCGCATGGCGGCGCGCGCGGCGGGCTGACGCCCGGCGCGGCAGAGGCTGAGGCCCGGCGAGGCGGCGCGGAACGGCGCGCCCGCCGGGCTTCGGCCTGGGCGGATCCTCGCGGCAGCCCGTCAATCGGAGCATCCGGATATCCCACCACTCGTGCGGGGTACGGCAGCTGTCCCGTACGGCGGCAGGTCTGCCAGGGTGATCGGCCATGGATCCCGATCTTGAGGTGAACGGCCGCCAGCTGTCCCGGTTCTGCCGGGCCCTGGACCAGTCCCTGACGTCGCTGGCCGAGGCGCGACGGGCGCTGGAGCACGTACGGGCGGACCAGCTGGGCACCGCCGCGCTCGACGAGGCGTGCGACGGCTTCCAGAAGCGCTGGAAGTACGGCGCCGAGCAGCTGGACGGCCGCATCGGCTCGGTCCGCGACGGCGTGAAGGCCACGCAGGCCGGGTTCGCGGAGGTGGAGCGGGCCATCGAGGCGGCGTTCAAGGCGGTGGCGTCGCGGCATGGCTGAGTACCCGTTCCTGGGCTGGGACCCGGCGCCGGGCAGCCCCTCGGAGATCGCGGCGCTCCAGAAGAAACTCCACGCCTCGGCGACGGCCCTGGGCACGGCACACGCACTGGTGAACCGGCTCCTCGGGGAGAGCGCGCACTGGCGGGGCGAAGCGGCGCAGGCGTTCCGGGGAGCGCTGGACGGTGACCTGCCCCGCTACCTGAGGAACGCGCACCGCTCGGTGTCGAAGGCGTCGGCGCGGCTGCTGTCGTGGCACGAGGACCTGGTGAGCTACCAGGCGACGGCGCGGAAGTACGAGACGAGGGCGCGGCTGGACGCGGCCGAACTGAAGCGCGCGGAGACCCACCACGACGCCCTCCGCGCGACCCCGGACGCACCGCCACCGGACCTCCGCACGGCGGCGTCCGCGGTGACGCACGCACGCGCGGCACTGGAGTCGGTCCGTGCGCTGGCCCGCGAACTGGAGGCGACGCACGAGGCGGAGGCGGCGCGGATCGCCAAGTCCCTGAACGAGGCAACGGACAGGCTGGCACCGCGGGAGCCGGGGGCGTTGGACAAGGTGCTGAAGTGGATCGACGAGGATCTCGGCGACCTGTTGTCGGACATCTCTGCGGTCGCAAGCTTCTTCGCTCTGGCCATCGGGCCGTTCTTCCCGCCCGCCGGTATGGTCCTCATGCTCGTTGCTGCCGGCGCGAGCATCGGAGCCCTGACGTTGCACCTGGCCGATTCCAAGGTTCGCCAATCGCTCAAGGACGGCTTCACCAAGGGCGAATTCGACGCCGACTTCTGGGGTAGCGCCGTAACCGTGACCGGCGATGCGCTGGGAGCCGTACCGGGGGTTGCCGCCATCGCTCACGGAGCCAAGTCGGCGTCGGCGGCCGCCCATGGGGTGTCCGCACTGGCTGATCCCGGAGCCCTGGCCATGGCCCGTGCGGGCTCTCAAGGATTCGGGCGAGGTGCCTGGGAAGCCATGGACGGCATGCGGCAAGTGGAGAACCCGCTCACCTCATGGGCGTTGCGCAGCACACCCCAGCTCGTCCAGGAGGGAACGAAGTACACCTTCGCGGGCGCGGGAGCCGCCACAGCCGTCTCGCATTACACCCCCTACAACAAGAACGAAACCGTCTCGAACACGGCGACAGCCGTGGACGGCACGCGCGCAGCGCTCGACGACGGACCCAGCGCCGCCGCCAAGGCAGCCCATGCCTGGGCCGCGCTGGCAGGCCGGTAACGACGACCCGGAGGCGAACACCATGTCCACCACCGTCCCCCCGCTGTGGTTCCGTCTACCGCCCGGCTACCACGAATATGACGATTCCAGCCTGGCAGACCACGAGGAGATCGCGTCAGCACTCCTGCCGGCAGTCCTGGGCGACGCGGCAGATGTCGACAACGCCCGCCGCCAGTTGGCGGCCGCGAGCAATCTGCTCCACGCCATGCGTCACGAGGCAACCGTCCACCTCTCCCTTGGGGCCCACCCTGACGAGGACCAAGGAGCCACGTTCTCCGTCTTCTGCATCTCGGTGACTGAGATGCAGTGGCGGGCCGCGGCCGTGGCAGTCGCCCAGAGCGCACTCGCGCTCGCCGGCTCTCCCCGGTGGAGCAGCAATTCCGGAAGGATTCTCGACCTGCCCTCCGGGCAGCCCGCAGCACTGGTGTCCGGCACCTTAGCGGCCCCGCATCCGCAACTGCTTCGGAGCGCTGGGATCCTCGCCGAGCCGTGCGAGACGTTTCAGGCGCGGCTCACCGTGCCGTTCCCGACGGGTACGCACGTCGCCGTCGCGGACATCACCAGCGCGGCGATCCGTCACGCGGCCGCGTACACGGACATCCTGGAAGGCATTGCCGGAACCATCTCGTTCACCCCGCCTTCCCCGCCGTCCAGCCCGCCCCAGCGCCCTTCTCGCCTTCTGGAGCTGTTCTGATGGCCCCTCAGCAGCCTGCGGTCCCCCAGCTCAAGGCAGCGTTCGACCATCCCCCGACGGCACGGGGGCACCGCAGACTCGTCGTCAAACGACGCATCTGGCTCGCCCTGATCGTCGCCACCGGGGTGGGGTGGACCTGGATGGGTGTGGCGCATCCTCCCAGGAACGTCATCGGCATGATCGTGATCAGCGTCCTCTTCTATCCGCTGCTGCTCACGGTCACCTACCTCGCCCTGCGCCGCACCCGCCGCAACGCCGCCATTCTGCGGACTTATCCCTGGCGGGCCTTCCCCTGCGAGTACCCCCGCCGCTCGCTGGAGAGTCCCAAGGTGGTCGTCATCAACTTCACCGACGATCACGCCCCCGTCCTGCGCTTCACTCCCTTCTCCGTGAACCTCAGGGAGAAGCAGAACCCTCAGCCGGACATGATCTGGTTCGCCGGTGACATCCGGTACGGCGGCGTCGTCTCGCCCGTCGGTGGGCACTTTCCCGTGCGGGTGGTGCCCGACGCCCCCGCCGCGCCCGTGCCCGCTGGCACCGCCGGCGAGGACGAGCTCGCCCGTGTGGCCGAGCTCGTCAAGGACGGCAAGGTGCGGACCACCTAGCCGCGGCCCACACCCTCGCGGCCCTGCTTCAACCTGTGCCGCTCCTTCTCCGACAGCCCGCCCCACACCCCGAATCTCTCGTCGTGCCTCAGCGCGTACTCCAGGCACGCCACCCGCCCCTCGCACGCTCCGCACAGCTGCTTCGCCTCGCGGGTGGAGGATCCGGGGGCCGGGAAGAAGAACTCCGGGCCCGCCTGGGCGCACAGCGCTGTCTCCTGCCAGGCCAGTTCCGGGTCGGTGATGGTGTTGATCGCCATGCGCACCACCCTGCCCCGTGGCGATAAACAGCCGATCAATGACGCGTCAACGACTCCCGCTAGCGCTGTTCCACTCCCCGCAGGACCGCGAACCGCGCTCCCGCCGGGTCCGCGAGGCGGGCGAAGCGGCCCACGCCCTCCATCGTGGTGGGGGGCATCCTGATCTCACCGCCGAGTTCCTGGGCCGTCGTCACGGCCGCGTCGCAGTCGGTGACCTCGAAGTACGGCAGCCAGAACGGGCCTTGGGCCTTCTCCCCCGGCTCCGCCGTCAGCGGGACGGCTCCGGCGAACGCCGACTCGGCGTCCGTGCCGCCCGGGCGGATCAGTGTGTAGGCGCCGCTGCCGTCCGGGAGCGGCATCGTGGACGTCTCCCAGCCGAGGACGGTGGAGTAGAAGGCGAGCGCGGAGTCCGGCTCGGGGGTGTACAGCTCGAGCCAGCACAGCGTGCCGGGGTCGTTCACGACGTCGAGCCCCTTGTTCCGCCGCGGCTGCCAGGCGGAGAAGCCCGCGCCGGAGGGGTCCAGGAAGACCGCCATGCGGCCCTGGTCGAAGACGTCCATCGGCTCGTACGCCACCGTGCCGCCGTTCCTCTCGACCGCCGCGGCCGTCGCGTCGAGGTCCGGTGTCTGGAAGTAGACGCTCCAGCCGGCCGGCGCCCGGTCCGCGGGGACGGTCATGCCGGCGGCGACGGTCCTTCCGTCGAGGCGGAACATCCCGTAACCGCCCGCGTCCGGCCCGGCGGACTCGAACTCCCAGCCGAACAGCCTGCCGTAGAAGAACCTGGCGGCATCGAGGTCGGGGGTGCCGAGGTCGAGCCAGTTCGGCGAGCCGGTGACGTAGGCGGTGCTGAGCATGTTCCCTCCTCCAATGGCCCCCCGGGCGACGGTCGTGCGACCGCGGTCCGTGCCGAGTCTGCTACCGAACCGCGCCGGACGCACGGAGTACCGGGTCCCCGGCGATTCGCGCCGGAAGCGAGGCAAGTGCGTTGCGCGTGCAGCCGGTGCCGGGGCAGGATCGCCGCCATGACCGCCGATAAGGCCCGTGGCGCGTAGCCGCCCGCCGCCCGCCTCCTCCGGCCGACACCCTTGCGAACGTCCCCTGCCGAGGAGCCCCCGTGGAATCCGTGTCCCTCCGTCCCTACGCCCGGCTGCCGCGCGCCCACGCCGGGCGCGAGATCCTGCACAGCACCGTCGACGCCTTCGGGCGCGCCCACTGGCTGCTCGCGGAGCCGGGGCGTGCGGAGGTGTACGACGCGCTGGTCGTCTCCGTCGACGACGGGCAGGCGCAGGAGACGCACCTGAGTGCCGTGACCGCGCGGTTCCCGTTGCTGGACGCGCTGCCGGAAGGCGGTTTCGTCGTCGCGGACGCCCGCCGTCGCGGGGATGCCGATCACGTTCAGGTCTTCGACGCCCTGGGGCGGGTCTCCTGGTCGTTCGCCGTGGGCGACGCGATCGAGCATCTGCTCGCGGACGAGTCCGGGGATCTGTGGGTCGGCTACTTCGACGAGGGCGTGTTCGGCGACGATCCGCTCAGCGTCCCGGGGCTGCGCAAGTGGTCGGTCACCGGTGAGCCGCTGTGGGAGCTGCCGCTGTCGACGGCCGGCGGGTGCATGGCCGACTGCTACGCCCTCAACGCGGATCGCTCCACGGCCTGGGCGTACTACTACACCGACTTCCCCCTGGTGCGTATCGGCGGGGACGGCACGGCCAGGGTCTGGGAGTCGCCCGTCGGCGGCGCGAAGGCGATCGCCGTGTCGGACGGCGGTGCGGCCTTCTTCGGCGGGTACGGACGGGACGGCGACCGCCTCGTCGTGTGCACCCTGGCCGAGCGGACCGCCGCGCCGTACCTGCACACCACGCTCGTCCGGCCGGACGGGTCCCCCATCGGCCCCCGCCGGGTGGTCGGCCGCGGCCCGCGCATCCACGTGCAGGCCGCGCCGTACACCGCGTGGGAGGTGTGGGACCTGGGCGAGTCCGGCTAGGGGCTGTCCGGCGGATCAGGGTCGGACAGGACGCGGCGTCTGGCGCATGGGGTGTCCCCAGGCCCGCAGGGGCCGAGGGCGTGGGGTCTCCCCAGGCCCGCAGGGCCTAGGGGAAGCATCGCAAGGCGCCGGAGTGCCCTGATGGCGGAGCTGTTCGGGCATTTCGGCAACGCTGGGGGCACCTCCCGTGCCCGAAGGGCTACGGGGGAGAGGTGCCGTCGCCTGGGGGTACCCCCAGGCGACGCCCTGGGGGAGCGTCGTGGCCCCGGCCGAGATCCGCCGGACAGCCCCTAGTGGGCGTGGCCGCCGTCGGAGGCGGCGTGGTGCGGGTCGTGTCCGGGGATCGTGCCGTCCTCCTTCGCGACGAGGAAGAGCCCGGCCATGCCCATGTCCGAGTGGCTCTGGACGTGGCAGTGGTACATCCAGGCGCCCGCGCCCACGTGTTCGCCCGCGATCACCTGGAAGCCGAACGAGTCCGCCGGGCCGGTGATCTTGTTGTCGATGACCTGGCTGACGTCCTCGGGGCCGGACAGCAGGCCCGTCCTGTTGTCCGCCCAGCGGTGACCGTGCATGTGGAACGTGTGGTAGAACTCGCCGTGCGTGATCATGATGATCTCGACGCGGTCGCCCAACGTGGCAAGGAAGTTGGGCGGATCGGCGGCGGGCCGGTTGTTGATCGTCATGTCGTTGAAGACGATCGTGAACTGCTTGTCGGGCAGGATGTCGCCCTTCCTGCGCACCACCAGCGGCCCGTAGAGCCCCTTGCGGATGCCGCCCGTGCCGTGGTCGGTGCCCACGACGTGGTCGTGGTAGTGCCAGTAGCCCGCGCTGCCCGGGCGCCAGGTGCCGTCGGCGCGCCGGCCCGGGGCGTGGGTGCGCCAGGTGTAGGTGCGGGTGGCACCCGGCTCGACATGGCTTCTGCTCATCCTCGTGCCGTCGTTGTTGATGTCGTAGTCGACGCCGTGCGGGTGCAGGCTGACGGGCACGTCCATCAGGTTCTCGAACTCGATGTGGAGCGTGTCGCCCTCGTTCAGTTCGATCAGCGGGCCGGGGATGGTCGCCTTGCCCTTCTCCAAGCCGTATCCCATCTGACCGTCCGCCAGTTTCTCGGCGTACAGCTTGAGGTGGCGTACCACGCCTCCTGCCGGGGCAGTCCTCGGTGACGTCGAGGCGGTGGGGGCCGCGCTGGAGGCCGGGGCGAGGGACAACGATGTCATTCCCGTGGCCGCGACCGCCCCGCCCGCGAGCAGGCGCCGGTTGAAGCTGCGTCTGTCCATGCCGAACTCTCCAGTCGTTGGCGGAGATTGACGGGGCGCGCACCGGCGCTCCCGGGGACGAGCCATACCGTAGCCGGGCAGCCACTGTTTATCCACGGTCAGGACAAAGTTGGTTCTTCTGCGGTCATACCTCTTGGCGAACCGTCAAAAGAGGTCTAGCTTCAACGGCTGTTGTTGTGACCACAGAGGGGTGGGTGACCCATGCAGCGCGCACCACATCACCGGTCGAGATCCCGAAGAGGGCTTTTGACGGCGGCACTTGGCGTCGGAGCCCTGACCGTTTCGCTCCTCGGCGGCAATGCCGCCTCGGCCAGGCCGTACCCGGAGCCGCCGCCGACAACGTTGTCGCTCCCGTCGCCGCCGGGCGGCGCGAACGTACGGGTGCTCGTCTTCCACGCCTCGGCGACCCAGGAGTCGCCCGCCGTGAACGCGGGCATCGCCGCGATCGAGACGATCGGGCAGACCGGCCCCACGGAGGGCCGGTTCAGGACCGAGGCGACCGACGACGCCTCGGTGTTCACCGACGCCAGGCGGCTCGGCCGGTTCAACGCCGTCGTGTTCCTGACCGGCGGCGGCGATGTGCTGGACCCGGAGCAGGAGGCCGGGCTCGAGTCGTACCTGGAGGCGGGCGGCGGGTTCGTCGGGATCCACGACGCCGCGCGCACCGAGCCGTACTCGGACTGGTTCACCGGGCTGATCGGCGCCCGGCCCGCGGGCGCGGCGAGCAGCATCCAGCGGGCGGTCGTCGAGGTCGGCGACCGTCAGCATCCGGCCACCCGGTCGCTTCCCCTCAACTGGAAGCGGCCCGACCGGTGGTTCAACTGGGCGCAGAACCCGTCGGGCACGGTCCACACCGTGGCCCGCCTGAAGGAGAGCTCGTACACCCCGGCCGACAAGCCCAACGGCTGGGACCACCCGATCTCGTGGTGCCGTGACTACGACGGCGGCCGGTCCTTCTACACCGGCATGGGCGGTACGGTCGACAGTTTCGCGGAGACCGACTTCCGCGACCACTTGCGCGGCGCGCTCGCGTGGACGACGCGGCTCTCGCAAGCCGACTGCAAGGCCACCATCGACGCCCACTACACCGCCGAGCGCGTCACCAAGCCCAACCAGCCCGGCCAGAACGACCAGATCGGCGAGCCGCACGGCCTGGTCGTCGCCCCCGACGGCCGGGTGCTCTACATCGGCCGCGGCGGGGCCGATTCGAGCGTGCCGGTGGTCCGGGACTGGAACAACCCCGACATCGGCAAGGGCAACGGCGAGATCCACGTCTACGACCCCGCCACCGGCAACGTCACCAAGGCGGGCGCGCTGACGGTCTTCGGCAACAAGGGCGGCGGCGACGAGCTGATCAAGAACGAGGAAGGGCTGCTCGGCATCGAGCTCGACCCCGACTTCATGACCAACGGCTGGGTGTACCTGCACTACACGCCGCACTCGCGGATCAACCGCGACACGCACATGGGCGAACGGCGCGTCTCCCGCTTCACCCTGGACCTCGCGACCAACAAGCTCGACCTGGGGAGCGAGAAGGTGCTGCTGCACTGGCCGGTGCAGATCCACAGCTGCTGCCACGCGGGCGGCGGGATGTCCTGGGACTCCAAGGGCAACCTCTACATCGCCACTGGTGACACCAACTCCTCGGGCTTCAGCGGCGGTTACTCGGGCAACAACCCCGAGCCGAACTTCAAGGGAGTCTCCTTCGCGGACGCGCGCCGCACCGCCGGCAACACCAACAACCTCAACGGCAAGATCCTGCGGATCCACCCCGAGGACGACGGCACCTACACCCTCCCCGAGGGCAACCTGTTCACGGGCAGGGAGACGGCCGAGGGCGGCGGCAAGACGCGCGGCGAGATCTATGTGATGGGTGTCCGCAACCCGGCGCGGATCTTCGTCGACAAGACGACGGACATCCTCTACGCGGGCTGGGTGGGCCCGGACGCGGGGGCGCCGTCGACGACGTGGGGGCCGGCCAAGTACGACACGTTCGCCGCCATCACCAAGGCGGGCAACCACGGCTGGCCGTACTGCATGGGCAACAAGCAGCCCTACCGCGACCGGAACCTGCCGGACCCGAGCGTGCCGCTCGGCTGGTACGACTGCGACGCCCCGAAGAACGAGTCGCCGAACAACGACGGACTGGTGAACCTGCCGCCCGTCACGGCCAACACCATCTGGTACTCGCCGCAGGGCGGCGGCGTGGACTACCCGCGCGACGCGAACGGCGTCCCGAGCTACAAGCAGGAGGAGCAGAAGCTCCTCATGCCCTGGCTCAAGGGCGGCGGCCAGGCGACGATGAACGGCCCGGTCTATCGCTACGACGCGGCGAGCGATTCGGGCGTCAAGTGGCCCTCGTACTGGGACGGCAAGTGGTTCGTCGGCGACTTCTACGACGGCGACCAGCCGCGGCACGCGGTACTGACCGATCCGCGGACCGTGGGCCAGGGCGGCATCCCGGTGCACGCCGAGTCACTGAAGAAGATCGTCCCGGTCGGCCCGGGCGGCATCCGCAACCTCATGGACTGGAAGTTCGCCCCGGACGGGTCCCTGTACGTGCTCGACTACGGGCGCGGCTTCTTCACCTCCGACTCCAACTCCGCGCTGTGGCGCGTGACCTACAAGGGCGGCGGGGCGACCCCGGCCGCGGACCAGCTGGCGAGGAAGGCGGCGCAGTGAGAACACGGCGCAGAACGGCGAGCCTGTGGACGGCCCTGCTGGCCGCGGTGGCCATGGTGCTGGGCCTGACGTCGGCGGTGGCCTACGGCAGGACCGACGACGACAGGGTGACCGCGGCGGCCCAGGTGCTGACCTGGACGGCCGGCGACCCCATCGACCGTTATCTCTCCTTCCCCACCACGGCGGTGGCGGGGGCGGCCACGATCGTCTTCGAGAACAGCACGGCTACCGGCAACACGTCCGGCATGCCGCACACTCTGACGTTCGACGTATCCGACCCCGAGTACAACAACGACGTGCCGCTGAACATCCTGGCGAACCCGAACGACGACATGGGCGGCAGGCACACGGCCGAGGTGACGCTGACGCCGGGCCGCTACCTCTACAAGTGCACGATCCCCGGCCACGGCCAGATGCAGGGCATCCTCACCGTGACCGAGGGCAGCGGTGAGGACACCACCGCTCCCGAGACCACGGTGAAGGTCGACGGCGACAGGAACGCCGACGGCGCCTACATCGGCCAGGCCACGGTGACGGTGGGCGCGACCGACGCCGGCTCCGGCGTGGAGCGGATCGAGTACGCCATGGGCGCCGACGGCCCCTGGCAGCCGTACACGGCCCCGGTGGTCGTCGACCAGGTCGGCACCCACAAGGTGCGCTACCGGGCGACCGACAAGGCCGGG
Source organism: Streptomyces sp. NPDC015127 (assembly GCF_043080095.1). Lineage (NCBI taxonomy): Bacteria > Bacillati > Actinomycetota > Actinomycetes > Kitasatosporales > Streptomycetaceae > Streptomyces > Streptomyces sp. NPDC015127. Next base: position 247,666 of record NZ_JBIBVE010000001.1, read on the forward strand.
AACACGGCCGCCGAGAAGGCGGTCGACTTCACGGTCGCCGCGCCGCCGACCGACGACACCACCGCGCCGGAGACCTCGGCCACCGTCAGCGGCGACAAGGACGACCAGGGCCGCTACCTGGGCATGGCCACGGTCACCGTGACCGCGTCCGACGCCGGCTCCGGCGTCAACACGATCGAGTACGCGCTCGGTGCCGACGGCGCCTGGCAGCCGTACACCGCCCCCGTGATGGTCCACGAGACGGGCACCCACACGGTCCGCTACCGGGCGACCGACAAGGCGGGCAACGCGGCCGCCGAGAAGAAGGTCGAGTTCACGGTCGTCGCCCCGCCGACCGACGACAAGGCACCGCCGGAGACGTCGGCGACCGTCAGCGGCGACAAGAACTCCGACGGGGCGTACATCGGCCGCGCCGAGGTGGCGCTGTCGGCGACGGACTCCGGTTCGGGGGTGGAGCGGATCGAGTACTCGCTCGACAGCGGCCCCTACCTCGCGTACTCCACCCCCGTGATCGTCGACCGGGTCGGCTACCACACGGTGCTGTACCGGGCGACGGACCGGGCGGGCAACACCTCCGAGGCGAAGAGCGTCGCGTTCTCGGTGGCCGAGGGCGGCGGTGTGCCGGCGCCCAACTGCCCCGAGCACGACGAGCGGCTGACGGTGATCGTCGGCACGGTGGACACCGGCATCCCCAACCGGATGACGGGCAGCCGCTGCACGATCAACGAGCTGATCGAGGACGAGAAGGACTGGTCCTCGCACGCCCTGTTCCTCAAGCACGTGGACGGCGTGATCGACCGGCTGCTCGCCGACGGCGTCATCGACGAGCGCGAGCACCGGACGATCTACCGGGCGGCCAAGGAGTCGGGCATCGGCAAGCCGGGCCAGACGGCCGGCTACCGCGACCTCTTCGACGGCACCGAGGAGACGTTCTCGAAGTGGGAGCACGTCGGCGGCGGCAGGTTCGGCCTGAGCGGCGACGGCGCCATGACCAGCAGCACCACCGTCCCGGGCATGGGCATGCTGTGGTTCCCGCAGCGGCAGTACGGCGACTTCTCGCTGAAGCTCCAGTGGCGGGACGACGCCCCGGGCTCGGGCAACGCCAACGCCGGTGTCTTCGTCCGCTTCCCGTACGTCCACGACAACCCGGAGGAGTCGCGTCCGGAGTGGGTCGCCATCAAGTACGGCCATGAGGTGCAGATCCTGGACCGGCCGGACGGCGACATGTACAAGTCGGGGTCGATCTACGGATTCGACCGCGTGGGCCTCGGCGGCGCCGGGGTCACTCCGAAGGGCACCTGGAACGACTACGAGATCAGGGTCGAGGGCCAGCACTACTCGGTCTTCCGCAACGGCAGGCTGATCAACGAGTTCGACAACACCGGCGGCCAGGTCTTCGAGCCGCCGCGCTCCGACGACCCGGGCACCGACGGCCGGCGCTACGCCTCCGGGTACGTCGGCCTCCAGGTCCACGGCACGACGGACGTCATCTCCTACCGCAACATCCGCATCAGGGAGCTGTGACCTCCTGACCCGGTCGTCGTACGGGCCCCTCCCCCGCCGTGGAGGGGCCCGTACCGTCACCGGCCGGCGTCAGCCGGAGTCCCTCTTCGCCCTGCTGGGCTGCACCCGCTTGGGCTCGCCCGGCATCTTCGGGTACTCCGGCGGGTAGGGCAGATCGCCGAGTCCGTGGTCGGCCTCGTCCTTGCGGGCGACTTCGAGGAGGGTCTCCAGGCTGAACCGGTGGTCGTCCATGTCCGCGTGGACGTCGCCGACCTCGGCGTAGCGGCCGGGCATCGTCTTGATGTCGAAGTCCTCGGGGCGCGCGATGTCGAGCTCGTCCCAGCGCAGCGGGGCGGAGACGGGGGCGTTCGGGCGGGGCCGCACCGAGTAGGCGGAGGCGATGGTGCGGTCGCGGGCCGTCTGGTTGTAGTCGACGAAGATGCGCCGGCCGCGTTCCTCCTTCCACCACTTGATCGTGACCCGGTCCGGCATGCGGCGTTCCAGCTGCCGGCCGCAGGCGATCGCGGCGCGGCGGACCTGGGTGAAGGTCCAGCGGGGCTCGATCGGCACGAAGACGTGCACGCCGCGTCCGCCGGAGGTCTTGGGCCAGCCCCGCAGGCCGGCCTCGTCGAGCACGGCGCGCAGCTCGTGCGCGGCCCGTACGGCGTCGTCGTAGTCGGTACCGGGCTGCGGATCGAGGTCGATGCGCAGCTCGTCGGGGTGATCGGTGTCGTCGCGGCGCACGGGCCAGGGATGGAAGGTGACGGCGCCGAGGTTGGCGGCCCAGATGACGGCGGCCGGTTCGTCGGGGCACATCTCGTCCGCCGAGCGGCCGGACGGGAAGGTGATGTGGGCGGTGGGGATCCAGTCGGGCAGGTACTTGGGGACACGCTTCTGGAAGAACGACTCGCCGGTCACTCCGTCGGGGTAGCGCTCCAGCGTCGTGGGACGGCCACGCAGGGCCCGGGTGATGCCCTCGCCGACGGCGAGGTAGTAGGTGACCATGTCCAGCTTGGTCCAGCCGCGCTCGGGGAAGTACACCTTGTCGGGGTTGGAGACCCGGACGGTGCGCTCCCCCACTTCGAGTTCCACCGCTCCAGCCATGCCCGCCAGCGTAGGCCGTGCCGAGTGGGGCTGCATGCCGGAGAATCGGGCCATGGACCTGCCCGTGATGCCGCCCGTGAAGCCGATGCTGGCCAAGTCCGTGAAGAAGATCCCGCCCGGGATGCAGTACGAGGCCAAGTGGGACGGCTTCCGGGCGATCGTCCACCGTGACGGCGACGAGATCGTCATCGGCTCGCGCACCGGCAAACCGCTGACGCGGTACTTCCCCGAGCTGGCCGCCCGGTTCCTCGACCAGCTCCCGGAGCGCTGCGTCGTCGACGGGGAGATCGTCATCGCGCACGAGGGGCGGCTCGACTTCGACCGGCTCACCGAGCGCATCCATCCGGCCGACTCCCGGGTCCGCATGCTCGCCGAGCGCACGCCGGCGAGCTTCGTCGTCTTCGACGTGCTCGCCCTCGGCGACGAGTCGCTGCTCGACGCACCGCTCAAGGCGCGGCGCGAGAAGCTGGAGGAGGCTCTCGCGGGGGCCCGGCCTCCGGTGTACATGGCGCCGTCCACGACCGACGTGACGGTGGCGCAGGAGTGGTTCGAGCAGTACGAGGGCGCGGGGCTCGACGGGGTCGTCGCCAAGCCGCTGGATCTGCCGTACCGGCCCGACACCCGGCTGATGTACAAGATCAAGCACGAGCGGACGGCGGACGTGGTGGTGGCCGGTTACCGCTTCCACAAGAGCGGCCCGGTCGTGGGCTCGCTCCTGCTCGGTCTGTACGACGGCTCAGGGTCGCTCCAGCACGTCGGGGTGTGCGCCGCGTTCTCCATGAAGAAGCGCGAGGAGCTGGTCGAGGAGCTGGAGCCGCTGCGGATGGCGGACGTCTCGGAGCACCCGTGGGCGCGCTGGGCGGAGGAGGAGGCGCACGAGAGCGCGCGGCTGCCCGGCGCGCCGAGCCGCTGGTCGGGCAAGAAGGACCTGTCCTGGGTGGCGCTGCGGCCCGAGCGGGTGGTGGAGGTGGCGTACGACCACATGGAGGGCGACCGCTTCCGGCACACGGCGCAGTTCCGGCGGTGGCGGCCCGACCGGGAGCCCTCCAGCTGCACGTACGAACAGCTGGAGGAGCCGGTGCGGTACGACCTGGACGAGGTGCTGTCGGCTCCCGGACGGTGAGCCGGGCACGCCGTCCACGGCTGGTCGTCAGGTGTAGAGCGACGCGATCTCCGTCGCGTACGCCGCCGTGATCGCGTGGCGTTTGATCTTCAGGGACGGCGTCAGCAGGCCGTTCTCCTCCGTGAACTCGGCCGCGATCAGGCGGAAGCGGCGGATCGACTCCGCTCGGGACACCGCCGCGTTGGCGTGATCCACGGCCCGCTGGACGTCCGTGATCAGTTCCGGGTCCTCGCACAGGCGCGCGAGCGGCGTGTCCTTCGGGCGTCTGCGTACGGCGAGCCAGTGCTCCATCGCCTCGGGATCCAGGGTGATCAGGGCCGCGACGTAGGGCCGGTTGTCGCCGACGACGATGCACTGGCCGACCGGCGGGCGGCTGCGCAGGCGGTCCTCGAGGACGGCGGGCGAGACGTTCTTGCCGCCGGAGGTGACGAGGATGTCCTTCTTCCGGCCGGTGATCGTCAGGTAACCGTCGTCGTCGAGCGATCCGAGGTCGCCCGTGGCGAACCAGCCGTCGTCGAGGGCCTCGCCGGTCGCCGCCGTGTTGTTCCAGTAGGCGCCGAAGACGATGCCGCCCTTGATCAGCACCTCGCCGTCGTCGGCGATACGGATCGCCGTGCCGGGCACGGGCTGCCCGACCGTGCCCGGGCGCGGGCTGAGCGGCGGGATGATCGTGGCGGCGGCTGTGGTCTCGGTCAGGCCGTATCCCTCGTAGATCACGATGCCGGCCGCGCAGAAGAAGAGGTTGAGCTCGCGGTCGAGCGGGGAGCCGCCGCTGATCGCGTAGCGCAGTCTTCCGCCGAGTTCCTTGCGGATGCGCCGGTAGACCAGCACGTCGTACAGGGCCCAGGCCAGGGTGAGGCCGATGCCGGGCCCTTGGCCGGCGCCGAGGAATTTCGCGAGATACGCCTCGGCGAACCGTACGCCGATGCGGTGGGCGCGGTCGAAGGAGGCGCCGCGGCCGATCTTCTCGGCCGTGGCCCGGCCGGTGTCGTGGATCTTCTCGAAGAGATAGGGGACGCCCACGAGGAACGTGGGCCGAAAGCTCCGCAGCTCCGGCCTGAGCTCGTCGGGTGTGATGCTCGGGCAGTGACCGAGCTCGATACGGGCCATCATGCAGGCGATCTGGATGGTGCGGCCGAGGATGTGGGCGAGCGGCAGGAAGAGGAGCGTGGAGGCCGTCTGCCCCGTGACCGCCTGGAAGACGGGGTGCAGCAGCTCGACGGTGTTGGCGGCCTCGGCATGCAGGTTCGCATGGGTCAGGACGCAGCCCTTGGGCTTTCCGGTGGTGCCGGAGGTGTAGCAGAGGGTGGCGATGGTGTCGGGCGTCAGAGCGGCCCGCCTCTTGGTGATCTCCTCGTCGGGGACGTCCCGGCCGAGTGTGGCGAGTATCTCCATGGCGCCGTCGTCGATGGTCCACACCCGGGGGTCCGCGCCGAGCGCGAGGGCCGCGGTGGCCACGGTCCGGGCGTGTTCGGCGGACTCGGTGACGACGTGGCGTGCGCCACTGTCCTGCAGGATCCAGGCGACCTGTTCGGCGGAAGACGTGGCATATACAGGCACGCTCTGGCCGCCGGCCGCCCAGATCGCGAAGTCGATCACGGTCCACTCGTAGCGGGTGCGGGACATCACGGCCACCCGTCCTCCCGCTTCGAGCCCGGCGGCGATCAATCCTTTGGCCGTCTCCGTGACTTGGCGGGCGAAGCCGGCGGCGGTCACGGGACGCCACCGGCCGTCGTCGTCCTTGCGCCGCAGGACCACCGATGCGGGTGACTCCGCCGCGTTCGCGTAAGGTATGTCGGCGGTGCTGCCGGAGACGGACGGCCGGGCGAGAGGTGCGGTACGGGCTTCTCGTACGACGCCGTCCTCCCTGACCAGTTCGACCGGGACGCGATCGGCGAGATCGCTGCGCTTTTTCGCCCTCTTCAGATCCTTGTGTACGCCCATGGTCGGCTCCTGTTCGCGGTTCGCGCGTTTCGCGGGCGGGGAGTTGACGGGACCTCGGCACTTACTCGGGGGTCAACTTACTCCCGCGTATCCAGAAAGCAACGGGGCGATCAACCATCGTTGCCGCACAAAGACACCCCCGCCACGGAACCCCGAAGGCACTCCGGTAGTCATGGAGGGGTGGGAGGCCGACCGACCGACGGCCTTCCGACGGAAAAAGCAGACAAGGACTTGACGTGACCGCCTCCAACCTCGTGCCGGTACCGATTCCCGACCGCGTGGCCGTGATGATCGGCTCCTGCATGCCGACCCATGTCCTGCACGCCGAGATCGAGGCCGAGTGCGCCGCGCGCGAGGTGTACCGGTTCCGCGGCCCGCTGTGCGCCGACGACCGGGCGGACCGCGAGCACGCCCTGTCCGTGCTGGCACGGGCGAACAAGATCCTCGCCGCGTACGACCCCCGGCTCACCGTCATGCCGCGCCGCGCCCACTGACGCGCCCCGCTCCGCGCCGAGGCCGTCCCCCTTGCCGGGGGGACGGCCTCGGTGCGGAGAGCGACGAGATCGTCGAGCACCTGCCGGCGGAGGAACCGGCGCACGGGAGCCCCCGGCTCGGCGGCTGCGTCGCCCGCCCGACGGCCGTGCCGCGACTCACTCGATGAAGGTGCCGTCCACGTACACCCACGCGCCGTTCTGCCGGGTGAAGTTGCTGCGCTCGTGCAGTTCGCCACGCTTGCCGTGGTGGCGGAAGCGGGCCCGGAAGGTGACCGTCCCCTCGGTGTGGAAGGCGCTGCCGTCGGTGACGTCGGTGATCTCCAGACTGGACCACTGCGTGCCGGGGTCGAGTTCCAGGTGCCGGGGCCTGGTCGAGGAGTGCCAGGTACGCAGCAGGTACTTCGCGTCGTGTGCGGCGAAGGCGCTGTAGCGCGAGCGCATCAGCAGCTCGGCGGTGGGCGGGATGTCCTCGCCGCTGTGGAAGCGGCCGCAGCACTCCGCGTAGGTGGCGGGCAGACCGCAGGGACAGGGCGATGCGGCGGTGAGGGCGGGCTGTGCGGTACGCCCGGGGCGTTTGATGCGTCGTGCCATGGCTCCATTTTCCAGCCATTGAAGGAATGGGCCCACGCGTGGCTTCCGGGTCACGTGTGCTGTCCGTATGCTCCTGCGCCGGACGCGGTAGTTACCGTCGGTAAGGGGTATCGGATGGATCGTTCGGGCACCTCACGAGGCACCTCACGAGGCACGTTACGCGGCACGTTACGCGGCACCTCACGACGCACTTTCATGGCAGGGGCCGCCGCGGTCGGCGGCACCGCGGCACTCGCCTCGGCCGTCGGCGTCACCGCGGCGGCCGCGGCACCGGCGGCGCCCGGGTCGGTCGCCGTGCTCGGCGGCGGCGTCGCGGGGCTGACCGCCGCGCACGAACTCGCCGAGCGCGGCTTCCGCGTCACCGTCTACGAGCGCCGGGCGCTCGGCGGCAAGGCCCGCAGCATGGACGTGCCCGGCAGCGCCCGGGGCGGACGCAGACCGTTACCCGCGGAGCACGGCTTCCGCTTCATTCCCGGCATCTACCACAACCTTCCCGACACCATGCGCCGCATTCCCTTCCCCGGGAACGCGAACGGCGTGTGGGACAACCTGGTCGCACCGCCGGAGATGTCCTTCGCCCGCACCGGCCGCGAGGACCTGCGCATCCCGCTCCCCTGGCCGGGCCACCGGCCCGCCGAGCTGACGCTCGACGAGATCCGCCGCGCGCTCACGGCGATGCTGGACACGGCGCTCGGCATCCCCGCCCACGAGACGGCCTACTTCGTGAACCGCGGGCTCGTCTTCCTCACCAGCTGCGACGAGCGGCGCGACGAGGTCTGGGAGCGCACGCCCTGGTGGGAGTTCATCAGGGCCGAGCGGATGAGCTACGACTACCAGCGCATCCTCGCGATCGGGCTGACCCGCAACATCGTGGCCACCAAGGCCGAGGAGGCGAGCACCCGCACCGTCGCCACACTGCTGGAGGCGTTCGTCTTCAACGCGCTGGGCCGCGGCGCCGACGGCCCCCTCGACCGCATCCTCGACGCGCCCACCAACGAGGCGTGGATCGACCCCTGGGTGGCGCACCTGACCGCGCTCGGCGTCCGGTTCCAGGTGGGCTGGACCGTACGGGAGATGGCGTACGGCGATGGAAGGATCACGGCCGCGGTCGTCGAGGACCCGCAGGGGACGCGCCGTTCGGTGACCGCCGACCACTACGTCTCCGCGATGCCCGTCGAGCACGCCCGGCGCACCTGGGGCCCCGCCCTGCGGGCCGCCGACCCGCAGCTCGCCCGCTGCGACAAGCTGCACACCGACTGGATGACCGGCATCCAGTTCTATCTGACCGAGCGGGCACCCCTGCTCCACGGCCATCTCAACTGCATCGACTCGCCCTGGTCGCTGACGGCCATTCAGCAGGCCGGGCACTGGCCGGACCGCGACTTCCCCGCCGACTACGGCGACGGGACGGTGGTGGACTGCCTGTCCGTCGACATCTCCGAATGGGACCGGCCCGGCATCCTGTACGGCAGGACCGCCAAGCAGTGCACCCGGGCCGAGGTCGCCAAGGAGGTGTGGGCGCAGCTGAAGGCCGCGCTCAACGACACGGGAAGGACGGTCCTCAAGGACAGCGCCCTGCACTCGTGGTTCCTCGATCCCGGCGTCGACGGCCTCGGCACCCCACACCCGACCAACGAGGACGAACTCCTCATCCACCCCGTCGGCACCTTCCACCACCGCCCCACGGCCGCCACCGCGGTCCCCAACTTCTACCTCGCCGGCGACTACGTCAGCGTCGACATCGACCTGGCCACGATGGAGGGCGCCAACGCCTCGGCCCGCCAGGCCGTCAACGCCCTGCTGGACCGCACCGGTTCGGACGCCCCCCGGTGCACCGTGACCCCGCTGTTCCGCGCGCCCGAGTTCGAGGCGCTCAAACGGCACGACGGGGCACGCTACCGGTGGGGGCTGCCGAACGCCTTCGACCTCGGGTAACACCGATCCGAGGCCGGGTGCGACGTACCGTACGGGCATGAAGCTCACGATTCTCGGCGGCGGCGGATTCCGGGTGCCTCTCGTCCACGGAGCGCTCCTCGGCGATCACGCCGAGGGGCGGGTCACCGACGTCACCCTGTACGACGTGGACGGCGACCGGCTGGACGCCGTCGCCCGCGTGCTCGCGGAGCAGGCCGCGGGGCAGCCGGACGCCCCGCGCGTCGCGGTGACCCGGGACCTCGACGAGGCCGTGCGCGGCGCGGACTTCGTGTTCTCCGCGATCCGCGTCGGCGGCCTCGAAGGGCGCGCGGCCGACGAGCGGATCGCCCTGGCCGAGGGGGTGCTCGGCCAGGAGACGGTGGGCGCTGGCGGCATCGCGTACGGGCTGCGTACGGTTCCGGTGGCGACGGACATCGCACGCCGGATCGCAGAACGGGCACCCGACGCCTGGGTCATCAACTTCACCAATCCGGCCGGCCTGGTCACCGAGGCCATGAGCCGGATCCTCGGCGACCGGGTCATCGGCATCTGCGACTCCCCCGTCGGACTCGGCCGCCGGGTCGCCAAGGTCCTCGGCGCCGACCCGGCGACCGCGTGGACCGACTACGTCGGGCTCAACCACCTCGGCTGGCTGCGCGGGCTGCGCGTCGGGGGACGCGACCGGCTGCCGGAGCTGCTCGCCGACGGCGAGGCGCTGGGCTCCTTCGAGGAGGGCAGGCTCTTCGGCCCCGACTGGCTCCGCTCACTGGGCGCGATCCCGAACGAGTACCTGCACTACTACTACTTCAACCGGGAGACCGTCCGCGCCTACCAGGAGGCGAAGCAGACGCGCGGCGCCTTCCTGCGAGCCCAACAGGCCGGTTTCTACGAGGAGATGAAGCGGCCCGGTACGCCGGCGCTGACCACCTGGCGGCGCACCCTCGCCGAGCGCGAGGCCACCTACATGGCGGCCAACCGGGAAGCCGCCGGGGCCGGTGAGCGGGACGCAAAGGACGCTGAGGACGCGGAACCCGGCGGCTACGAGCAGGTGGCCCTCGCGCTGATGCGGGCGGTCGCGCGCGACGAGCGGACCACGCTGATCCTCAACGTGCGCAACCGCGGCACCCTCTCCGTCCTCGACGCGGACGCCGTGATCGAGGTGCCCTGTTTCGTGGACGCCAACGGGGCGCATCCGGTCGCCGTCGACCCGCTGCCCGGGCACGCCACCGGCCTGGTGACCGCCGTGAAGGCGGTCGAGCGCGAGGTGCTGGCCACGGCGGCGAGCGGATCGCGGGCGGACGCGGTCAGGGCGTTCGCCCTGCATCCGCTCGTCGACTCGGTGAGCGTCGCCCGCCGCCTCGTCGACGGCTACCGCGCCGCACACGCCGGGCTCGCGTACCTGCGCCTCCCCTGAGGCCCCCGCCCGAGGGGCACCACTCCTTACGGACCTGTGACGCACCGGCGCGGACCGGCGCTCTCGGCGGGCCCGGACCGTAGCGTCGAGCGTATGCGTGTACTCGTCACAGGAGGCGCGGGCTTCATCGGCTCGCAGATCGTCGCGGCCCTGGCGGCGCGCGGCCACGATCCGGTCGTGCTCGACGCCCTGCTGCCCGCCGCCCACCCGGTGCCCGCCCCGCCCCCGGCCGCCGAGTGGGTCCACGGGGACGTGCGCGACCGGGACGTGGTGGACCGCGCACTGCGCGGCGTGCACGCCGTGTGCCACCAGGCGGCGATGGTCGGCCTCGGCACGGACTTCGCCGACGCCCCCGACTACGTCGGCTGCAACGACCTCGGGACCGCCGTCCTGCTGACCGCGATGGCACAGGCGGGCGTCGGGGACCTCGTCCTCGCGGGCTCGATGGTCGTCTACGGCGAGGGCCGCTACGACTGCGCCCGGCACGGGACGGTCCGGCCGGGGCCGCGGGCCGCCGCGGACCTCGCCGCCGGGCGGTTCGAACCGAGGTGTCCCGCGTGCGGCGCGGAACTGACGCCGGGCCTGGTCGGCGAGGACGCGCCCTGCGACCCGCGCAACGTGTACGCCACGACGAAGCTCGCGCAGGAGCACCTGGCCGCGGCCTGGGCCCGCGCCACGGGCGGCCGGGCGGTGTCCCTGCGCTACCACAACGTGTACGGGCCGGGGATGCCGCGCGACACCCCGTACGCGGGCGTCGCCTCCTTCTTCCGGTCGGCCCTGGAGCGCGGCGAGGCGCCGCGGGTGTTCGAGGACGGGCGCCAGCGGCGGGACTTCGTGCACGTACGGGACGTGGCGGAGGCGAACGCGATCGCGCTCGAGGCCGTGCACGGGCGGGAGCCGGGGGTCCTGCGCGCGTTCAACACCGGCAGCGGCACCCCGCACACGGTCGGGGAGATGGCGGCCGCGCTGGCCGCGGCACGCGGCGGGCCGGCCCCGGTCGTGACGGGCGGGTACCGGCTCGGCGACGTCCGGCACATCACCGCCGACTCGGGGCGCCTGATGCGCGAGTTCGGCTGGAAGCCGAGGATCCCGTTCACCGAGGGGATGGCCTCCTTCGCGTCGTGCGGGATGCGGGGTGCGCGGTCGTGACCGTCGATGTCGTACTCCCCTGCCTCGACGAGGCCGAGGCGCTGCCGTGGGTGCTCGCGAGAATTCCGGCGGGATGGCGGGCGATCGTCGTGGACAACGGTTCGACGGACGGATCGGACCGGATCGCCCGCGAACTCGGTGCGCACGTGGTCCATGAAGCGCGGCGCGGGTTCGGTGCCGCGTGCCATGCCGGGCTGCTGGCCGCCGATGCGGAGTACGTGTGCTTCTGCGACTGCGACGCGTCTCTCGACCCCGGCCTGCTGACCGGCCTCGTGCGCCGGGTGGCCGACGGGGAGTGCGACCTGGCACTGGGGCGGCGCAGGCCCCACACGCGCGGTGCCTGGCCGCTGCACGCCCGTGCGGGGAACGCGGCGCTGTCGCGGATGCTGCGGGGCCGCACCGGACTGCGACTGCGCGACCTCGGCCCGATGCGGGCGGCCCGGCGGGCGGACCTTCTGGCCCTGGACCTGACCGACCGGCGCAGCGGCTACCCGCTGCAGATGGTCGTCCGCGCCGCCGACGCGGGCCTGCGCGTGGGCGAGGTGGACGTCCCGTATCTCCCCCGAACGGGGAAGTCGAAGGTCACCGGCACCTGGCGGGGCACCTGGCACGCGGTGCGGGACATGCGGGCGGTCCTCGCGGAGAAGCCCCGCGCGACGGCCGGTGGTCACCGGTGAACGGGACGCTGCTGGTCGTGGCCAAGGCACCCGTGCCGGGCCGGGTCAAGACCCGCCTCACACCCGCCTTCTCGCCGCGTCAGGCCGCGCTGCTGGCCGAGGCCGCGCTGCGGGACACGCTCGACGCCGTACGGGCGGCCCCGGCGCGGCGCCGGGTGCTCGTCCTGGAGGGGACGCCCGGCGCGTGGCTCCCGCCCGGATTCGAGGTCGAACCGCAGTGCGGGGGCGGCCTCGACGAACGGCTGGCCTACGCGTTCGGGCTGTGCGAGGGCCCCGCGCTGCTCGTGGGCATGGACACCCCGCAGATCACGCCCGCGCTGCTGGCGGCGGGACTGGACATGGCGGCGGACGAGGCCTCGTTCGGAGCGGCGGAGGACGGCGGGTTCTGGGCGCTCGGCCTCGGCGCACCGCGGCCCGCGCTGGTGCGCGGCGTGCCGATGTCCACGCCGTCGACCGGGGCGGTGCAGCGGGCGCGGCTGGTGGACGCGGGGCTGACGGTCCGTGAACTGCCGCCGCTGCGGGACGTGGACACCCCGGACGACGCCCGCGCGGTGGCGGCGCTCGCGCCCTGGTCCCGGTTCGCCGCGGTCCTGTCCGCGCTCGCCGGGGCCGGGGCGCGATGACGGCCCCGGCCTGGCAGGCGGACCCGTACACCGACGCGCTGCGCACCGAGCGCGGACCGCTCTTCCTGCGCCGCCCCGACGGCTGGCTGCTGCCGCTGGACGTCGAACGCTGGTGCGCGGAACCGGACGAGGCGGATCTGACCGTGCTGGACCGCTGCCGGGGCGCGGTGCTCGACATCGGCTGCGGGCCGGGACGGCTCGTCGCCGCGCTCGCCGCGCGCGGTCGGCCGGCGCTGGGCATCGACGTCAGCCCGGCGGCCGTGGCGCGCACGATACGCATCGGGGGCAGCGCGCTGCGGCGCTCGGTCTTCGACCGCCTGCCGCGGGAGGGGGCCTGGGACACGGCCCTGCTGATCGACGGCAACGTCGGGATCGGCGGCGATCCGGCCGCCCTGCTGGCGCGGGCCGCCGAACTGGTCGCGCGGGAGGGTGTGCTGATCGTGGAGACGGCACCGGTGGAGGTGGACGAACGGTCGGATGTCCGCGTGTTCGCGGGCGGGGGCGGGGGCGTGTTCGCGGGCGCGGAGGGTTCGCTGTTCCCGTGGGCGCGGGTGGGGGCGGGGGCGCTGCGGCGGTATGCGGGGGCGGTGGGATGGGGGGTGCGGGAGTCGTGGGCGGGGGGCGGACGCCGCTTTGTGACGCTGCGCCGGGCTTCTCCCCCACCCCGCCCCATCCCGTAACCGGGGGCTCCGCCCCCGGGACCCCGTACCGCGCTCCGCGCGGTGTCCTCAATCGCCGGACGGGCTTCTTTGGAGCCCCGCCGGCGATTGAGGCGCGGGGTTCGGGGCAGCGCCCCGACAACAGCGTTACGCGCCTGTCGGGAGCGCTCGGAGGGCGCCCGGGTGGCGGCCGGTCAGGGTGTCGAGGGCGCGCGTCGTCGCCTCGTCCGCCGGCAGGTGGACCAGCAGGCGCTGGTCGTCGTCCGCGGGCAGTTCCAGCGTCTCGTAGGACAGCCGCAGCGCACCCGCCTCGGGGTGGGCCAGGCGCGCGATGCCGTTCGCGCGCGGCAGGCCCGGCACGGATCCGAGCCGGTCCGCGAACACCGGCCCCGCCGTCACCGTCAACTCGTCGACGAGGCCCGCCACATGGGGGTCCGCCCGGAACGGCCCCTGCTTCAGCGCCGCCACCTGCTCGTCGGCCACGTGGTCCCAGTCCGGGTACGCCTCCTTCGCGCGCGGGTCGGTGAACACCCACTGCGCCAGGTTCGGCGGGTCGCCGTCCAGCAGACCGAGCGGGCGGGCCAGCCGCTCGTAGCCCTCGGTCCAGGCGAGCAGTTCGCTCAGGCGGTTGAGCACGACGGCCGGTGCCGGTTCGAGGCGGTCGAGGAGCGCGCGGACCGGTGGGCGCACCACCCGGTTGGGCAGGGCGCCGCCCATGCAGGTGAAGTTCCCGTCCGCGCCCTTGGAGAGCCGGTGGAGATGGATCCGTTCGGCGGGGGCGAGGCGCAGCGCGTCGGCCAGCGCGGACAGCACCGCCGGGGACGGCCTGCGGTCGCGGCCCTGCTCCAGTCGGGTCACGTACTCGACGCTGACCCCGGCGAGGGTCGCCAGCTCCGAGCGGCGCAGACCCGGGGTGCGGCGGCGGGGGCCCGCGGGGAGGCCGGCGTCGGCCGGCGCCAGGGCCTCGCGGCGGTTGCGCAGGAACAGTCCCAGCTCGTTGTCGCTCACCCCCCGAACGTAACAGCAGCGCGCCCGCGGATCGTGGCCCTGTCACTACCAGCCTCGGCCCGGCCTTCCTGCTCCCCCGTCGGCCCGGCAGCGTGGTGTCCGCGCCGCTTCCGGCGCCGATACCGATCCGTACGAGGAGCTCCCCATGTCCGAGAACAACCTCCGTCTCGCCGTGCTCATCGGCAGCGTCCGCGAGGGCCGCTTCGGCCCGGTCGTCGCCCGGTGGTTCGCCGAACAGGCCGCCCAGCACGGCAGGTTCACCGTCGATGTGGTGGACCTGGCGGACATCACCCCACTGCCGTTGGAGCTGCCGGCCGTGCCGCCCGCCCTCCAGCCCGCGATGGACCGGCCCGCCGGAATGGCGGAGCTGACGCAGCGGCTCGAGGCGGCCGACGCGATCGTCGTCGTGACGCCGGACTACAACCGGAGCTTCCCCGCTTCCCTGAAGGCGGCCATCGACTGGCACTACACCGAGTGGCAGGCCAAGGCGATCGGCTTCGTCGGGTACAGCGGCGCGAGCGGCGGGCTGCTGGCCATCGAGCAGCTGCGGCAGGTGTTCAACGAGCTGCACGCGCACACGGTCCGCGACTACGTCAGCTTCCCGCGCTACTACGAGCTCTTCGCCCCCGACGGCACGCTGCGGGACCCCGAGGGCCCGAGCGGTGCGGCGAAGGTGCTGCTGGACCAGCTGGAGTGGTGGGCGACGGCCCTCGGCGAGGCGCGGCGGGCGCGGCCCCTGCTCACCGCCTGAGCCGGCGCCGGTGCCACCGGGGGCGGAGCCGGGCACGGCGGCGCCACAGCCACCGGCCGCCTCCGACAGCGGCCGTGAGCACGGCGACGGCCGCCAGGGTGAGCAGCCAGTTGCGCGGATAGTCCAGCGGCAGCGCCGACGGGTTGGTCGGCGCGCCGGGCCGCAGCAGCACCGGGAGGGCGACGAAGGTGAGGCACCCCGCCGTGATCAGCGCCCCGCGCAGCATCCCCCGTGCGGGCAGGCCCGCCAGGAGGAGGCCGATGCCGAGCACCACGGGGGCGATGATCCCGTCGTGGAGGACGATCGCTCCGGCCAGCCACAGGGCGACGTCGCGGAGTTGTCCGCCGCTCACCAGGAGCGACGCGCCGACGCCCATCAGGGTGAGGCCCACCGCTCCCGTCACCAGGCGCGCGCGCATCACAGCACCTCGATCCGGGTGACCCATTTGGTCTGGAGCACGCCGGGACGGTTGGGGGCGATGATGCGGGCGGGGTGGCCGTGGTCGAGGGAGAGGACCTGGCCGTTCAGGCGCAGGGCGAGCAGGGTGAGCGGGTCGTCGGCGTAGGACGCGCCCATCTCCATCACGCGCCAGGCGCCGCGGCGTTCCAGCGAGGTGACGCGCAGCGCCGCGCCGGGCGGGGCGCCGGCCCGCTCCAGCAGGTCCCGGACGCACACGCCGGTCCAGCGGGCGTCCTTGCTCCAGCCCTCGACACAGGCGATGGGCAGGGTGACGGTGTGCTGCGGCAGGGCGGCCAGCTCGTCGAGGGTCAGGGCGTAGGGGCGGGGGCCGGTCACGGTGAGCCGCCACTGCGCCACGGCGGGCCCCGTCACTCCGGCAGCGGCGGCGGTGCGGTTGACCGGCAGGCCCTGGGGCCCGTGGTCCGGGTGGCGCGGCGCGAGCAGGTCGAGGCGGCGCAGCGGCGTGAGCGACTGGCCGACAGTCGTCACGGTCACCGCGCCGACGGCCGCGGCCAGGCCGAGCATGAGCGAGCGCCGGTCGGGCCCCTCGGCCGGTGGCAGTTGGAGCGTGCCGGGTGAGCGCCGGGACCAGTGCGCCTTGATCTCGGGGTGTTTCACGGCGATGTGCAGGACGAGCGCGCCGGTCAGCAGCCAGGCGACGGCGAAGTGCACGGGCACGAAGGAGAACGGCCACGGATACCACTGGACGGTGTTGAGGAGCCCGGTCGTGAGCTGGAAGACGGACGCGGCGACCAGTACGGCCACCGACAGGCGCTCCAGTCCGTGACGTACGGACTTCAGGGGCGGCCACACGAACAGCCTCGGGTACACGGCCCACAGCTTCGCCAGCAGCAGCGGGATCGCGGCGGTCCCGCTCGCCACGTGCAGTCCCTGGGTGAGGCGGTAGCCCCAGGTGGGTCTGGTGGGCAGCACGTCGGCGAGCCATCCGGGCGGGTGCTGGAGGTAGTGGCTGATCAGGCCGGTCACGAAGCACACGGCGAAGGCGGCGCCCAGCCACCGGCCGATCGCGGTCGCCGTGCGGGCGTCGTGCAGGCGGCCGGAGAACGTCGGCAGCGGGGGCCGGGGCAGGCCCGGCCGGGGCAGTCGTCGGGGCAGGCCCCGGAGCCGTCCGGCGGCTGCTGCGACCGTGCGGATTCTCATGTCTCCATGAGACCGCCGCGAGGCCCTCGGCGGTGTGGTCCGACACCTTACGGAATGCGGACGTCGCGCCCCGCGTCCCGCTGTGGGCGCGCTCCGGCTGCCACGCTGAGCGGGTGATCACCAAGCGTGCCCTCCTCGCCGCCGCCCTGCTGGCGGCCCTGACCACGGCACTGGCCGTGACCGTGCTCCGGGGTGGTTTCGTGACCGATCCGGCCGGTCTGGCGTGGTGGTACGCCGGATGCTGGGTGCTGTTCGCCGCGGCGGTGGCCGCGGTGCGGCGGGCACCCGTGCGGCACGCGGTCGTGCTGGTCATGGTGGGCGGTGCCGCCGTCGCCGCGACCGGGCTGCTCGCCGAGCCGCGTACCAGCACCGACGCGTACCGCTACGCCTGGGACGGCAGGGTGCAGGCGGCCGGCGTCGCGCCGTACGACCACCCGCCGGCCGATCCGGCGCTCGCGCACCTGCGGGACGACTGGCTGTTCCCGTCGGGCGAGGCGTGCGGACTGCCCGAGCGGCGTCGTGTTCCGGGCCCCGAGGGCGAGAGGCACTGCACGCGGATCAACCGGCCGCAGGTGCACACGATCTATCCGCCGGTCGCGGAGGGCTGGTTCCTGCTGGTGCACGCGGTGTCGCCGGACGGGGCGCGGCACAAGGCGCTGCAGACCGGGGGCGCGCTCCTCGCGGTCGGCACGACGGCGGTGCTGGTGGCCGTCCTGCGCAGACGCGGTGGCGACCCGCGTCGGGCCGCGTACTGGGCGTGGTGTCCCGCGGTGCCGATGGAGGCGGTGAACAACGCCCATGTCGATGTCCTCGGTGTGCTGCTCGCGGTCGCCGGGCTCGGGGCCGTGGTCCGCCACCGGGTGGGCGGCGGTGTGCTGCTCGGCGCGGCGGTGGCCGTGAAGCTGCTGCCCGCGGTGGTGCTGCCGGGTGCGCTGTCGGGGGTGCGGCGGGTGCGGGACGCGGCGGCCGTGCTGCTGCCGGCCGCCGCGGTGGTGGCGGTGGCCTACCTGCCGTACGTCCTGTGGTCGCAAGGGTCGGTGCTGGGCTACCTGGGCGGCTACGCCGAGGAGGAGGGGTACGACGATCCCGGCTCCAACGGCCGGTACGCGCTGCTGCGGCTGGTGCTGCCGGACGCGTGGGCGCAGCCCGCCGTGGCGGTGGTCATGGCCGCGGTGGTCGCGTACGTGCTGTGGCGCGGTGATCCCGGACGTCCCTGGAGCGGGGCGCTGTTGGTGACGGGGACGGCGTTCCTGCTGACGACGCCGGGCTATTCGTGGTACGCCCTGCTACTGGTCGCGCTGGTGGCATTGGACGGGCGGTGGGAGTGGCTGGCGGTGGCGGCCGCGGGCGGGGCGCGCTATGTCGCGGGGCCGGCGGTGGGGGACGGGGACCTGGTGGGCAGCATCGCGTACGGGGCGGCGGCGCTGGTGGTGCTCGGCGGTGCGGCAATCCGCCGTGCGACGCACCGTCCCGGCTCTCCCGGATCGGACCGGGGCGGCGACGCGTTCGGGCGGGTCGCGGCGGGAAAAAAAAGGGAATGACGACCTCCGCCGAGCAGACCGTCCCGCCCGTCCGTTCCCGCCGCGCGCTGCTGGCCGGTTCGGTCGGCAACTTCGTGGAGTGGTACGAGTTCGGGGTCTACGGCTACTTCGCCACGATCATCGCCGCGAACTTCTTCACGCCCGAGGGTGGCAGCGACATCGAGGCCCTGGTGAAGACCTACGCGTCGTTCGCCCTGGCGTTCTTCTTCCGGCCGGTCGGCGCCGCGCTGTTCGGGCGGGTCGGCGACCGGATCGGACGCCGTCCGACCCTGATCCTGGTCATCGCGCTGATGACGCTGGCGACAACGGCGATCGGCCTGCTGCCCACGTATGCGACGGCCGGAGCCCTGGCTCCCTGGCTGCTGACGCTGCTGCGGGTCCTGCAAGGGCTGTCCGCGGGCGGCGAGTTCGGGGGCGCGGTGTCGCTGATGACCGAGTTCGCACCCGCGGGCAGGCGCGGCCTGTACGGGTCGTGGCAGTCGTTCACGGTGGCGCTGGGGCTGCTGGGCGGCGCGGGGGCCGCGGCGGTCCTGGCGACGGTGTTGTCCGAAGGTCAGTTGAACGACTGGGGCTGGCGGCTTCCGTTCCTGCTGACGCTGCCGCTCGGGGCGGTCGCGCTGTGGCTGCGGCTGCGCCTGGAGGAGACGCCGGTCTTCCGGCGGGTGGACGCGGAGCCGGTGCCGGCGCCGCCCGCCGCCGAGGTGGTCCGGGCGATCCTGCTGGGTGCCGGGCGGATCATGGGCTGGGCCGCCGCGGGCTACACGTTCCTGGTGGTGCTGCCCGCGTATCTGCAGTCCTCGCTGAACGCCTCGTTCCAGGAGGCGCTGGTCGCGACCGTTCTCGCCAATCTCGGCTTCGCCGCCTCGATCGTCCCGGCGGGCGCGCTCAGCGACCGGATCGGGCGCAGGGCGGTGATGCTGACCGGCGCGGTGCTCGTCGTGGTGCTGGCGCTGCCGCTGATCAACCTCCTGCAGGACGCGGGCACTTCGACGCCGCTGAAGGGCCTCGCGGTGTTCGCGGCGGGCGCGGTCGTCGGGCTGCTGGCCGGGCCGGGGCCCGCCATGCTCGCCGAGATGTTCCCGACGCAGGTCCGCTACACGGGTCTGGGTCTCGCCTACGCGCTGTCCAACGCCGTGTTCTCGGGCTGCGCCGGGCTCGTCATCACCGAATTGATCAAGAGGACGGACAACGTGGACATCCCCGCCTACTACGCTGCCGCGACGTGTGCGGTCAGTGTGTTCGCGCTGCTGAGCCTGCGCGGCGACGACCACCGCGGGCCGCTGCGGTGAGGGTCGTGGGCCTGATGTCGGGGACCTCGTACGACGCCGTCGACGCCGCCGCGGCCGACATCGGCCTCGACGGGGACACCCTGACCGTGACACCGCTCGGCATGGTCAGCGGTCACTACGACGACGAACTGCGGACGGCACTGGCGGGTGCCCTGCCGCCGGCGGCGACGACGCTCGGAGACGTCTGCCGCCTCGACACCCGTATCGGCCAGGCCCTCGCGGCGGTCGCCGTGCGGGCCGACCGTGAACTGTGCGACGGAACAGCGGAGTTGATCGCCTCGCACGGTCAGACCGTGCACCACTGGGTGGACGGCGGCACGGCCCTGGGCACACTGCAGCTGGGGCAGCCCGCGTGGATCGCGGAGGCGACGGGCCGCCCGGTCGTCTCCGACTTCCGGCCCCGGGACATCGCGGCAGGAGGGCAGGGCGCGCCGCTGGTGAGCCTGGTGGACGTGCTGTGGCTGCGGGGGCGGCCCGGCGTCCCGGTCGCGCTCAACCTGGGCGGGATCGCCAACGCCACCGCCGTTCCCCGCTCGGGTGATCCGGTCGCCTTCGACACGGGTCCGGCGAACGCCCTGCTGGACGCGGCCGTCACCGAACTGACCAGCGGCCGCCGGGCGTACGACGCGGACGGTGCGCTCGCCGCGGCCGGCCGGATCCACCGTCCGCTGCTGGAACGGCTGCTGGCGGAGCCGTACTACCGGCTGCCCGCGCCGAAGACCACCGGGAAGGAGCTGTTCCACGCCGGTCATCTGCGGGCCGCGCTTGCCGGGTTCGGCTCTCTCGCGCCCGAGGACGTGCTCGCAACGCTCACGCTCCTCACCGCCCGCACGGTCGCGGACGCGGTCCGTCCGCTGGGTGCGACCGAGGTGATCGCCTCCGGCGGCGGCACCCGCAATCCGGTCCTGATGGCGATGCTGCGCGCGGAACTGGCCGGGATCCGGCTGTGCACCTCGGACGAGCTGGGGCTGCCTTCGGTGGCGAAGGAGGCGTACGCGTTCGCCGTGCTGGGGTTCCTGACGGTGCACGGGCTGCCGGGGAGCCTGCCGTCGTGCACGGGGGCCCGGGCCGCGCGCGTGCTCGGTTCGGTCACACCGGGGAGCGGGCCGCTGCGTCTCCCGCCGCCCGAGAAGGATGTGGTCAACTCCCTCCTCTTTACCGTCCGTTGATCCCACGCGTACGCTGCATCACCATGACCACATCCGTCACACGGGTGCGCGCGGCGGGTCTCTTCGCGACCGCGGGCGCCGTTCTCGCCGCGTTGTTCCTCGGTACGGGCGCGCCCTCGGCAGCGGCGGACGCCGCGGCGACGACGGACGCGGTGACGGACGCGGCGACGGTCGTGCCGGTGCAGACGACGGGCCCCGCCGACAAGCGCTTCAATCTGGTGGTGCTCGGCGACGGCTACACGGCGGCGGAGCTGCCGGAGTTCCGCGCGGACGTCGAGACGCACCTCAACGTGCTGTGGTCGACGGAGCCGTTCGCCTCCTACCGCTCGTACATCAACGTGTGGGCCGTGGAGACCGCCTCCGCCGAGTCCGGTGTCGACTGCGACCCGAGCCTCGACGCCCCGCGCCGGGACACCGCGCTCGGCATGGGATTCTGGGGCGGCTGCAACGCGGACAGCGTGCAGCGGCTGCTGACCGTGGACAGCGGCGCGGCCACCGCCCTGGCCGATCTCGTACCGGGCACGGCGAGCGCCAACCGGCAGATCGTGGCCCTGGCCAACAGCGACACCTACGGCGGCGCGGGCGGCACCTACGCCACCGCGTCGGGCGGCAACGCCCTGTCCTCGCTGATCACGCCGCACGAGATCGGCCACTCGCTGGGCAAGCTCCAGGACGAGTACGACTACTACGCGCGCGGCGTGCCCGGCGGCACCTACAGCGGCGGCGAGCCGGAGTCGGCGCACCACACGCTGCTCACCGAGGACCAGATGCACGAGCAGCGCGCGAAGTGGTGGCGCTGGCTCGGCGAGGAGAGCGAGTCGGGCGGGGTCATCGGGCGCCACGAGGGCGGGATGTACAGCACGAAGGGCGTGTGGCGGCCCAGCAAGCACTCGATCATGAAGACCCTCGGGTACGCCTTCGACCAGGTCGAGCGCGAGGTGATGGTGCAGAAGATCTCGGCCAAGGTGAACCTCGTGCAGGGGCACACACCCGACGCCGCCCCGATCGGCGACGACCGGACGGTGTGGGTGGACACGCTGCACCCGGTCGGCGGTGAACTCCGCGTCGTATGGCGCCTGGACGGCGAGCGGCTGCGCGCGGTGGGTGACGCACGCACGGTGGACCTGCGGCGTCTGGACCTCGCGCCCGGCACGCATACGCTCACGGCGACGGTCACCGATCCCACGCCGTTCGTACGGGACCCGGCCGTCCGCGCGTCCGCCGCGCTGACGCGCACGGTGAGCTGGACGGTGGACACGTCGGTGGTGACCGCGCCGGACCAGGTGGCGGCGGCGTTCACGGACCACACCGCGACCGGGGCGCCCGTCGGCGCCGCTTCGGTGGTGTACGCCGAGACCACGCATCCCGCCGGCCGCCCGCTCGCGGTCCGCTGGGCGCTCGACGGCCGCCCCGTGGCCAATCCGGGCAACGACCGGGACCTGGACCTGGGCACCCTGCGCCTCGGGCCGGGCACCCATGAGCTGACGGCCCGTATCGCGGGCACGGACATCGCGGGCACGGACCAGGAACTCACCTGGACCGTGGACGCGTCGGCGGCCACGGCCGCGTACGAACTGTCCGAACCGCTGCGGACGGTCCACCGGCCGGGCCGGCCGGTGGAGTACGTCTACGACGGTCCCTTCACGATGGGGCTGACCGCCCGGGACGACCAGGACGGTTATGTGGTCCGGCAGTTCAGGGTCGACGGCGACGGATGGCAGACGTACTACGGCTGGCCCACCGACGCCGGCGCCCCTTACCGCTTCACCCCGCAGGGCACCGTGATCGACGATCTGGTGTACGGAAAGCTGGGCACGCCCCGGGTGGTGCCCTGGGACGACGCCACACCCGACTACGGCACCCACACCATCGAGTACCGCACGGTCGACGCGGCCGGGAACATCTCGTCCCCGAAGCGGTTCCTGGTGACGCTGCTGCCCCCGCGGCAGCAGGTCAGCTGACCAGGAAGTCGGCCTTGCCGGACTTCGCCCCCTGGATGAAGGCGGCGATCTCGTTGGTGGTGTAGATGAGCGCGGGACCGTCGGGGTCGGCGGACTGGCGGACCGCGACCCGGCCGTCGGCGAGCTTCATGGTCTCGACGCAGTTGCCGCCGTTCCCGCCGCTCCAGGGTTTGTGCCAGCCGTCCTCACCCAGCTCGGCGGCGGGCATGCCGTTGTATATGCGTTTCATTCACAGCTCCTTGCGGAGAGCATTCAGGATCTCCTTCGTGCGGTGTGCCGTCGCGGCCTGCGCCGCCATGCGGTCCATGACCTCCAGGTGCGTGGCGACCTCGGGGCGCGCGTCCAGATAGACGGCACCGGTCAGGTATTCGCTGTAGACCATGTCCGGGAGCTCGGGCATGGCGAACCGGAAGAGGACGAAGGGCCCGTAGGTGCCCGGGTGGTGCCCGCTCGCGAACTCGGCGATCTGCAGCGTCACATGGGGCAGCCGGGTGCTGTCGAGCAGCTTGTCGATCTGCTCCTTCATCACGCCGGGGCCGCCGACGGGCCTGCGCAGCACCGTCTCGTCCATGATCACCCACAGCCGGGGCGCGTCGGGCCGCGTGAGCAGCGCCTGACGCTCCATCCGCAGGGCGACGTGCCGCTCGATCTCCTCCGGATCGGTGTGGCCGATGGCTCCGCCGAGCATGATCGCCCGTGCGTAGTCCTCCGTTTGCAGCAGCCCGGGGACGAACTGCGGTTCATACGCACGGATGAGGCTTGCGGCGCCCTCCAGGCTGACGTACATGCTGAACCAGCCCGGCAGGACGTCGTGGAAACGCTGCCACCAGCCCGGCTTGTTGGCCTCCTCGGCCAGCTCCACGAATCCGCGGGCCTCCTCGTCGCCTATCCCGTACGCGCCGAGGAGCAGTTGGACATACGGAATCTTCAGCGCGACCTCGGCGGTCTCCATCCTGCGGATGGTGCCGGGGGCGACGCGGAGAATCTTCGCCGCTTCCTCGCGCTTGAGACCGGCGCGCTCCCGCAGATCCTGCAGGCGCTTGCCGAGGACGACCTGGCCCACCGTGGGGGCGGACCGCGGTTCACTCACTTCGTGACCTCCCCACGTGCGATGTTTGCGAGCAGTGTGCCACGGCGGTTCAACGATGAATATGCCCACTCTGCAATTTTCAGAGTGTCTATTGCCAACGTGACTGTTGCAGCGGGAGACTGGTCGTGTGAACCGTGACGCGCTCACCACCCCTCTCCTGGACGCGAGTCCGGACACCGCCACTTCCCGCTACGGCTTCGAGGTGCCGGCGCGCGTCGCATCCGTCTCCCGGGCGAGACGACTGGTGAGCGAGCGGCTCGGCCGCTGGGGCATCGACGGGGACACCCTCGACACGGCCCTCCTGATCGTCTCCGAACTGGTCACCAACGCGGTGG
The DNA here is from genome assembly GCF_043080095.1 of Streptomyces sp. NPDC015127. NCBI lineage: Bacteria > Bacillati > Actinomycetota > Actinomycetes > Kitasatosporales > Streptomycetaceae > Streptomyces > Streptomyces sp. NPDC015127. The sequence continues at coordinate 271,625 of NZ_JBIBVE010000001.1, forward strand.
TGCACACCGACGGACATCTGGTCTCCTGTCAACTGCTGCTCGCCGACGGGAGGTTGCGCGTCACGGTGCAGGACCAGGGCTCTGCGCCGACCGGACCACGGGTCTGCCACGGTCTGGAGGAGGAGCGCGGGCGCGGCCTGCTGCTCGTCGAATCGCTCAGCACGGCCTGGGGGACGTACGACCGCGAGCACAGCGCAGGCCGTGCCGTATGGGCCGAACTTACCTGTTCCGACGGGCCGTTCACTGCCGAGTGGCCGTGCTGAAGAGCCTGGCGACGCTCCTGTCCCTGGGCGTGCGCCACGAACCGCCGCTTCCCGGGCCGCATCGGGGCCGGCAGCCGCAGCTCGTCCACCGGTGCCACCACCCGGAGGCCGGGCTCACCCGCCTCCGCCTGCCGGACACCGTCCCCGCCGCACTCGGCTGCGACGCCGTGGGCGTGCCGGCCCGCTTCGGGTTCCGCCTCCTCGGCCGCATGCCGCGCAACGGCTGCGTCTTCGCCGACAGCCAGTGGTGGTGGTGGATCGTTCCGGCCGGATCCGATCTCGACCTGCTGTGGCCGCTGCCCGCGCACTACGCCCGGGGCGCCCGGGTACCCGGCACCAGCCACCGGCTGATCCGCGGTCCGGACGGCGCGAGCCCCTACACACCGCCCATCCCCCTGTACCTGATGGCCTGCCAGCTGACCGGTACCGCACCGACCTGGCCCGCCGAGGTCGGCAGCGCACGGGGCGCATGATCCGGCGGACAGCGCGCGTCTCCCTGCGGATAGGCTTTCCGGCATGTCAGAAGCCAATACGAGCCCGGAGCGGCAGGGGCTCACACCACGCCAGGCCCGCCACGTACGCATAGCCCTCTCCGCGGGCATCATGATCGCGGTCGGTGCCGTCCTGGTCCTGCGTCTCGGCAGTACGCACTCGGTGCTCACCCTGGGCTTCTACGGCATGGCGCTGATCCTGTCCGGCAGCGCGCTCGTCCTCAGCCGAGCGGGCCGCACCCGCTGGGCCACGCTGGTGCTGGGCACCGGTGTCGCCGTGGCGATCGTCGCGGAGTGGGCCGTGGCCGCGATGCGCTGACACAAGCGCGAGCAGAGCCCCGATCAGGGCCCGAGCCGCCTCCCCAGCAGGGGCCCGCCCGGGAGTCGCGGGAGCCGCTCAGCCGCCGGAGACCGCGCGCAGGTGCGACCTGCCGCGGGGCACACCCGGCGCCGCCGAGCGGCTCTCGCGGAGCACCAGGGTGAGGCGGGTGTACCCCTTGTCCTGCAACGAGGCAGGGGTCTCGTCCACGACCCGGCAGTCGGTGCGGCCCCACCGCGGGTCGGGATGGTTCACCGGCCGCACGGCTCCGTCGTGGTGGATCGCCGCCGCGCCCACCGCCCGCATCCAGTGCGGCAGTCCGCACCGGTAGGCCGCGTCCATGATCGGGTCCATCGCGATGTCGTCACGAATGGCCGAAAGGCAGTCGTCCTCGCCGTCGCCCTCCAGAGCACCGGCGAGCTGCGCCATCAGCGGCAGGCACCAGCTGGTCTCGTGCTCGGCGAGCACAGTGGGCGCATCGGGGTGGAAGAGCGCGAAGCGCAGGAAGTTCTGGTGGGGCATCGCCGTGGGGTGCGGGCCCATGTTGCGGAACAGGGCGTCGAAGGCGGGGTTGGTGTGCACCACGTCCCAGCGCCGGTCGAACAGCAGGGAGGGCAGCGGCACGGCGTCCATCAGGGACGCGTAGTCGCGCAGGTACGCCTGGGTCGCCGGGTCGACGGGCTCCGCGGGACGCGTGGGCGACGAGGGCACCGGAGGGCGCACGGGAACGGGCGGGTGGAGCGGCCCGGAGGGGCGGGCGGGGGCGGGACTGCGGACCGGCCACGAGGGCGGAACGGGTCCAGAAGGCCGCAGCAGGGCACCCGGCTCGCGAGCGCTGTCGCGGTCGCCGTTGATCCAGCGCAGCCGGCCGCGCTGCGCGCTGTCCGTCTCCAGGGCGTCACCGAGTCTCTTCGTACGGGCGCTGCCGCGGGTGGTCGTGGCGCGGCCGGATCGTCCTTGCGCTCCGGGGCGCTCGACGCCCGCGTCGTACGTCATCGAGAACGCCACCTTTCCGAAGCTTCTCGAAGTCCTGCCAAGTCCCGCCGTGGCAGCCCCCTTTGGATCTTCATACTGCTTGGCGATCCTCTTACCGCCGAGCAACTATGTCAACTATCGTGGCATTCGGCGGCGTTGAACGCACGATTCCCGCCACAGCTGTGGCAAGACCTGGTTGCATTCACTCGAAGCGGTTAATCTCCCGGCAGCCCCTTGAGTGCGGGGCTGCCTCGCGTGATCTAGGAGACCTACTGGTGACGGACGGCTTCTCGGTTCCGGGTCCGGCCGCGGGCGACGCTCTGGCGGCATCGGTCGCCCGGGTGGCCGACCTCGCGGACAAGCTCGGAATCAGCCACGACGACGTCTTCGACGTCGACACGCTGTCCGAGGCCTCGGGCGTGCCGGCCGACGTGGTCCGCGCCCTGCTCGACGGGCGCCCGGCCGGCGAGACGGACCTCCAGGCGCGTTTCCTCCAGCGCTTCGACCTGCTGCGCAGGACCCGGCTCAAGCCCAACGGCCGCCGGTACACCCAGCAGGAGATCGCCGACGGCGCGGGCATGTCGCGCCAGCAGGCCGGGGCGCTGATCAACGGCGACCGCCGGCCCACCATGGAGCACTGCGACGCCATCCAGCGGTTCTTCAAGGTCCACGCGGGCTTCCTGACCGCCGACGACTCCGACGCGCTCGCCGGCGCGCTGCACGGCACCGAGCAGAGTCTGCTTCAGGACTTCGTCGGCGAAAGCGATCCGCTGGAGCGGCTGTTGCAGGACCATGGTGTGCGGGGCATTGCCTGGCGGGCGGCCCAGCTGCCCACCGACAAGCACCGGGACAAGGTCACGGAGTGGCTCGACATGCTCCTCGAGAGCGTCAAGCCGACGGACCCCTGATTTCCGGACAGGCTGGGGGTCAGGACGTGTCCCGACGGGTGCGCGCGGGGAGAGGAAAGCGGTGAGCATAGGCAAGGACATGCGTCGGCTGTGCGGCGAGCTGGTCGCCGGAATCGACCTGCCGGCGCCCGCCGCCCCCGCCGATCTCTACCGCGCGCTGTGCGACGGCATGAGCAGACACCGCGGCAGGCCGGTCCGTTACCGCATGGCCTCGTTCCCGCCCGGCACCGCGAGCGGTCTCTGGCTCGACATGGCGGAGCAGGACCTGATCGTCATCGAGGAGCGCACCGCCCCCGACCACCAACTCGTCATTCTCGGCCACGAGTTGTGGCACATGAAGGCCGGGCACTGCAGCCACCACGTCGAGGGCGCCGCCGTCGCGGCGCGCCTGCTCACCGACGAGGCCGATCTCCAGGCGACCGTGCTGAAGGTCGCCGCACGGTCCCGGTCCGACCAGGCGGAGGAGCGCGAGGCGGAGAGCTTCGGCCTGCTCCTCGGCAGCAAATGCCGTGCCTGGCTCGCCGGTCAGACCGGGCGCGGCCCGGTGCGCCGGGAATGTGTCGCCGGACGTATCGAGGCATCGCTGGGATACCGCGGGCCACAGGGCTGATGCGTGGACGGACCGGACTACTACATACCCGCCGCCGCCCTGGGCGTCGCACTGGCGTTCAAGCTGCCGGGGATGCTCCGCGACTGGCGTGACCCGCTGCTGCGCTCGGTGTGCGCGCTGCTCGTCCTCGCGGCCTGCACGTTCTTCTTCGCCGCGCCGCCCACCATCGCCGCGGTCAACCGCATCACCGGTGTCCCCAACTTCTCGGCCCCGCTGGTCTACTGCATCCTGACCGCGTTCAGCGCCTCCTGCCTGGTCCTGCTGGTCAACTGGCGCGGCGGTCCGCCGCAGGAGACGCGGCGGGTCTCGGCCCGCTGGGTCGTCGGCTACGGCGTCGCGGTCGTGCTCCTGATCGTCCTGTTCCTCCTCGGGGACGCACCCGAGGAGCGGCTGCGGGACCTCGACACGTACTACGCCACCACCCCGTACATCCGCGAGATGATCGTGCTGTACCTGATCGCGCACAGCGTGGCGGCCGTCGGCATGACGGCGCTGTGCTGGCGCTGGTCGCTCCAGGTGCGCGGCTGGCTGCGCGGCGGACTGGTGATCATCGTGTGCGGGTCGCTGTTCAACCTCGCGTACGGGGTGAGCAAGTTCTCCGCCGTCTTCGCCCGCTGGGCGGGTCACGACTGGGACGCGCTGAGCACCCTGGCCGCGCCGCCCCTCGCCTCCGTCGGTGCCCTGCTCAGCGCGATCGGCTTCATCCTGCCGCTCGTCGGTCAGCGGCTGTCCGACACCTGGCACGACTGGGCGGCCTACCGGCGGCTCGGCACACTGTGGCGGGAGCTGCGGGCCACCTCCGCCCCCGGCACGCCCACGGTACGGATCTCCTTCTTCTCGCCCGTCGAACTGCGGGTCACCCAGCGCGAGTCCGACATCCACGACGGTCTGCTGCAGCTCGACCCGTACTTCGACCGCGGGCTGCGGGCGAGCGCGTACGAGGAGGCTGTCGCGGCCGGCGCCGCGCCGCGCGAGGCACAGGCCGTCGCCGACGCCGCGATGGTCGCCGCCGCGCTCCGGGCTCGTGCGGCCGACCCGGAAGGCGAGATCATCAGCTCGGCCCAGGCCTACACGTCCGAGGCCGCGCAGGGACCGCGTGATCTGGTGCGCATGTCCCTGGCGCTGCGTCATTCACCCGTCGTCGCGGCAGTGCGCGTGCGCGCGGCCCGGTCAGAGAGCGGCACCCGATGAGCGATCCATTGAGAACCAGCCGGAGCGCGCCGCGCAGAGCGGTCGTGATCGGCGGCGGCCTGGCCGGCATGCTGGCGGCCGGCGTCCTGCGTCCCCACGTCGACGAGGTCACCGTCGTCGACCGCGACGCCCTGCCGGACGGGCCGCACGCCCGCAGGAGCCTGCCGCAGGCGCACCACGCGCACCTGCTGTGGTCGGGCGGGGCCCGGGCCGTCGAGAGCCTGCTGCCGGGGACCACGGAGCGCTGGCTCGCGGCGGGTGCCCGGCGCATCCCGCTGCCGACGGGGCTGGTGTCGATGTCGGCGCTGGGCTGGTTCCGCCGCTGGCCGGAGATGCAGTTCCTCATCGCCTGCAGCCGTGATCTGCTCGACTGGGTCATCCGCGAACAGGTCACCGCCCGGCCGGGGGTCACCGTGCTCCAGCGCACCGAACTGCTGGGCCTGGAGGGCGACGCGGCACGGGTCACGGGCGTACGGGTGCGCGGCACGGCAGGCGACGAACGGGTGCTCCGGGCCGACCTGGTCGTGGACGCCGGCGGACGCGGCTCGCGTGCGCCCGACTGGCTGCGGGCGCTCGGTGCCGACGAGGTGCGGGAGGAGAAGGTCGACTCGGGCCTCGCGTACGCCAGCCGTCTCTTCCGGGCACCCACGGGGTCCGCGGACTTCCCCGTCGTCAACGTGCAGGCGGACGCGCGCGAGGCCCGGCCGGGGCAGACCGCGACCATCGTGCCCATCGAGGGCGGGCGCTGGCTGGTGACCCTGTCCGGCACGCGCGGTGGCCAGCCCACCAGCGCGGCGGACGAGTTCGAGGACTTCGCCCGCTCGGTGCGCCACCCCGTCGTCGGCGAGCTGATCGCCCACGCCGAGCCGCTCACCGATGTCGTCGTCAACCGCAGCACGGTCAACCGGCGCCGCTACTACGAGAAGGCCGCCGCTCTCCCGGAGGGCTTCGTCGCGATCGGCGACGCGGTCGCCACCTACAACCCCGTCTACGGGCACGGCATGTCCGTGGCCGCGCAGGGCGTGCTGGCGCTGCGCAAGGCGCTCGCGGCCGGGGGCGTCGCCGCTCCGGGGCTCGCCCGCATCGTGCAGCGCGCGGTCGCCGGCCCGGTCTCCACGGCCTGGGACCTGGCCACCGGACAGGACATCCTCTATCCGGGCGCGATCGGGAGGGAGCCGGGCGCGAGCGCGCGGGTGCTGCGGCACTACGTGGACCGCCTGATGCTGACCGCGACCGGGCGGCCCCTCGTCACCAAGGCGCTGTTCGACGTGATGACCCTGTCCGCGCCGATCGCCTCGCTGCTGAGACCGGAGATCGCGCTGGCCGTGCTGCGCGGCCCGAAGCTGCCCCGGCTGCCGGGCCCGCCGCTGACGGCCGAGGAACTGCGCATCGCGAAGGAGCCGCGCGGGGAACGGGAGCCGGACGCGGCGGACGCGTGACGCCCGCGCGCGGGCGTTCAGGAGACCGGCTACGCCTTCGGGGCGCGGGCACCGGTCGGCGGAAGGAACGCGGGACGGCGACGGTGCTACACGCGTCTGCGGCTCGGGGCTTCGACTCCGGGTCCGCGCTCGGGGCGGCGGCTCGGGGCGTCGTCGGCGCGTGTGCCGCATGGGGAGGTCGACCGGACAGGCCCTAGCCGGTGGGGCCCGGCAGCAGGCTGTCCACGGAGCGTTCCACTGCGGCGATGCGGTCGGCGAGCCCGGCCGATTCCGCTCCCGGCCTGTTGCGCAGCAGCAGCTCGATCTGGGCGAGCCGTTCGGTGATCTCCGCGAGCCGGTCCGTGTCCCCCGCCGTCCCGCGCATCGCCAACTGGCGGGTCTTGCGGTGCAGATCGAGAAAGACATTGACCTTGGTGCGCAGTACCCAGGGGTCGATGGGTTTGGTGATGAAGTCGGCGGCGCCGATCGCGTATCCGCGATAGGCGTAGTCGGCGCCCGCCTCGGCCCCGGTCACGAGGATGACGGGTACGTCCTTGGTCTGGTCGAGGCGTTTGATGTTCGCGGCGGTCTCGAAGCCGTCCATGCCGGGCATACGGACGTCGAGGAGGACGACCGCGAACTCCTGGCGCAGCATGGCCTTCAGCGCTTCCTCGCCCGAGCGCGCGCGGACCAGGTGCTCGTGGAGGGGGCCGAGGACTGCTTCGAAGGCGATGAGGTTCTCCTCCATGTCGTCGACGATGAGGATGCTGCACTGGTCGGCCGGGCTGCTGCTCATGGCACGTCCCCTGACGGAGCGGCGGCGCCGTCGTCCGCGTCCGGTCGCACATCGGCGGCATCCGGGCCCTGTGCGCCCTGCGGGTCGAGCAGGTCGCAGATGACCGACAGGAGTCGATCGACGTTCACGGGCTTGGGAACGTAGTCGGAGGCACCGCTGTCGATCGCCTTCTCGCGGTCCCCGGGCATCGCCTTGGCGGTGAGCGCGATGATCGGCAGGTGGGCGAGACGGGGGGTGCCGCGGATCGTGCGGATGGTCTCGTATCCGTCCAGCTCGGGCATCATGATGTCCATCAGGACCAGGGACACGTCCGGGGACCGCTGCAGGACCTCCAGGCCCTCCCGGCCGTTCTCGGCGTACTTCACGGTGATACCGACGCGGCCCAGTACGTGGGTGAGGGCGAAGACGTTGCGGATGTCGTCGTCGACGATGAGGATGCGACGGCCTGCCAGTACGCGTCCGGGACGCCCGCTGAGCCATTCCTTGAGCCGTGTCGTCTCCGGCCAGGTGTCCTCGCGGCCTTCGGCGGTCCCCGTGATTCCGGTGCCCGCGAGATCGTGCTCGCTCAGGCGGTCCGGGACCAGGGCGCCCGGACTCGGGCTCGCCGTTGCGTCGAACACGTCCCCGGGCGACGCGTCCTGGGCAGCGACCGCCGGCGCCCGTGCCTCCAGGGGCAGCGTGGGGGGCAGAGCCGTGGTCCGCAGGTCCACCGGGCCCTGCGGAGTGAGGGCGCCGGGGTAGTGCGAGGGGATGTAGAGGGTGAACCGGGAGCCCACGCCGGGCTCGCTCTCGGCGACGATCTTGCCGCCGAGCATCCCGGCGATCTCCCGGCTGATGGACAGGCCGAGGCCGGTGCCGCCGTACTTGCGGTTGGTGGTGCCCTCGGACTGCCGGAACGCCTCGAAGATCACCGGCAGTTTGTCGGGTGCGATGCCGATCCCGGTGTCCTTGACGGCGAAGGCCATGACGGCTTCCGCGTTCCTCAGCGTCTCCTCCTCGAACTGCTCCCCCGGCACCCGGTCGACACGCAGCTCCACGCTGCCTGAGTGGGTGAACTTCACCGCGTTGGAGAGCAGATTGCGCAGCACCTGCTGGAGACGCTGCTCGTCGGAGTACAGCTCGGACGGTACGTTCTCGGCGACCGCGATCTCGAAGCCCAGACCACGGTCGATGGTGAGCGGCCGGAACGTGGCATGGACGTAGTCGAGCAGCTTGATCAGCGGCAGCGTCCTCGGACGCACGTCCATCCGGCCCGCCTCGATCTTCGACAGGTCGAGGATGTCGCTGATCAGTTGGAGCAGGTCCGAGCCCGAGCGGTGGATGGTGGTCGCGAACTGCACCTCCTGCTCGGAAAGGTGTCCGTCGGGGTTGTCGGCGAGCAGCTGGGCCAGGATCAGCAGCGAGTTGAGCGGAGTGCGCAGCTCGTGCGACATGTTCGCGAGGAACTCGGACTTGTACTGCGATGCTGTGGCGAGCAAGGCCGCCTTCTCCTCCAACTGGGCGTTGGAGCGCTGCAGTTCGTCCGACCGCTCACGCAGTTCGGAGGTGAGCCGCTGGGACTCCGACAGCAGGGACTCCGTGCGGGAGTTGGCGATGATCGTGTTGATCGAGACGCCTATCGTGTTGGCGAACTGGTCGATGAAGGCGAGGTGCACATCACTGAACTTGCTGAGCGAGGCCAGCTCGATCACACCGAGCACCTCGTCCTCGAAGAGGATCGGCAGAATGACGATACTGGCCGGGCTTGCCGTGCCGAGCCCGGAGTTGATGGTGATGTAGTCGGGCGGGGCGTCCGTGATGAGGATGCGCTGCTTCTCCTGCGCGGCCTGTGCGATCAGGCCGCGGCCCGGTGTGCCGGTGCCCGGCAGCGGTGTGCCGCCGCCGGCCTGGTCAGTGCCGTACCCGGCGATGTACTGGAGGCCCTCTCCGCGAGGCGCGCCCGCCTGGGCCAGGAAGAACGCCCCGAATTGCGCGTTCACCAGCGGTGTCAGTTCGCGCAGGATCAGGTCGGCGACCTCCACCAGGTCGCGGTGGCCCTGCATGAGGGCGGCCATGCGCGTGAGGTTGGACTCCAGCCAGTCCTTGGCCCGGGTGGTCTCGCGGAGGTTGGAGACCATGAGGTTGATGTTGTTCTTCAGCTCGGCGACCTCGCCCTGGGCCTCGACGGTGATGGCGCGGGACATGTCGCCCTGGGTGACCGCGCTGGCCACCTCCGCGATCGCGCGGACCTGGGTGGTGAGGTTCAGGGCGAGCTCGTTGACGTTGGTGGTCAGCCGCTTCCAGGTGCCGTAGACACCCTCGACACGGGCCTGACCGCCCAGTTGCCCCTCGCTGCCGACCTCGCGGGCGACGCGGGTGACCTCGGACGAGAACGAGGAGAGCGTGTCGACCATCGTGTTGATGGTCGTCTTCAGCCCCAGGATCTCGCCGCGGGCGTCCACGTCGATCTTCTTCGACAGGTCGCCCTGGGCGACAGCCGTGGCGACCTGGGCGATGTTGCGGACCTGCGAGGTCAGGTTGTCCGCCATGAAGTTGACGTTGTCCGTGAGGTCCTTCCACACCCCGGACACACCGCGGACCTGGGCCCGGCCGCCCAGCCGGCCCTCGGTGCCGACCTCGCGGGCCACCCTGGTGACCTCGTCCGCGAACGCGCGCAGCTGGTCGACCATCGTGTTCACGGTCTCCTTCAACTGAAGGATCTCGCCGCGCGCACCGACAGTGATCTTCTTCGACAGGTCGCCGTTGGCGACCGCCGTGGTCACCTGGGCGATGTTGCGGACCTGCGAGGTCAGGTTCAACGCCATGAAATTGACGTTGTCGGTCAGCTCCTTCCATACGCCCGAGACGCCGCGGACCTGGGCCTGTCCGCCCAGGTTGCCCTCGGTGCCGACCTCGCGCGCGACACGGGTGACCTCGTCCGCGAACGCCGACAGCTGGTCGACCATCGTGTTGATGGTCGACTTCAGCTCCAGGATCTCGCCCTTCGCCTCCACGGTGATCGTCTTGCCGAGGTCGCCCTGGGCGACGGCCGTGGCGACCTGGGCGATGTTGCGGACCTGCGAGGTCAGGTTGTCCGCCATGAAGTTGACGTTCTCGGTGAGGTCCTTCCACACCCCGGACACACCGCGGACCTGGGCCCGGCCACCGAGCCGGCCCTCGGTGCCGACCTCCCGGGCCACCCTGGTGACCTCGTCCGCGAACGCCGACAGCTGGTCGACCATCGTGTTCACGGTGTTCTTCAGCTGCAGGATCTCGCCCCGGGCGTCCACCGTGATCTTCTGGCTCAGGTCGCCGTTGGCGACGGCGGTGGTCACCTGGGCGATGTTGCGGACCTGGGCGGTCAGGTTCGACGCCATGAAGTTGACGTTGTCGGTGAGGTCCTTCCACACACCCGAGACGCCCGGCACCTGCGCCCGGCCGCCCAGCTGCCCCTCCGTGCCGACCTCCCGAGCCACCCTGGTGACCTCGTCCGCGAACGCGCGCAACTGGTCGACCATCGTGTTCACGGTGAGCTTCAGCTCCAGCAGCTCGCCGGTCGCCTCGACGGTGACCTGCCGGGTCAGGTCGCCGCGTGCGACCGCCGTGGTCACCACCGCGATGTCGCGCACCTGCGCGGTCAGCCGCGACGCCATCGTGTTGACGGCCTCGGTCACGTAGCGCCAGTCGCCGGTCAGGCCGTGCACCGTGGCCCGCCCGCCGAGACGGCCCTCGGTACCGACCTCCCGGGCGACGCGGGTCAATTCGCCGGTGAACAGCGACAGCTGCTCCACCATGCGGTTCACACCGCGTCCCAGACGCCGCAGATCGCCGCGGAGCTGGCGTTTGCCGTCGTGCAGCTCGACGCGCTGGGTCAGGTCGCCGTCCGCGACGGCATTGAGGACGCGCGTGGCGTTCACGACCGGGACGGCCAGTGCTTCCAGCAGCGTGTTGGCCGCATCCACGCTCGTGGTCCACGCCCCCTGCCCGGGACTCGCCGCGAGCCGCTCGTCCAGCCGCCCCTGGCGCACCACCTCGCGGCGCACCCGGTCCAGCTCCGAGGCCAGGTGCGCGTTCCGCGTGACGATCTGGTTGAACACCCCCGCCGTCTCGGCGAGCACTCCCTCGGGCAGATTGTCTACGCGTACGGTGAAGTCGCCGTCACACATCGAAGTCATGGCCGCGAGCAGTGGGCGCAATTCGGCCACGCGTACCCACTCGCCGTCCCGCGCGGAACCGGGCGGGCCAGGGGCTCCGGGGCCGGTTTCAGCGGGCCCGCGCTCCCCGAGCCGGGGCTCCCGAGCAGCGAGGTCGGACTGGGCGGCAGATTCCATGGGCCGTCCCCCCTACGACAGACCGGCGAGAATGCTTACGTCCCATCTAGGCTACATTCGTCGTATATGCGCCGAAAGCGAGTCGGGTGGGAGGCGCCAGTGGGGCCATCCGTTGATCCACGAGAAGCCGTGTCGCGGATGCGCGTGCCTGCCAACGAGCTCGCGGCATCGGCGGCACGCAAGTTCCTGCGCGCCGTGCTCGCCGACCGGACCGCCCTGCACGTCTCCGGCATGCCGACGCTCAGCGATCGCCTCGTCGCCGACTCGGTGCTCCTCACCAGCGAACTGGTCACCAGTGCCGCCGCGCACGGCGGATTCGAGATCGAAGTCGCCTGCCGCCTCGAGCCCGCGGGCGACTCCCCGCCGGATTCCGCAGCAGGTGGGACCGCGTGTGCGGGGGTCGTGGTCGAAGTGATGGACCGCGGCCCTTCCGGCGCCCACCGCGGCGGCGAGGGCACACAGCGCGACGTACCCGGCTACGGTCGGCAGTTGCTGCAGACGCTGGCCGAGTCGTGGGGCGTGACCCACCGGCACACCGGGAAAGTGGTCTGGTTCCGGCTGGAGTGCGTGAGGGAGACCCCGCCCGAGAGCACGGAGCACGGCCTCGTCGGACCGGCCACCGAAGCGCTCCCCCACCCCGTGCCGGCCCCCGAACCGCCCCCGGCCGCCCTGCCGCGCGACAGCCGGGGCCGCGGCGCCGAGTGGGCCGAGCGCGAAGGACAGTCGTTCCTCGCCGAGGCGGGCGAACTCCTCGCCGGACAGCTGGACGAGAACATGGTCGCGGCGCTCGCCGGACAGCTCCTGGTCCCCAGGCTCGCCGACTGGTGCGGTGTGTGGCTGACCACGGACAGCGGCGACATGCGGCTCTCCCACGTCTGGCACATGGACGAGCGGCGGATCCGCGCCCTCCGCCTGGCGCTGGAGAAGGACCGTCCGCGCGTCAGGCTGAGCACGACGGGCATCCCCTGGCCCTGGCCGTCGAGCGCCGACGCCAAGGACGCGGTCGGCTCGGCGCTGGCGTTCCCCCTCGTCGCGGGCGGCCGGTGCCACGGGACCCTCCTGATCGGCCAAGGCGGACTCCCTCATATGACCCGCGCCGTCGTGCGACTCGCGGAGGACGTGGCGCGCAGGGTGGCCCAGGCCGTGGTCACGGCCCGCCACTACACCCGGCAGGCCGCCATCAGCAGCACACTCCAGCGCAGGCAGCTCCCCATGACCCTCGCCACCATCCCGGGCGTCGACACGGCGCTCGTCTACGAGCCCTGGGGAGAGGGGCAGACCGTCGGCGGGGACTTCTACGACCTGTTCCCCATGGGAGAACAGCGCTGGTGCTTCCTGCTCGGCGACGTGTGCGGGCACGATCTGGAGGCGATGTCCGTCACCGGCCTGGCCCGGCACCTCGTACGGCTGCTGGCGCGTGAGGGCCACGGCGTCGAGTCCCTGCTCCACCGGCTCAACATCGCGATGGCGGAGGAGAGTGCCGAGGCCACGGCCTTTCGCGGCGAGCAGGAAGGCTCCCGCTTCCTGAGCCTGCTGTACGGGGAGTTGGAGCCCGACCCGGTCGCCGGCGGCGCACGGTGCACGATCGCCAGTGCCGGGCACCCGCCGCCGCTGCGGCTGGCGGCGGACGGCTCGGTGACACCGGCCACGGAGCCGCAGATGCTGCTCGGGATCGACGAACACGCGGAGTTCCACGCCAGCTCCTTCACCTTCGCGCCGGGTGAGACCCTGCTGTGCGTGACCGACGGGGTGACCGAACGCCGCAGAGGCGCACGGCAGTTGGACGACGACGACGGCCTGGTGGAGATACTGCGGGGATGCGTCGGGCTCGGCGCGAAGGCCGTGGCGGAACGGGTCCGGCGGGCGGCCCACGACTTCAGCCCCGAACCGATCGACGACGACCTCGCCGTACTGGTCCTGGAGGCGGTGCCGGTGCCCGCGGGCACGACGGACACGGCCACGGTGGCGACGGTGCTCCCGGACATCCGCCTCGCATGACGCCCGGGAAGGCGTCACGTCACGACCCCCTCCCGCGCTGGGCCGTGTGCCCGCGGCCGGCCCACCCGCCCACGCGCCGGTCCCACGACGCCGATACGTGTACGTCCTTCGAGGGATCCAGCACTAGGCTCAGCCGCACGATGAACGCCAATCACACAGGCGCGGCACCGGCGCCGGGCGGAGGCACGCGGGGCCGGGCGGTACGTCACGTCCCGACGCCGCTGGAGCCGAAGGCCGACCGGGAGACGGTCCGGCGGCACAACCTGAGCCTCGTCCTGCGCGCGGTGCGCGACGAGGGCGAGACGACCCGCGCAGGTGTCGCGGCACGGGTCGGGCTCACGCGTGCCGCGGTGTCGTCGCTGGTCGAACAGCTGCTGGAGAGCGGCTTCCTGTCCGAGTCCGGCAAGACGTTCAGCGGGCAGGCAGGCCGGCCGGGCACCGTGCTGAAGATCGCCCGCACGGGGGTAGCGGGCCTCGGCGTCGAGATCAACGTCGACTACGTGTCCGTGTGCGTGGTCGACCTCGCGGGCACCGACCGCGTACGGCTCGTGGAGCACCTCGACAACCGCAGTGCCCCGCCCGACCGCGTCCTCGGCCGGGCCGCCGGGATCGCGGCGCGCGCGCTCGCCTCCGCCGCCGAACAGGACCTCAGGCCCGTGGGCGCGGCGCTGGCCCTGCCGGGACTCGTCGCCGGCGGGTCCGTCCGCCAGGCCCCGAACCTGGGCTGGACGTCGGTCGCGGCCGAGGCACCCTTCGCCGAGGCCCTCGCCGCCCTGCGGCCGGGACTGCCCGCGCTGCCGGTTCGCTCCGAGAACGAGGCGAACCTCGCGGCGCTCGCCGAGCTGTGGTTCGGCGGCCTCGGCGACGTGCGCAGCTTCCTCTATCTGACGGGCGAGATCGGCGTGGGCGGCGCGCTCGTCCTGAACGGCGAACTGCTGCGGGGCGCGCACGGATTCGCGGGCGAGATCGGGCACGTGTCCGTCGCGGACGACGGCCCCTTGTGCCGCTGCGGCTCACGCGGCTGCCTGGAGCAGTACGCGGGCCAGTCCGCCCTGCTGAGGGCGGCGGGCGTCACGGGCGTGGCCGAACTGGAACGCCGCGCCCGCGCGGAGGAGCCACGCGCGGTGGCTGCGCTGACGCAGGCGGGCGTGATGCTGGGGCGTGTGCTGGCCGGGGCGGTGAATCTCTTCGATCCCGACGCGGTGGTCCTGGGCGGGATCTACCGCCCGCTGCTGCGGTGGCTCGGGCCGCCGGCGGGCACGGAGCTGTCGACGCGGGTGGTGTCGGGCCTCTGGCCGCCGGGCAGCACGCGCCTGCGCGGTTCGTCCCCGGCGGCGGACGCGGCGCGGGGCGCGGCGGCCCTGACGGTGGAGGACACGCTGGCGGACCCGATGGGGTACGGGGTGCGGTTGCGCTGACGGGGGCTTTTCCCCTCCCCGCCCCTTCCCGTAACCGGGGCAGGCCCCGGACCCCGTACCGCGCTCCGCGCGGTGTCCTCAATCTCCCCCTACGGCCTGGTGGCCGTGGATGGGGGTACCTCCCACGGCCGCCAGGCCGTAGGGGGAGTGCCCCCAGACGGGCTGATTTCGCGCAGTGAAATCCAGCCCCGCCGGCGTTCGAGGGGCGGGGACCAAACCAAGCCCCGCCGGCGATTGAGGCGCGGAGTCCGGGGCAGAGCCCCGCAAGCGCGCCGCGCAAAAGGCCCCGGCCGGAACGGGCAACTCCAGCCACGCCCGCACCTGAGACATGGGGGGCCAAACCCAGCCCCGCCGGCGATGAGGCGCGGAGTCCGGGGCAGAGCCCCGACGAGCGGGCTGCGCCCCCCTCACGCGTCGCGGCGCAGCAGGTCCTCGTACGTCTCGCGGCGTACCACCTCCCGCGACGTGCCCGACGCGCAGAAGACCACCGGCGGGCGGCGCGCGCCGTTGTAGTTGTTCGCGAGCGAGAGGCAGTACGCGCCTGTGACCGGCACCGCGATGACGTCGCCGACGCGCGGCTCGCGCAGGGGTACGTCGCGGATCAGGGTGTCCCCCGACTCGCAGTGGCGCCCCACCAGGTCGCAGCTCTCGCCCCCGCCGACCCGGTTCCCCACCGTCGCCTCGAACCGCTGCCCGTACAGCATCGGTTCCAGGTTGTCGCCCATTCCCCCGTCCACGGCCACGAGCGTGCGCGGTCCGCGTTTGACGGTGACCGCGCGGTAGAGCGTGGTGGCCGCGCCGGCGACCAGGGAGCGGCCGGGTTCGATGAGCAGGCGGGCCGTCGCCGGGAGGTGCTTGCGGGCGGCGTCGGTGAGGGTGCGGACGTACTCCTCGATCGTGGGCGGGCGGTCGGTGTACGTGTAGCGGACGCCGAGGCCGCCGCCGAGGTCGTACACCGCGTGCTCGCCGAGTTCGCCGATGGCGGCGATCGCCTCGACGGCCCGGGCGAACGGCGCCGTGTCCAGCAGTTGGGAGCCGATGTGCACGTGGAGTCCCTCCAGCAGCAGCCGCCCGTTGCTCCGCAGCCGGGCCGCCGCGCGGACCGCGTCGGGCACGGCGAGGCCGAACTTGGAGTGGCGGTGCCCGGTGGCCATCGCCTCGTGCGTGTCGGCGTCGACGTCGGGGATGACCCGTATCAGCACGCGCTGCGGGGCGCGCGCACGGGCCTCGCGGTCGTGCTCCATGAGATGTTCGAGGCGGTCGATGTCGTCGAAGTTGTCCACGACGACGATCCCCGCGCCCGCGCGGACGGCCATCGCGAGTTCCTCGTCGGTCTTGGCGTTGCCGTGCACGACAATGCGACGCGGGTCGGCGCCCGCGGCCAGCGCCACGGCCAGCTCACCGCCGCCCGCGACGTCGACTCCGAGGCCCTCCTCGGCCATCGTGCGGACGACGGCCGTGCAGGGGAAGGACTTGGAGGCGAAGACCACTTGTCCGTTCGGCCAATGCTCGGCGAGGGCCCGCACGTAGCGCCGGGCCGTGGCCCGCAGGGCGCTCTCGTCGACGACGACAGCGGGGGTGCCGTGCCGCTCGGCCAGCTCCCCGACGCGACATCCGCCGACGACGAGTTCGCCGTCTTCGGCCAGGTGGGAGCCGGGTGGGAACAGTCCGACGAGGTCGGCTGCGGTGGAGGCCTGGGCGGGGGCCACGTTCATGGGGGGACTCCTGTTCTCGGTGGGCCGGGCCTATCCTGGCGGGCGGCCCGGGGCGCCGCCCCGGCCGATTCCCTCAGGAATGGAGCGCTCTGTTGTCCGATGCGACAAGCCCGTCGGCCCTGTTCCCCGACGAGCGGGTCGCGGGCACGCTGCGGGTGCTGCTGGAGACGCCGGGCAACATGCCGGTACGGGTGCTCACGGCACCGGCCGGCCTCGACGTCCCGGTGCGCGGCACCGTGGTCCACGACCCGAACGAGCCGCTGCCCGCCGCCCCTGCCGCGCTCCTGCTGCTCGTGGGTGGCGAGGTGGGCGACCCCCGGGCGTGCGAGGCCGTGCGCCGGGCGGCCGGGCGGCGGTTCGCCGCGGTGGTCGTCAAGTGCCGCGGCCAGGACCCGGCCGGGCTCGTCGAGGAGGCCGAACGGCGCGGGATCGCCGTGCTCCGGGCGGACGACGGCGTGCCCTGGCAGCAGCTCGACGCTGCGCTGAGCTGCGCGCTCGCCGCGTACGGGGTGGGCGGGACGGCGGTGTCGGCACCGGTCGGCAACGAGCCGCTGTTCGCTCTGGCGGACAACCTGGCGGCCGTGGTGGGCGGGTCGGTGGCGGTCGAGGACCTGGACCAGCATGTCGTCGCGTACTCGAAGGTCCCCGGGCAGCGCATCGACACCCTGCGCGAACAGGGCATTCTCCAGCGGCGGGTGCCCGACCAGCCCGAGCAGCGGCGACAGTACCGCGAGGTGCTGGCGGCCTCCGGTGTGGTGCGGTTCCCCGGGCAGGGCGAGGAGCTGGCCCGCGCCGCGGTGGCGGTGCGGGCCGGGGCCGTTCCACTGGGCACCGTGTGGGCGATCGAGCCGGAGGACGGGCTGTCGGCGCGGGCCTGCGTCTCGATGGCCGACGCCGCCCGGCTGGCGGCCCCTCACCTGCTGCGCGCCCTGAACGCGCAGGAGGCGGAACAGCGCCTGCGCCAGGACACGTTGCGAGCGCTGCTGGAGGGCCGCGGTCCCGGGGCCGAGGAGGCCGGGGCGCTGCTGGGGCCGGCGCCGGGGACGGCGGTGTGCCTGGCCGGTTTCGAGCCGGGACCGGGGACCGGAGCCGCGGACGCGCTCGTCGCGTACCTCGAGTGGGCCCTGGTGCGCCATTGCGCGGCGCACCGGCCCGAGGCGACGGTCGCGGCGACCTCAGGGGCCGTCTACGCGTTGGTCCCGGGCGACACCGCGGCCGTGCGGCGGTTCGCGGACGGCGCCCTGACCGCGTTGCGGTCGTCGGTCGGCGGCCCTCTGCGGGCCGCTGTCACCCGCCCGTACACCGATCTGCTGCGGCCGGCGGCGTTGCGCAACGAGGCGGACGACGTGCTGCGGGCCGCGTCTCACAGCGGCGGGGACGCCGGTGGCGCCGTGACGGCCGAGGACGTGCGCCATCTGGTGCTGCTGGACCGGTTGGGCGGCGAGTTGCGGCGTGAGCCGTGGCTGCGGCTGCCTGCGGTGGCGCGTCTGCTGGCGCACGACGCCGAGCACGGGACGGACTATGCGGCGACGCTCAGGGCGTGGCTGGCGGCGGTCGGCGATGTCGGGAGGGCGGCGGCCGCCTTGACGGTGCACCCCAACACGCTGCGTTATCGGCTGCGTCGGGCCCGGGAGTTGTTCAATCTGGACCTCGACGATCCGGATGTGGCGCTGGCCGCCTGGCTCGAACTGACGCTGGCGGCCCGGGAAGCGGACCCGCCGGAGCGACTCGACCGGACGCCGCGGGCGCCCCGCCGACGGTGACCGGAACGCCGTACGCGTGCCGGCGCGGCGGGAGGGGTCAGCCCTTCTCTCGTTCGACCACGACGCCTCTGGCGCACACGCGTTGCACGACCTCGGTTCCCATCGTGGCCAGTCCCGTCGGGAGGGGCGGCGGTATGACGGGCGGCCGGGCCCCGGGCACCGGCGACAGCGAGAGCGAGTCGTCGTACGGCTCGCATTCACCGTCGACCAGGGTGCATTTGACGGGGTTGTCCTCCGGCACCGTGCAGTCCGGCGGTCGGGCCGCGGGCGCGTACGGGCTGGGGGGTGTGGCCGTGGGGGTGGTGCTGGTGAGGTATTCGGTGGCCGCGTATCCGGCGGCGCCCACCAGCAGGGTCGCGGTGAGGAGGACCCGGGTCGTGCGCGAGAGGCGTGCGGGTACGGGACCGGTGTCCGTCATGGGCGGTGGTCTCTCCCTGAGCCGGTGTGTCATGCCGGACACCAGTGTTCCGTACGGGAGTTCCGGCGGCGCAGGGCGGGTGGCTCCCGGCACCCCATGACGGCGGCGGTCCTCAAAGCCGGCCTTGAGGAACGCCGTCGTCGCACGGGACGGTTCAGACGCGCGGCCGTTCGACGGCCTCCGCCTCGGGAGCATCATGCTGCGCCGCCGGCATCGCCGCGAGCCCCTCGTCGGCCCGCAGCGCCGAGTTCCGACGCCCGAAGCCGAGGTAGAGCGCGGCGGCGAGGAGCAGCCAGGCGCCGAACAGGGTCCAGGTGATGCCGGGCAGCAGATACGCCAGGTACAGGCAGGACCCCGCGGCGAGCACCGGGACGACGGGGTACAGCGGCACGCGGTAGGGGCGCGGGGCGTCCGGGGCGATGCGTCGCAGGACGACGACCGCGGCCGCCACGGCGACGAAAGCGACGAGGGTGCCCATGGAGGTGAGGTCCGCCAGGTACTGCAGCGGCACCAGGGCGGCGAGCGCGCCGACCAGCACACCCACGATCCAGGTGTTGTGCGCGGGGGTGTGCCGCTTGCGGTCGACGCGGCGGAAGATCTGCGGCACCAGTCCGTCGCGGGCCATGGAGAACAGGATGCGGGTCTGTCCGAACAGGGTGACCAGCACGACGCTGAAAATCGACACGACCGCACCGGCGGACAGCAGCACGGCGGGCCAGCCGGCCCCGGTGACGTCCCGCAGGATCTGCGCGAGGACGGCCTCGCCCGCGTCGGCCTGCTCGCCGAACCTGCCGGCGGGCTGGGCACCGACGGCGGCGACGGAGACGAGGATGTAGAGCAGGGTGACCGCGCCGAGGGTCAGCAGCAGGGCGAGGGGGATCGTACGGCGCGGGTTGCGGACCTCTTCGCCGGCGGTGGCGACGGTGTCGAATCCGACGTAGGAGAAGAACACTCCGGAGGCGGCGACGCCGATGCCGGCGATGCCGTGCGGTGCGAAGTCGTGGAAGTTCTCGGCGCGGAAGGCGGTGAGGGCGACGGCGACGAAGACGACGAGCACACCGATCTTGACGGCGACCATGACCGCGTTGACGGCGGCGGACTCGCGGGTGCCGCGGGCGAGGAGCAGGGAGCAGAGCAGGACGACGACGAGCGCGGGGACGTTCACGTAACCGCCCGCTCCGGGCGGCTGGCTGATCGCGTCGGGGAGGGTGAACCCGAAGAGGGCGTCGGTGAGTTCGTTGAGGTACTGGGCCCAGCTGACGGCGACGGTCGACACCGCGACGCCGTACTCGAGGATCAGGCACCAGGCGACGAGATAGGCGGCGCCCTCGCCGAGGGACGCGTACGCGTACGAATAGGTGCTGCCCGCCACCGGCAGCACGCCGGCCAGCTCCACGTAGCAGAGGGCGGCGAGGCCGGCGACGACGGCGGCGACGACGAAGGACAGGACGACCGCGGGGCCGGCCTTGGGGACCGTGGTGCCGAGGACGAAGAAGATGCCGGTGCCCACGACCGAGCTGATGCCGATCAGAGTCAGCTGCCCGAGCCCGATGGTGCGGCGCAGCGCGGTGCCGTCCGCCGCGGTGTCGCTCTCGGCCATCAAACGGTCCAGCGATTTGCGGCGGCACAGCTGACTCATCACGCGGCTCATGACTCCTCCTGGAGATCCGTGACCCCACCTGCGGCGTTGCCGCGGGGCTGCCGGTGATCGTGCGCCGCCGCAAAAAATCTTCGCAAGACGTGGGTGTGTACAAAATCCTTCCGTCGGTTGTCCAGTTCGCACCTGGACTGTCCGGTTCTCAACCCCTAGGGGTCCCTGGCGTGTTGGCCGGTGGTGTCAGCGGGCCCCCAGCAGGTGGTCCATCGCCAGCTGGTCCAGATGCTCGAAGGCCATGCCGCGCTCGGCCGCCGCGTCGACGTCGAACTCCTCGTACGCGCCCGGGTCCGCCAGCAGCCCGGCGAGGCCGTCGGCCGCGGTGGGGCGGGCCAGTTCGTCGAGGCGCGCGGCGCGCAGCGCCTGTGCGACCTCGGGATCGGCGCGGAAGGCCGCGGCCCGCTCCTTGAGGATCAGGTAGTTGCGCATGCAGCCTGCCGCCGACGCCCACACCCCGTCGCCGTCCTCGGTCCGCGGCGGCTTGAAGTCGAAGTGGCGCGGGCCTTCGTACCCCGCCGTCTCCAGCAGGTCGACCAGCCAGAACGCGGCCCGCAGGTCCCCGGCGCCGAAGCGCAGGTCCTGGTCGTACTTGATGCCGTTCTGGCCGTTCAGGTCGATGTGGAACAGCTTGCCCGCCCACAGGGCCTGCGCGATCGAGTGCGGGAAGTTCAGCCCGGCCATCTGCTCGTGGCCGACCTCCGGGTTCACGCCGTACAGCTCGGGCCGCTCCAGGCGTTCGATGAACGCGAGGGCGTGGCCGACCGTGGGCAGCAGGATGTCGCCGCGGGGCTCGTTGGGCTTGGGCTCGATGGCGAAACGCAGGTCGTAGCCCTGGTCGGTGACGTACTGGCCGAGGAGGTCGAAGGCCTCCTTCATCCGGTCCAGGGCGACCCGCACGTCCTTGGCCGCACCCGACTCCGCGCCTTCGCGCCCGCCCCACGCCACGTAGGTCTGCGCGCCGAGCTCGGCCGCGAGGTCGATGTTGCGGATGGTCTTGCGCAGCGCGTAGCGGCGCACGTCACGGTCGTTCGCCGTGAAGGCGCCGTCCTTGAAGACGGGGTGTGTGAACAGGTTGGTCGTGGCCATCGGCACGACCATGCCCGTCTCGTCCAGGGCCTGCCGGAAGCGCTTGATGTGCGAGGCGCGTTCGCTGTCGCTCGCACCGAAGGGGATCAGGTCGTCGTCGTGGAAGGTCACTCCGTACGCGCCGAGCCCGGCGAGCGTGCGGACCGACTCGGCGGGGTCGAGAGGGGGTCGCGTCGCGTCGCCGAAGGGGTCCCGGCCCTGCCAGCCGACGGTCCACAGACCGAAGCTGAACTTGTCGCCGGGCGTGGGGGTGAAGCGTTCAGTCATGACCGTTCCCGCCTTCGGATCTCTGATTGCACCTGAGTTTTGTTTTCTTACCTTACTAATAATGCACACCCTGCCCCTGTCATAGAACCCCCCGGGCATCTGTTGCTCCCGGGCGGCGGTGGCGTAATTTGTTCGCAGCTCGGCAAAATACCGGCCGGAACGGAACGAGTCACGGAACAAGAGGTGGAGACATGCCGGCGCATGCGGTCGTCATCGGGGTGGACAGCTCGACCCAGTCCACGAAGGCGGCGTTCACCGACGCCGTCACGGGCCGGCTGCTCGCCGTGGGCCGCGCACCCCATCGCGTCGACGGCGAGGGCGGCGCCCGCGAGAGCGACCCCGAGGTCTGGTGGCGGGCGCTGCGCGAGGCGGTCGCGGGCGGCCTCAAGGAGCTCGCGGCCGCGGACGTCGACGCGTCCGCCGTCACCGGCATCGCGGTCGCCGGCCAGCAGCACGGCCTCGTCGTCCTCGACCGGGCCGGGACCCCCCTGCGCCCCGCGCTGCTGTGGAACGACACCCGCTCGGCACCCCAGGCCGCCGCCCTGACCGAGGCGCTGGGCGGCCCGGACCCCTGGACGGCACGCACCGGATCGGTACCGGTCGCGTCCATGACGGCGACGAAGTGGCAGTGGCTGCGGGAGAACGAGCCCGCGCACGCCAAAGCCGCGGCGGCCGTACGGCTCCCCCACGACTTCCTGACCGAGCGCCTGGCGGGCGTCGCGGCCACCGACCCGGGCGACGCGTCGGGCACCTGCTGGTACTCCACCGCGACCGGCGCCTACGACCCCGAACTGCTCGACCTGATCGGCCTCGACGCCGCCCTGCTGCCCCCGGTGGCCGAGACCGGCGGCACCCGCGTCGGCGGGCTCACGGCCGCGTCCGCGTCCGCACTCGGTCTGCCGGTGGGCATCGCCGTCGCCGCGGGCACCGGCGACAACATGGCTGCCGCGGTCGGTCTCGGCCTGGGCGGGGAGGGGCTGCTGAACCATCCGGCGCTGAGCCTCGGAACGTCGGGCACGGTGTTCGCCGCGACCCGCACCCGCCCCGCCTCTCCCCTGCTCGCCGGGTTCGCGGCGGCGGACGGCACGTATCTTCCGCTCGCCTGCACACTCAACTGCACGCTGGCCGTGGACAAGGTCGCGGCCCTGCTCGGCCTGGACCGCGACGCGGCCGAGGCGGGCGGCGAACTGGTGGTCCTGCCCTACCTCGACGGGGAACGCACCCCCGACCTGCCCGCGGCCGCCGGGCTGCTCACGGGCCTGCGGCACACCACCACCCGTCAGCAGATCCTCGGCGCGGCCTACGAGGGCGCGGTGGTCACGGTGCTGCGCGCCCTCGACGAGGTGGTGCGCGCCTGCGGCGACGACCCGGCCGCGCCGGAGGCGGCGTCCCGCCCCCTGCGCCTGGTGGGCGGCGGCGCGCAGGGCCGCCACTGGGTCGAGACGGTCCGCCGCCTGTCGGGGCGGCCCCTGCTCATCCCGGACAGCACCGAACTGGTGGCGCTGGGGGCCGCGGCGCTCGCGGCGTCGGCGGCGACGGGCGAGGACGCGGTGTCGGTCGCCGCGGACTGGGGAACGGGCGGCGGCCGGCAACTGCCTCCGGTGGACCGGGACATGGAGACCTGGGACCGGGTGTCCTCGGTCCTGGACCGCGCGACGCCGGCCCTGCTGACCTGACACCGGCGCCCCCCGCTGACCTGACACCGCGGGCGGTCCCGGCCCGCAGCGCCCGCCCCGTCGACCTGACACCGCGGCCTGTCCCGGCCGTCCGGCGTCACGTCCGCATATCGAGGTCCAGGTCCAGCTCTTCCAGTTCCAGCTCCGCGTCCACGTCGAGGTCCAGGTCCTCGTCCCCCAGTCCGAGGTCCTCGTCGAGCCCCAGGCCCTCGTCCAGGTCCAGTTCGTCGACCGGGTCGAGGTCCAGGGCGGGGGCGCCGTCGGCCGGAGTGCGGGGGCCGCCGTGTAGGGCGATCTCGGCCTGGACCACGCTGCCCGTCTCCGTGCGGTGCGCGACGGTGCGGGTCGCGTACGCGTCGACGAGGCGCAGGCCGCGCCCGCAGGGCACATCCGCGTCCAGCGGCTCCTGGCGGGGATTGGGGCGGTGCTTCCAGCAGCCCGCGTCCGTCACCTCGACCAGCAGCGCCTCGCCGCGGACACTGATCGTCGCGGACACCCATGGACTTCCGCTGTGCATCACCACATTCGTGACGAGCTCGGTGACGATCAGCGACAGGGCCTCGTCGAAGTGCTCGGCCAGCCGCCATCGACGTGCGACCGCCCGGGCGAAGCGCCGTAGTGCGCGCGCGGCCTCTGGCGAGGTCGGCATCGCGCAGTGGGCCAGGCTTCGCAGAGCAGAGGTGGGTCCGGCCCCTTGCGGAACCGGGTCCGGTGCACGTTCTATGGCAATCACTTGGGCTCCTGTTCGGTCGGGCTTGCGTCGCCCTGACCAAGGTCCAGCGGCCGGGAGGTCGGATCGCGCCTCACCGGGCCGTCGACAGCCATGCAGATCTTCTGCGGCAGCTCAAACATTGGTAGCCGTGCACGGGTGGAGCAATCAGGGACACTGAAACCCGTATACGTAAAGAATCGAATTGCCCCGGAACCTCCCAGGAGAGTGATTCGGTGGACACATGGAGTGACGACGCGGCGAACCGCTGGCTGGCGCGTGTACTTGCGCGCGGCGACGACGAAGCGGACGGCGCGCGTGAACCGGCCCTGCTGCTGGTCGAGGGCGCGGCGGGTACCGGCAAGTCGCGGCTGGCGCGGCGGCTCTCGGAAGCGTCGCGGGCACACACCGTGACCGTGACGTTCTCGTCGTTCGGGGTGCGCGTGACGGAGCACTCGGGCCGCTCCGCCCCCTCCGCGTCCCACGCACCCGCCACGGCGGCGCGGCCCGCCCGCCCGCCGGCCCAGCAGCGGACCGCCGACCTGTCGGCCGCCCTGGCTCCGCTGCTCGACGCCGACAGCCGCGCACCGGACGCCCACCGCACCACCCCGGCCGCGTCCGGCGGAGGTCGAGCGGCCCCGTCCGGCGGAGCACCCGCCCCCGCCCTCGTCGTCGCCGAGGACGTCCATCTCGCCGACCGCGACTCCCTCGACCTGCTGCGCCGCCTCGTCGCACAGCCACCCCGCGGCCTGGCCCTCGCCGTGACCTATCGGCCCGAGGAGCTGCGCGAGCCCGGCCTTCCCCTGGGTCGCGGCGCCTCCTACCCCGCGGCGCTGGCCGTGCAGCACATACGCCTGACGCCGCTCGACGTGGAGCAGGTGCGCGACCTCGTGGAGGAGGGGCTCGGCGCGGACTGCGGGCCGGCCGAGCTGTTCGCCCGGATCCGGCAGCGGTCCGGCGGCAACCCCCAGGTCGTCGCCGATCTGGTGCGCCTGCTGCGCGAGACGGGCGAGCCGCGCGAACGGTACTCGCCCAAGGACCTCGACACCGCCGGTGTGCCGCCCCGCCTCGCGGCGCTCGCCCACACGCGGACCGCCTCACTCGACCCCCTGATACGCCCCGTCGCCTGGGCCGCCGCCGTGCTCGGCGAGCCCGCCGAGGCCGAGGAGGTCGTGGCGGTGGCCGGGCTGGCGGGCGAGGAGGGCACCCGGGCGCTGGTGGGCGCGCTGCGAGCGGCCGTACTGACCGAGGACGAGCTCGGCCGGTACGGCTTCTTCGTTCCGTTGGCCGGGAGCGCCGTGTACGACGAGGTGCCGGGCCCGGTACGCCGCCGGATGCACCGCAGGGCCGCCGCGGTCCTGGCCCGCCGCCAACCGGTCCCCTGGGTGCCGCTGGCCCGGCACCGCCGCCACGGCGGCGAGATCGGCGGCTGGCTGCGCGCGGTGGAACGGGCGGCGCACGAGCGGGCGGCGGCGGGCGACCACCAGGCGGCGGTCGACCTGCTGGAGGAGGCGTTGTCGCTGCCGATGGTGCCGCCGCAGGCCCGGGCCCGGCTGGCACCGCTGCTGGCCCACAGTGCCGTGCTGGGGCTGCGTTCCGAGCAGACGGTGACCGTGCTGCGGCAGATCCTCGACGAGCAGACGCTGCCGCCCGCGGTCCGCGGCCAGATCCGCCTCGACCTCGGGCTGCTGCTGTGCAATCAGGCCGTGGCCGGGGTCCAGGGCTGGCTGGAGCTCCAGCAGGCGGTGGAGGAGTTGCAGGAACGGCCGGTGATGGCGGCCAGGGCGATGGCCGCGCTGGCCATGCCCCTGCTGTCGACGGTGCCGCTGGAGCGGAACCTTTACTGGCTGGAACGGGCCGAGAAGGCGGGCGCGGACAGCGGCGACGAGGAGGCGCGCACGGCGGTGACCGCCAACCGCGTGGGCACGCTGATGTACGTGGGCGACCCGTCGGCGTGGCAGGCGCTGGAGCTGCTGCCGCGGGACACCGACGACGCGGCGTACCAGCAGCACGTGGCCCGCGGACTGTGCAATGCGGCGGACGGCGCCCTGTGGCTCGGCCAGCTCTCCCCGGCCCGCGAACTGCTCGCCGAGGGCGTCGAACTCGCCGCCCGCAGCGGCGCGGCGTATGTCGAACAAGGGGCGCGCGGCACCTTGCTGCTGATCGACTGGGCGTCGGGCGACTGGTCGGATCTCACGGCCCGCGCCCGGGCGTTCGTGGCCGAGGCCGACACCATGCCCGGCATGGCCGTCGACGGCCGCACGGTGCTCGGGCTGCTCGCGCTGTCGAAGGGCGAGTGGCAGCAGGCGACCGCGTGGCTGGCCGACGAGGGGCCGCGGGCGGCCGACGGGACGGCGGTGCCGCACCTGGCGACCGCCTCCGGGGCCCTGATCCGCATGGCGCTGGTACGCGACGACGTCGACACCGCCGTGGAGGAGGCGTCGATGGCGTGGGACCGGCTGAGGGACAAGGGTGTCTGGGTGTGGGGCGCGGAACTGGCGCCGTGGGCCGTGGAGGCGACACTGCGCGCGGGCCGGCGCACGACGGCCCAGGGCATGGTCGCCGAGTACGCCACGGGTCTCGAAGAACGCCAGGCGCCCGCGTCCGACGCGGCGTTGCAGTGGTGCCGTGCGCTGCTCGCCGAGGCGGACGGCGACCAGGAGGCGGCGGCGGAGCTGTTCCGGCGGGCGGCGCTCGTGTACGCGGGGCTGCCGCGTCCGTACTCCGCAATCCTGGCCACCGAGGGTGCCGCCCGCTGCCTGCTCGCCTCCGGCCGGGACACGAAGACAGCTGTCGCCGAACTCTCCTCGTGCGTCCAGCAGTTGACGGAGCTGGGCGCGGTGTGGGACGCCGCCCGCATGCGGGCGATGCTGCGCGCCCACCAGCCGGCGGACGGCCAGCGTCCCCGGGGGCGCCCCAGCTACGGGGACCAGCTGTCACCACGCGAGCAGGAGGTCGCCGATCTGGCGGCGACCGGGCTGACGAACCGGGAGATCGCGGCGACCCTGCACCTGTCGCCGCGCACGGTCGAACAGCATGTGGCCCGCGCACGCCGCAAGCTGGAGTCGCAGTCCCGCCAGACGCTGTCGCGGGCGCGTTCCCAGCGGGCGGAATGACGCGGGGGCGGCGCGCCGCTTTTCTTTGCGTATCCGTAAATCGGCGGTACGGATAGGCAGGCCGCGTCACCCGCCCGTAGCGTCCTGCCGGTGCCCGGGACAGCCGGGTGTCGAACGACTGTGCCGCGCCACCGAACCTACCGCCCGAGATTGACGTACTGGAACGTGGTGGCGCGCCCGTTGCAGACGTCCGCCTTGGCAAGGCCCAGCACATGGTGGTGGGTCAGGACGGGCCTGCGCCGTGCGCCCGGCGCGCGGGTTCGCGCAGCAGGTGCACGTCGTTGCGCAGGACCGCCAACCACTCCTCGAGATCGGCCAGTTCGGGTACGTCAGCGGCCGGTGGGCCGACGGGGGGCAGCGGTTCGGCGGGGTCGTACGACGGGCCGCCGTCAGCGGCGGCCGCCGTGGCGGTCAGCGCGCGTGACAGCGTGCCGGCCTGTCGCCGTGCCTCGTGCCCTTCCCACTCGGAGAGGACGGCGCGGTCCGGCCGGTCGTAGAGGGGGATCCAGTAGCTGCCGGCCAGGGCGTGCTGGCCGACCATGAGGGCCACGTGCCAGTCCTCCGCGTTCCCGCCCTGTTCCGGTGAGCCCGGCTCACTCAGGTACTGCGCGTAGGCGGTCTGTGCGAGGACCAGGGCGTGGGAGGCCGGCTCGCCGTCGACGGGGGTGCGCCGGTCCGGGCCGGTGAGGATCGCCGCCGTCACGGACGTGACCAGGGCGGCGCACTCCCGCAGCAGCCGGGCCATCGCGCTGAGCAATTCGCGCCGCGCGCCCCTGGGCCACGCGAGCAGTCCGCACAAAAGGCCCACCGTACTGCCGATGAGGACGTCCAGGAGTCTGACCTCGTCCAGTTCCCATGTCGCGGGCGCCAGTTGGGCGAAGACGATGGATACCAGGACGGTGAACATCGCCTGTGCCAAGGCGATGCCGCACAACGGCCCCAGTGTGAACGTCGCGACCATGACGGGCGCGAGGAGGGTCGCGTACACCATGCTGTCGGGGCCGAACACCGTTAGCAGTGCCCCTGCGCACAGAGCGCCGGCGAGCGTGCCCACGAGGGCACGCGCCACCGCCTGACGGGTCTGCACCACGGTCGTGCGAACGAGGGTGAGGACGGCCAGGAGGACCCAGAAGCCGTGGGAAAGGTCCAGCAGTCCCGCCACCAGGCGTGCGGCGCCGAGCCCGAGGGCGACCCGGACGGCGTTCTGGAAGAGGACCGACCGGGGGGTCAGGTGGGCGCGTACGCGCCGGGCCCACAGCCACCAGGTGGGTGCGTCGGCGTACCAGAACAGGGACCGCGGTTCCACGCGGCCGATGCCTCGGCCGCGCAGGGCCACCCGCACGGCGAGCTCGACATTGCGGGCCGACTCGGCCGTGGCGAGGACAGCCGCCCGGAAGCGCGGGTCGGGCTCGGGCCGCTCGTGGACGGCTCGGCGTCGTGCCGTCTGGAACCGGACGATGGCCGAGTGCACGGCACCCGGTCGCGGCGGTGCCGCGTCGCCCAGGGCTTCGGCACTGTGCCGGCACGTGTCGGCGACCGCCTCCAGCAGGTCCGCGGCGAGCGCGTCGGGGCAGTCGGGCCGGGTGTGGGTGAGTCCCCGCAGCTGGTGCAGCAAGGTCCGGGCGGACGCCCCGGCCTGGGCATAGGCACGGCTGGTCCGGGACGGCGCCGCCGGCCGCTCGCCCTGCGGCAGCCTCGCGGGACTGAGGTCGTCGGCGATTGCGTCCACCGTGCGGTCGTCGGTGTCGCCGTCCCCGGTCCGGCCGTCGGCGGCGAGACGGCTGGCGAGCTGCGCGGCCGTGGCGGAGGCGAGGGCCAGCCGGGTCCGGTATCCGCGGGTGGGCTTCTCGGGCAGGAGCCAGCGTTCCGCCGCGGCGAGCAGGCCCATGCCGAGGGCCAGTCCGGCGAGTCGGTCGCCGATCTGCTGCGGGGCGTAGGGAGGGAAGCAGGCCAGTATGTAGCACAGTTGGAGACCACTGGACGGCCCGGCGACGCGCGGTCCCGCGACGGCGCTGAACGTGAAGGTGAAACCGACGACGACCATGCCCAGCACCGCCGTCAAGGTGTGTACCGCGAGGAAGGTGCCGACGGCGGTGAGCGTGAACGCCACCGGCAGTGCCCTCACCACACCTGCCGACCGGGCGCGGCCCGACCCCGTCATCCGGGACAGCACCCCGAAGGCGATGACGCCGAAGAGTGCGTAGACCGACATGACCGGGCGTTGCAGGCCGTACCGGCAGGTGTAGAAGCCGGCGCAGACGGCGACGGTCACCCTGACCGCCGAACGCAAGGCGTCACGGCGTCGCGGTGCGTTCAGTGGCCGGTCGTCAGGCACGGTGCAGAGGCGTTCGCGTACCGGAAGCTGCGCGTGTGCGGTACAAGGCCAACACCACCTCCGACGAGCCGGCGATCGGCGGGCCACGCCGTCGGCGGAGGCCCGTCTTCCAGCGTAGGCCCCTGCGGCGCCTCCGGCGGAGGGCGACTGTGTGGAGGCGATGCGGGGGCCGCCGGGGCGACGGATCCGGGCGGGAGTCGGATAATGACACTGACGGACCACCTGGAGTGTCTCGTGCAGCGATACCCCCCATCGCGGACCACGGACTGGTGGGCGATCTGCAGACGGCGGCCGTGATTTCGGCGGAGGGCGTCGTCGACTGGTACGCCGCCCCGCGGTTCGACTCGCCCGGCATCTTCTCCGCCCTCCTCGACCATGACGTCGGAGGGCACTTCAGTCTGGGGCCCGACGCTCCGGACGTGACAAGCAAGCAGTTGTACTACCCCGGCACGGCGGTCCTGGTGACGCGGTTCATGTCGCCGGACGGGGTCGGAGAACTCATGGACTGGATGCCTCCCCTGCTCTCCCCCACGCCCTCGGACCGGCACGCCCTGATCCGTGTCCTGCGGTGCATGCGCGGCACCATACGGTTCCGTCTGGAGTGCGCGCCCCGTTTCGACTTCGGGCGCGACCGCCACATACTCTCCACGGACGGGGGGCGGGACTCGACGGACGAGGGGCCGGGCTCGACAGGCGAGTGGCGAGCCGTGTTCCGCGGTGCGCGGCTCGATGCCCATCTGCAGGCCACGTTCCCTCTGCGCCGGCAGGGCGACGATGTCGACGGCACGGTCGTACTGAACGCCGGTGAGACGGCGGGCGTCGCCCTCACCGTCTGCGACGCGGGCGGCGAAGCGCCCGAGCCCATCGCTGTCGGCGGGCTCACCGACCGGCTCTGGCAGGCGATCCGATTCTGGCAGGGCTGGGTGCAGACCACTCACTACACCGGCCGCTGGCCGGACATGGTGCACCGCGCGGCGATCACGCTCAAACTGCTGACGTACCTGCCCACGGGGGCGCCGATCGCCGCCGCCACCATGGGCCTGCCGGAGCAGGTCGGCGGGGAGCGCAACTGGGACTACCGCTACACCTGGATACGGGATGGTTCCCTGTCCGTCCGGGCCCTGCTCGACCTGGGCTTCGTGGAGGAGGCGACCGCGTTCACCGACTGGCTGATGCGGCGGCTCTCGGAGAGAGCGGACCTGCCGCACGGGCCCGGCGGAACGCCCTTGCAGATCATGTACCGCGTCGACGGCGACCCCAACCTGCCGGAGGAGATGCTCGGGCACCTGGAGGGCTACCGACGCTCGGCTCCCGTTCGGGTGGGCAACGCGGCCAAGGACCAGTTGCAGCTGGACATATACGGCGAAGCCCTCTACGCCCTCGCACAAGGGCGGGGCGCGCACGGCCCGGACGACGGTCCCGGCCTCTCCTCCCGCGAATGGAAGGCCGTCGCACGCGTCCTGGACCAGCTCACCACGCTGTGGGACC
The DNA here is from genome assembly GCF_043080095.1 of Streptomyces sp. NPDC015127. Taxonomy (NCBI): domain Bacteria; kingdom Bacillati; phylum Actinomycetota; class Actinomycetes; order Kitasatosporales; family Streptomycetaceae; genus Streptomyces; species Streptomyces sp. NPDC015127. The sequence continues at coordinate 302,549 of NZ_JBIBVE010000001.1, forward strand.
AGCCGGACGACGGCATCTGGGAGACCCGGGGCGGCCGGAAGGACTTCACGTTCAGCCGGGTGATGTCCTGGCTCGCCTTCGACCGAGGTCTGCGGCTCGCGGACCGATTGTCCTGGCCGGCCGACGTGGCGCGGTGGAGAACGGCGCGCGACACCGTCTTCGCCCAGGTCATGGAGAAGGGATGGCACAGCGGCCGCCGAGCCTTCGTCCAGCACTACGAGGACGACGTCCTCGACTCCTCGCTGCTGCTGATTCCGCGCGTCGGTTTCGCCTCCCCCACCGACCCCGACTGGCTGAGCACGCTGGACGCCATGGAGGGCTCCTTGGTCTCAGACAGCCTGGTCTACCGCTACGACCCCCACGCCTCGCCCGACGGACTGCGTGGCAGCGAGGGCACCTTCAGCCTCTGCAGCTTCCTCTGGGTCGACGCCGTCGCGCGCGCCGGGCGCCTGGAGCAGGCCCGGTTCGCCTTCGAGAAGATGCTCACCTACGCCAACCACGTCGGGCTCTTCGCCGAGGAAATCGGCCCGTCCGGCGAGCAATTGGGCAATTTTCCGCAGGCCTTCACCCACCTGGCGCTCATCATGGCCGCGACGACGCTCGACGACGCCATCGACCGGCTGGTGCTGTACCAGGCGCCGAAACGCCCTCGCAGCACGCCGCCCCACCTGTGGTGACGCGGATGCGGTTCGAGCGGCACGGAACTAGCCTGAAAGAGTCCGTCCTGTGTCCGGGGCTCACGCCACGGAGGGTCCAGTGGACGATCAGCACTACGACGTCGTCATCGTCGGCAGCGGTGCCGGTGGCGGCACGCTCGCCCACCGCCTCGCCCCTTCGGGCAAGCGGGTCCTCATCATCGAACGGGGCGGCTACCTGCCGAGGGAGCGTGAGAACTGGCAGTCCCGTGCCGTGTTCGTCGAGTCGCGCTACCGCGCCGACGACATCTGGTACGACCACGAGGGCCGGCCCTTCCCGCCCGAGGTCAACTACTACGTCGGAGGCAACACCAAGTTCTACGGCGCGGCCCTGTTCCGGCTTCGCCCCGAGGACTTCCACGAGATACGGCACCACGGCGGGCTGTCGCCGGGCTGGCCGCTGGACTACACGGACCTGGAGCCCTACTACTCCCAGGCCGAACAGCTCTACCGGGTGCACGGTCGGCACGGCACGGACCCCACCGAAGGTCCGGCGAGCCTTCCGTACCCGCATCCACCGGTGACGCACGAGCCCCGGATCCAGCAACTCGCCGACCGGCTCGGCGGGCTGGGACTCCGCCCTTTCCCCCTGCCGATCGGCGTCGACCTCACCGAGGGCCCCGACGGGCTCCCCACCCGTGACAGCGCGTGCGTCCGGTGTGACCGGGTCGACGGCTTCCCCTGCCTCCTGCTCGCCAAGTCGGACGCCGAGGTCGTCTGCGTCACCCCGGCCCTGCGACACGAGAACGTCTCGCTGCTCACGCACGCCAGGGTCGACCGACTGGAGACGGACCCCACAGGCCGGACCGTCACCGAGGCGGTGACCACCCTGGAGGACGGCACGACCGCCCGTTTCCGGGCGGACGTCTTCGCCGTTGCCTGCGGCGCGGTGAATTCCGCCGTCCTGCTCCTGAAGTCGGCCTCCGCGCTCCACCCCCGCGGCCTCGCCAACAGCTCGGACGTGGTGGGCAGGCACTACCTCCGGCACAACAACGAGGCACTCATGGCGGTGTCGCGGGAACCCAATCCCACTCGCTTCCAAAAGACGCTGGCCGTCAACGACTGGTACCTCGGCGCGGACGACTGGGACTACCCACTGGGCGGTATCCAGATGCTCGGCAAGTCCGACGCGGAGCAGATCCGCGCCGACGCCCCGCACTGGGCAGGCGTCTCACCCCCGGACATGCCCCTGGAGGTCCTGGCCCACCACTCGGTGGACTTCTGGCTCTGCGGAGAGGACCTGCCCGACCCCGACAACCGGGTCACCGTGGGCCCGGACGGCAACGTGCGTCTCGCGCTCAGGGATACCAACACGGAGGGCCTGCGGCGCCTTCGCCGCAAGTTGGCGGGCATGCTGGAGGACCTGGGCATGCACCCCCACCACCTGCTGCCCCACATGGTCTACCTGCACAAGGACATGCCGATCGGCGCCACGGCCCATCAGGCGGGCACCGTCCGCTTCGGGGACGATCCCGACTCATCCGCCCTGGACGTCAACTGCCGTGCCCACGACCTGGACAACCTGTACGTCGTCGACGCCGGATTCCTCCCGAGCATCGGCGCGGTGAACCCGTCCCTGACGGTGATGGCCAACGCCCTGCGTGTCGGCGACCACCTCGTCCAACGGCTCGGATGACCCCGAACCCCCAAGCGCCACCGCACGGGAGAGACCATGGCAACAACGGAAAGCGTCGACGCCGTCGTCGTCTTCGGCGCCACTGGAGACCTTGCCAAACTGGAGACCTTCCCGGCGCTCGCCGGACTCGCGGGGCGGGGGCTGCTCGACGTGCCCGTGATCGGTGTGGCGAAGAGCGGCTGGGGACTGGACCAGTTCCGGGACTATGCGACCGCCTCCTTCCGCAATAACGGCATCGACTCGGCCGGTGCCCCGGCCGGCCGGGTGCTCAACGCGCTGCGCTACATCGACGGCGACCTCACCGACCCGGCGACGTACGGCACCCTGGCCCGCGAACTCCGGGACTCCCGACGCGCACTCTTCTACCTGGAGGTCCCTCCGGCACTGTTCGGCCGCATCACCCAGGGCATCGCGACCACGGGGCATGCCGAAGGGGCCCGCGTGATGATCGAGAAGCCCTTCGGGACGGACCTGCGCAGCGCCCGCGAGCTCAACGCGACCGTCCACGAGGTGTTCCCCGAGGACGCGGTCTTCCGCGTGGACCACTGGCTCGGGCTGGAGCAGATCGAAAACCTCATGTTCGTCCGCTTCGCGAACTCCGTTCTCGAGCCACTGCTCAACCGCACATATGTTGAGAGCATCCAGATCACGATGGCCGAGGCGTTCGGCGTGGACGACCGGGGCCGCTTCTACGACCGTACCGGTGCTGTGCGGGACGTACTGCAGAACCATCTGCTGCAGGTGCTCGCCACCGTGGCAGCGGACCCGCCGGAGGGGCCGGGCCTCGCCGACTGGCAGGACTCCCGGGCACGTGTCATCAAGGCCCTCCGGCCGCTCGACCCGCACGACATCGTGTTCGGCCAGTACGACGGGTACGACGACGTCGAGGGCGTGGCAGCTGGCTCCCGCACCGAGACGTTCGTGGCGGCGCGGTTCGCGGTGGACTCGTGGCGCTGGTCCGGGGTCCCCGTGTGCATTCGGGCGGGGAAGAAGCTGCCGATGACGGCCACGGAGATCCTGGTGACGTTCCGGCGCCCGCCGTGCGACACGTTCGGTCTGGGCCCCGCCCTCGACTCCAACCACCTGCGCATCCGGTTGCGGCCCGATACGGCCATGGGATGGGCCATGATGGGCAAGAAGCCGGGCCCGGGCGCCCGGCCGCAGATCGACGCGCTCACCTTCCACGAAAGCGCCGGCCAGGACATGCGCCCGTACGACCGGCTCATCGGCGCGGCGCTGCAGGGGCAACGCTGGTTGTTCGCCCGGCAGGACACCGTCGAGGCCGCGTGGAGCGTCGTCGACCCGGTGCTCGGCGACATGGAACGTCTCCCGCATCCGTACGAACAGGCCACCTGGGGGCCGAAGGAGGCCGAGACGGTGCTGCGGCCCGGTGAGCGCTGGCACGACCCCCTGCCACCCGCGGCCGGCCCGTCCCGGGCGGCGTGAGCGCGCGCTGGGTGTCGCGCGGCCTGGGTCACTGCCGTCGCTGGGGCGGCCCTGGCACGTCCGCGCGTGAGCTGCATGGGCTTGGCCCAGGGCCCCTGGACACGGGTGCACCCCGTACCACGGCATCAGCCGCCCCAACGAGAACCTCTATTACATCGCCAACTGCATCCCGGCGGCTCGATGTTGTCGTCTTCCTCGCCCTTGAGCAGCCGAAGCGGGGCCGGCGCCCGGCGCTGCTGCAGACCGACCGTGCTTCCGGAGCACGCTGCACGGCGCAATCGGGCAGTCAGGAGACGAGGGGGGCGGCGTCCACTTCGGTCAGGTTGACGGTGCACAGGCCGCCGCGTTCGGTCGTCACGTCCATCAACCCGCTGCACGCGCAGCTGGATGCCCGCTCCGAGGTGCCGCTTGATGACGGCGTCGACCCCGCCGTCCATCCGGCCCCGGGAGTTGGTCGGGGTGACCCAGGCGTTCGACATCCTCGTCGAGGATCGAGCACTCCTGTCGGGAAACGGCCCTTCCAACACCCCCGACGCTATCGGCCACCACTGACAACACCGCTGGGACACGGGAGGGTGACCTGCCGTCAGGGCACTCGGCACGGGCAGCAGGCCCCGCGAGGACCGCCGCCTGCACAAGGCCGGGCCGTCCAGCCGCTCGCAGCGGTGCACCGGCGCGAGTAGGGCCCGCAGATCCAGCGCTTCCCTCCCCGAGCGGACAGGACGCAGCGCTGCGCGGTGGTCAGCGGTCGGTCGGGAGGTCGTAGACGCGGCGGACGCTCGTGCCGAGGCGGGAGATGTCGGCGCCGTAGACGTGGAGGGATATCGCGGTCGCCGTCCCCGCATTGCGTACGCGGTGGATGTCCCCGGGCGGCGCGAACCCGCAGAACTCGCCCTGCCGGGCCACCACATCGGCGGTGGCGACGAGCCGCGCCGCCGAGCCGGCGCCGTCGGCGGGCACGAGCCGGTAGCGCCGCTCGTGCTCCTCGCCCTCGTGCACGCCGGTCGTGCACCAGGCCACATGGTCGTGCACGGGAGTGCCCTGACCGGGCAGCCAGACGAGGGCGACGAGGGAGAAGCTGCCGTCGTGTTCGGCATGCAGCAGGTGCCGACGGTAGCGCTCCGGATCGCTCTCGCGCTGCTCGGGGGTGAGCAGGTCGTCCGCTCCGAGGTGCGGGGCGAGGCGTTCGCCGACGAGATGCGCCGTCAGGTCGGGCGGCAGCCCGCGCCCGACCGCCTCGCGCACGCCCTCGATGAGCGTGTCGAGGCGGGCGGTGGTCCGGGCCGCGGTGAAGGCGGGGGGTGAGGTCGTCATACGGGCAGCGTCCGGCCGCGCCGGCCCGCACGTCCAACGACGATTTCCTGGGTGGCGCCAAGCAGTGCTTATAAGTTGAGTGCCGACGCTCAGCAGCCGACCTTGTTGGCCGCCACGGTCCGCAGCTCCTCCAGCACGAGCGCGGTGGCCGGGACGCGCAGGTGCTCCCGCAGCACGTACGCGAAGATCTTGCGGCGCGAGAAGGGCTGCAGGGGACGCCCCGTGACCTTCTCGTGGCGCATGAAGTTCAGGACGAGCGAGGGGATCATCGCCACGCCGAGTCCTTCCGCGACCAGGCTCTGCACGGCGAGGTTGTCGTCGGTCATGAAGGCGATGTCGGGCACGAAGCCGACCTCGGCGCACTCGTGGAGCAGGTTGGCGCGGCAGCGCGGGCAGCCGGCGATCCACCGCTCCCCCGCGAGGTCCGCGAGCCGCACCATGCGCCGCCGCGCGAGGGGATGGAGGCGCGGCAGCAGAACGGTCAACTGGTCCTCCAGGAGCGGGATCTCGACCAGTTCGCCGGGCACCTGCTCGCGCAGTCCGGGATAGGTGAAGGCGAGGGAGACGTCGCACTCGCCGCGCGCCAGCCGCCGCAGTGACGCGGGCGGCTCGTCCTCCAGCAGGTCGACGCGGATGCCGGGGTGGGCGGCGGTCAGCCGGGCGAGCGTCTCGGGCACGAGGGTGGAGTTGGCGCTGGGGAAGGCGCAGAGGCGGACGCGGCCGGAGCGCAGCCTGGTCAGGGCGTTCACCTGCTCCCGCGCGGCGGACATGGAGTCCAGGATGCTGTCCGCGTGCCGTGACAGCGCCTGGCCTGCCTCGGTGAGCCGCATGCCGCGCCCGACCCGCACGAACAGCGCGGAGCCGACGTCCCGTTCGAGGGCCTTCATCTGCTGGGTGACGGCGGGCTGGGTGTAGCCGAGGGCGCGGGCGGCGGCCGAGTAGGAGCCGGTCCTGACGACTTCGTGGAAGGTCTTGATGTGCCGGGAATCGAACACCAGCGCATCATAGGCAGGAGCGCACCATAAGCGGTATTTGGGGTGGCCGAACCGGTCGGATCGCGGCCGGTCCGCCCGTACACCCCCGCCCGTCTTACGGCTTGCGGGCCACCGCGCCGTACAGGGAGATCACCGCGTTGTCGTCGACGACCTCGTCCACCGCGAGTTCCGGGTGCCACTGCGTCAGCTGGACGACACCGGGCTCGACGAGCTCCAGTCCGTCGAAGAAGCGGGACACCTCCGCGTGCGTCCGCGGGGCGAGGGTGACGCCGCTCGCGGAGTACATCTGCACACCGCGCAGCACGGCCGCCGGGTCGAGGTCGGCCGTCAGCTGGGACAGGACGAGGTAGCTCCCGGAGGACAGGGCGCCCACGAGCCGGCCCACCAGGTCGTACGGGCGGTCGTCCTCGCCGAGGAAGTGGGTCAGCGCGACCAGCGACAGGGCGACGGGCCGCGTGAAGTCGAGGGTCTTGCACGCCTGTTCGAGGATGCGCGCCGGGTCGCGCACATCGGCCTGAATGTAGTCGGTGACCCCTTCGGGGGTGCTGCGCAGCAGGGCCTCGGCGTGGGTGAGGACGATGGGGTCGTTGTCGGTGTAGACGACGCGACACTCGGGCGCGGCGGCCTGGGCTATCTGGTGCAGGTTGGGCTCCGTCGGGATGCCGGTGCCGACGTCGAGGTACTGGCGCACACCGGCCTCGCGCGCCATCCAGCGCGTGACGCGCTGCATGAACCAGCGGTTCGTCCGGGCGACGTGCCGGGCCGTGCCGTCCACGCCCATGATCTGGCGGCCGAGCTCCTCGTCGACCGGATAGTTGTCCTTGCCGCCGAGGTACCAGTCGTACACCCGGGCCGGGTGCGGCCTGCTGGTGTCGATCCCGTCGATCCCGTCGGTCCCGTCGGTCCGTGCGCCGGCAGGCTCGGTCCCGGTCATACGAAGCCCCCCATCGTTGCGGCTCCTGCGAGCCGATCGATCAGCGATCCTCGCAGGCGGTACGGGCGGCGGCAAGTAACTGCCCTGCCCCGGACGGGAGTTCGGCGGCGCAGGCGGTATGGACAGGAAGCGTCCGACGCGGGTCAATGCAACGACCACATGCGCCACGAACGCATCGGAGGTCACGCGGAACATGAACAGATCCTGGTCACGTTCGCCCCGGTCCCTTCTGCGCACCACGGTCGTCGCCTCGCTGGCGACGGCGCTCACGGCAACGGCGTTCACCGTCGCCCACGCCGCACCTTCTCCCCGGTCCACGACCCAGGTGGTCACCTGGGCGGCGAGCGCCGACCGGCTCGGCGTCGCGGCGCAGGACCTCACGTACCGCCTCGTCGTCCGCACCAGCGCGGGCGGCAGCGCCCTGCGCGTCCGCCTCTCCAACGCCTTCGGCGAGCAGCCGGTGACCTTCGGCACGGTGCGGGCCGGGCTGCGGGCATCGGGCGCGGCCGTCGTCCCCGGCTCCGACCGCGCGCTGACATTCGGTGGCGCCGGTTCCGTGACCGTCCCGCCCGGCGGGGCGGTCTACAGCGATCCGCTGCCGGGCAGCGTACGGCCGGGGTCCGACCTCGCCGTCAGCCTGTACGTGCGGCAGGCCGCCGGCACGGCGACCGGGCACCGGATGGGTCTGCAGACCTCGTACGTCGCGCCGGTGGGCGACCACGCGGCCGACGAGTCGGCGACGCCGTACACCCGTACCGTACGTTCGTGGTTCTACCTCGACGCCGTCGTGGTCGACGCCCGGCGGGGCATCGGCGCGGTCGCCGCGCTCGGCGACTCGATCACCGACGGCGCCTCGTCCACGCCGGACACCAACCGCCGCTGGCCGGACTTCCTCGCCGCCCGTCTCCAGAACGACCCCACGACGCGTATCAAGGGCGTGGCCAACGAGGGCATCTCCGGCAACAAGGTGCTGAGCGACGGCTCGGGCGAGAGCGCCCTCAAGCGGCTGGACCGCGACGTGCTGTCCCAGCGGGGCGTGCGGACGATGGTCCTGTTCGAGGGCGTCAACGACATCAAGGCGACTCCCGCCCCCACGGCCGGTGAACTGATCGCCGGCTACCGGCGGATCGTCGAGTGGGCGCAGGCTGCGGGCGTCTGCGTGGTCGGGGCGACGGTCATGCCGTACGAGGGCTGGCGCGAGTGGACGGCGGGCGGCGAGGCCGTACGGCAGCAGGTGAACGCGTTCATCAGGAACGGCGGCCTGTTCGACGAGGTGGTCGACTTCGACGCGGCGATCAGGGACCCCGCACGCCCGTCCCGGATGCTTCCGGCGTACGACGGCGGCGACCATCTGCACCCCAACGACGCGGGGATGCGCGTGACGGCCGAGGCGGTGGACACGGACCAACTGCGCTGTACGAGGAGGTGAGGCTCCTTCGGGGCCGCCCCGGCCCACGCGCGAGAGTCGTTCCCTCGCCTTCGCGTGGTGCGCGACCTCTCATCCGGAGTTGTAGCCCCATCGAGCCTGGCCGTCCTTGCCCATGAAGCATTTCGCGGGCCGCCCGTCGGCTGTCGTCGCGGTGGCGCCCACGGGAGAGCAGTACTGCCCGAACTGGATGCCGGACTGGCCTCCAGTGCTGCCGGTGCTCCCGCCCGAGGTGCCGGAGGAACCGCCGGAGGTTGAGCCACCGCTGGTGCTGCTGCCACCAGTACTGCCTCCGGTGGTGCCACCGCCCGAGGTGGTTCCGTAGGAGGGCTGGGGACGCGGCTTCGGTTTGGGCTCAGGCTTCGGCTTCGGCTTCGGCTTGGGCTTGGGCTTCGGACTGGGTTCGGTACAGGGATCGCCGGGGCCGATCAGCCACAGATCGACCTGGGTGCTGACCGAGACCTCGGTGTCAGGGTCCGGCTGCTGCCTGCACACCGGCCAGTCGGACAGGTCACGCGACTGTTCGTCCAGACGCTGGCCGGTGTGCGCGTGGAAGAGGAACGTGCGATCGAGCCCGAGGTCCTCCAGGGTCCGCGAGGCATCGACGAACCGCTCACCGACGAGGTCCGGCATCACGACCCGGCGGGCACCGTGCAGTCGCGTCGGGCACTCTTCCCGCTCAGGGACCGCGTACAGCGTCAATGCTGTGACGGACGGGCGGACCGTCTCGTCACGGGAGGGACTCTGGAAGCAGACCCGCCAGCCCTGCTCGGTCGTCGTCACCGGCCGGAGGGCGGAGGAAGCGTCACCTGCCGACACTCTCAGCCATGGCTGGGCGCCGGCCTCCGCGACGGCGGTGGAGAGCGGAGTCCCGCTGAAATCGCCGACCACAACGCGGTCCGCGCGAACCTGCGCCGCGCTCTCCTCGCCGCCGGGGCCTGTCCCCAGGCCGGTGAAGAACATCACGGCCGCGCCCGTGGACACAAGGACGGGATGCCGGCGCACCCAGGTGAGGACCCGCTTCCCACGAGCGGGGCGCAGAGGGGATTCCGGGGGCAGGAACGATCCCCTGGCCTGGAGGAGTTCTCCCTTGGGGTCGAGTTTCGAGCCGTGCAGCTTGTGCGGCGTCCCTTCGACGAGTATCTCGACGGAGCGGAACATGCCGTAGGTGCGACGGAGGATCCGCAGGGGCTCGGGCACGCGGGTCGCCTTGGGCGACACGAGATTCCGGAACAGGATGAGGCCGCTCTGCGTGAGGACGGCATTGCCCCAACCGTTGTGATAGATGGCCTGGACGACCTCCTCGGGCTCCAGGACTTCCAAGAGCGCCGTGGCGTAGACGTCGGGGAGGACACCCAGGTCGGCAACGACCGCGGCGGTGCGCGGGTCGTCTCGCAGGCGGCTTTGTACGGCGCTCTCGGACATGCGGGGATATTAACGACTGATGATCGACAGCCGGACACCAGTACCTGCACGAAGCCCGTCGGGCCGCGATCGGGAGGCGGTGTGGGCCCGGGGCCAAGCCCCGGCGCCCACCCCCTGGCGGCCCGTCAGCAGCAGCGGCTCTGCGGGTTCTCCTCCCGGTGACGGGCCCGCAGCCGCTCGTACGTCCGCCGGGACGGGACCGCTTCGTCCGGGTGGTGTTCCCGGTGCCGTCGGCAGAAGCGGTCGTAGTCCGCCGCGCCCGAGATCTCCCGCAGGTACCACCGGACGCCCCGCAGCAGCCGTGCGGCCGCGCCGCCGAACCGACGGGCGGGCCTCATGCTCGCTCCCGCGCCCCGGTCAGTGCCTCGGCCCGCGGCGAGGGGACGTCGATCGCGGACTCCACGTAGGGCACCTCGGTGGTCGGCAGCGGTTCGGGGGACCGTACGGCTCGGACACAGACGACGGCCGCGTGGGCGATCACCAGCGTGACCAGGACGAGGAAGACGGCCATGATGACGCCGTCGACGGTGGAGTTGAGGACCACGGTGTGCATGTCGTCGACGGACTTCGCCGGGGCCAGGATCTTTCCGGCGTCGAGGGCGTCGGCGTACAGGTCGCGCTGGGCGAAGAAGCCGATCTTCGGGTTGCTGTCGAAGATCTTCTGCCAGCCGGCCGCGTAGGTGACGGCCACGTCCCAGACCAGCGGGACGCCCGTGACCCAAGCCCAGCGGAGCTTCCCCGCCTTGACGAGCAGGGTCGTGGCGACAGTGAGGGCGATCGCCGCGAGGAGCTGGTTGGCGATGCCGAAGAGCGGGAAGAGCTGGTTGATCCCGCCGAGCGGGTCGGTGGCGCCGACGTAGAGGAAGTAGCCCCACAGGCCCACGATGACGGCGCTGGTGATCCAGATGCCCGGCTTCCAGGTGACGCGGCCGATCGGCTTCCAGACGTTGCCGAGCATGTCCTGGAGCATGAAGCGGCCGACCCGGGTGCCCGCGTCCACGGTGGTGAGGATGAACAGCGCCTCGAACATGATCGCGAAGTGGTACCAGAACGCCTTCATGCCCTGGCCGCCGAACACACCGGAGAAGATCTCCGCCATGCCGAAGGCGAGGGTGGGCGCACCGCCCGTGCGGGAGATCAGCGTCTGTTCCTCGACGGACTTCGCGGCCGCCGCCAGGTCGTCCGGGCTGATGGTGAAGCCGAGGCCGGCCACTGCCTGGGACGCGCTGTCCACCGTGGTGCCGAGCAGTCCGGCGGGGGCGTTCATCGCGTAGTACAGGCCGGGGTCGAGCACGGAGGCCGCGATCAGCGCCATGACGGCGACGAAGGACTCCATGAGCATCGCGCCGTAGCCGATGAGACGGACCTGCGACTCCTTCTGGATCAGCTTGGGCGTGGTGCCGGAGGACACGAGGGCATGGAAGCCCGACAGGGCACCGCAGGCGATGGTGATGAACAGGAACGGGAACAGCGCCCCGGCGAAGACCGGACCGGTGCCGGAGGAGGCGAAGGGGCTGACCGCGTCGTTCCTGAGCACGGGCGCGGTGACCACGACGCCGACGGCCAGCAGCACGATCGTGCCGATCTTCATGAAGGTGGAGAGGTAGTCGCGGGGCGCCAGCAGCATCCACACGGGCAGCACGGAGGCGACGAAGCCGTAGCCGACCAGGCAGAAGACGAGCGTCGTCGGCGCCCAGGTGAACGTGTCGGCCAGGGAGGAGTTCTCGACCCAGCCGCCGCCGACGATGGCGAGCAGCAGCAGGGCCACACCGATGACGCTGGTCTCGATGACCCGGCCGGGCCGCAGGTAGCGCAGGTAGAACCCCATGAACAGGGCGATGGGGATCGTCATCGCCACCGAGAAGGTGCCCCAGGGCGATGCGGCAAGGGCGTTGACGACGACGAGGGCCAGCACCGCGAGCAGGATGATCATGATGGCGAGGACGGCGATCAGCGCCGCGGCGCCGCCCACCCTGCCGAGTTCGTCGCGCGCCATCTGGCCGAGGCTCTTGCCGTCGCGGCGCATGGAGAGGAAGAGGACCACCATGTCCTGGACCGCGCCGGCGAAGATGACGCCGACGACGATCCAGATCGTGCCGGGAAGGTAGCCCATCTGCGCGGCCATGACGGGACCGACGAGCGGTCCGGCGCCCGCGATGGCGGCGAAGTGGTGGCCGAACAGGACTCGGCGGTCGGTGGGTTGGTAGTCGATGCCGTCGTCGAGGCGCTCGGCCGGGGTGGCGCGGCGGTCGTCGAGTTCGAGGACGCGGCGTGCGATGAAGCGCGAGTAGAAGCGGTAGGCGATCGCGTACGAGCCGACCGCGGCCACGACCAGCCAGACGGCCGAGATCTCCTCGCCCCTGGCCAGGGCGACCACGCCCCAGGCGACGGCGCCGACGACGGCGACGCACGTCCAGATCAGGATCGACTTCGGAGTGGGTCTCGCGCTGCGGGCGCCGTTACGTAGCACAGTTGCTCCAGTGGCCGGGGTCTCCTGCACGGAGACCACGCGAAGCGGACCGGTGGCGCGCGAGGCGGAGGCGACGCGCGGCGGATCCGCGGAACGGATTCACGGAGGAGTTGCGGCGGACCGGGGGCGGGTTGACAGCAGGTTTCCGGAAGTTTTCTCCGCCGCCCTCAACGGCGTCCTCCCCGCGATGAATTCGGCAGCCGGACACCGGCCGAAACTGCCCTCTCGGCCTGCGTCCTCTCCTCCGTCCGGAACCCTCCGATCGCCCTCCTCGGGCGCTTTCGGGCAGGTGGGAACGTCGCCCCGCAGGCGGTGCCTCTCGGCGTCACGGGGTCTATCGCTTGGCTGGAATGAGTGGTTCACTCCTCGACTGTCCGGGCTTCCTTCCTTCGTGTCGGTGACCCGTTCGGCCTCGCGACGGCCTCCCGGCATGGGTTCTGCGTCCGTGTAGTTGCGTTCGGCCCCGCCGGGGTTTACCGCGACGTGGCCGGATTTCCACCGCCGGCGGCCGGTGTGCCGTCCACCGCGCCGGTGGTGGTCCGCCGGCCTCGCCGGTGGTGGTCCTCGGGCCTCGCCGGTGGTGTCCCGGGGCCGTGAACGGACACGTCAGGCCACAACGAGCGTGGAGGAGCCATGAGTAACCTCGCCCCCGTGATCACCTGTGCGGCGGTCGTCCTGGTGGCATCGGCGATCGCGCTGAGGGGTGCCCGCCTCGCCGCGGGCGGCACCGGGATCAGGGCGGACCTCGAGGACTGGGCACTCGCCGACCGCCGCCAGGGCAGCGGTCTCATCTGGTGCCTGCTCGGCGGCACCATCTACACCGCGTACACGTTCACCGCCGTGCCCGGCGCCGTCTTCACGTCCGGCGGCATCGGGTTCTACGCCCTGCCCTACACCGTCATCATCTGCGCGATCGCCTTCGTCCTGCTGCCGCGTCTGACATCGGTCGCCCGGGCCCACGGTCACGTCACCGTCGCCGACTTCGTGCGCGAGCGGTACGGCTCACCACTGCTCGCGCTTGCGGTCGCGCTCACCGGCATCTTCGCGACGATGCCGTACATCGCACTCCAACTGCTGGGGCTGCGGGCCGTCCTCACCGTGCTCGGGCTGCGGCCGGACGGACCGGCCGGTGATGCCGCGCTGACCGCCGTCTTCGCCGTCCTGGCCGTCTCCACGTACCGGTACGGGCTCCGGGCACCCACCCTCGTCTCGGTGGTGAAGGCCGTGCTCGTCGTGGGCTCCACGATCGCCGTCTGCGCCCTCGTGCTGACCGACGTGGGCTCCCCGGCGACCCTGTTCGCCCGGGCCGACGCGGCGCTGTCGGAGCGCGACGGCGCCTCGGCGCTCGTCCCCGACCCGTCCCTGGCCCCGGCCTACGTGTCCCTGGCGCTGGGTTCGGCCCTGGCCCTGTTCGCCTTCCCCCATGTGCTCCTGGTCGCATTCTCCGCCCGCACCGCGGACGTTCTGCGCCGCACGTCGGTCACCCTGATGGGCTGGACGGCCATGCTGGGCCTGTTCGCCCTGTTCGGGATCGCGGCACTGGCCTCGGGTGTCCGGCCACCACCGGGCCGCTCCGAACTGACCGTCCCCCTGCTCGTACTCGACCTGGCCCCCGGCTGGGCGGCCGGCCTGCTGCTGGGCGCCGTCGTCGTGGCGGCGCTCGTCCCGGCCGCGGTGATGTCCATCGGCGCGGCGACGCTCTTCGCCCGCAACGTCTACCTGGAGTTCGTCAACCCCACGGCCACAGCGGCACAGGTGACCCGGATGGCCCGGCTGATGTCGCTGGTCGTCAAGGTGGGCGCACTCGCCTTCGCGCTCGGGTTGCGCGACCAGGCCGCCATCAACCTCCACCTGCTCGGCGCGGTGTGGGTGCTCCAGATCCTGCCGACGATCGTGCTCGGACTGCTGCACCGCACCCCGCACCGGATCTCGCTGCTCGCCGGCTGGCTCCTCGGCATGGTCGTCGGCACGGCGCTGGTGAAATCGGGAGGCTTCTCCTCCCTGGTGACGCTCGCCATCGGCCCCGTACAGGTCCAGGTGTACGCCGGTGTGGTCGGCCTCGCCGTCAATCTGGCCGTCGTCGCGCTCACCAGCCCTCCGCTGGACCGGCTGGGCGTGCCGCGCGGCCTGGCCGGACTGCTCCGGCCAGGGCGCCCGACGCGCGAGGGCGGGGTGAGGTCATGAGAGCCACGGACAAGCCCTGGCGCCGCGGCCGCAGCGGCACGGCCCCCGAGCCCGAGCCCGCCGGCGCGGTCGCTCCCCCGCGGCATGCGAGGGCCCTGGAGCCGATGACGGCCGGCACCGAGCCCGGTGTGGACCTGCGGGACGTCGAGCGGGAGACGGCGATGATCCGGCTCTTCGACGGCCACCACGCCCAACTGGTACGGCTGGCCGTACTGTTGGGGGCGGAGCAGGACGCCGAGGACGTGGTCGCCGAGGCGTTCTGCGTGCTGCACCACCGCTGGTACCGGCTCCGTGCGCCGGAGGCGGCACCCGCGTACCTTCGTTCTGTGGTGTGCAACCTCGTGCGGATGCGGATACGACGCCTTCAGGTGTCCCGGCGCCATGCCGACATGGAGGTCGCGGAGATCGCCTCCGCCGAGTCCACGGCGATGCTGCACGAGGACCAGCGCCAGGTGGTGGACGCGTTGAAGAACCTGCCCACCCGGCAGCGGGAGGCGCTGGTGCTGCGCTACTGGATGGACCTCAAGGAGAGGGAGATCGCCGAGGCGATGGGGATCAGCAAGGGTGCCGTGAAGTCGCACATCTCCCGCGGAATGCAGGCACTGTCGCGGGCCATGGAGACCCATCGATGAGTGTGGACGACCCCGAGGCCCGGCTCCGCGACACCCTCGACTCACTGGCTTCGACGGTGGTGCCGTCCCCCGACGCCTACGCCAGGGCGCGTTCGGAGTGGCAGCGCCGGGACCGGCGGCGCCGGCTGGTCATGCTGGTGCTCGCGGTGCTGATCGTGGCGGTGGCCGACCTGGTCGGCCTGTGGGCGCTCCACTCGTTCGCCGAACCCGAGCGGCCGCCGCGCCAGGAGCGGATCGATGTGATCGTCCAACCGTGAGGCCGCACAGAGGGAACGGGGCCTCGGAGCGCACTCCGCGGCCCCGTTCCCAGGTACTCAGCCCATGTCGCCCGACAGCTCCCACACCGCGTCGACGACGCGTTCCACGTCCTCCCGCTGGTGGAACAGGTGCGTGGAGACCCGCACGGCCTGGTGGGGCCTGGCCGAGCCGATGACCGGGAAGTCGCTGGTGCGGATCACGATGCCGTACTCGTCCTTGAGCCGGGCCACCAGTGTCGCCGTCTTCTGCGCGTCATGGACGTCGCGCGGATCCCGGAAGGGGGCGAATGAGGTCAGAGCGCACACCAGCCGCGGGTCGTCCTTGGGCGAGTACAGCGCTCCCGTCCCCCACCGTTCGACGACGAGCTCCTTCAGATACGCCGACAGCCCGAGGACGTGGTCCTGGATGCGCTGCCGTCCGATGCTGTCCCACACCTCGCAGACGTTGCGTACGCCGGCCATGACCGCGAGGCTGCTGTTCCCGACGGTCTGGAGGTCGGAGGCGATGTCGTAGGTCTCCGTCGGACCGGTGGAACGCGGCGGCAGACCGCCCTCGGCCGGGTAACCGCTGGAGACCACCGGCCAGAACTCGGGCAGCGGGTTGGGGTTGTGGCGCGGCAGGACCTTGTTGCGTATGTACAGGACGCCGGTACCGCCGGGCCCGCACTGCCACTTGGCGGCCGACCCGGCGAGGAAGTCGACGCCCAGCTCATGGAAGTCGTACGCCATCATGCCGGGTATGTGCGCCCCGTCCACAACGCTGATCAGGCCGTGGTCCTGGGCGAGCTTCGCCAGCATGCGGATGGGCAGCATGGTGCCCGTCTTGTAGGTGGGCGCGGAGAACACCATCGCCTTGGTGCGCGAGGTGATGGCCCGCCGGAACAACTCGACGTAGTCCTCGGCCCGTTGGCCGTTGCCGACCGGCAGGGCGACCCGCTTGATCACCACACCGTGGCGGTCGCGCGCGAGGGCCATCGGCACGTTGCCGCCGGAGTGCTCGTGGTTGGTGGTGAGGATCTCGTCGCCTTCCTTGAGGACGAGACCGGCGAGGATCTTCGACATGCCGTCGCTGGTGTTGTGGGAGATCACCAGCTCGTCCGGATCGCACCCGTACCCGCGGGCCGCAACGGCGCGCACCTCGGGGAAGTCGCTGTACGCGGATATCGCCCCCACGGCGACTTCGCGGTGCACCCGGTCGACGGTGTCGAGGACCTCGCGGGGCGGCGACCCGACGGTGCCGACGTTCATGAACAGCACGTCCTTGTCCAGCATGAACAGGCGCTCCACCTCGCGCCAGTAGCCGGGGGACGAGGGCGGAGGAAGCGCGGCGGCGGTCGCACCGGACGCGGCGGACGCGTGCGCGGCCGGGGCGGATGCGACGGTCCCGATACCGACGCTCGCGGCCCCGGCCCCCAGGAACCCGACGAAACCGCGCCGGGAGACTCCGGAGCGTGTGCGCGTGTGTCTCGACATGATCATGTCCCTTCAGCTGTGACTCAACGGACGGCGATGGCGGAGATCTCGACCTTGGCGTCGCGCGGCACGCGGGCGACCTCGACGGTGGCGCGGGCGGGCGGTGCGGCGGACCCGAAGAACTCGGCGTAGGCGGCATTGAAGCGGGCGAAGTCGTCGAGATCGGCGAGGTAGACGGTGGTGCTGACCACGTGCGACAACGCCATGCCGTCGGCCTTGAGCACGGCCTCGACATTGCGTAGCACCTGCCGCGTCTGCTCCTCGACGGAGGCTCCGGCAGGTATGGCCCCGGTCTTGGGATCGATGGGCAACTGCCCGGAGACAAAGGTGAGGTTCCCGGCGGAGATCCCCTGCGAATAGGGCCCGATGGCGGCGGGCGCGTCGGGGGTGGCCACGACGCGGTGCCGGGGAGTCTGCTCGTCGGCGGCGGGCTGGCCGCTGGTGGGCTCGGCGAGGGCGCGCTGCCCGTCGGTGGGCTCGGCGACGGCGGAGGCGCCGCCGAGGGCGAGGACCAGGGCGGCGGCGGCAACGAGGGCGGTCCCGCCCCGTCGGCGCCGCCCACGGCCCCACCGGTTCTGCTTCGAGGTCTGCATTCGCACGTCCTCCCGCACACATCAGCACATGGACACGCCCGTCAGTGGGCGTTGGGTGCTGGTTGGTTGCGGGAGGGCGGGGGGAGGTTTACGGGCGGGGGCAACGATTTGGCGGAGGGGCGGGCACGGATCCGCCGATCCCAAGGCCACGGCGTATGCCAGTTCGCGTCCAACGCCGCCTGGACTGCCTGGAGTGCGTCCGCGCGATGCCTCACCGCTGCCGCGCCCAGGTCGGCCGCGCTGCCGGCCGACAGGGACGATCAGCGCCCTGACCTGCGAGATCGTGATCCTTCTGTGCTGGCGCCGTCCGGCCCTGAACAAGAAGCATGTCCGCACAGAACACACACAAAGGGTGGGGATCGTGAAGACCGCAGGACACTGGAGAGTCGCACTCGCACTGCTGCCGGCGCTCATCGGCACCGCCGCGTGCGGGACGGGCGGCACCCCAGAGGCCGGGGAGGCGGTCTACGGGCGGCCGCTCGCCGAGCAGTTCCGCGCGGCGACCGAGGTCACGCAGCAGGCCGGCACCGCACGCTTCGTCTCCACACTGACGTACTCCACCCCCGACGCGGAGGCCGTGCACCGGACCACCGGCAGCCAGGACTACGCCGGGAGGACCTCGGACGTCACCCTCACACTCCGCGTCCCCACGGACTTCCCCGAGGGCGCCGCGAAGTTCCTCGGTGAGCCGGGCAAGTCCATCCAGCAGATTCTGGCCACCACCGCCGACGACGTCTACTTCCGGCGGGACGCCTCCTCCTGGCTGCGCTACACGCCTGGCGCGTTCAACAAGCTGGGTGATCCGACCAGTGAACTGGCCGCGCACGCCGCCGGTGAGGCGGCGCCCTACAGCGGAACCCTCGCCGATCTCGTTCCCCGCACGATTCCCCGGGAGCAACCGAAGCGGGAAGCGGACGGCAGCCGTGTCTACCAGGTGACCGCGCTCCAGGAGATGGCAGCCGAGTTGCTGCCGCCGGCCCTCAGGGTCGCCGGAAACGACTGGGGCTCGGCTCCTGTCGAGATGACGGTCCGGTTGAACGCCGAGGTTCGGCTGACCGCGGTGCGCGCCGACCTCGGTCCGGTCCTGGAAAGTCTGCACAAGCACAAGATCCTCGTCGGCGTCACGCGCCTGCACGCGTCGTACAGTCTCAGCGACTTCGGCGCACCGCTTCAGCACGAGACACCCAGTCGGGGTGTCGAGGACGCCGAGAAGGTGCTGGCCCCGCTCGGCACACTGAAGGGCGGCCAGTGCGCCGCCTTCGACACGGGGCTCGCCGCCCGCACCGTGGTGCGCCCCGTCGACTGCGCGCACCGGCCCGACATCCGGGTGTACGCCCAGGTCTCGGTCGACCGCGCCTTCCCGGGGCAGAAGGCACTCACCGACGGGAGGGAGTACGCGAGGGAGCAGTGCGACGAGGCGTACACCGACGCGCCGAAGCACTGGGTGCGCGACACCCGCCGCCCGGGCAGGTACGCGTTCGCCGGGTCGTCCTCTGTGTCCGTCCACCACGGTGCGGAAGGAACGAAGACATTGCTGACCGGCGACTACACGTGCTACGTGATCACTCCTGGGAGTGGCAAATGACCGTACTGCCGAAGATCGTCGGGCGTGACGAATTCGCTGCCCTGATCGTCAGGACCGCCTACGACGACGAGGCCGCGTGGCAGGCAGTGGTGGCGGATCTCGTTCAGCCGTGGGGAATCGGAGGCGAGTACGACGCCGATGTCCACCTCGTCGACGATCCCGCCTGGGACGGTGCCACGCCCGGTGACGTCCTCGCCGTGGCGAGAGCCGACGAGGACCTGAGCGTGGTGTTCCTCGCCGACAGCGTCACGATGCAGTGCGCGCACCGGGGGCTGTTGGCCCTCGACATCCATGACGAGGACGAAGACCTCGACCCCATGGACGGCGGCCCGCCGCCTCGGGAGTTTCGGACCGTTCCGGCAGGCGTCCACACAGTGCACGCGAACCTGTCGATCGCCAACATGGACTTCGAGGACTTCGCCGAGGCGGCGTTCACCGATCCGGACGGTGTGTTCCGATCCTTCTCGTAGGCCCGGGGGCCGATGCGAATCAGTGGTGACTCAACGGACGGCGATGGCGGAGATCTCGACCTGATCGCATCCGGCAGGGCCGCCGTCGTACAGCCCCGGGGAGCCGGCACGGTACGACGCCGCCGCGCCGAGCGTCCGACCGGGTCAGAGGAGCAGGTCAGTCGAGCAGGGCTGACGTGAATGCCGCGCTGGCCCGCCAGCCAGGCCTGGGACCCAGGAGCGGGCGGCCATGGCGACGTCCCACAACGGGCGGCCCGGAGCGGCCAGGTCGAAATGGATCAGGGCGACGGCCCGGCCCTCTCGAAACACGACGTTGCCAGGGCACACGTCGTTGTGGCACAGCATCATGCCGCGAGGGCACTGCGTGCTGCCTCCCATGACGACGGCTCCTTCCGAGCGATCCCCATAGGACCAGCTTCCGCGCGGCGTTCGCGGCCCGCATGCCGGTCTCGCCCCTCATGGCAGCGAACCGGCCGGTCTCCGGCGCCACGGCGGTGGCGAACAGCGGAAACCACCGGCCCGCCTCACCCCCTGCCCGGTCCGGAGCCCCGGATCATCTGCGCCGATGCCAGTTCCCGGTAGGCCGGGCTCGTCGACAGGAGTTCCTGATGATGTCCGCAGGCGACGGCTCGGCCGTCCTCCACCACGACGATCTTGTCGGCGTGCTGCACTGTGGAGAGCCGGTGGGCGATCACCAGCACGGAGCACTCCTGGGTGATGCCTTTCATCACCGTGGTGAGGGCCCTCTCGTTGACCGCGTCCAGGTGCGAGGTCGGTTCGTCGAGCAGGAGCAGCGACGGGCGGGCGAGCAGGGCGCGGGCCAGGGCCACGCGTTGCCGCTCGCCGGCCGACAGGGTTCCGCCGCGTTCGCCGAGCGGGCAGGCCAGTCCTCCCGGAAGTCGCGCCACCAGCTCTCCCAGCTGGGCGAGCTCGACGACCCGCCGGACGTCCGTCTCCGTCGCGTCGGGCACCGCGTAGGTGATGTTGTCCCACAGCGAGCCCTGTACGACGTAGCTGTTCTGGTCGACGACGGCGATACGCGCCCGGCACTCCGCGCGGCTCAGCTCCGTCGCCGGCCGGCCGTCGAAGAGCAGGCGGCCGCAGTCCGGTTCGTAGAACCTGGCCACCAGGGCGAAGACGGTGCTCTTGCCGGCGCCGGACCTGCCGACCAGGGCGACCTGCTGCCGGTGGGGAACCGTGAGGGATACGCCCCGCAGCACCGGTCGGTCCGGGGCGTAGGCGAAGTGGACGTCCTGGAGGACGAGAGCCGGAGCCGCGGTGCTCACCGGGTGCCGAGCCGCAACCCCGGTCGCGGTGGGCCCGGCGGCCTCCGCCGGCCCGGGTCGGGGCTCGACGGGCATCTCCAGCACCTCTTCGATGCGCTGGTACGCACCCATGCCGCGTTGGATCAGCCCCACAGCGCGGAAGACGGAGGACAGCGGCAGCACCAGGGAGGAGGCGTACAGCAGGAAGGCGACCAGGTCTCCGAGGGAGTTGGTGCTCCCGTTCACCCGCAGGCCGCCGATGACCAGGACGAGCAGGAACGAGCCCTGGACGGCGAGTTCGACGGCTGGACTCATCACGGAGGCGAGTTTCGCGGTCCGTACGCCCGCGTCGTACGCCGCGTCGACCCGTTCGCCGATACGGGCCGCTTCGCGGTCTTCCGCGCGGTGCACGCGGACCATCGGCAGGGCGCCGATGGCGCGCTCCAGATCCGCCGCGATCGCGCCGACGGAGTTCTGCATGTGTTCGGAGGCCGCCCGGATACCCCTCAGGAGCGAGGCGACGACGACGGCGGCGGTCGCCACCGTCAGCGCGACCAGGACCAGCAGCAGTGGATCGATCCACAGCATGAGAACGATCGCACCGGCGGCGACGAGGGCGCCGGTGACCAGGTCGACCAGTGCCTGGGCCACCACCTCCCTCAAGAGGGTGGTGTCGGCCGTCGTACGGGAGATGAGGTCACCGCTGCGGTGCCGCTGGTACTCCTTCATCTCCAGGCGGAGCAGCCGCGACACGAGACTGTGGCGAAGCCCTCGCACCACGCCTTCCCCCATGCGCTCCAGGACGAAGCGCCCGACCGCGCCGGTGGCGGCCTCGAAGACGAACAGGCCGCCCAGCAGCATCAGCAGCGGCCAGATCGCCCGGCCGTTCGCGCCGGCGTCCACGACCTGTTTGGCGACGAGCGGCTGGGCCAGCCCCAGGGCGGAGCCGACGAGGGTGAGGACGGTGGCGACGACGATGGACGCCCGGTGTGCGGCGGTGAGCCGGTACATGGTGGCGACGGCGGCACGGGTGGATCGGTCACGGCCCTGCGGCCGCCGCGCGTGGCGGCCGGTACGGGGCCCCGGCCCGGCCCGGCCGTCCACTGTGTGCGGCGGACCGTCCGCGTCGGGGGTCTTCCCGGACGCGTGCGGTCCGCCGCTCGTATCCGCTTCGGTGTCGGAGTGGGAGTTCGTGTCGGTGACGATCGCTTTCATCGGCTCCGGCTCCGCGGCGGGGCGACAGCGATGAGGCGGGTGAAGTAGCCGTCGGGCACTCCTTCGTCCACGGGCCGGCCGTCCGCCTCGATCCAGGCGTGCGCAGTGAAGGGGGGCACCACTCGTACCCCCGTGCACCACGTCGGCCAGTGTCCACCCAGCCGGCACAGCAGCGCCGCGCCGAGGGACCGGGGCAGGCAGCCGCGTGGTCCCGCGCAGCGGAGGCTCACAGCACACATGGCGTCTCGTGCGTTCTTCGCCTGGTCGACGGTGGCGGGCCGCGCTCCCCGGCATACGACGCCGAGCACGGCGCGGACCCGCCGCGGTGGCAGCAGGGACAGCACGATGGCAGGGAGGAGGACGGCCCTGGCGGCGGCCCTGCGGGCGAAGGGGACGCCGACCGGCCGCACCAGCGCGCTCGGCGTCGTCATGCGGCCAGCCCGGTCGCCCGCAGGTCCCTCACCAGGGTCGCGACGTCCTGAGCCGCCTGTTCCTGGTCGATGTCGAACTCGTCGACGAGGGCGGCGACCGCGGCGGCTTCGTCACCGCCCTCGAGCAGCGTTTTGATCACCACGGTGCCGGTGGGGTTCAACTCCCAGTACATACCGCTGCGTTCGTCCAGAAGTACCGTGCCGTAGTCGGTCTCCGCCGTGGAGACGTCGGTACCGAACCGCAGTGCCATGGGGTGTGCCTTTCTGTACGAGGTGGGCAGGGATCGGGGACAGCGGGATGGGACGGTGTGCGGGGCAGCTATGTGTGGGGGGTGCCGGGACGGGGGGCTCCCGCGTCACCGTCCGGGGCACGTGGCCCGCCGACCCGTTCGGTGCGTCGCGCCCCACCGTCCGGCACACGGCGCGCCCCACCGACCGGTTCATGGCGCCTCACCGTCCGGTTCGTATCGCGCTCGCCTGTCCGGCGGGGCGGGAGACCCCGCGCAGCCATACTTCGCAGGCGATCGTCGAGTAGAGGATCGCGTCCCGCAGTCCGGGGGTCGACGGCCTTCGGGCGAGCCGCCGCAGGGCTTCGCCGTCGACCAGGCCGAGATCTTCCAGCCGTGAGTCCTTCCACAGGGCCAGCAGGTCGCCGCGGTGTTCGCGCAGCCCGTTGGAGGCGTCCATGGACGCGGCGGCCTTGTCCGTACGCCGCAGGCATTCCTCGGGCACGATGCCGCGCACGGCCTCGGTCAGGAGTGGTTTGTAGTGCCACGGCGTCACCCGGTCGCTCGGCCGGACCGCCAGGCACGTCTCGATCACCCGGTCGTCGAGGAAGGGCGAGGCCATCGGCACTCCGGCGCGGGCGGCCATCCGGTCCCATTGCCGGATGATGCGTGTGCAGGAGCGGATCTGTTCCAGGTCGGCGTGCAGACCACGGTCCGGGTGGAGCGGCGACGCCGTCGCCGCGGCCTCTTGGAGCGCATGCCGGGCCAGCCGCTCGGCGTCCGGCGTCACCCAGTCGAACAGGCGCGGCGGCATCCCCCAGCCGAGGCCGCTGCTGACCGACGCCGGCAGCGGTTCACGCAGCCGTCGCGCGCCGTCCGCGAGCCATGCCCCGTACGTCCTGTTGTCGGCCAGGGCGCGCAGGGTGCCGCCGAGCGGCCACTGCCACAGGGCGCGGAAGCCGCGGAGCTGCCGCAGGGCGAACAACGGCCGCGTGCGGGCGAGGCGGTGGTAGTACGCCTCTGAGCACCAGGCCACGTGGTCGCCGCCGATGCCGGTCATGTGCAGCCGGCTGCCGCGTGCCGCCAAGGCGGGAAGATGGTGCAGGACCCGCGACCGGTCCATGACGCCGATGGTCGGTTCGTCCAGCAGGTCGTCGATGCCGAGGAGGTCCTCGTAGACGAGCGGCGAAGCGTCGGCGTCCCACACGACGTGTTCGACGCCGGGGAGGAACCGGGCGGCCTTCCGGGCCCATTGGAGGTCGGTGTCCGCCGGATCACGTCCTGGCCAGGTGCTGGCCACCAGCTCGGCCTTCGACTGAGCGGCCAGGAAGAGCAGGGAGGTGGAGTCGAGCCCTCCGGACAAGTCGCAGCTGACGACTCCGCCTTGTGCCGTGCGGGCGCCGACCGCTTCGACGAGGGCGTCCCTGACGTCGGTGGTCGAGTCGTGGAGCGGTCGGACCGGGTCCGGCGGTGTCCACCAGCGTGATGCGCGTGCGGTCCGTCCGTCCGCGGCAACTACCAGGGCGTCCTCGGGGGCGACAGCGGTGACGCCGCCCCAGACCGAGGTGTCCGCGAGCGGATGCGGGACCGGCCAGAGCAGTCGCACGGCGAGCTGCTGCGTGTCCGGTTCGGCTCCGATGACAGCGGCGAGCGTGTCGGCGCTAGTGGCCGCCACGCGCACACCGTCGATCTCGGAGTGGAAGACGAGTCGGAGACCGGACGCCGTGCCCTGGACCCTGAGCCGTCCGTCGAGCGCGGCGACCAGGTGGAAGCTGCCGGGCAGTGAGCGCGCCAGTGCGTCGAGCTCCGCGAGATCACGTAAGCGGCCGACGCGGCGCTCCAGTTCGGCCGCGTCGACGGGACAGCACCCGACGACCGCGATGGTGGCCCGGCCTGCCGCGGCGGTGACGATCTCGGAGTCGTGCCAGTCCCCCACGAGCCATGGGCGGCCCGACGAATGGCTCAGGGTCCGGCTGCCCGGACGCAGGAAGGAGCGGGCCACGGCGACCGCGTCCTCGCGGTCGGGAAAGACCGCGAAATGCGCATCGCCGGGGCCCGGACCCGCACTCTCGTGCAGTTCAGTCATGGCGTCGATTCAGCCGGCCGCGGACCGTCAGTTCTTGCTGAGGATGAGGCGGTCGTTGCCGGACCGCTGGAGAAGTCCGGTCTTCTTGCGGAATGATCCGAGCCGGACGAGTGTCGGGGCCTCGTAAGCCTTCTTCACAGCCACTCCTTCATACGGTTTCCGCTCGTGCTCCCTGGTGGCGGGTGGCCGGCATACCGACCGCCTACCGACCGCGTCCGAGTCATCGGGAATCGGAACGGAGGCTGAGCGACATGCAGACGTTAACCAGAAGCCCTTGGAGCGCCACAAGACCGTAAAGAGAAGACGGATTTTCCGACTAATACGGAAGTTACGGATCGGACGGCTTTCCTTGTGAGCGAAACCTGGAATCAGGACCGAAGAGAAGCATTCGGCGCCATTATCGAAGAAACGTTACAACGTGCATTGGCCATCGCATCTGTCGTCGAGCCGGTCCGGGGGCGCTCACTCACCCGCCAAGTCGCGCCCCGGCGCACCTCTCGCTCCATGCGCGCTCCTCGCGCTCCTCATCGGATGGAGGGCCCAGCGCGCATCGGCGGCCGTACGCGTGGTCCGGTGGCCGAACGTCAGCGCGCCGCCGTACGACGTCTGAGCCACTGCACCGTCGTGGGCCGAGGCCATCTCTTCCGGCACGTCGGCGAACTCGCTCTCGCTGCTGCTCCGTGAGGTTGGCCGGGTCGTAGCCCAGGACCTCGGCGCCGCGGCGTAGTTCAGTGCTCGCAGAGGGAGAATTCTCGTTCGTAGAGTTGCTCGTTGTGTTCGTCCACGAAGAACTTGCGTTCCTGCATGAGTTGTTCGCGGTAGCTCTTGGCCTGTTCAAGCGTCATGGTCGAGGTGTCGGACCATGGCTGTTGCGGTGGCACATCGGATGTCGAGACGATCTTTTCCGACGGGTCGACCAGGAAGAACGCGAGAATCTTGCGATATCCCGGGCGGGTAGGGTCCGCGAGGCGGAATGAGCCGACGCGGTGTTGCAGGATGTTCGGAAACGCCAGGCAGCGGCCCGCTGGGGTCGATGCCGATCCCAGCATCTGGTTCAGTGCGTCTTCGTCCTCCAGGCCGTATACCTCACGCACACCGTTGTCGTCGTTCTGTTCGTAGTCCGGCTCGTCGAGTGCCGCCCGGAAACTCAGCCGGCTTTCGGTGATGTTCTCGCTGTCCCAGTAGTAGATGCCGGTCGAGACGATCCGCTCGTTCAACATCCCCTCGACATGCCAGGAACCGCCTGGGTACTCGGGCTTGTCCGGGGTGAGACGAATGCTGGCGAGCTTGACGATGACCTGGAGACGGCGGCCGCGCAGGTCGACTCGGTCGGATTCATCGGGCAACTCGGGCGGAGTGAACGCCGGGGCGTCCGGGATGACCGGGCGGCGGTTCTCCCACCAGTCGTCCTGGGCCTCTTGCCATGCACGGAGGGCTTCTGCGTAGGCCTCATCATCACTGCAGGAGGACTTGTCCGGATACTCCGGCTCCGAGTCGTACCAACCGAAAGGATCGGCCTCGATCCGCGGGGGCCTCGGACGGCGCAGATCGGTGAGCACGTTCTCCAGCAGCGGGCGGAAGCGCGCGAACAAGTCTGGCAGGACGGAGGCCAGTTCGCGATGAGTCTCGGGGTGGACGTTGTTGACGTACGAACGGAAGGCGACATCGCCGTCGTCACTGACGTCGACGTCCGTGGGCAGCCACTGGAATTTCTCCGAGAACTCGTACCTCGAGTAGCGGTTCGTCGGGTTCTGCCAAGCCCGCTCGGGCGCACCGCTCACCTCTCTCACCAGGCAGAACAGTGAGGGATGAACCAGATCCAGTACTTGGCCGTCGGATCCGGGATGCCAGTCCTGCTCTGCTTCGGGGACCTGTTCCAGAACCCGGACCGCCTCGCGCAACCGGGATCCGAGCTTGTCGTCGACCAGTGTGTCCGACTGCCACACCCCGTCGACCGCGGACACCTCGACGCCGGTTCGTCCGTCCCGCAGCGCGGCGTAATGCCGGAGTTCGGCAAGCACGTAACGAACCTGCGCTTCGGTGAGGCCCTGGGCGACCGCTTCTTGCGTCCACCTGGCGACGATGTCGGCATCGTTCATCTTGTCGAACCACCCCGG
Organism: Streptomyces sp. NPDC015127; assembly: GCF_043080095.1. Classification (NCBI taxonomy): domain Bacteria; kingdom Bacillati; phylum Actinomycetota; class Actinomycetes; order Kitasatosporales; family Streptomycetaceae; genus Streptomyces; species Streptomyces sp. NPDC015127. Next base: position 329,425 of record NZ_JBIBVE010000001.1, read on the forward strand.
CTTCGCCCGAATGTGTGAGCTGCACTGCATCATCTGAAGTTCCCGCAGGGTTCGGGGTGTCGCGAACGATATGGAACGGGAAGCGTGGAAGGGCAGCGGGAAAGCAGACAGGCCAGTCAATTCTCTTGGTCCTCAAAGTCGGTGTGCGGTGGCCGGGAGGATACTTCAGCAGACTGACACCGCAGTCGTGGTCCCTGTCATGGGGTCCGGGAGCCAGGGCTTCGACGTCGTCGCGTGATGTCCGGTTCGCGCGCATCCGAGGCCGAGGAGAGCGAGGGGGAGGCTGGGGTTGCAGGCGTCGCGGCGTAGGCCGGCCCTGATGTTCTTCACTCCGACCGTACGCAGGGCCCGGATGGCGAGTCTTGGAGCTTGAGTGGGTCTCGCCGTAGTCGGCCTGTCACGCCGTCACAAGTTGTGACATCAGAGCGGGTCGGGCGGACATCGGATCCTGCGGACTCAGGCGCCAACGGTCCCGTCGACGCCCCTCTCGCAAGAGATCCGCGTGCCCGTTGTGTCGGCCGTACTCCAGTAGGACGTGCATTATCACCATCCGCAGCGACACCTCCTCGCTCCATCGTGGAGATACCCGGCCTGGTCCAGGGACTCAGCCTCCCGCTCGATACGCGCGCGAGTTCTCCACCTCGGCCGACCAGGCCGCGAACGCCTCCTGTTTGGTCGACGCGCTCACGTCGTACACCGCCTTAAAGTCGATCTTGTGTGGTGGTCGAGGAAGGCCCGCAGCATGTCGCGCTCGCTCCCGAAACTGGGCGGTCCTATCCGGTGGTCGACGGCCACTGGCAGTACTCCTCATCTCTCCGTTCGCCATCGCGAAACTGCTGGAGAAACGGACGAGGTGCGGCGCGGGTGCGAAGGAGTCACGGAGCCACCTGGCAGAAGACGGCGGCCTCGTCGGCGGTCACGTCGGTGAGGGTGATGTAGGCGTAGTCCGGCGCGACTTCGACCTCGAAGTCGAGCACCTGGATGTGGTGGACGCCCGATGTCCCGTACTCCACGGCCGGCTCAGGGAACGCCTGCCGCAGGGCGGGCTGAGGGACAGCAGCGTGGACTGCCAGGCGTCTTTGGCCTCCGCAGGCGGGTAGAAGGCGAAGTTGGTGCGGATGTTTCGAGTGCAGCGCGTCCAACGGGGATGCCGCCGACGGCACTCGTGCTGGAAGCGGTGGGACTGGTTCGGGCGAATTGAGGGTTGAGGGGCGGGAGGCTGTGTGGAGGGTGCCGTACGGCGGGCAGGTGGTGTGCAGAGTTGCCTCGCGCCTCGCTCGGTAAGACGCCCGGTCGGCGAGTGGAACGTGCGCAAGGAACAGCTCGCGGAACTCGTGGTGATGAGCCGACTGCGCCACGTAGAGCTTCAGGCTATGGCGCGCCGCGACTGAAGCCCCGGATGTACGCCGCGCAAGCCACGCAAGGGCGTTACCGCAATCTCGACCTCGCCCGGCCTGGTGTCGTGATCACCAACCGGGCGAGCGCCAAGGGCCTCGGCTTCGACACCGTGGTGGTCCCGGACACTCACACCGACTCGGGTACCGACCAGACATCGGCGTCACTGGGCATGACGTACTACGTGCTGGCAATACGAGCTCGGTAGGAACTGCACTTGGGCTATGGCGGGGAGGCCGAGCCATCGCCTCGTCGCGCACATTCCGCGCAACGTACTCATCCGCGGCTGACGGCGTGGTGCTCAGTGCCCAGAGCCACGCCGTTCCTTTCAACTGCCGTACAGCCAGCTGTCGTAGGGCGCGTTGTCCACCACGCCGTAGAGGCCGAAGGCGCCGGGGAAGAGCACAAGCGCGAGCACGCCGAGTCGGAAGAGCGCCGGGCCCATGACCGTCACGGCCTCCGTCTGGCCGGTGATGGTCCGCCAGTCGCGCCACCGTCTGACGTCGCCCCTGCAGACGGCCCAGAAGAAGCCGCCGAACACGATGCAGACACCCGCACCGACCATGGCGGAGCCCGCCACAACGGCTAGGAACGTCTCGCGGTCGTGGTGGTCGGCGACGAACAGCGAGACGAGGGCCAGCAGGGCCACGGCGGCGATCCCTTGCAAGGCTCCGCGGACGACCACGTCCTTGAAGCGCAGTCGCGGCAGTCGTACGCCGCCCTCGTCGGTCATCGGTGCGGGGGCCGGCTCCGGTCCGGGTCGTTGGGTGCGCGTCATGCCGGCACGTTACCCGGCGCGTTCACAGGGCGATGAGGTGGGACCCAGGCCGGGCCCGGTGTCGGGCGTTCCCGTTAGAGTCGTTTCCAGGTCGCCCCACCACGCGGGCAGGCCCGAAACCCATGGTGGGGAGGCGCGCTTGCCTCCCCGAGCGCGATCCACATCACCGGCAAGGAACTACGCGTGCACGACACCCCGGCGTCCTTCCAACTCCTCCCCGGCGCACCCGCCTCACCTGTTCTCCTCCACGTCCCCCACTCCTCCCGTGCCATCCCCGCCGACGTCCGGCGCGGGATTGTGCTCGACGACTGCGCGCTCGAGCGGGAGCTGGACCACATCACCGACTCGCACACCGCGGAGATCGCCGCCGCCGCGGGCGCGGCCGTCGCGCCCTGGCGGTTCGTCAACCGGCTCTCTCGTCTCGTCGTCGACCCGGAGCGTTTTCCCGACGAGCGGGAGGAGATGCTGGCGGTCGGCATGGGTGCGGTCTACACACGGACCACGCACCGGGAGGTGCTGCGGCCCGACGGGTTCGACGGGCAGCCGCTCGACGAGCGGTACTTCCACCCCTACGCACAGGCCATGACGGACGCCGTCGACGAACGACTGGAGGCCATGGGGCGCGCCGTCGTCATCGATGTGCACTCGTATCCGACCGAGCCACTGCCGTACGAGCTGCACGGTGACGGGCCGTGGCCGCCGATCTGCCTCGGGACGGACGCCTTCACGCCGGCCGGCTGCTGGACGCGGCGCGCAAGGAGTTCGCCGGGTTCGGTGGGACCGGGACGGACAGCCCGTTCGCGGGGACGTATGTGCCGTTGAAGCACTACGGCCGCGACCGGCGGGTCAGTGCGCTGATGATCGAGATCCGCCATGATGTCTACATGCGGGAGCCCGGCGGGCCCGCCGGGCCTGGGCTGGACGCGATCGGTGCGGCGGACGTTTCGGGGGGTGAGGGGCAGCAGAGCCGGCAGCAACCAAGGAGCGGTGCGCTGCCAGCTCCACTGCCGGACGAGCAGCCGGATGCCGTTGAATGCCAGAACTGCTGCCAAGCCGTAGACGATGACCCGTGAGCCGCAGCCCCAGCCCGAGCCCGGCTCGGTGAACATGTGGGCCCCGAACCCGGCGGCCAGAGCCCCGAGGACGACGCCGACAACGAGGGCGGCCGCCCTCGACGTGGCAGGAAACGCACGGCGGAATGCCGAAGCCATGACGGGGACGCTCCGACCCCGATCGGAGCGAAAAGCCACCAGGAGCCGAAACCCTGCGAGTGATGGTTGACGATGCCCGCCCCAGCCCACAGCGTGAAGGCCATGAGCAACATTCGCAGGGCGATGCGGGGGGCCTGGTCGCGCACGTCTTCACCGTCGCCCCAGGTCGGGGCCCTGTGTCGGACCCTCCCGTTAGAGTCGTCCCCAGGTCGCCCGCGCCTCGCGGGCAGGCCCGACCACTGGCGGGGAGGCGCCCCCGTCCTGTTGCCTCGGCCACCGCAGTGCTCCCCCTGACCACGGCCGCCTGCGGTGGTGTGATATGGCCGTGGTGAAGTTCGACTCCGGCGGCGATGCCAATACGGCAGTGATCGCCATCGGGTCGTGATCGATCACGGAACTGAATTCCGCCCGGACCTTGTCATGGCCGCAAACGGCGCAGAACTCCCTGGCTTTGAAGTGCCATGATGTGCTCGGCCGCCCGCAGTGGTGCATCTCCCCCACGTATCAGCACCCCCGCCTCCATATTTCTCTTCGCAGCCGACTCAGTGAGATTGGCGCTGCTGAGGAACAACACACGGCGGTCGGCGACCGCGAGCTTTGCATGCTGGCGTGACCGCTCACGCGAAGCCGGATCGCGCGCCCAGTGCCACAGGCGCACCCCTCCGACGGATGCGAACGCCTTGGCTGGTTCGTCTCCGGCGAGCAACCCGGCCGCTCCCGCCAAGGTCTCTACGACCATGTGCACGACGACACCGCGGGCAGTCGCCTCTGTCAGCGCGCGGGTCAGCGTTGGATAGGGACGGGCCGCATAGGTCATGGCGAGTAGCTCGTGACGTGATTCGTGTATCACCTCGGCCAGTACCTGCGCTGTTGCCCGAACGGGCACCGCAGGTGTGGCCGGCCCACTCCACACAGTACGTACCTGCACCGCGTCCCGTGTATGCAGCGTCGCTGCGACGTAGCCGCGCAAATAGGCGGCGGCTTCCTCATGACGAACGCCGTCGGCCGCCACAGCCTTGTAGAGCTGCTCAACTGCCTCATGGACGCCAGGGGTCGACAGTTCGGTCAGTGCCCGTTCTCGGCTGTGCCCGATCGCCAGCAGGCCGGCGAGGTCCTTCGCGCGGGAGGGGCCGAGGACCGCGACCACCGTTTCGGCCGCGGCCTCGAACCGTTGCCTGCTCATGGCAGCAGACCTACTGGAGTGAGCACTTGTTCCTTGGTACCAGTGAGAGGCACCAGAAACCGACGGTCGAGGAAGCGATTGCCCCGTTCGCAGGTCGTCTCTGAGACGAACAGGCAGATGTGACAAGCAGCTCCGTGCAGATAGTCGGCCGGGTCGTGCGGCAGTCGCTCGGAGCACAGCGGGTCTGCCGAGCAGTGGGAGGCGTCGCCGAGGGCGCGGCGGACGATCCGGCCGAGATCCCGCTCCTCCGCCAGTGAGACGAGGCCGCCCAGGGTTCCTTCGGAGTCGGGCACCGCGGTGTAGATAAGAATGCCGCCCTTCGGGCTCTCGTCGCTGCCCGCGTAGATCCGTTCGGCGAGTGAGGCGGAGCTGTAGCCGCATTCGAGGGCGATGGTCCGGATCAGCAGGTGGGACAACGTGTGCAGGGCAATGTAGCGTGCGCCTGGCCACCCGTGCAGGGGATCGAAGTCGCTCGTCTTCCGGTCCGACTTGCGGTTGGTGCGGAATCGGGCGAACGCCTCCTGATGGGCCGCCATCTCCGGCGACTTCTCCATCCTCATGGTCCAGTCGGCCATCAGGTCGTCGCGTACGCGTAGGAAGATGCCCTCGCCCCGTACCTCGCTGGCCGGCACCCAATTCTGAGTGCCTCGGGAGAGGTCGACTCGGGTCGCGATCTCCGGCGACTCCGGGTCGGGGGCGTCGAGGCGGGTGAAACCGATCAGCGCCCGCGCCTCACGAAGTCGTTCGACCTGCCTGACGTCGGAGAAGAGCTCGCCGAGCGGCGCCGGCACCGTGACCGGACGGAGCGTGAAGTCGTCACTGGGCGGCGGGACCGGTCCCGAGAGCGCGTCCCATTCGGGCCCGAACAGCCAGTCCTGGACGTCGGGCGCGGACGGGGCGGGGCTGTCGGCCCCGGCCTTGCGGGCGGCGACAGCGGCGACCACGGCGTCCGCGTCGAAGTCCTTGAGGTAGCCGAACGCGGGAATGGCGGCAAGGAACGCGAGGTTGTCGCGGGATTCGATGCCCTTCAGCTCCGGCCAGTGGTCGTCGAGCAGTTTGTCGATGTCCCCGCCCTGCCCCTTGGGCAGCGCGAGTGCGCTGAGGGTCAGGGGGAACCACTGGTTGGACGCACCGGCGACCATCAGAACCGCGTCCTTGTCGCAGCCGGACTCGAAAGTTCCGAGGTGGGGGTGTCGTCCACGGCAATGCGGCAGATGGCGCCGGCCCCGGTCGCCCATCGCCTCACGGATGTTGCGCTTCGTGCCGCAGGCGACGCATTCGATGGTGACGTTGGCGGCCTGGTTTCCGCCGTGGTCCTTCATCCGGAGCTTGGGCCGCGGCGTCTTGCCGCAGGTCTGGCCGTGATGGACGTAGGCGGTGTACGGGAATTCGTCGAGGTGTCCGTCGGTGCAGACGAGAGTGAAGCGGGCCGCGACCGCGAGGGGCTTGCCGCGCTTGCAGTCGTGGACGAACTTGGCCTCGTGGGGGGTGCGGGGGTTGGGGTTGACGTAGGCGAACTCGCCCGAGTCCACGGCGGCGAGAACGTTGCACGCCGTGCACCGCAGCCACTGGGGGAACGGCGTCACGGGCACGCCGATCCCCTGCGCCGCCCAGCCCTTGGGGTCGGAGTCCGCGCCTTCCAGCCATGGGGCTGCTCGAAGCTGCTCGATCTCGCCTCGGCCGTACCTCTGGAGGGTCCGGTTGACCGCGGCCCTCAACCGCGGTTCGTCGATGTCGTAGTCCGTGACACCGGAGTAGCTCCAGGAGTCGATCCCCCGGACGAGCACCGAGAAGTTGGGCAGGTCGACGAGTGAGCCGATGCCGGCGGTGTACATGAGGTGGCTGGGGCGGACGGCGCCGACCCTGCGGTTGGTGTGGGCGCTCATCGCTGTCCCTTCCCGGCTCCGCCGGCGGTCGTTCCGTACTCGTCGCTGTCGACGGTGGCTGCGGCGTCCGGATCGGTGTCCGTGTCCGAGGCGCCGAAGTTCCAGTCGGGGCCGGTGCCCGCGGGCTCGTCGAGGAAGGCGCCACCACCCGGCAGGAGCAGGTTGATCTCGTTCTCGGTCTCGCGCATGGACATGCCGACGGTGAGATCGGTCCACCGTGAGCCGTCCGCACGGCGCAGCAGACCGCTGACGACGGTGTTCTTGCGCTTCTCCTTGCGGTACCCGAGGGCGGCGCTGCTTTCGTCGCGCTTGCGGCGCCACTCGTCCTTGAGCCGGTCCAGGCGTTCGGCGAGGTACTGGCGGGCGCGCTCCCGGCCCACCCGCTCCGCCCGGTCGAGGAGTCGCCGTTCCACCTCCGCGGCGAGCGGGCCATCCAGATCCACGTCATGGGCGTCGAGGTTCCGCGAGGTGTCGTACGCAGCGTGGCGCAGCGCGGCGACATAGGTGGCGGCGACACCGCGATCGAGGGCCCGGCGGGTGAAAGGGGTGACCGAGAGGGCCTCTACCTGCCGGTAGAAGGTGGCGTGGTAGTGCTCGAAGTCCTCGTAATGAGCGAGGTCGCGCGGCCGCGACCAGTTGTAAAGGGTGACGACCAGACCGGGGCGCTTCGCGTCACGGCCGACGCGGGACGACGCCTGGATGTACTCGGCGGTGTTCTTGGGCTGCCCGACGACGAGCATGAGCCCGAAGCGGGAGACGTCGACGCCGACCTGGAGCATGGAGGTGGCGAGGACGACGTCGACGGCCTGGCGCCTCAAGGGGGTCATCGTGGCGCGGGGCTCGCGCTTCTCCTTGATGGCGACGGCGTATTCCCGCAGAAGGGCCTGCCGCCGTGCCGATGTGTCGCGCTCGGGGTCGAAGCCGGTCTCCAGCCGCTTGAGTGCCGCGCCGATGTCCGAGGAGGAGATGCGGGACGTCAGTTCCTGGATGCCGAGCATGCCCGCCTTGCTGACGATGCGGTCGGACAGCGTGTCCTGTCCTTTGCGGCTGCCGTTGGAGCGGACGCGGGTGGTGATGTCGTCGTCCATGTACCGGCGCATGCCCGCGAGTTCGCGGGTCGCGTTGAAGTAGCCGACGAGCGTCATGTAGGGGTCGGCAGGCGTGCCGTAGTCGTCGAAGAGCTGCTGGCCGGCGAGCAGGAGAATCTCCGCCACACGGATTTCGGCGGCCTTGAGGCGGGTGCCGTGGGCGCAGACGCCGAGGTAGCGGCGGCCCGGGTTCTCCCGGCTGAGTTCGACCTGCCGGGAGAAGAACGTGTCGCCGACGTCGAGCACCTGCGGCGGGAAGACGGCGACCTTGCGGCCGAAGACTCCGAGGACCTGGTCCGCCGCGCGCTTGGTGGTGGCCGTGGAGGCGACGATCTTCGGGCCCACTTCGTGGCGAACCCCGTCGGCGTCGCGCACGCTCCAAGTGCACAACTGGTCGATGGCGGACTCGAAGAGACCGACCGTGGTGCCCAGCGCGCCTGAGATCAGGTGCAGTTCGTCCTGGATGATCAGGTCCGGCGGGCGCAGCCGGGTGACGGGCTGCGCGGTGACACCGGGCAGGGGGCCCTTGGCGTGATGGCGGCTGCCGCAGCCGGTCTTGGCGTCGAGGTCGTCGTGGCGGTAGCCGTGCCGGGGGCAGAGTTCGGTGACGCGGCCGAAGAGCAGGCCCGCGTGCCCGTTCCAGGGGAGCTGGGCGAACTTGTCGACGGTGGCGATCAGCAGTGAGGGGGCGAGACGGTAGATCTCCTCGTCGACGGTGAGGACGGGAATGCCTTCGCCCGGGGCGTCGAGCCGCGAGAAGGGACACCGGTCCTCCCCCTCGCCCCGTGGGCAGTAGAGCACGATGCGGCGGCGGCCTTCGTCGTACTCCATGTGGTTGCGGGCGGTCAGGCCGCTGCCGCACCAGGGGCAGGTGAGGACCTGGAGCACGCGGGCGTGCTTGTCGCTAGCGTTCTCCTTGGCGTCCGCGATCTGTTCCTTCGCCTCGTCGAACCAGTTGGGTGATACGGAGGTTCCCACCCACAGTCCGATCCGGAACGGCGTGGCACCCCAGCGCGCGTTCCGCGCGAACTCCTCGCGGCGCAGCACCTCGCAGGCGCTGACCAGGGCGGCGGCGCGCTGGAACTGCTGGGCGGTCAGCAGGCGCAGGGTGTAGCGCATGAGGACGCCGACACCCGCCTCGCCGCTGCGCACGTCGGTGCCCGAGCCGATGGTGCCCTGAAGCCGGCGCAGCGCGAAGGTGTAAGCCGCGAGGCCGAGGTACGCCTCCGTCTTGCCACCACCTGTCGGGAAGAACAGCAGGTCGACGAGTGCCTCGCGACCGGTGCCGCGGTGCGGGTGGCCCGGGTGGGTGAGGGAGGCGAGGTTCAGGAGTACGAAGGCCAGCTGGAAGGGGCGCCAGCTGGCGGCTTCCTTGCCCTTGGCGTGGACCGCGTCGTACGCCTCCCGGTACGACTCCGGCTCGTCGTCCCGGCCGGCGCGGGCGGCGGCGATGGCGGTGTTGCGGCGCTGGAGGGCCATGGCCCGGTTGGCGAACCGGAAGGCGTCGAGGGCGTTGTCGTCGGCGACGAGCGTATCGATGCCGAGGGTGATCCGGTCGCAGATCTCGACAGCCTGGTCGATGGCGACGAGTGCCGATTCCCTCAGGTCGTCCGGGAGCGACTGCGCGCTGCGACGCTGCCGCTCGAGCCAGATCCCGTAGCCGTCGGCAAGGGGGGCGAGGGCGCTGCTGAGTTCGTCGCGGCGGGTGGGGACCGCGAGGGCGGCGAGCTCGTCCATGCCCAGCTCGAGGCCGTTCAGGAGGTCCTGCTCGGCGACGGTGGGCGCGGTCGTGGCGCGGACGTCGTACTCGGGGAGCCATGTGGTGATGAGCCGGTGGGCGTTGCGCTCCCCCTCGCGCACCTCGGCGTGCACGGCGACGTTGCGGCCCTTGCCGTGGCTGAGGTTGTCCCGGTACAGAAGTCGCAGACGACGGTCCTCCGCGTCTTCCGGAGCGTTGCCCCGGTTCGCGGGGTCGAGGGGGTCGTCGACGGGGAAGAAGACGGCGGCCTGGTCGTCGGGGAAGGCGGTGACCTCGAGCCGGGTCTGGAAGAGCCAGTGGGCGTCCCGCGCCTCGCGGCTGTCGTCCTGCCGGTTCACCAGGGTGAGCTCGACGATACGCAGGTCCTCGCCCGCGCGGCCGGCGTGACGCCGCACCTGCACGTCGAGAACGACGGCATCGCCATCGAGCGGGACGGTCCGGCCCGCGGCGTCGGTGACGTCGATGTCCTTCAGGTGCTCGACCGGCTCACGCGACCAGACCCGACGGGCCGTTCCCCGGTCGGTGGCCTCCTCGGACTGCGTGTAGCGGCCCCACCCCGCGGTGACGCTGAGGGTGCCGACGGACGCCGGAACGGTGAACGACATGCCCATGGACGAGGCCCAGATGTGGCCGGCCGCCTGCGGTGTGAGCCGGTCCTGCTGCTCGTTGTCGTCGCGTTCCGTCTCGTCGCCCGAGTCGCCGTCCGCGCTCTGTGCGGCGGCCATGGCGATCCTGTCCGACGTCACCGCGCCGGGCCGTGGACCGAGCATGCCGACGAGGTACCGGTCCCGGGGGCCGGAAGAGGCGGTGGAGAGCGTCTCGCTCTCACCGTCCCATGGTCCGAGAAGGTCCCGCCGGATGTACGTGACGAGTCCGTCGCGCACTGCGTACGAGTCTCCGGCCCTGAACGTCTGCGGGACTTCGTCGAGCGGGTGAGGGACGGCGGCCTGGGCGGGCTGGGCCGGCATGCGGGGGGTCCTTTCGGACGGCGGAACCGGGCGCGGAAGCGGGTCGGTCTACAACAACACGAGAAATATAGAACGTTGACTCAGTTCACACAAGGAGAGAGGGGGCTCTCGTCGTCCGCCGGCGGACTCTCTACTCTGGTCCCGACCGCCGTCCCCCGCGCGACCCGAGGACGCCCATGCCCCGACTCGCCCTCTCCGACGACTTCGTCGCGGAGATGATCTCCCTGCAGAAGCCCGTGCAGAAGGAGGTCAACGACGCGATCCAAATGTTCCTGAGCATGACCGTCCCCCAGCTCCACGCCAGCAAGGGCATGCACCTGGAGAAGCTCGAGCGGGCGCGCGATCCTCGCATCCGCACCATACGCGTCACCAAGTTCTACCGGGGCGTGCTTCTGGCACCTGACGACGGCAGCGACCTGTTCACGCTGCTGCGGGTCGCACCGCACGACGACGCGATCAACTGGGCCGTGAAGCGTGCGTACTCGGTCAACGGCGCCACCGGTGCGCTGGAGGTGCGCAACGTCGAGGCGCTCGAGCAGATGGAGACCTACTTCGAGACGAAGGCGGACAGCACCCCTGCCCGCCTCTTCGAGAAGCATTCCGACACCGTGCTGCGCGATCTCGGCATCGACGACCATGTGATGCGCCTTGCCCGGGTCTGCGTCACCGCCGACGACCTGACGGTGATGGCGCCGCCGATGATGCCGGCCGACCAGTACGAGGTGCTGGAGTACCTGGCCGATGGCTGGTCGGCGGACGAGGTGTGGGAGCAGGTGATCGCGCCCCGCGGCCAGACCGTGCGCGAAGCCGAGGAGCGGCCCGTCGTCACCCTGTCCGAGGCGATCCTCAACACCCCGAACCGGATGGTGGAGGTCACCGGACCCGGCGAACTGGAGCGCATCCTCGCCGAGGACCTCGCACGCTGGCGGATCTTCCTGCACCCGGCACAGCGCAGGTACGCCTATCACCCCGGCTTCAACGGATCCGCCCAGGTCACCGGCGGGCCCGGTACCGGGAAGACGGTCGTGGCGCTGCACCGTGTCCGCCATCTCCTGCGCACCGGCCGCGAGGACGAGCGCATCCTGCTCACCACGTTCACCAACGCCATGGCAGCCTCCCTGCGTGACAGTCTGACGCTGCTTCTTGGGGACGCCGACGCGCATCTGCTGGAGCGCGTGGACGTGACGACGGTGGACTCCCTGGCGTCCCGTGTTCTCAAGGAGCTCCGGGGCCGGGCGCCCAAGCCTCTGTCCGCGGCGGCCGAGCGCAGCGCGTGGACACGCGCGACGGCCCGCGAGGACCTGCCGTGGACGGAGCAGTTCCTCGCCCAGGAGTACCGCAACGTGGTCCTTGCCCAGGGGCTGCGGACGCCCGAGGAGTATCTGCGCTGTGTGCGGCGCGGACGCGGCACACAGGTGGGCCGGGTGCAGCGGGCACGGCTGTGGCGGGTGATGGAGCGGTTCACGACGGACCTGGCGTCGCGCGACTCGGCGACGTACACGCAGTTGTGCGACCAGGCCGCGCGGCTGCTCGAGGAGGCCGGGCCCCGTTACCGACATGTGATCGTCGACGAGGCACAGGATCTGCACCCCGCCCAGTGGCGGGTTCTGCGGGCCTGTGCGGCGCCCCAGGCGGACGACATCTTCCTCGTGGGCGATCCTCATCAGCGCATCTACGACTCACGGGTGTCGCTGCGGTCGCTCGGAATCCACGTCCGGGGCCGCACCTCACGGCTTCGTATCAACTACCGAAGCACGGACGAGATCCTGCGCTGGTCGGCCTCGCTCCTCGACGGCCGTGCCGTCGGACGGCTCGGCGAGGACGACGAGGACGACGGCGGCCGGGACTCACTGTACGGTTACCGCTCGGAACTGCACGGCCGGGTCCCCTCGGCGCGCGGATACGCCGGCCAGGACGAGGAACTGCGCGCGTTGGTGGAGCAGATCCGGGTCTGGATCGACCAGGACGGGGTGAAGCCCTCCGAGGTCGCGGTGTGTGCCCGCTTCAACACCCTCGTCGACGCCGTGATCACCCGCCTGCGCCGGGAGGGCATAGCGGCCGTCGCCGTCAAGGACGACCCGGGACCGGGTGTCTCCGGGGTGCGGGTGGCCACGATGCACGCCATGAAGGGGCTCGAGTTCCGCTGTGTGGCCGTCGTCGGGGTCACGGCCGCGGTGCTGCCGTTCGCCGCGCAGGTGACGCCCGCGGAGGTCGACGCCGTGCAGCACGAGCAGGATCTGCTGGCCGAGCACTGCCTGCTGTTCGTGGCGTGCACGCGGGCCCGCGACGCCTTGGCCGTCTCATGGAGCGGAAAGCGCAGCCCCATGCTCGACCCGGTGACCGGCTGAGACCGCGTATCGGCCGCCGCTCACCTCTCCGGGTGAGCGGCGGCCGGTACACACGCGGGTGGCGAGCCGTCCGTCAGGCGCGGATCTCCCGAACGGTGACGCGGTGTGTCCTGTCCTGTGAGGCGCTGTACGTCACCTCGCGGCCGGCCCGCTGCCACATGAGCGCGTGCCCCAGAGGGGAGGACGGGGACACGAGGTCCGCTCCGTCTGTGGGCAGTTCGGCTACGGTGTAGAGGGTGTCCCTGTCGACGTCCCCGTCGAACTCAAGGACCAGCAGCGCGCCGGGAACAACGACCTGAGGCGTCTGCTCTCCCCCGTCGACTGCGACGGCGTCCAGGAACGCGCGGAGGAACGCGAGGCGCTTGGTCCGGCGGTCACGCCGGTCCGCCTGGGTCTTGCGCAGGAACACCAGATTCGCGGCGTCGATGCCGTCCGGTGTCTCGTCCGGCGCGTCGACGGCGAGCTGCAACTGCTGCATCTCCCCCACCAGACGCCGGAACGCCGGTGCGGGAATGGACTGCACGGGGAACTTCCCCGGAGCCTTGCTCAGCGCCGCCGCGAGTTCCGTCTCCTTGGCCCGGCGTGACGGTGCGTCGGCCCGGAGCGGAGCGGAGTCGGCGGCCCGTGCGGGCGCCGGTTCCGCCGCCGGCCGGGGAGCGGGCAGCTGCGAGGCAGGAGCCCGGTCGGGCGCACCTGCCGCCAATACGGGGTCCGAACTGCTGGACACGCCCGACCCGCTGGACGGCCGCTCAGGTCGGTTCCGCCCGGCCGCAGGGCCGGTGGCCGCCGCCTGCGCCACGGCAGTTCGCGAACGCTCCGCGTCACACTGCCGCCCCAGGGGCCCTGTTCCGTCTTCGCCTGCCGTGCCGGGCCGCTCAGTGATCCCTCCGTCCGGCAAAACCTCGGCCGCAGTGTACGGCGAGTCGCTTTCGCCGTCCTCGGACGACGAGGCCGACGCATCCCGCCCCTGCGGTACGCCGCCGGGCTCCTCCGGAGTGTCCGCCACCGGCTCGATGCCGAGCCGCTCCAGCTCCGCCCACAGCGGCGCCAGCGCCTGCTCGCGGTCCAGGTGGAAGCGGCTGCCGCGGATGCGGACGAAGGTCCAGTCGACACGCTCCAGGTCCCGCTGGCGTGCGGCTGCCGTGGACGCGTCGTCGCCTTCGGCGAACACATCGCCGTCACAGGCCACGGCGAGGCGCCGCGTCCCGCCCTCGACGACCAGGTCGATGGCGTGACGGCCGACCCGGTAGCCGGGCCGGACACGGTAGTCGCGTGCGGTCAGCTCCAGGTAGACCTTCTGCTGGAAGAGACTGTCGAACGCCGGGTGCCGCACGTCCGGAAGCACCTCGCCGTCCACGGCGGCGGTCTCCTCCTCGGCGGGCCGGGTGAGGTGGTCGAGCCACTGGCGGCGAAGGTCGTTCTCGTGGAACTGCTCGGTGCGGGCACTGTGGAACACCCACAGCTGGTCCTGGGCACGCGAGGCGGCGACGTTCAGACGCTGCTCGTACGTCTTGCCGTTGAATCCGCCCGGCACGGTACCGGCGGCGGTGGTCGCCGAGTTGACGCATGAGACGAACATGACGTGGCGTTCGTCGCCCTGGAAGTCCTCGGCGTCACCGACCCTGATACGGCGGGCCTCGCGCTGCTCGTAGTCGAGCCGTTCCGCGAGCAGGTTCTCGAGCTCCGCGAGGTGCCCCTTGCTGCCGCGCAGGCTGATGACGCCCATGGTCCTGCCCTCGTACGCGGGGTCGGCGCAGCAGCGCACGATCGTGTCGACGAGCGCCTCGGCCTCGGCGGTGTTCGCGAGACGGGTGTTGGCGCCGACGGCCTCGCCCCCCTCCACGTACACGGTGCGCATGGGCGGCAGCCGGTCGGCACCGTACTGGCGCAGGGGTTGGAGCCGGCCGTTGTAGCAGAGCTCGTTGGAGAAGGAGATGATCTCCGGCATGCACCGGAAGTGCTCCTTGAGCATCAGCGTGCCGCGACCGGCCGACAGGGCCTCGGTGAGGTCGAAGAAGCTGGAATCGGGTCCGAAGAGGCTGCGGACGTCCGCTTCCAGGCCGGTGAGGAGACGGCCGCGCAGGTGGAAGTACTCGTCCTGCTTGAGGCCGACGTTGGAAGGGCTGACCTGCTTGCTGTCTCCGACGACGACCATGCGGTCGGCGAGCCAGCTCAGCAGCATGGCTTCCAGGCCGGACTGGCTGGCCTCGTCGACGATGACGACGTCGAACATGCCCGGTTGGTCCATCGGCACGGTCTCGGCGACCTGGTGCAGCGGCATGATCCAGGCCGGTACGGCGGTCTGGGCCTTGCGCAGGGCGTCCTGCGCGTCTCGCCGGTAGCGGTTCTGGTACTTGCCCTTGATGCGGCGCGCCGCATGCTGATAGGCGCTCAGCGCGCGCGACTGGTCGCCGGTCAGCAGCCCCAGGCACCGGTGCCAAGCGCGCGCGGCGGCCAGCCGGGCGAGCATGATCCGGGCCTCGTCGTCGGCCTCGGTCAGCTTGCGGCGCAGGGTGCGCTCGGCCTCCGGGTCGGTGAGCCGCTCCATGCGCTCCCGCCATGCGGACCACGCCCAGGCGGCGGCCAGATCGGGCAGGCGCTCGTCCCACTGCCGGTCGTCGGCGCTCTCGGTGATCCTTTCGGCGAGGGCAGGGAAGGCGTCCCGCACCCGCGCCGATGCCTCGCGGTGTTCGGCCCGCAACCGGGCCGCCTCGCGGACCTCGGCGATCTCCTCGCTGAACTCGCGGTAGCCGTCGCCGTCCTGCGCCCGGACGGCGTCGAGTGCGCGCGACATCGCCGGCGAGACTCCGGGCCGGTCGCTCCAGGTGCGCAGCAGCTCCTCGGCTCCGGCGATGACACGGCGCGACTGTTCGGCGGCGCGCAGGGTGGTCGCGGCGCGCAGCAGAGCGCGCACGGCGGTCTCGACGTCCTGGTCGTGCCAGGTCGCGCCCGTCAGCTGCGTAGAAGTCGCGGCGGCCGTCAGGACCCGGGTGCGGGCGGCGGTGACGCCGAGGAGCGCTTCGAGGGTTTCCGCTTCCTGCCGCAGTCGGGCGAGACGCGGACCGTGGCCCTGCCAGAGGGCCACGGGAGTGCCCCACTCCGACTCGACCTGAGAGAGCCGCAGTTCGAGCTGGATCCGGGCGAGGACGACGGCCGCGGTGTCCGTGTCCTCGGGCGCCCGTCCGTCGACGCGCACGGCGTCGACGAACGCCCCTACTGACTTGGCCAGCTTCGACCGCATGCCCAGGGGACCACGCAGCTTGTGGCCCTGTCGGAGCCCGTCGTGCAGGACTGTCGCCTGACTGAGCGCGGTGGCCGGGTCGTACTGCTCGATGCCGCTGACCATGGCGCCTCGCAGCGTCGCGAGAGAGTCGTCGACGGCTGCGAGGGCCTCGGTCACAGCGGCCTGCCTGCTGCGGGCCTGCCAATCCTGCCCCGCGGCGACCTCGCGCAGCAGGGCGACGGCCCACTCGCCGGACGCGGCGGCGAGGGAGGCGGCACGTCCGCGGGCGGCTGCGAAGGCGTCGAGCGCCGTCGACAGCCGCTGCTGCTCGTCCTCGGAGAGCGCTTGTACGGAGGCGTCGTACTCCTGGCTCAGCGGATCCCGCCGCACTGCGGTGTGCGCCTCCTCGGCGGAGCGCACGACCTCGACGGCCTCCTCGAAGACGGCCGGACCGGGCAGCTCCGAGGGCCCGGGCACGTCAGCGGCAAGAGCCTGGTGGTGCGGAGTGAACGCACGGGTGGTGTGCAGCAGGCGCAGGGCTTCGGCGGCGCTCACCGCGGGCTGTTCCTGTGGCACCGGTCCGAGCCAGTCGTGGGTCGGGGCTTCTCGGACGAGTCGCTCGGCGATGTCCTGAAGGCTGCCGCGGTAGTCACCGATCTCCGCCTCGAACCGGTGTGTCTCCTGTTCCCGCAGCATGGCCAGGTCGCGGAGCATGCTCTGCTGTGCGGTCCGGGCGGTGCTCAGCCGTGTCTGCAGTGTGTGGATGGCGCGCTCGGAGGCCTGCGGATCGTAGCCGGCGTACTCGTGAAGGATCCGCTGGACCGAGGCCTCCAGCTCGCGCTGGGCCGCGGCGCCGTCCTCAGTGCGGCTGACGCACAGGTCGCGTACGGACTCGGGCAGCTTGTCGCGCAGCACACGCAGGGCACGCGGTGTGTGGCTGGTGATGAGGACGCGCTTGCCCTGCGCGAGCAGGTCGGTCACCAGGTTGGCGATGGTGTGCGTCTTGCCGGTGCCGGGCGGGCCCTGCACGACGACCAGCCGGTTGGAGCGCAGCCGTTCGGCGATGGTGCGCTGCTCCTCGTTGGCAGGGAGCGCGAAGTACATCTCTCCTGCGGCGGGGTCCGTGCCGTTGTCCTCGGACGCCGCCAGGTCGGCGGCGGTGAGCGCCCCGTCGCGGCCAGCGATGTAGCCGAGCAGTTCGGTGGGCGGCGTACCGGCGTCGACCTGACGGGCGATGGCCCGCAGGGCGTCGAGGGTGGAACGCCGGTTGCGCTCGCGCAGCACGAGGGCGGGGGTGAAGCCGACGTGCGGCACGTCCAGGCTGCGCGGCTTGGCACGCTCGACGGTCGGCAGATAGCCGCCCGCGCTGTGCGCGGCGTTGACCCAGCTGCGCAGGGCGGTGTGCAGGGCGTCGAGGTGTTCCGGGTCGGTGGCGTCGGACGCGTTCTCCAGAACTGCGACGATCTCCTCGCGTACCGGGCCGGGTACGTGCTGGACGGCTTCCAGCATGCCTTCTTCGAGCTCCATGCCGACGCCCGTCGGGTCCGGGGCGGCGGTGAGCAGGCCGGTGGAGGGATCGAGCTGAATGGTGGCCCGGTGGGTGACGAGGTGACGTTCGACGCGCTGCCCGGAGGTGGTCTGCCAGGTCAGCCTGCCGAAGCCGAGGACGAGTTCGTAGGCCTCGCCGAGGTTGGCGGCGTCCTCGTGCATCTTGTGGAGCCGGTCGTACAGCCGCACCAGCGGGTCGATCGCGCGCCGGCGCTCGGCCCAGGCGAGCCACTCCTGTTCCCAGGCCGCGTACAGCTTCTCGATCTTCTCGCGCTTGGGGTGCTCGTCGAGTTCGTGATACGTCTTCTCCAGCGGGATGCCCGCCGCCCAGTCGGGGAACTCGGGATCGATCCGCCGACGCAGGTGCGGGGCGTGGACCTGCTTGAAGTCACGGATGCGGCTCTCATCCACCCAGGGCGCCAGCACAGGCTTGGGCTGCGGCGCGTCCTCACGATCGGGACGGGCGACGGTGAGCCACGCCGGGTCGTCGGTCGCGAGCTCCCCGTCGAGCATGACGGCGACACCGTGATCATCGGGAAGTTCGTCGAACCACACGGTCCCGGCGGCCCCGTCCAGGGTGCGCACGGGCCGTGTCCTCGACGCCTCGGCCTCGGCGAGGAAGCGGAAAATCTGCCGGACACGCGTCGCGTCGTCGGCCTCTGACGCGGCGTCCTGGGGCCGGGCTGCGGGCGCGGTCAGCGCCGGAGCGAGCAGGTAGTCGTCGGCGGCCGCGTCCGGCTCGGGGTCCGCGAACAGGGACCGCTGTTCGTCACCGAACAGCACCGCCTGGTCGGGCAAGGCCGCAGGTACGGTGGCGGCGGCCGGCGCACGAGCACCGTCGGGCGTCGGGGCAGCAGTGGTGAACGTGACGCTCTCCCGCCCGTGCCCGCTCCCGAACCGCACCTCGATGTCCATGTCTCCGGCGGTCCCGGCCGGAATGCTGTAGGCCCAGGTCGCCGACAGCCGCCGTCCGGTGCGCAGCGTCCCGTCGAGTTCGTCGTCGAGGACGTTGCTCTTGTAGTCCTGCACCTGACGGCCGGTCTTACCGTACGGCCCGCAGCGGACGCGCAGGCTGATGCCGTCGACGTCGATGGGCCGCCCCGTGCCGTTGCTCAGGAACAGGGTGCACCGGATCAGGTCGTCTCCCTGTCGCACGCCGTGCGAGTCGTCGGGGTCCACCAGCTCGTACGGCACGACGTCGTCGACCCGGACATGCAACCCGTCGTCG
Source organism: Streptomyces sp. NPDC015127 (assembly GCF_043080095.1). Taxonomy (NCBI): domain Bacteria; kingdom Bacillati; phylum Actinomycetota; class Actinomycetes; order Kitasatosporales; family Streptomycetaceae; genus Streptomyces; species Streptomyces sp. NPDC015127. The sequence goes on from NZ_JBIBVE010000001.1 coordinate 348,040, forward strand.
TAGTGATGAACGGAGCCGACCGGCAGGATACCGTCGCTCAGCACGTTCTCGCCCTGGCTCACACGCCACTCCACTGAATACTGAGGGCCAAGAAGCTGGCCTGCTTGTGATCGCGCCCCGGCAGCCCGGGACATCAGTGCAGCACGCGCCCCCAGCACCGCCCCACCTCATGTGAACTCAGCACACGCATGGAGCGTACCAGGATCTCCGCACTGCGGGCCCTGTTGATGTCACATCGTCGCGGACGACAAGCCTGCGCGCGCCGACTCACCGCCGACGGAGGTGCCGCGACGCGCGCCTCGCGTGACACCGCGACGCCGTCAACTTGCCTACTACTTCCGCCGTAACGACCTGCAAGACCCAGCAAGAGCACCACACCGAGACCGACCAGGCAGCCCCGGACAACCTGGACCCTTTCGCCCGCGGTCGCGGGGCTTGTCGAGCTTTTCGCGTGTCGACCGGCCATCGACGCCTCCCCTGCCGCACCCGAGGGCACCCGATCCCGGGAGCCGACCCAAGAGACGCATGAACCGTAGCATCTACACATTGACTCTGTTCACAATCAGCTGCAATCTGTTCCCACGCGGACCGGCCGTTCAGCCCTCCGCACCGAGAGAGCGAAGGACAGAACACGCCCCATGCACATGGAAGTTCGCGAGGTCACACCGGAGCTGGCCGCCAAGTGGCTCACGTGCAACACCAACAACCGGCCGCTCAGCAAGAACACGGTTCAGCAGCTGGCAGCCCAGATCCAGCGCGGCGAGTGGCAACTCACCCACCAGGGCATCGCCTTTGACGAGGACGACGTCCTCATCGACGGCCAGCACCGGCTCGCCGCGATCGTCAAGGCCGGCACCGGAGTGCCGTTGACGGTCACACGCGGCGTGCCCCGTACGGCTTTCACGGTCATGGACACAGGCCGCAAACGCACCGGCCGCGATGCTCTGGCGCTCGCCGGCGAGGCAAACGTCAGTGACCAGCAACGATCAGCTGCTGGACCTGCTGGAGGAACATCCCGGCGTCCGTGACGCCCTGCACGACGGCATCGCCCTCAACCGGGGCTGCCGCATCACGGTCACGGCAGCGACGATCGGCTGGTACGTGACGTCCCGAGAGCGACCCGACGTGGACCAGTCCGCATGGCGGGAGGGAGTCGTCACGGGTGCCTGGCTGGAGCCGGGCGACCCCCGCCTCACGTTGCGCAACACGATGCTGAGCCTCGCCGTCGGCAAGACCCATCGCCGCCGCGACGACTCACGCGAGCACCTGCTCTACTACCTCAAGTCCTGGAACGCATGGCTCGAGGGACGCAGCATGAAGCTTCTGCGCCGCTCCCCGAACGAGACGATGCCGAGGATCTCCAGCCGGCGGCCGGCCGTCCCGCCGCAGGGGCCTCGCACCGACACCGACTTCCACACGCTCGCATAGCGGCAACGACCCGCATCCTTGACAGAGTTCACGTACATTCCCCGGCAGGGGACGGCTCGAGCAGAGCCGGCACGGAAAGGAAGCGCATGCGCGCGCAGGAGATCACCTTCCTCAAGCTGGTCCAGGGGGACAAGCAGTTCCAGGTTCCGCTCTACCAGCGCACCTACAGCTGGGGACGTGAACAGTTGCAGCGGCTGTGGGAGGACGTGGGCGAGCTGGTCGACCAGCATCTCGCGGGTGAGGCGGCCGCGCCGCACTTCCTCGGCTCGGTGGTTCTCGCGCCGGGGCAGATCCAGGCCGGCGGCGTACAGCGATGGCTGGTCGTGGACGGTCAGCAGCGCCTGACCACACTCATGCTGGCATTCACCGCGCTTCGCGACCACCTCAAGGACCGCTCCGACACCAGGGCGGCGGACCGGGTCCATCGCCAGATCCTCGTCAACGAGTTCCATGAGGGACTCGACCACTACCGCTTGCTGCCCACGCAGGCGGACCGCGAGGCGTACACGCGTGCATCGCCTCAAGTCCCCAGGCGGGCGGCGGCGACAACATCGGCGCGGCGTACCGCTTCTTCCGCGGCGCCCTCGCCGAGGCCGAGGAGACCTCCGACGACGACCGATGGGTCGGGGCGATGGAGAACGCTCTGAAGGACCTGCTCTCCATCGTGGAGATCACTGCCGAGCCCGGCGACAACGTCTACCGGATCTTCGAGTCGATCAACAACACCGGCGTCGGCCTCAGCCAGAGCGACCTGCTGCGCAACTACGTCTTCATGCTCCTGCCCAAGCGCGGCGAGCGCGTCTACCAGGAGCTCTGGCTGCCGATGCAGCAGAGCCTCGGCCCGAAGAACCTGGAACTGCTCGTCTGGCCGGACCTGGTCGTGCGTGGGCACCACAAGACCAAGCAGAGCGAGATCTACCGGGAGCAGCAGAAGCGGCTTCAGCCCCTTGCCGGTGACGAGGACGCTCTCCAGCGCGAAATCGCACAGCTAGCCGAGCGGGGGCAACGCTTCCTGCGCATCATCGAACCGCAGCGCGAAGCGTCCGGCTCCTTGCGTGCCGCCCTGGAACGCCTCAAGGCCTGGGGCGGGCAGGTCCACTACCCCCTTGCCCTTCATCTCCTGGACCTCATCGACGCCGGCGCCACGACCGATGACGACGCGGCAGAAGCCCTCCGCTACGTGGAGTCGTATCTCGTACGACGACTGATCTGCCAGACCCCCACCGCGGGCATCAACCGCATCATGATGGACGCGCCGAAGGAGCTGGAGACCGACCGATCGGCCGCCGAAGCGGTGCGTCGGTTCCTGTCCGCCCGACGACGCCGCTGGCCCAGCGACGAGGAACTGCGCTCCGCGATCCGCAGCAAGCCCTTCTACTGGAGCGGCCGTCCACCGCAGCGCGGTTTCATTCTCCGCCGTCTGGAGGAGAGCTACCGGCCGTCGGAGCCGGTCGATTTCGAAAAGGCCTCCCTCACCGTGGAGCACGTGCTGCCCCAGCGGCCGGCCCAGGCATGGTTCGACCTGCTCGCCGACGAGACCGAGAACGGCCAGTCGCCGCAGGAGCTGCACGATCTGTTGGTGCACACCCTCGGCAATCTCACCCTGACCGGGGAGAACTCAAAGCTGTCCAACCACCCTTTCCGGCGCAAGCAGCAGATCCTGGACTCCAGCGCGCTCCGGATGAACCTGGAGATCGCCGAGTCGGACCGCTGGGGCAGGGCCGAGATCACGGCCCGTGGCGACCGGCTCGCGGACCGGGCCACGCAGCTGTGGCCGGGGCCGGTCGGCGGGATGAGGCCGTCCGGTGAGGAGCTGCCCGGTTGGTCGGAGTTGCGCGCCGCACTGGTCGCTATGCCCAGCGGCAGTTGGACGACCTACGGCGATGTGGCCGAACTGATCGGCAGCCACCCGGTACCGGTTGGCAACTTTCTCGCTTCCAACTCGTCCGTGATCGGCGCCCATCGGGTACTCACCGCCGACGGCAAGGTCTCGCCCGCCTTCCGCTGGCCCGACGGCAGTGACCGGCAGCCCCCGCGGGAACTACTGGCCGGCGAAGGCGTGCGGTTCGACCCGTCGGGTCGCGCCCATCGTTCGCAGCGTCTGACAGCTGCGGAACTGGCGACACTGCTCGGCAAGGATGTCCCTCAGTCGGGGCCGACCGCTCAACTCCCGGGCGACGACAGCACTGAGGCAGCCGCGCGCTTCCGTACCCAGCTGCAGGAGCACTGCCCCGAGGCAGCGCCGGGGCTGCTCGCGACGCTCGACTTCTGGTGCGGCCAGGGAGGTCACCTGCACTACGGGAAGCACGAGGAAACCAGCTGCTTCCCGATGCTGGACGCCGGCACGAGCCACCAGCCGCACCTCTTGCGGCCCTTCGGGATCTACCCCGTCAGCGGAACTGTCGAGGTGGTCTTCCAGTACCTCAAGGACCGCGCCCCGTTCGACGACACGGCTCAGCGCCGGGAGTTGCTCCAGCGTCTCAACAAGATCGACGGCATCGACCTCCCCGAGGCGAAACTGGAGCTCCGACCGTCGTTCCCGCTCCGCATCTTCGCCGAGCACGGCGAGGCCGTCTGCGAGGTGCTGGACTGGTTCGTCCACACGGCGGCGCTGGACCTGGCCCGGCGCGGTTGAGGACGGCACCGATGGCCCTTCTGCCCGACGACGAGCCCGTCCCCGACCGCGACGACGTACTGGCCCAGTCGGTTCCCTTCGACCGCGCCCGCTGGCTGTCTCTCCTGCCCTCTGCCGGCTGGTGGCCGCCGGAACTCGACGACTGCCCGCAAGTGGGTGGCCGCCCTCGGGTGGACCGCAGGGCCGTGTTCGGCACGGCCCGCCGCGCCGACACCGCCGAAGGACGCCGCCACCTTCTCGTCGCGGCGCTGGTGTGGGGCAGCGGGACCAAGGCGCGGTCGGTCGCCCGCCGGGCAGAGATCTTCCCCAAGTCTTCGGTGCGGGACATCGAGGAGCGTCTCGAGTGCGGACTGAAGGTGCTCCGGCAACAAGGAGCAGTCGACGCATACTTCGCGTTCAACAACGAGCAGAAGATCCCACACCTGGGGCCCGCGTTCTTCACCAAGGTGCTGTACTTCGCCGGTCACGATCAGCCGGTCGGTCCGTGGCGTCCGCTGATCCTGGACAGCGTCGTGGCACGCGCGCTGCGGGCCGCCGATCGCGGCACTCGGTGGCCCGGTGCAGGCTGGACGACGCCGAAGTACACCCGGTACCTGTCCCTCGCCCATGACCACGCACGGCAGGCGGGGGTCCTGCCGGACCAGGTCGAGGCCGCGCTTTTCGACTACGGCAAGCGGCTGACCTGACCCCGGCATGCGCTCCTCGTCCCATATATCGGGCCGGTGTGCCACCGGCCCGATACAGATGCCCCTTGCCGTACCCGGGGTCCTGCTTCCACTTCGTCCTGCCCCGCCAGGTCTCGTCGACGCCCAGCATCGATAGGCAGCGGGGCGACGAAAACTTCGCGCGCCGACGTGCGGAACGCGTCCATTACCGTCGCCCAGGACAGGCGCAGGTCGCGGGCACCCTGGATGCCGGTGGAGGGTCGCCGAGCTCAGCTGTCCGGCTGGTCCTCGGAGTCGGACGGGGTGGACGTCGGCAGAGCATCCTCGTCCCGGAGCAGTTCGATGACGCCGATCGCGTCATCGTCCTGCGCGAGGTCGGCGTCACCGTAGTCAGGGGCACCGGTCAGGTCGCCGTCTGACTTCTCGATCAAGAAGCGTTCGCGATACGCGTCGCGCGCCGAAACAGCGATTCGATCGATGAGCATGTAGCTCAGCCCTGCGCCAACAGCCATGCCGGCGATGGGCACGAACTGCCCGAACTTCCTTTTCGGTAGCTGCTGCATAAACTTCTCTGCGAAGGTTCGGGCGATCTTGGTGAGAACCTTCTCGTTCAGCTTGGACCAAGGAGCGTTCCTTGCCAGCAACTGGGTGAGTTGGGACAGTTCGGCGTACGCGGCCGTCTTCGCCGATGTGCCCGTGGACATTCCGAGAGCAATCACGGACATCACGAAGAGTTCCTCTTCGGGATCGCTCGGGTCGTAGCCGTAGCAGAGAGCCGTGGCGGCGACCGTTCGAGTGGCAAGGCCGAGCATCAGTGCAGTGTCGGCGGCCATCGCCCCGGCTACAGTTCCGATTCCGGGTGCTGCACCCGCGCCCGCTCCGGCGATTGTTCCGGCACCGGCGAGGACCTCTCCGCCTGTCACGGCTGCAGCGGATCCAAGGCCAGTTGCCGCTGCGGAAAGCGCGTGGCCGTACCGAACCATGTTGTGCCTCGCGACCTCATCGACGATCTGCAGGTCGAGCTCACGGATCTCGTCCAAGCCGGCGATGTCGTGTCCGGCACGTCGATACTGCTCAACGACACGTTTCTTGCTCACTGTCCGGCTTGCGGTGTCTCCCACAGCCTTGCCGAGACCTCTCGCGGCTACGTTGTAGGCGGCAGCCACTTTGTCAGCACCCGGGGTGCTCATCGCCTTCTGGCCCAGCGAAGCGAGCCGGTCCCTGGCCTGCTGCGGAAGAAGGTTTCTCGCCTGCTTGTTGAGGGAGTCCGCCTTTCGCTTCTGGAGTCGGTCCCACTCCCGTTGTTCGTAAGCAGAGAGAGTCATGTCGTCGCCTTAGTAGTCAGAGTGCTTGGAAGCAGTCCCGCATGATCGCGCCCGTGATTTTGCGCCGCTGGACGAGGAACTCCTGGTGGCTGCCCGCCGCGACCCTCAGCCAGGCTTGCCGGCCCTGTACGTGCGTGGTTCAACTACCGAACGAAGGGCACTGGTTGTTACTGCCGGCTCTCCCAGGAGGAAGCGCAGCCCGGCTGCCACGGCGGCGGTGGACGCGGTGCGAGTGATACGCATGGTGAGCCCCAGAGACGTTGCTGATCGGAGTTCGGCCGCCGTGTCGAACGGTCCCACGTGATGCTGCCCGCACGAAGCGCCTCCAGTATGAGCTTTGCGCACACAGTTCACAACCGAATGCCGAAATCGTTAGGTTCACCCCTGTCGATTCCCGCGCACGCCCCATGGGCTCGATCCGCCGCGAGACCGAGCGCCGAGGCGGGGAGAGAGTGCGATGAAAAGGACACCCTGGAGTACGAGCAGGCGCTGGACGCTGTGGTCGACATCCTGAAGGGCCAGGCACGCGCGGGGGCGGCACCGCCGTCGTACGGCGATCTCAGTGCCGAGTTGACTCGACGGCACGGCCACCACCGAGGCCGACTGTCCGGCCTGAGCAACATTCTTTTGGGAGGGACACGGCCGAAGTTGACCCTCGACCTGGTGCAGGCCCCAGAGTTCGGGACGTGGAGAACGACATGCACAGCATCGGCGAGACCGCCCGGGACAGCGGCCTGCGCATCAGCAGCCTGCGGTTCTACGACCGAGCCGGTGTGCTGGTCCCGGCCCACGTGGACCCGGTGACCGGCTACCGCTGGTACGCCCCCGAGCAGATCGAAGAGGCCCGGTTGCTGGCCCGGCTGCGGCGCGCCGCCATGCCGCTGCCGGACATCCGGCTCGTGCTGGCCGGCTGGTCCGGCGCGGACACCGACCTGGTGCGGAAGCTGCTCGAGGCCCATCTGCACCGTCTCGAAGTGGGGTTGTCCGATGCCCGCAGTGAGTTCGCCACGCTCCGAAGGATGATCGAAGACAGGGAGATCCCCATGACATCGCTCCGTACTGCCGCCGTCCGGCTGTCCGCCTCCGCGCCCGAGGTGGCCGCCGCGCTGGCCGCGGTCCGGTTCGCCGCGGGCGGCGACCCGGAAATGCCGATGCTGGCCGGCGTCCTGTTCGACGTCGAGGCCGAGGCGATCAGCTTCGTGGCCACCGACCGATACCGGATGGCGATCGCCCGGACCGCGACCACCGGGTACGACGGCCCACGTGTCCAGGCCATCGTGCCCGCCCCTCTGGTCGACGCCATGCGGGCACTGCTGACCTCAGAAGAACCCGTCCAGCTCACCGTGGACGGTGACCGCGTGACGCTGGAGGCCGGGGACCGCCAGGTGACTGGCCAGAGCCTCGGTCACGAATTCCCCGACTACCGGCGTCTCGTCCGTCTGCCGGCCGGGCGCCGCGCTCTCGTCGACGTCGCCGCCTTCCGGCAGGCCCTGGAGGCCGGCCCCGTCCGAGCGGGCGAGGTTCGCGAGCAGGACGGCGTGGCATGGGACCTCAGCGTGCTCAAGGTGACTGCAGATGACACGGTGACCGTCTGTGGGGACGACGACGACGAGTCCCAGGTCGCGGTCAATCGCGAGTTCCTGTTCGACGCGCTCACCGCCGGATCCCGTGACCGTCTGATCCTCGAACTCGGCGCCCCCACGGCCCCCATCGTGATCCGCCGCACCGACGACGAGGACGCGTACTCGCTGCTGATGCCGGTCCGCCTGGACGGCTGACGCAGCCCCCGGCGCTCGCCCTTGCCACCCTGGGTACGTAAAACTCGCCCAGGGGCAAGGGCGGACAGGGAGGCGTGCTCGCTCGTTGATGGGAGCACACCCTGAGCGTCACATCCAGCGCAGCCGTCTGACAGCCCAACTCCCGTACGCCCTCTGCCCATTTAGATGTCAGTGCCCCCATACTGCCCATCAAGAGGGAATGGCCCCGTTCGGCATCCGGGGGCCCGGGGCCTGGGGGGACCATGGCTGACGCACGCCTTCAGTGGTTGCAGGACGCCATCTCGGTTTTCGGCATGGAATGCAGGCGCAGTCTCGGGGGGGCCGGGCGACCGCGAGGCCGCGATCCGAAGTCCTCTGGAGCAGTTGTTCCGCACAATCGCCTCTCACCGTGGCCTGCCCGAGGTCACCTGGCACCCGGAGACGCGCATACCGCATCTCGGGGTCCGGCCCGACTACGCCGTGCGCGTCGGCGCGGAGATCACCGGCTACATCGAAGTGAAGCGCCCCGGGAAGAGTATCGACCCTGATACCTTCACCGGCCATGACAGACGGCAGTGGCAGCGTCTGCGTGACCTCCCCAACCTGCTCTACACCAACGGCACCCACTGGCGCGTCTTCCGGTACGGCGTCCAGATCGGTGAGGAGGTGGTGCTGGCAGGCGCGTTGAAGAGCGCCGGAGAGAAGCTGAGCGCCGCGAATCCGGCGGCCTTCGACGCCCTGGCCCAAGCGGTGCTGGTATGGGAGCCGACAGAGATACAGCGAGTCGCGGTACTCGTGCAGCACATCGCGCCGCTGTGCCGCCTGCTGCGCGAGGCTGTACGGGAACAGCTGCGGGCGGAAACCCAGCTCGACACAGCCGACACCGGCGGCAACCGCCCCTTCACCGGCCTCAGAAGCGACTGGCGACGGTACCTTTTCCCCACCGCCGACGACGCCACCTTCGCTGACGGCTACGCCCAGACGGTCACCTTCGCACTGCTCCTCGCCCGGACGGAGGGCATCCCGCTCACGGGAACGAGCTTCCATGAGATCGGCCGCCGCCTCAACGCCGGCCACGCCCTCATGGGCAAGGCCCTCCAGTTGCTCACCGACAACGTCAACGAGCGGTTCGAGGTGACCCTGGACCTGCTCGCCCGCACCGTCGAGGCCGTCGACTGGACGACGATCAGGCAGGGCAATCGCGACGCATACCTCCACCTCTACGAGTCGTTCCTCTCCGTCTACGACGACGACCTGCGTCAGCGCAGCGGCTCGTACTACACGCCGCACCAGGTGGTCGAGGAGATGGTCCGCCTCACCGAGGAAGTGCTGCGCTCCCGCCTGGGCAAGGCCCGTGGCTACGGCGATGAAGCCGTCCACATCGTCGACCCGGCGATGGGCACCGGAACCTACCTGCACACCATTATCGAGCGGGTCGCCCAGCAGGCTGTCCGACGGCACGGCGACGCCATGGGGCCCGACGCGATCGGGCGCCTCGCCAAGCGCCTGTACGGCTTCGAGCTCCAGATGGGCCCCTTCGCCGTCGCCGAACTACGAGCCGCCGACCTGCTCAAGAAGCATGGTGCCCAGCTCCCGCCGGGCGGCCTCAACCTCCATGTCACGGACACCCTCGACGACCCGTACGTCCAGGAGGAGCAGCTTGCCTCCACGTATGCGGCACTGTCGGTCTCCCGCGCTCGCGCCAACCGGGTGAAGGCCAGCGTCCCCGTCACGGTGGTCATTTCGAACCCGCCGTACGACGACAAGGCGGAGAACCGCGGCGGCTGGATCGAGAAGCGGGTGAAGGGTCAGGGCCGCCCGCCTCTCGACGACTTCCGGCATCCTGGCAACGGTCGTCACGAACACGCGCTCAAGAACATGTACATCTACTTCTGGCGCTGGGCGACGTGGAAGGTGTTCGACGCCCACGCGGACGACCGGCACGGAGTCGTATGCTTCATCACCCCGTCCGCCTTCGCCACGGGTCCGGCCGGGCGGGGCATGCGTGACTATCTGCGCAGGGTGTGCGACGAGGGTTGGATCATCAACCTGTCGCCGGAGGGACAGCGTTCGGACGTGGCCACCCGAGTGTTCCCGCATGTCGCCCAGCCGCTGTCCATCTGCGTCTTCGTCCGGCGTGCGGACCACATGCCAGGCTCTGCCGCCCGAATTCACTACCGGGCCCTGCACGGCAAGCGGGCGGACAAGTTCGCCCAGCTACGCGAGGTGGGGCTCGACGACGACGGGTGGCGGGACGCGCACGCGGAAGGGATCCGGCCCTTTACGCCGGCGACAGTGTCGGGGTGGGACGACTATCCCGCGCTGGACGAGCTCTTCCCATGGGGCAGTCCGGGCATCAAAGCAAATCGATCATGGGTGACTTCGCCGTCCATTGACGTTCTCATGCGCCGGTGGACTCGTCTCATTGGTGAGGAGGATCCGGCGGTGAAGGCTCTGCTCTTCAAGGTAACCGACAGCCGTGGGCTCGGCTCTCGGCCACCCGGCCTTCCTGGCTTTCCCCATGTCGGCCGGACTGTCGCCGATGAGACCTATGACCGCCCGCAGCTGTTGCAGATCGGTCTGCGCAGTTTCGACCGCCAGTGGCTCATCGCAGACAACCGCGTCATCGACCGACCCCGCTCCGAGGTGTGGGAATCCCTACTACCAGGGCAAGTGTTCCTGAACCAGCAGCACACTCACGTGATCAATACGGGTCCGGCGCTGGTGGCAACCGCGCTGCTGCCGGACACGGACCACTTCAACGGCCGGGGTGGGCGAGTCCATCCCGTTCTGCACCCGGATGGCACTGCCAACGTGCCCACCGGCCTCCTCCGGTACCTGGCCGGTAGTGTCGGCGTGGAGGAGGTGACCGTGCACGACCTCGCCGCCTACGCCGTGGCCGTGGCCGTCGCCGGACACAGCGCCTTCACCGAGCACTTCGCGGAGGAGCTGCTGACCGCCGGAGTACGGTTGCCCCTCACCCGCGACCCGGCCCTGTGGAGCGAGGCGGTCCGCGTCGGCAACGAGTTTCTCTGGGCGGCGACGTACGGTCGCAGTGGCACTCCACCCGACGGCGCGGCGTCCGGCGAGGAAGGAGTCGGGTTCGCCCCGGAGGACCCTCGGCAGGTGCGGTACGCGACTCGAATAGGCACCGCCGTGCCCGACACCGTGGCGTACGACGAGGCGACTGGCACCCTGCATGTCGGGCCGGGCACCTTCACCGGAGTCCCGCCCGGCGTCTGGAACTACGAAGTCGGCGGCATGCACATCGTCAAGAAGTAGTTCGGCTACCGAAAGGCCTCCCCCACCAGCCGCAAGACCAGCCCGCTGGACGACATCCATGTCACGTCCTGGCCGAGCGACTGGACGGAGGAGCTCATCGAATTGCTGTCCGTGTTGCGTCGGCTGATCGACCTCGCCCCGGCGCAGCAGGCCATCACCACGAAGATCGTGAGCTCGCCGGTCGTGACCACGGCAGACCTCACATCGGCCGGCGTGCTCCCACCGCAACCCAAAGCGGCACTCGCTCGGCGTCGCGTGGTCCTGGAGTTCGGGGGGGCCGGATGAGCCATGATCGCGGCTATTCGCCGCCGGCCGCCACGTGAGCCTGCGCCTGCTCCAGGGTCCAGGCCCCCTCTGCCAGGCGCTTGAGTGCGTACCCGGCCGGGCGGGGCGCGGCACCTCGCGCGACAGTGTCGGAGAAGGACACCACCGCGTTGAGGCGCGCGGTGAGTTCGTCGCACTCTGCGGAACGAAGAGCTGCCGCGCCGGCCGCGGTGAGCCGAAGAGTGCCCTGACCGCCGCCTCGTTGTTCGACAAGGCCTGCCCACAGGAGCGTGGGCAGGATGTCCCGGACCGCGTCCGTGTCGAGGTCCCGGGCCGTGTAAGACGCGGGCTCCGATTCGGGCGCGGGCAGGTCGCAGAGGTCCAGTTCCCGCAACAGGTGGTGCTGAAGGGGGGAGAGGGCAAGAGAAGGAACGAGCATGGGGCCCAGTATGTGACGAGCGCGCCTGCACCCGCCGCGAAACGGGCGCAGTTCACCAAAGACAGAAAGGCGAGGCTCCTCACCGCCGGAATCACCGCAGCGTGTTCAACAGCTTCTCGAGCCGGGTGACGAGCCGCTTGCCCTCCTCTGCCACCTTCGTAGCCTTGCCGGACCAGAAGTCGGAGCTCTTCAGCGACGTGTACTGGCGGATCCAGCTCTCCGCGCTACGCACGCGACGTCTGACCTCGACCCGGTCTTCGCCGCTGAGCCCGTGGAGCGCTTGCAACTCGTCCACCAGGCCACTGACCTTCCGCACGAGTGGGTTCGGAGCGCTCGCCCGTCGCGGTGCCGCCGGTTCGCCCGCTTTCACCTTGGCCTGGGGAGCAGCGACATGTTCCTTGGATGCGGCCGCGGTCACGTTGACGGCACGTACCTTGCGCGGCCCGGGCACCGAGGCCGAAGCGGGAGTGTCCCGCTCGACCGCCGGCTCGGCAAGCAGCCCCGTCTTCCGGGCAGCCTCACTGTCGAGCACGTCGCACCGCTCCACAAATACGGCCCAGGGGTAGTCGCTGTCGTGCGTGACGACAAGGCGTGCGCCACCGCCTGAGCGGTAGACACGGTCACGCACCAGCAGCCCGTCCATGTGCACGGGCAACGAGACGAGCGCGCGGATCGGTCGACTGTTCGCCGGCTTGACGTGCGCGGTGAACAAGCGCCGCCCGGACCAGGTGAAAGGAGTGCTCGACTGGCCCTTCGCCCGGGCGACCAGTTTGAACACGAGGCCGCCGCTGACCGGAAACGCCACCGACTCCGCCAGATTCTCCTCACTCCTCACCGACTGAGAAGAAGGCATGATCAATCCCGCTGATGTGAACGAGCATGCCTCCAGTGCATCCCACCTCACATCACGGCCGCGCCCGAGGGAGCCGATCTCGACCCGCCGTTCCCCGCCCTCCGTATGCAGGCGCAGGCAAAGTGCCGTGCCATGCCGCTCCACCAGCTCACGGGTGACCGGTCTCACGCCTGGCATGACCCAGTCCACCTCACCGGCGGTCGCTCTCAGCTCGGCGTCTGAACGCTGCCATCCGTCGAGATCGATGTGGGCCATCTGGAAGCGAATCCGGCGGTTGCCGTCCGGCAGGTGGACGTCCACCGCGCCACCCGGGCGGCTCGCATCGAAGGAACGTACATGCGCTTTGCCCCGGATCTTCTGCTGTTGCAGCAGGCGCTGCACTCCACGTTTGACGAAGAGGTGGTCGGCACTCGTCTCGCCGTTCGCCGTACGGTGACAGACGGGGGCGGATGGATGGTGGGCAAAGTGACAGACCTTGTCGGTGTAACGACGGTCGCTCAGTTCACCACCGCACCCGCCGAGCTGAAGGCCGCACCAGTAGGAGTAATTGGGGTGCTTTCTGCGCCAGCGGTCGAGTTCCCGGGCGTCCATGGGCAGGATCACTGGGTGTTCGGAGTTCTTCCCTCCGACCACAGCGGTCTGCACCAGGCGATGATCAAGCACGGCGAACGCACTCCACCCTTCAAGCCCCACCCAAGCGGGTGCAGACTGGTCGCTCCTGCCTTGCAAGCCGCACCTCTGCACCCCTACCTCAGTATGTGATCCACGCACTGAGTTCACAAGGGAGTCGTGCTGGCGGAACGCCGCCCGCTGCTACGGGTTCTCGTCGACGACGGCGTCCCAGGTCGGCAGCGGCCGGCCATCGGCCGCGGTGATCCGAAGCACTTCGCAGCGCATCCGCCCTACGGCGACCAAGAGACGTTGCCGGGCCGCCTCGCTGTCCTCCGGCGGGAACGAGATCCGGATCTGGTGCGGGCGCGACATGTCGTACGTGAGCAGCCAGTCGGTGTCGGCTGTCGCGCAGTGGTCCTGGCCGAAGTCGCCGTCGTCCGTCCGCCAACTGCCCCGGTCCACGGTCGGAGCCAGGGCGTCCCGGAGGATCGCCAGGCGCCGGTCGTGCGCGTACGGGCCCTCGGTGATGCGGAGGCAGCGGTGGGTGCGGGGCCGGAAGGCGTTGAACCACGGGCCCAGGTCCGGCTCCATGTCCACGAGCAACCGGGTTTCGAGACGCGCCCCGGCCCAGGCCTCGACGAACGCCGCCGCGCCCATGGTGTGGATCTCGTACCAGCCGTCGCGGCTCCACACCACGACGGGCCAACTTTCTGGTGCCCCTTCGGTGAGCCAGCAGAGCCAGTCGGCGTCGATGGTGGTGCCCCAGACCAGCAGTCCGCCCGCAGCCGGGTGGAGCGGGTACGGGTGGCGCTCCCGGTCCCTCTCGGGCGTACCCGACGGCGTGCCGCGCTGCCATTCGAGGCGGTTGTGCTCGCGCGTACCGAAGGGTGTGCGGAGGTTGAGGTAGTCGCAGAACTCGCCCCATCCATACGTCTCGACAAGGCGCTTGTAATCGGCGGGCAGCGGCGTGCCGAGCACGTTCTCCGCGGCCGTCCAGTTTCCGCGGGCGTGGACGGGGGTGGCCGGCGGTCTCACGAGTCGCACGAGCGCGGTGTTGTCCGTCATGGCACGTCAGGGCGTGCGAGTGCGGTGGCGATCGGCTCACCAGTGCGCTCGGCGTACGTCATCCGCTCGCGCACCTCGCGGAGGGTGCGCGGACGGTAGCCCGGCCCGCAGCAGCAGCCCATGTGGAAGCGGACGCCCGCGTACAGGAGGACGGACAGCGTCCGCCAGGCCGCGGTGTCCCCGCGACGGGGCGCCGCGAACGCGGACCCTACGTGGATCAGCGGCTCCGCACAGCGGGGGCAGACGCGTTGCGGCCTGTCCCGGTCATAGGGCTGCTTGTACGAGGCCCGGCAGGGCAGGCAGACGTACGAGGTCTTGGCGTGGGGCATGCGGCCAGGGTAGGCGGGGGATGCGCGGGGCTCGACGGGGTTTTCGGCGGCCGGGCCCTCCCGGCGCTCCGGTGGTTCCATCGGACCGGGCTCACGCGGGCGGCCGTCGCGTCCGTTCCCTTGGGGGTGCGACACGTCTTCCCACGCGGCTCGGCCACTACCGGTGGCGGGCAGCCGTTGCTCGAGACCACCTGGCCGCCGTCCGGATCGCCGCCCCGGGACACGGTGATCGTCCGAAGTGGGACGTCTCCGTGTTCCGTTCGGCTACCGCTTGACGCGGCCGCGGACGGCGAGGACGGCGAGACCGAGCAGGACCGGTTCCGAGAGCCGGGAGGCCATCTCGGTGTACGTACCGATGGTGGTCAGATCCTGGCCGCTGCTGCGGAACACCACCGAGTTGATGACCACCCGCAGTGACCTTTCGAGCCGTTCGCCCGTCAGTCGCTTCCGGTACGGTCCGTCGGGATTGACCGGAGCAGGCGTGTCGGTCCTCAGCGTGATGCTCCGGCCGGTGACGGTGCCGGTGCTTTCGGGCTTCGGACTGGCCTTCGGCAAACCCCACAGCATCATGACGGCCACGGTCGCGATCATGGCCAGCAAGAGCCATCCGAGGGCGCGTGAGGCCCGCAGACCGTACCCGGACACCGCCCAGTACAGAGCGAGCAGGCCCCGCTCGGCCCGGGGGGTGTCCGGGTCGTGGCGGCGCATCTCCATCTCGCCGTAGTAGAAGTCGGCGGCGCCGGGCTCGTTCTTGCCGTCCTCGGACGCCTTGCGCAGCTGCCGGTACACCGCGGCGAGCGCGGCCGGCTCCAACGCGTTCTCCCCGTCCGCAGGTGTCCAGCCGTCCGCGGCCGTGTCGCGGGCGGCACGCCAGTGATGTTCTTCCGCCAGTGTCCTGCGCGGTGTCCAGCGCACCGGCCACCAGCCGCGCCGTCGTATGCCGGAAGGGGTGGTCGCCAGGACGCAACGCCCCTCCATCCGCAACTGGTCGAGGTGGACGGTTCCGGCGAAGCGGCACTCGGTGAGGTCGACATCGGTGAGCACCAGATGCGCGGCGTCCACCCCCTGCACCGAGTGGACGCGCACGCGGGGGTCCGTCAGGCGCTGCCCGGCCACGTCCTCGCCGATCACGGCGAAGGGCCATGACCGGGCAACGACGCTCAGCGGGTATTCCAGGACCGCGTCGCTCAGATCCACGCCCGCGTACCGCAGGCGCAGCGCCGCGGTGGAGGCCCATCGTGTCCGACGACAGGTCAAGGCTGCCGTCGCCGCCTCGATGGTCACGGCGACCCCGAACACCGCCTCGGACAGGCTCAGTTCTCCTTCGCACACGAGCGGGCCCACCGCTGAAGCGTGTCCGAAGACTGCCCTGTCGAACCAAGCGTTGCCTTGGAACTTCGCCCCGAGGAAACGCGCGTCACCACCGAACCTCGCCCCGCTGAACCTGGCGTCGCGTCCGAACGCCGCCTGATTGAACTCCGCGTCGCCGCCGAACTCCACCCACCGAAATCGGGCCTGCTCGTGGAACCTCGCCCCGTCGAACCTCGCGTCGCCGCCGAACTTTGCCCTGGGAAAGCCCGCGTCGTCGCAGAACTCCACCGCGCTGAACCACGCGGTCCCCTCGAACTGCGCCCCGAGAAACCGGGCGTCACCGATGAACTTGGCCCCAGCGAACGCGGCTTCGTCGCCGAACTCCGCCCCGTCGAACCTCGCGTCGCCGGCGAACTCTGCCCTGCCGAAAGAGACTTTGCCGAAGCGGAGCCGGTCTGTCGCGGGGTCCCGCAATCGGGCAAGAAGCTCATCGAGCAGCTCCTCGGTCAACCGGGTGCCACGGTGGTCGAGATCGGCACCCGGCTGCAGACCGGCCAGATAGGCGGAGCGGTTCGCCTCGCCGAGGTGGGCCAGGCACTCGGCATACGGGGCGACCCGGCGGCCGCGGCAGCCCGCAGCGTCGGCTGACGGATCGGATCCATGCCCGCAGCATGGCCAGTCAGGGGCGCTCGGCGGCGGCGCGGCAGGTGCGTTGGCGGTCACGCCCGATGGTACGTCGGCCGGCGGGCGGTCTCAGCTGGACCTGATGTCTGCCATGCCGGATTGCCCAGGGGTGCACGACGGCACGTACCTGTCGAGGCGAAGCCGGCAGCGGGGCCCTGTTGCGGGACAGGCGCTTTTCCACGGAAGACTGTCAGTGCTCGTTCCTAGGATCGAAGCATGTCTGATGCCTACACCGTCTTGTGGACCCATGACACGTGCCGTGCGCTTCGTAAGTCGGGGCGCGTGGGCACGCGGCCGCCGGTCGCCTTCAGCGGCGTCCATTCCTCCCTGCCAGCCTGGTCGGGTGCCCGTGCCGGGGACGAGGTGTACGCGCTGCACGTCAACCGGTGTGTCGTGCACGTGGTGTCCCGGATGCGAGTGATCGACATCGGACGGCGCGACTGCTGCGGCACCAGCCCCGCGACCTGGCAGGACCCGGCGTTCCCCGGACACGACGACTGGTCGATGCTGGGTGCCGACGGCTGCGGCGCCGCGGCCGTGCACGTCGACGCGACACCGGTACGCTTCGACATGACGATCCCCGGTGATCTTCTGTCGAGGCTCGCCTGGCGCAACCGCCGGGGCCGGACCCGCAATCTGAGACACGTGGTGGACGGCCGCCTCGAACGCTCGATCAGCCTCCAGGGGTTCTACCGTCTGACCTCCGAGTCCGCGGACGAGTTGGCGGAGATAGTCGCCAACGCCGCCCCCTTCTGAGACTTCGGGCTCCGACTTGGAGGCCCTGCCACCTCGGCGGACGCGTTCCTCGTTACCAGGCTCGGACGGACTCCACCCCGGAGATGAGGCTGTCCCGCGCTTCTTCGAGGCCAGGGCCGTGGAGTGATTCGGCCTCGTTCACGATGTGGTCGAGGGCTGCGAAGAGCTCTTCGCGTTCGACGGTCTCGATGAAGCCCGATCGGTGGTCAAGCCGGTTGAACGCCTCACCGAAGGCACGTCCGATCTCCTCAACGCGTGCCGACCGACCGTCCGCGGGTTGTTCAGCGAACTCCAGAAGGATCGCCTTCCGTGCCGCCTTGTACTGAGTGACAGCCCTCTTGTAGATGGTCGTGCTGACCTGTTCGCGACCGTCCCAGTCGCGCAACGGGTTGTTCCGGTTCTCCCTGACCCATTCAGGCTTGCGCGCCCGGAGGACAGAGACGTAGGTGCCTGCTGGGATCTCGGGTCGCCAGGTCCTGCGCATGGCCGAGGCGTAATCGGCAGGGATGCTGAGGAGGTTCAGTGATTCCAGCTCTGGCACGCACTGCGGACGAAGACGGTCTTCACCGGTCATCCCGAACAGGTCGACGATGCGGATCCCCCGGAGAGAGGCCAGTCTGTTCAGCTCGCCCGCGGCTGAGAGAAGGCCCAGACGCCCGTGCATATGGAGCCAGGTCACCCCAGGGAAACGCTGGACGAGCTGAGCGCAGTCGAGGAAGTCGATGTCCCTGATCGTCAGCTGGGTGACCTCTGACCGTGGTGCTGTCGGCCGGCTGAGGAATTCGTTGACCGTCTCTCCGGTGTACTCCGCCTTCCAGGCTGCGCTCGGGTCGTCATGGATGCCCCCGTCCCACCGCCGCTGCCGGGCGAGTTGCTCGCCCAGACGCCACCCGGAAGCCCAGCAGTTCGCCGGTTCGTCATGGAGCAAGGGCATCGATCCGACGAGCTTGTGACTGCGGGGCAGAACCCATTCCTGGTTGCAGAACGACAGTGCCCCGTTCCATGAGTGGTGGGTGAGCCTGAGCGGGGCGACGTCGCCGAGATCGGCCACGGATGACGGCTCGGGGCCGGACCAGTCCAACTCGAGCACGGCCGCCGTCTGTGAATCGGCGTCGAGTCGGACTATCTGCGCAACCGTCCACTCCCCCAGATCCCGCGAATGGGCAGCCACGACGTCGCCGACCGTGAGTGGCCGTGGCGGCGCAGCCTGCTGCCGAATCGACATGCCCTGATCTTAGTCACGGCTGGCTGCGCACCATCTACAGGTAGTCGTTCTGCCCAACGATCTGCCGTTGGGCCCTCGCGCTGGGGCCGGACCCGCGATCTGTTCCCATGCCGGTGGAGATGCTCCGTCGGTCACCGGGTCGGAGATCGGATGCCATGGCCGGCCGGCTCGGCTACCTCCTCACGGTGGGCGCGCTGCCGGCGGTGTCCCTGGGGATCATCCCCATGACCGTCGCCGAGCGGAAGCAGTGCCCGCGCGAGACGTTCCACATGTACGAGGACAGGCTGGTCTCCGTCGAACTGGTCTCCGCCCAGGTCCGCATCACACAGCCGGCGGAGATCGCCCAGTATCTGACGGTGTTCGAGGAGCTGCGGAGCATGGCTGTGTACGGGGCCACGGCACGCGCCCTGATCGTGAAGGCGATCGACGCCCTGGGCGGGTCGAACGAACGGCGTGACCTCGGGCGATGTCCGTACGGGGTACGGGCCGTGCGGGTGGGCGGCGTCCGGAGGATGGGGTGGGCGGCATGTGTACGGGCGTTGTACGGGTGCGGGGGCGTGTCCCCGGGATCGCCGGTCGAGTTGAACCTTGGCCGGGCGCGGACGGGGTTGCGTGCGCTGCGGTGCGAGCGGG
Organism: Streptomyces sp. NPDC015127; assembly: GCF_043080095.1. Lineage (NCBI taxonomy): Bacteria > Bacillati > Actinomycetota > Actinomycetes > Kitasatosporales > Streptomycetaceae > Streptomyces > Streptomyces sp. NPDC015127. The sequence goes on from NZ_JBIBVE010000001.1 coordinate 367,303, forward strand.
GCGAACTCGGGGACGGAAGGGCGTGAGGGCGGTGCGGGACGGGCGAATCAGTCGCACGGCGAAGACAAGGGAGGAGCACAGCGACCTGCCAGGGGCCTGGTCGGCGTACGGACGGCTTCTCCAGCACCTGCGGAAGCGGGCCGGGTTGAACCAGCAGGCGCTCGGTGAGGCCGTCGGTTACTCGCTGGAGCACGTCGCTTCGGTCGAGCAGGGGCGGCGGCCGGCGAAGGCGACGTTCACGACGGCGGCGGACCGGGTGCTGGAGGCGCGGGGTGTGCTGGAGGTCCTCCAGGACGAGGTGGACCGGGCGAAGCTGCCGCAGTTCTTCCGGAACTTCGCGCTCATCGAGGCGGAGGTGGTGAGCCGCTTCTCGTACGATCCGCTGCTGGTGCCGGGGCTGTTGCAGACGGAGGGCTACGCCCGAGCCGTGTTCGCTGGTCACTGCCCGCCGCTGAGCGAGGAGATCGTGGATCAGCACACGGAGGCGCGGCTGAGTCGACAGAAGCTGTTGACGCGGGTGCCGCTGGCGGAGCTGTCGTTCATCGTGAGCGAGGAGGCGTTGCGGAATCCGGTGGGCGATGCGGAGGTCATGCGCGGGCAGTGGCAACGACTGTTGGACGTCGGCGCGTTGAGAAGCGTGGAGGTCCAGGTCATGCCGTCAGTACCGGGGTTTCACGCCGGACTCAACGGCCCGTTCGTGATGCTGGAGACGAAGGATCACCAGCACCTTGGATACATCGAGTCTCAAGAAGTCGGGTGTGTCGTCAGTGATCCAGCAGAGGTGAGCGCCTTCGGGTTGCGGTATGGCAAGCTGCGATCGCAGGCACTGAACGGCGTGGAGTCTGCGCGGCTCATCGAACGGCTGGTGGGAGAGACATGAGCGTGGAGCAGGTAACCGAGAACGTGGACGAGCTGCGCTGGTTCAAGAGCAGCTACAGCGGATCGGGCGGCGGCGACTGCGTGGAGGTGGCGGCCGGTCTCGACGCCGCGTACGTACGGGACTCCAAGATCGCGGACGACGGGCCGGTGCTGCGGGTCGGCCGGGGCGAGTGGGCGGCGTTCGTCGCGCTCACGGCGGGATAGCTCCGACCAGGACTTCCGAGCGCAACAACGGGCTGGTTCGCATCACCTGAGGTGATGCGAACCAGCCCGTTGTCATGCCGTCGGCTCAGAACAGGGCGCCCTCGGCGCCCTCACCGAAATCCGACCCACCTCGTGCAGCCAACTGCTCCTTGCGCTTCCGAACGGCCTCGGGCGAGGGCGGGGGCAGGTCGGGGTGCTTCTCCCTGGCCTTCTTCTCCGTCACTCCCTTGTGCAGACCGAGGTGCACCTCGTCGGCGTACGCCTGGTGGTTCAACTGGCGCAGGCGGTCGATGATCTCGTTCCTGGCGAGGAGGCCGATGGTGTAGCGGGTGCCCTGGTCTGTGTCGTGGAAGCCGTGGTCGAGAGGGAATTTCTCGTGCGTGGGATCGGCGGGCGGTGTCTGGCCGGAGGTGTCCAGCAGGTCCCGCCAGCCATACGCCTCGACGGTGGCTCTGTCGATCTCCTGGTGGAGACAACGCAGCTCGATGATTTCCTCGTCCTGACAGTCAGCACTGTGAACGAGATTGTAGGTCTCGGTAAGGCCTATGGCACGGCTGAGCATCAAATCGCGACGACGGGTGTCCAGCTGGGCTCCAAGAGCACGGAGCTGTTCAGTGAGCGGGGGGCGGACAAGGGTCTCGAAAATATCGGTCGGTGTATAGCGCAGGTCCCCCTTCATCGTAGAGGCGCGGTCAATGGCCCACCAATAGTGTGGGGAGCTGGAAAGAACGGCCAGCAGCGCGAAGTCGTCCGAGGCGAAAACACACAGCGCGTGCGAGAAGACCTGACCGGTCGGCACCATGACCGGCATTACCGACTTGCTGGTACTGGCAACCAGAATGCACCGGGAAAGCCCGGAGACAGCGGACTCCAATCCCGGCGCACGCTCCGCATATTGCCACCAGCGCTCGCGCCTGGCTTTTCTGTTATTCTTGTCGCGCTCCGGCTTCACTTGGTGAAGAACTTGCTCGTAAGCACGAGTGTATTTCTGCGCTGTCTCCAGGGGCCAGTTCCGGAAGTTGATGATCCAGCGATCACTGGAATGGGAGGGATCGTTGTTCACATCCTGACCGTTCAGGAACGGATACACCACCGAGGTGTACTCTTCGGAAGTATCAATCCATTCCTGGGCCACCGACTCCGCAAGAGTGAACCCCAGGCCGTCCACTTTCGAACCATTGAAGGAAATACCCGAGTTTCGCATCAACTCGTTTCCCCAGGGTTCTTCCCGAGTGGCAGGGTTGAGGGACGTGGTGATTCCACGGGGCACCGCCAGATCGGTCAGTACTCGCGCAGCTTCAGCAGACAAAGGAGATCGGCTGACCCAAACGGCACAGTACTCGAGTTGCGCCGACCGCGCTGGCCAAGGTTCGCTCTTTACCGCCCGGCGAATCAGGCCGTAGTCCGGCTGGACCTGATCCAGTCCCACCTCTCGCGTGTCCCCTTGGGCCAGCGTGTTCGTTGCGATCAGCCCGGTCTGGCCGCTCTCGTTGAGCAACGAGCAAGCCCGCAGCAGAAAGTAGGCGACCAGGTCCGCGTTGCCTCTCACACCACCAGCAAGGTACTCGACAAGAGACTCTCGATAGTCCTCCCCCATGATTCCGGTGATCTTACTGCCGCCCAGGAAGGGAGGGTTGCCCACAATCGCATCGAAACCATCTCGGCCGCTGAACACTTCGGGAAAGACCAACGGCCAATGTACGGGACGCCGTTCAAGGGCCTCTCCGGGCAGCTCCGCCGCCAGCCATTCCTCCGCAGTGGCCCGCGCTTCGCACACCACCTTCGACTCGTCCTCGACCCCGTCCTCCACGATCTGCCGCACGATCCACGCGGCACGTGGGAAGAGGTCCCGAATCCGTTCCCCACCGTCTTCCTCGTACCACGGCACCCGCCCCGAAGCGCACGTTGCCAGCGCAGCCCCCGCGATCAGGTCACCCACCAGCCGCAGACGCCGCGAGTGCCGGTTGACCTCCTCCAGCCGCTCCCGCTTCTGCTGGAGCGCCGGCAGGTCCACACCCTTGATCGCAGTGATCGAGAGACGCTCCCGCGTTAGCTGATCCACCAACTCCCTCGCCTGTTCGGCAAGGATGTCGGCCTGCTGCCCCGGCTTCATGTGAACGGACTGGAGCTGCTCCATACTGTGCACGCCCAGCAGCGAGTCGCCGCACACCAACCGGTCGTCCAGGAACGTAAAAGGGCGCTCCGGGTCCATGGAGACCAACCACAGCGACAGCTTGGCCATCTCCACGGCCATGGGGTTGATGTCCACCCCGTACAGGCAGTGCTCGATGACCTGGCGACGCGCCTCGACGACTACTGGGTCCTGTTCGGCGTCCGCAGCCGTCACGGCGTCCACCGCGCGGCCGGCGCGGTAGGCCATCGCGTCCGCTCGGCCCTCGCTCTCCCAGGCCTCGATCAGCCGGTCCGCGAGGTAACGGCACGCGGCCACCAGGAACGCCGCCGAGCCCATCGCGATGTCCGCGACCTTCAAGTCGAGGATCTGCTCAGGAGACTTGAGCCGCCACTCCCCCATGTCCGCCGTCTGCAGCGGGCCCGGCTCGTAGACCAGCGGCTCCAGTGCGTGCAGCACGACCTCCTCCGCCAGGAAGCGCGGCGTGTAGTGCGTGCCCGTGTTCTTGCGGAGCGAGGACTCCGTGACGTGCAGCGCGCCGTTCGGGATCACCGTCGGCAGGCCGCGCAGGTCCTCGCGCAGGATGCCGACGAACGGCAGCAGCCGCTCCGTCAGCCCGGGATGGTCCTTGGTGACCGCATTCAGCCGGCGCCGCGCCTCCGACGCGTCCTCCGCGGACAGCGGTGCGAGCTTCTTCTCCAACTGCCCGGCCGTCGCCGACGGCTTCGGGTCCTTCCACTTCTCGTGGACGGACTTCGCCAGCGCCTTAACCGACGCGCCCGCCTTCGCCGCCAGCGATTCCAGCTCCCGCAGCGGTACCTCGTGCTCCAGGCCCTCCGGCCCGATGAGGCCGACCATGTGCTCGGTGGCCCGACGCCCGTCGAAGGAGAGCAGGCCCTCGTACACGTAGCCGATCTGCTCGACGTCCAGGGCGCGGAAGCTCAGCGTGCGGACCTCGCGCTGCTTGCCCTTGCCGACGCGGACCTCCTGCACCGACTGGAGCATGTGGAGCACGGTCCGGTCGTCGATCGGGAGCAGCGGGGTCGTGCGCTCCAGCCACGGGTACTTGTCCGGGTCGAAGATCGATCCGTCGTACGCGGGGAGCTTGAGCTCGGGGTGGTTGATTCCCCCGTGCACGGCGTGGAACAGGGCGATGAGCCGGTGCCAGGCAGATGTGGTGTGCTCCAGGGAAGTCTCGCCCTCCTCGTCCGCCCGTGCCTTGAGTTCGTTGCGCAGGAAGCGCGCCGAGTAGGACCGCGCGTACACCTCGTTGTCGGCGGGCAGCAGGCCCCGCTCCTCGGCGAAGAGGAGGAAGACGACGCGCATCATGACGGCGACCGCGCCGCGGTACACGTCACTCGCCGCGACGCCGGAGGCGTGCAGGCCGGGCGCGCCGTTCTCGATGGCGCGCACGTCGGCTCGCCCTATGGCGTCGACGAGGAGTTCCACGGCCTGGCGGACCTGCACGCCGAGTGCGTCGGTGACGTCCTCGCCGGCCGCGAGGCTGGCCTTGAGCAGGCCGACGAGCGTGTCCGCCTCCTCGTACTCGAAGAAGCGGCGGCGGCGCAGCAGCGACACGAACGCGCGGACGACGTTGCGCTCCGCGGCCTCGTTCCAGCCGATGGTGTCGAAGACGGCGGTGGTCGTGACGCCCCCGACCGGGGCCCACACCAGGCACCACCAGCGGCCGTCCGTGACGAGCCCGAGTGCCACGCCGTGGTGGCGGAGCAGGCGGGCGAGGCGGTCGGCGGGGCCTGCGGCCCAGTCGCCGTCGCGAGTCCCGCCGACCGCGCGGCCGGTCGGGGCGGTGCCGGCGGGGACGGTCATGCCGAGGAGGCGGACGCGCTTGGCGGCGGAGTCCACGTCGGGTTCGGCGGCGAGGTCGGTCCCGGGTTCGACGAGGGCGAAGTCGGGGCGGACCTCGGTGTTGTGCTCGGCGACGCGCAGGGTGAGGCGGTCGAGGCCGTGGTGCTCGGCGTCACCCTGGCGGAAGGCGAGGGCGTCGTCCCAGCCGAGGAGCTGGCGCAGGACGTAGGCGACCCACTCGTCGCGGCCGGCGGTGGTGTCGGTCTGCCAGTCGGCGTGGCGGGCGCGCAGACGGGCGCGCTCGTCCTTCTCCAGGGCATCGAGCTGGGGCCAGGCGCGCAGCAGGACGGGCATGGTGAGGAACGGGCCGGAGACCTCGGTGAGATCCAGCCACTCCTGGTGCTGGCGGCGGCCGTCGAGCGCCTTGGCCTTGGCGGCGGCGAGTCCACTGCTCTTGGTGGTGGCGGGGCGGCTCATCGGCTGGCTTCCTTTGCGGGGACGACGAAGACGACTGCGACGGGGAAGAGGTGCGAGCGGGGCTCGCGGTAGCGGGCCGCGATGGCGGCGAGTTCGCGTGTCCGCTCGGCGGGCAGGCCCTTGAGACGATCGTCCCAGCGCTTGCGGTCGTCCTCGAACTGGCGGCGCTCGTGACCGGTCAGCTCGTGCGCGGACATCAGGGCGAGCTGTTCGCCCTCGCCGTCGCCCTCTTCCTTCAGCTTGGCGCGCAGGGTGTGCTCGAAGCGGTCGAGGGTCGCGGTGATGCGCCGCTCCTCCTCCGCCTGGCGGTCGGCGAGGCGGCTTTCGAGCTGGCGGCCGAGTTCGCGGGCGCGGGCGGAGAGGGAGTCGTACAGCGGCTGCTGGAGCTTCGGCCAGGCGTCGGTGAGCTGCTGTCGCAGGTGCGGGGCGGCCTCGGTGCCGTCGGTGAGGGCGCGGGACAGGACGCGGCCCTGTTCACCCACGGACTCCCAGCGGCGGAAGCGTCCGGTGTCGCCGAACCAGCCGCCCGCGTAGAGGACTTCCTCGTGGAGGCGGGTGCCGTCGTTGCCGACGAGGACGTACCGGGCGTACGCGGAGACCAGCGTGGTCGTGACGGCCGGGTCGTCGGAGACGACGGCAGTGACGCGGTTGAGGCCGACGGTGTCGGCGTTCCACACGGCGGCGGTCAGCAGGCGCGTCGACAGGGCGACGAGCGGGTGCTTGAGGTGGGCGAGGACCACGTCGTCGCGGCCGTGGGCGGCGACGGCCGGGGAGAAGGTGAGGGGGCGCTGTTCGCCGTCGCGGAGTTTGTGGGCGAGGCCGCGGGTGGCTCGCTCCCAGCTGCCGGACAGTGGCTGGACGTCGAACAGGTCGCCGTGCTCGAAGTCCTCGGCGCGCACCAGCGAGGGCACGAGCGCGGGCTGGTGGTCGAGGGCGAGGGCGGTGTCGACGACGCGCTTGATGTTCACGGGCGTGAGGCCGAGCGTGGAGACGGTCTCGTCGTACTGGTCGGCGAGCTTCTTGGTCTGGGCGGTGACGTTCTGCTCGGGCGCGACCTCGCCGCCGGTGCGGCGGCCCTTGATGGGCTTGGGCTTGGCGTTCTCGATGTCGACGGGTCCGGTGTCGCCGGTCATCCGGCGCTGGACGGCGTCGGCGAGGACCGCGTTGACGGAGCCGAGGTCGTGCTCCATGCGCGCGACCTTCTTGGCGACGCGGGAGAGGAACTCCAGGTCGGCCTCGTAGGAGCCGGCCTGGGCCTGCTGCCAGCCTGAGCCGATGAAGTGGGTGATCTCCGGGTCCGTCTTCTGTCCCCAGCGGTCGATGCGGCCGATGCGCTGTTCGAGCTTGTTGGGGTTGAAGGGGATGTCGTAGTTGATCAGCCGGTGGCAGTGGTTCTGGAGGTCGATGCCCTCACCGGCGGCGTCGGTGGCGAGGAGGATGCGGACCTTGCCCTCGGCCCGGGAGGGGTCGGTCTGGAAGCCGAGGCGGATGCGTTCGCGCTCCTCGGCGGACAGGCCGCCGTGGAGGCGTTCGACGCGGCCGCCGTCGGTGAGCTTCTCCTGCTGGAGGAGGTCGTGGAGCCATTCCTGGGTGTCGCGGTACTCGGTGAAGATCACGACACGCTCGTTGGTCCAGTGCTTGCCGTCGGGGCGGCAGATGGCCTTGAGCTCGTTGATGAGCGCTTCGGCCTTGGAGTCGGGGGCGGCCTCGTGAGTGAGCGCCCAGCGCTCCATGTGCTGGAGGAGTTCCAGCTCCTGGCCGTCCTCGGCGGGGGTGAGGGACGTGGATCGGGTGAGGGCGTCGTCCTCGGCGTCGACCAGGCCGGTGTCGTCGAGGTCGGCGACCATGTCCGCGAACTCCTCCAGCCACTCGGGGACTTCGGCGGCGGCCGCGCGACCGCGCACCGGGCCGGTGTCCTCCAGGTGGGAGAGGTAGACCTGCACGGTGTGGAGGAACGCGGCCGGGGAGGAGAACAGGCGCTTCTTCAGCAGCAGCGTCACCAGGTCGGCGGCCCGGCGTCCGCCGCGGGCCTGCGGCGTGAGCTTCTTGCGGCGCAGCTCGGCGAACGAGCCGAGCAGCTGGTGGATCTCGCGCTCCTGCGGCGTGTAGTCGACGGACAGCTCGACGGTCCGGCGGGTGCGGAAGCGCGGGGTGCCGTCGGCGTTGGTGACGGTCGACTTCAGGCGGCGTACGACGGTGTCCTTGAGGGCTTCCTTGTCGGGGTCGACGCCGCGTGCGAAGCGCTGGTCGTCGATGAGTTCGAGGAGGGCGGTGTACGACTCGGGGTAGCCGTTGTGCGGGGTGGCGGAGAGGAAGAGCCGGTGCTCGAAGTGCGGGACGAGGCGGCGGATCAGCTTCGTCTGCTGGGAGTCGACGGCGTAGACCTGCTTGGGCGCGGCCGGGGCGACGTGGTGGGCCTCGTCGAGGACGAGCAGGTCGAAGAAGCGCTTGTGCTCGCCGTCGCCGCTCTCCTCCGGGGCGCCGATGACCTCGTCGAGGAGGCGCTGGGCCTTCTGGCCGCGCAGCCACGGCAGGGACACGATCGTGAGCGGGTGGACGCGGAACGGATTTGCCGCTGTGCCGTGGGTGCGGCGCAGCCGGGCGCAGTGCTCGGAGTCGACGATGGTGAACTCGAGGCCGAATTTCTCGGCCATCTCGTCGCGCCATTTGAGGGTGAGGCCCGCCGGGCAGACGACCATGGTGCGCCGGGCGCGGCCACGCAGCTGGAGCTCCTGGACGACGAGTCCGGCTTCGATGGTCTTGCCGAGACCGACGTCGTCGGCGAGGAGCAGGTTGACGCGAGGGGCGCCGACGGCGCGGGAGACGGGCTCAAGCTGGTACGGCTCGACGGCGACGCCGGAGCGGAAGGGGGCCTGGAGCGTCTTGGCGTCGGCGGACGCGACGGCGGACCAGCGCACCGCGTCGAGGAACGCGGCGAGGCGGTTCGGGGAGTCGTACTGGCCGGTGGACGCGTCAGGGAGGGAGCCGGCGGGCAGCACACGCCGGCCGGGCTCGACCTCCCAGATGACGGAGAGGGTGTCGCCGAAGCGGCCGTCGGCGACGGACTGGAGGTGGACGAGGGTGGCGGCCCTGCGCGGGGCGGTGTCCTCGCCCTCCTCCACGGTGTCGGGAGCCGGCGAGGGCTCGACGCGGGCGACGACCCAGGACCGTCCGCGTACCTCGACGAGCTTGCCCTCCTCGGGGAGCTCCTCCGCCTCGGTGCGTTCCGCTTCGCGCTGGGCTGCTGGCGTCATCGGCAGTGTTCCCCTCGATCCGTCGTGCTGTCGTCCGTAGACAAGTGTCCTGTCTCCCACCCGGACGCGAAGGCATACTAACACCCACCGCGACTGTGAACACAGATTACAAAGATGCGTTGGCCGTCGGCTCAGCGCATCCGGTCCAGTCGTGCCAGCAGGGCTCGAGAGCGCCCAGCTCTCGGGTCGGCGTCGGCGAAGGTCCGCTCCTCGTCGTCCGCGAGACGGCGCAGCAGCTCATGGGCAGGATGCCGTTCCCCGGACCGCACGAGAAGCACCGCGATCTCGTAGCGCGTGTCCAGGACGGCCGGGTCACCGGGGCCGAGCAGGCTGCGCTGCTCGGCAAGGGCCGACTTGAGTTCGTCGAGGGCTTCGCGGGTACGCCCGAGGGCCCCGACGCACAAGGCGGCGCCCACCCGGGCGGCCAGGAAGTCGGCCCGGGCGAGGTCGGCCGAGGCCAGCAGCTCCTCGTACCCGGCCAGCGCCGCCGCGGGACGCCCCGCACGGCGGAGGGCGGCGATCTCGGCGAGCCGGGGATGCTCCGGCAGCGTCTGCCGCGCCGGGACGGGGACCCACGGGGCGAGCAGCGCCTGAACCTCCGAGGCGGACGCGGGGCGGTCCTCCGGCCGCTTCTCCAGCAGGGCGCCGACGAGCCGGGCGAGGCCCTCCGGGACGTCCGGGCGGTGGCCGGCGAGCGGGGGCACCGGCTCGTTGGCGTGCCGGTGGTACAGCAGGAAGGGGCTGCCGTCGGTGAACGGCGGCGTCCCGGCGAGCAGTTCGTACAGCACGCAGCCGAGCGAGTAGAGGTCGCTGGCGGGCACCGTCCGGCCGACGGCCTGTTCGGGCGCCATGTAGACGACGGTCCCGGGCGCGGCGTTGCTCGCGGTGAGGCGGGTCTCCCCCGGGCGCGGCTCCAGGGCGGCCGCCACGCCGAAGTCGAGGACCTTGACCTCGCCGGACAGGTTGATCATCAGGTTGGACGGCTTGAGGTCGCGGTGCACGACGCCCTGCCCGTGGGCGTAGGCGAGGACGCCCGCGACCGCCTGGGCGATCCCCGCCGCGCGGTCCACCGGCAGCGGACCCTCGTCCTTGAGGACGGCGTCGACGGCGCGCCCGTGCACGAGCTCCATGACGAGGTACAGCTCGCCGTCGAGACTGCCGTGGTCGAGGACGGCGGGTATGCCGGGGTGACTGAGTCGGCCGGTGAGGCGTGCCTCGCGCAGGAAGCGGCGCTCCAGAGTGGTGATCTCGGAGTTGTGGCCGCGCGGAGCGAGCAGCTTCACGGCGACTTCCCGGCCCTCACCCCGGTCACGGGCCGCCCAGACGACGCCCATGCCTCCCCGGCCCAGTTCGTGCGTGAGCTCGTACCGCCCAAGGCTTCGCCGCATCGCGCCCGTCCCCAGTCCTGGCGCCGGCGGCGCCCGTCACACCCCTGTGGCCGGGGCGGTGCGGTGCGCCCGGCCTGCGGCGGCCATCCTCTCACCGATCACAGCGGCCTCGGCCCCTGCGGTACGAGGAAGGGGCGGCGGGGGTCCTCCGGCAGCGCACGCCGGGTGGCCAGGGCGGGGTCGGGTACAGGGAGGTAGGGGGCCAGGGCGGCGTACACGTCGGTGGCAGAGGAGGGCCGGTCGTCGCGGTTCTTCGCAAGCAGTGCGGTCACGAGCGCCTGGAGGGGATCTGGAACATCCAGGCCTGATGTTCCGATCGCCGGTGGTTGCTCGGTCAGGTGGAAGGAGGCCAGGAGCGCCGGCTGGTTGGTGTCGAAGACGGGGGCACCGGTCAGCATGTGGTGGAGCAGGCAGCCGACGGCGTAGAGGTCGCTGCGGCCGTCGAGCAGGTCGTGTCCGGCGAGGAGTTCCGGTGAGGCGCAGAGGATGTTGCCGATGCCCTCACCGGTCATGGTGAGACGGGGGTCGGTGTCCGCCAGGGACTTGACGAGCCCGAAGTCGAGGATCTTGACGACGCCGTCGCGGCGGACCATGACGTTCTGCGTCTTGAGGTCCCGGTGCACCAGGCCTGCCGCGTGTGCGGCAGACAGTCCGGAGCACAGCTGCGCCGCGACGGCCGCCGCAGTGGCGACCTCGAACCGTCCGTCCTCCTGCTGGTCGAAGAGGAACTCCAAGGTGGTGCCCTCGACAAGCTGCGTCACCAGACAGCAGACGTCGTCGGTGATCGACGCGTCGTGGACCGTGGTGATGTTCGGGTGATCGAGCCGGGCGGCGGCCTTGGCCTCCCGCTCGAAGCGTGCGAGGGCTTCCTTGCGGCTGTCGGGAACAGCGAGCAGTTCGGCGGCGATCGTCTTCACCGCGACAGGGCGCTCGAGGTAGAGGTCGGTCCCCCGCCACACCTGGCCCATCACGCCCCGCCCCAGCACCGACTCGAGTTTGTAGCGGTCCCGAAGCACCACCCCCGGAGCGAAGGCCTGCATATCTCCCACTCTCCACAGTTTTCGCACAGTGACACCACATGAGCACTGTGAACATTGTCAATCATCGTAGTAGCCTGCTCCACGACGGAGCCGCCGGGACGCCGACCATGCCCTGCGGCCCGAGGAACCCGGAGCCCGCAGATGAGTACACCCCGAGCCGTACCCGTGAGCCTTGCCGAGATCGCGCGCATCGCGGGAGTGGGACGGGCGGCCGTCAGCAACTGGCGGCGTCGCCACGACTCATTCCCTTCGCGTATCGGCGGGACAGATGTCAGCCCGCAGTTCTCGCTGTCCGAGGTGGAGCAGTGGCTGCGCGACAACGGCAAGCTCCAGGACGTCGGAGGGCGGGAGCTCCTCTGGCCCCGGTTCGAGGCCCTGGGCAGCAGAGACGATTCCGGTCTGGCCATCGCGGAGGCAGCACGCCGCATGCGCAACCCGCGCGCACGCTCCGGCGACAAGGAGCTCTCCGCGCAGGCGCGCGACCTGGTCGGGGAGGCCGCCCGACTGGGCCGCTCCGAGGGCGCCAGGGAAACCTTCGAGTTCCTGCTGCAGCGATGGCTGGACACCCACGTCCGGCAACTGAGCACCACGCCCCCCTCGCTCGCGTCACTGATGGCCCGGATCGCGCTCGATGCGCGTATCGGCGACGAGCCGGACGGTCTGACCGTCTTCGATCCGGCGTGCGGCACCGGCCACTTGTCCGCGGCGGCCGCACAGGCCCACGACGGCACAGGTCTGGCGCTGCTCGCGTGCGAACAGGACGCGGCCCTGGCTGCCCTCGCCTCCGCCCGGCTCGGTTTCGCCACCGAGGGACGCGACGTGCGGACCGAGATCGTCACGGCCGATGCGCTGCGCGACGACCCGTACGCGGGCCTGAGGGCCGACATCGCCCTGTGCAATCCGCCTTTCAACGAACGCGACTGGGGTTACGAGCAACTGGCCACGGACCAGCGCTGGACGCATGGGCTGCCCCCGCGCACCGAACCCGAACTGGCCTGGGTACAACACCTGCTGGCCCATCTGCGACCCGGTGGTACGGCGGTCGTCGTCCTCCCGCCGGCCGTCGCGTCGCGCAAGGCGGGACGCCGCATCAGGGGGTCGTTGCTGCGGACCGGGGTGCTGCGGGCAGTGGTGGCACTGCCTCCGGGGTGCGCCCAGCCGCACAGCGTCTCGCTGCAGTTGTGGGTGCTGCGGGCCGCGGGCGAGGGTGTCGCGGCGGCTCCGGCCGGACAGGACGCCCTGCTCGTCGACGCCACCCCGTTCGCCAGGCCCGGCGCACGTGAACCCGGGCCGGACTGGGATGCGTTGTCATCTTTCGTTCTTCGCGCCGTCTCCGAACTGGACGACCCGGATGCGGAGTTGCCGGAAGGTGCGGTGCGGGTCTCCCTGCTCGATCTCCTGGACGACGAGGTCGACGTCACTCCGGGCCGCTACACATCGGTCGGCGCGGAGGCCACAGGAGCCGAGCTTGCCGCCTCGTGGGGTGAATTGTCCGAAGCCCTCGGAGAACTGACGCAGCTGGCCCAGGTCCTGTCGAAACTGGGCCTCACAGAGGGCGAGGCGCGTGCGACGGCCACAGTGGGCGATCTTGTCAAGGCCGGTGCCCTCACCCTGCGCTCGGGACAGCAGCCCGCTGAGACGACGGGCCCGTCCCAGGGCGGGGCCGTCCCGCTACTGACCGTCCCCGATCTGCTGATTGACGGCGTGCCGAGCGGTTCGGTGCCGGCGGACGCGGAGCACACGGTGGCCGAGGACGGTGACGTGGTGGTGGCCGGGGTCGTCCGTGCGTTCCGGGCGTGGGTGCACGAAGGGGCGCCCGTGGCGCTGGGGCCGCAGCTGTACGCCCTGCGCGTGGCACCCGAGAAACTGGACGCGCACTTCCTCGCCGGCTGCCTGCGCGCGCCGGCCAACGGCCGCCAGGCGGGCACGCACGCCTCCAGTTCGTCGCGGGTGGACATCCGGCGGTTGCAGGTCCTGCAACTGCCGCTGGAGGAGCAGGCGACCTATGCGGAAACCTTCCGCCAACTCACCTCGTTCGAGAGGCTGCTCACCGAGCTACAGGGCCTCGGCAGCGGGCTGGTGGGCGACGTGAGCGACCGGTTGGCGGCGGGCGGACTGACAGGCTGACGACACACGCGGAGAGGCGTGCGTACGGCGCGAATCCGCGCTTCAGGAGGCCTCAGGCCCGGCGACACGCTCGTCGATGTCGACGGCTACTTCGTCGCACACCTCGGTCAGCTGCCTCGCGAGGGTCTCCGGCAGAGTCATGGCGAGCCGGCGGCACTCGTCCAGCTCACGCACAGCCGCGTCCAGCTGCCCGAAGGCGAGCCTGCATTCGGCCGCACGCAGCCGTGCCGTTGCACGAGCCAGCAGGCCTTCGTCCCCACCGACGGGTCCCAGGCCGCCGGCCAGACCGTCGTACAGCGTTGCGGCCTCACCGCACTCTCCGGCCAGCCGCAGGCCGTCGGCGGCAACCTGCCACACCCGGGCCACCAAAGGCCGGCGAACGCCCCACTCATCCCGTGCACGTGCTGCGAGTCCGGCGAGGCGGCGCACCGCTTCGGCCGGCTTTCCGGCGGCGACTTCGGCCGACGCCGACTCGTACAACTCCTCGACCTCGGCGCCGTCGAGCCACTGGTCCTCCTCCTCGCCGCCGGAGCAGGTGTCCCCGAAGCCCGTGTCCGCAAGGCGCTCCGCCCGGCGGGAAAGGCGGAAGGGGGCGGTCGGGTCCGGCACCAGACGGGGGCGGGGCGCCGGGTCTCCCGGCCGGGGCGCCAGTGACCGAAAGGCCTGCCGTACCGCTTCCGCGACGGGACGGTCCTGCGGGGCCTTGGCGAGCATGCGCAGGATCAAATCATCCAAGTCCGGTGGGACGTTGGCTCCGTGGAGGGAGGGAGCCAGAGGCTCCTTCTTGAGATGCATGTCGTTGAGCGTGTGGTCGTCCGCCGCCACGAACGGCCGACTGCCGGTGAAGAGCTTGTAGCAGATGCAGCCCAGGGCGTAGATGTCCGTGCGGGTGGTGGGTTCCTTGGCCAGGATCTGCTCGGGCGCCTGATAGCCGCGACTACCGAGCGTGGAGCCCTGTCGCGTGTAGCTGGTGGCATGGGTCTCGAGCGGCTTCGCGATGCCGAAGTCGATCAGCACGGCGGACCCGTCGGCGGCCAGCATGATGTTGTGGGGCTTGAGGTCCCTGTGTACCAGCGGCTTGGTGTGTGCGCACACGAGCGCATCGGCGACCTGGGCCGCGACGGCCGCTGCACTGCTCGGCGGCAGCGGTGCGTGTTCGGTCAGGAACGTATGCAGGGTCTTGCCCTCGACGAGCCGCATGACGAAGTAGGGCAACCCGAGATGTGTGCCCTCACCGAAGAACTCAGGGATGCCGGGGTGACGCAGCTCCCTGAGCAGACCCGCCTCTCTTCGGAAACGCCCTCGCAGGGCTTCGATCTCCGTCTGGAGTTCCAGGGCGTCGAGATGCCTCAGGTCCTCGGTGTCCGGTCGCAGGAATTTGACTGCGACGCGATTCCCGCTGCGGATGTCGACGGCCGACCACACTTCGGCCATCCCGCCCTTGCCCAGCAAGCTCGTCAACTCCCAGACACCGCGCAGCACGTCACCCACCCGCACCGGCTCACCCCACACGTCCACACGCACCTCTCCCAGCCGAACCGCCCTGCCGACGAAGAGCATATCCGTGTATGCGAGTTCTTCTTGAATCTGCACGCACTGAGTTCACAGATATGCCATGCTGAACATGCTCCACCATCTGACCGGTTGGGGCGGGGGAATGCCCCCTGCCCGCACGGACCGCACAGGGGACGCCTTGAACCTTCCGCCCATGCCCGCCGGCGTCACTGGTGACCCGGGAATCGTCCGAGTGACACCACGCCACACCAAGTCCGGCAACCACACCTGCCCGGACCAGATCCGCACCGCCGTGCGCCCCCTGGTCGGCCCTCCGGGCGGTTCTCCCTTCCTGAACGGTCCTCTCCAGGAGTTCGCCACCACTCCGCTGCACGGCTGTCTGGACCTGATCGAGTTGGAAGGCCGCCCCATTCCGGCGGCCGTGGCCGAACTGCATCGCACCCGCGGGGTACTCCAACGCTGGTGGTCCCCCGCCCACCCCGTCCATCTTCGGTGGACCGAAGAAGCTCTGGCTCGTTACGTCGACGCACGGACCTTGGAGCAGAACGCCGCGAAGGCGGCCGGGCTGCCCCCCACCGAGCCCGTGGCCGACCACTGGGTGTGGCGCACTCCGACGAGATCCCCGGACCCGCGCGGCGTCCGGCAGTACGAGCACACCGTGACCGGGCGGCGTTACCAGTCGGCCGACGGACTGGTCCGGGATCTGTGGCTGACGTCCATGGGGCGGGCCAAGGCGGTCCGCGAGGCCGCCGAACTGGCCGCGATGGCGCTCGTCCTGGCGCTCGGCGGCAACGGGCCCAAGCCGAAGTTCGGCAAGGCGTCACCGGCGGAGGCAAGTTACGCCGTTCGGCCGCCCGAGCGGGTCCGGGTTTTCGACTTCGGTTGCGCGGACGGCAGTCACCGGCTGCTGCTGGACTGGGACCAGGACGAGTGCACCCGGCGGTTCCGTGACCATGCGGCGCCGGCGTTCACCGGCGCCGCGACCACCGCGGGGAGCCGGCCAGGCGGCGCCTGTGTCGAGTGCAAGGCGATAGAGGGGTGCGAAGCTCTCGAGAGAGCCCCCCTGTTGTGGCCCGGGCGACGTCCGCAGCCGCGACGACCGCGCCGTTCCGTCTCTGCCTGGGACCTCAGGCTCTACAGGCAGTGCCCCGCCCAGTTCCATCTCACTCGCAGGCTCCACCTCGACGCGCTGGAGGAGGAAGGCGACGGGGCACGCAGAGGACGTGCCGTGGACGCCTGGCTCAACGAAGCCCACGCACTGCGCCCTCCACGCGGCTGCCACGAGGTGCCCCTCCCCGCTGATCCCGAGGACTGGAGTGCCGGCGCCCACCGACTGCAAGGCCACCTCGCCACCGAGGCCTTCGCCATGCTGCGCGAGCACCGGTCGGTGTGCCCGCTCGACCGGCTCGGCAGCGACGAACAGGTACTGACACAGGAACGGGTCACGGCCTACGTGCCGGAGCTGGACGTGGTCGTCATTTCCGTGCCGGACCTCCTCTACACACGCCGGGGCGGCTGGGTCTGGCGGGAGACCAAGAGCGAGGCCAAACCGCTGTGGGAGGGGGAACCCCTGATGTCCCGGTACCCCCAGCTCGCCCTCGGGGTACTCCTGCTCGCCGCCGGCACCCATGGAGCCGATCCGCGCCGGTCCTGGGTGGAGCTCGAGGTGCTGCACGGCTCCGACGTCGCCCTCGAAAAGCTGGACCCGGGGCGGACGTCCGTAGTGGACGAAGCGCGGGAGGTCGTCGCTTCCCTCACCGAACCGCTGCTGCACGACACCGAGTACGTACCACGCACCGGATACCACTGCCTGGGCTGCGAAGCACGCCCATGGTGCGAGCAGGGCACCGCATACGCTGACGCCCGGGCCACCCCCTCCACCTCGGAGGACGCCGCCCATGCCTGAACCGTCCTCCGTGCCCGGAACCCTCGCAGAGCCCGATGTGCGACTGCTGCGTGATGTGGCCACCGCGGTCGTACGGCTCGACGCAGTCACCCGCCTCGCCTCGTTCTCCCTGCCGTACCCGCCGCAGGCCCAGCGGGCGCTGGACGCTCTGGTCCTCGCCTGCTTGCGCCAGGGCGCGCGTCCCCCCTCAGGTGTACCGGAACTGCTGCGCTGGTGCCGGACCCGGCCTCTCGGCAGCTGGCCGCTGGAGGGCCTCGGCGCCGCACTGTTCGACCCCGACGACCGGCTCATCGAGCCCCGGTCGGGCACCCCCACACAGCTCTGCCACGAACTGGCCGTCGAGGGCGGCGGCGACAGCACGACCCGCCAGTACGACCGGATCGTGATCCACGAGGCCATGCGCCGCTGCCGGGACGCCAACTCTCCGGAGTCCTACACGGCGTTCCGCCGAGTCCTGGTCAGCCGGCCGGTCCTGACCCGGGCGGACCTCTTCGACCTCCAGACCGACCTGTACCTCGACCCGGTGATGGAGCTGCTGGAGCTGATCTACGTGCCCGCCCCGGACACGTACCTCCAAGGTGATGCCTACACCCCCTGCGCCCGCTGCCGGACGCTGCTGACACCGATCGATCAGGGCAAGTGGTGGTGCGAACACGAGCGATGCCGCCGGCTCGGCGCCCCTCCCCCAGGAACACCTCTGGACCGAGAGGACTCCGGGGAAGTGCTCCACCTGGCACGGCCGCTGCGGCTCTACGTCACCGGCCCCGGCCACGCCGAGGCAGAGCTCGAGGACGCTCTGAGGGGACTCGGCCTCACCGTCGAGATGTGGCCGGGCTTCGACGCGTACGACCTCCGCGTCACGTTCCCCGACGGACACGTCTGGGCCCTCGACGTGAAGGACTGGGCCCACCCCGGGCTCCTGGGCCGTTCGGCACAGCCGGTTCGGCCTGAACCGCCCTACGACGAGGCCTGCTGGGTCGTACCCCGAGTCCGGACGGACATAAGGCGGGATTACCTGGCCGTGTACGCGCGCGAGCGCAAAGAGCGTGCCGGAGGCCTGCGGTTGCTCACCGATCAGCAGGTCCTCCGGGCCGCGGCCGCACGTCTGTACGGTGAACGCGGGGACGACAGCCGCATCGCCCCCCACAGTCAGGGAGGAGCCGATCATGCGTGACCGCAGCGCCTGGTACCAGGACCTCGCCCGGGAACTGCGTCCCTGGCCGAAGACGCACACCACCGCCCGGCCGGCCCTGCTGTGCCAGGTGGAGCTGGCCCTGCGCCTCCTGGAGCAGCTCGACCCGCTGCGCACACCGGACGGCGTCTGGACGCTGTTGGGCGGTTACCCCTTCGCTGACGCCGCCGGTCTCGCGACCGGTCCGAAGGAACGACTTGCGCTCACCGCTGCCCGCCATCTGCTGTGGCCCATGCGGCGGCACCGCATGTGGGAACAGTGCCTGGAGGCATACTCCGAACTTCCAGAACAGCTGCGTGGGTACCGGCTCGTCGAAGGAGCCGCCGCGCGAAGGGTCGACCCACCCGTCGCGGCACACCGCTTCACCGTGTACGACACCGCCCTGGGGCGCCTGCCGGAGTTCGCCGCGAAGCCGCTGCCGCAGGCCGAGGCCGGCTCCTATCGCTTCATGGACCACCGGCGGCCGACCTCCGTCTCGATCACCGCGGACCTGCTCCACGATCGAGCCGCCGGTCACGACGTCACCGCGGTCCGCACCTCAGACCCCGGCCCACTTCATGTGCCGCTGTCCGAACTCGCCGATGTCGCCCGGTGGATGGACGACCAGGAACGGCACCGACGGCTGAAGGCGGGCAACTGGGAGACCCGGCTGAGCGACCTCGATCTCGACACACGTACTGCGGACGGAGCCGCGTTCGCGCCCGGCAAGTCACTGCCGCTCGACGGACTCACACACCTCGTCGGCATGGTGGGCGCCGGAAAGTCGACCCTGATGCAGCTCATCGCCGTGTGGGCGCATCAGCGTGGACAGCGCACCACCCTGGTGGTGGGCGACGTGGCCGAACAACTGGCGCTGGTCGAGGGATTCCGGTCCCTCGGGCTGTCCGCCGCCCTGGTCCAGGGCGGCACGACACGCGAGCAGCACACGCAGCGCCTGCACCGCCGTCTGGCAGGGCGTGCCAACCACCACTCCCTGCTGCAGCACACCGAGGGGACGTTCGCCCACCTGAGCACAGCCTGCCCCCTCGACGCCCTGCGTCATCTGGAGACCACAGCCCCCTTGCGCTACGCGGACGCACCGTGCGGCACCCTGCACCCGGTCCGGGTTCCACCGACTCCATCGGACCGGGCGAAGCCGCAAGACCTGGCGGAGCTCCTCGAAACACTCGGGCGGGACTCCGCGGCAGCACCGACGGAACCGGATGAGGTGGCCGGCATGAGGCACCCACACGCGTGTCCGCTGTGGAGCGTCTGCCCACGCCACTTCGCGGCCCGCTCCCTGGTCGACGCCCTGATCTGGGTGGCCAACCCGGCGAGTCTTGTGCAGACAGCAGTGCCGCGTCAGCTGAATGCCGAGCGTCTCCGCTACCTCGAACTGGCCTGCCTGCGCAGCGACATCGTGATTGTCGACGAGGCGGATCGGGTCCAGATGCAGCTCGACCGTATGTTCGCGCCTTCGGCGACGCTGATCCAGCGTGGCAGCGAATCCTGGCTGGACCGACTGCAAACACATGCGATCGAGGAACTGGCACGCCAGGGTCGTCTGCCTCTGTCCGATCGGGACGTGGCCCGCTGGTCGGCATCCCTGGATGTAGTCGGCCAGGCCGCGGACAGGTTGCTGGCCAGGCTCATCGACGACCCGGAGCTGCGCGAATGGGCCCAGACCGACTACTTCAGCGCCTGGACGCTCCAGGAAAGGCTGCTGCACGAATGGTTCCCTGCGCCGGCCAGGTCGCACGACATGGTGGAGGACGAGGACGAACTGTTCGACGACGACGAGCGAGTCGGCGAGACCGTGCACGGCGACGACGCCGAACGGTCGGACACCCCGTATTTGGGACGCCGTGCAGAGGTCACGAAGCTGCTCGACACCTACCGCGACGACCCGCTGGGCGACCGTGGACCGTACGACTCGACCACCGACGCCCTCACCCGGCTCGCCCACGACCTGCTCCACACACTGAACGAGAAGGGCACCCGGGCCCGGGCCCGGGCAGTACTCGGCACTCTGCTCGAAGGAGCGCCCGGCGCGAACGAGCGGCCTCAGCCCCGTGCGCGCCGCCGAGGGCAGCCGACCCGTCCGGCCGACGTGCCACTGAGCGAGGCATGGCTGGACCGGGCGGCCATGCGGCTGGAGTTCACGCTCATCCTTGCCGTCCTGCATCAACGCCTCGACCGAGTCACGTTCCTGTGGCCACAGGTGGAGGCGGCGCTGCGGCTGGACTCGGGCGGCAACGAGCTGATGCGCAGGCCACCACTCGACTACGCCCCGTTGGTGCCGGAAGCGCCCATGGGAAACGTGCTCGGATTCCAGTACCTCCCGGACGAACAGGAGACTCCTGACCCCGAGGGCCGTCGGTCGGGGACTCTGCGGTTCTTCCGCTGTGCCGGTGTCGGGCGTGAGCTCCTGCTGTCACTGCCCAAACTGGGTGCCCGCCCCGAAATCGGCTCGGCCGGGCCGCATGTCCTGCTGATGTCCGGGACGAGCTGGGCGGGAACCTCCACCCGTGCGCATGTGCTGGCTCCGGTGCGCGCGGTGCTCAAGCCGAACCCCCGAGCATTGCGGGCCGTCCGCGACAGCGTGTTCTCCCACTGCTTCCTCCACGACGACGCCGGGCGCCCCCTTCGGCATTCCGGCCAGTCGCTCGACACTCGCGACGACGTGCTCCGGGCGATGGTGCTCAAGCTCGCGCGCGACGGGAGGGGCGGGGAGGCCGGACCGCTCAAACGCGAGCTCAACCGCATCACGGACGACCGCCGACGTCGCGCGCTGCTGTTGGTCGGCAGTTACCGGGAGGCAGACCTGGCAGCCGGTCTGCTCAACGAGGTCCCGCGCTGGCGAGGCCGGGTCCGGGTCCTGATCTCCGACGACACCCAGCTCGACACACGCGACACCGAGCGGGAGGGGGCAGCACCGGCGAGCGCGATCCGGCGCGGTGACCTGGCGTCGTTCGCCGAGGACGAGGACGCGGAACTCCTGGTCGCGCCCCTGATGGCCATCGAGCGTGGTCACAACATCCTGACCGTTCCCCAGGTGCCGGGCGAGGACCGCGTGGCCGCGTTCGGGACGGTGTTCTTCCTGGCCCGCCCGCATCCGCGGCCCGACGACCTGTCACTGGCCGTGTTCGCAGTCAACGACTGGGCGTCGCGGTTCGTGCGGAACATGGCGGACTCCGCATCCGGCACCTTCTCCGATCTCGTCGCGAAGGCCTCAGGGCTCGACGAGGCCGGCCAGCAGTTCCGGACAGTCGCACGCGGGGTGTGGCGCAGACTCCTCTCACGCCCGTACATCTACTCGGTACTGACGGAGCAGGAGAAGGAGTCCTTCGCCTGGGACCATTTGGTCACCATCTGGCAGGTGATCGGCCGACTCGTGCGGGGTGGTGTGCCCGCCCGGGTCGTATTCGTCGACGCCGCCTTCGCCCCGGCCCTCGCCGCGGCCGGGGCACCTGACCCCCAGCCGGACCGACACCACGACCCCGGACTGCTCGTGCGACTGCGGGACGTACTGGCGCCGTACCTCGATGACCGCCCTCCCACCAGCCGGTTCGCCGACCCCGGGGACGCCGCGCTGGTGAATCTTCTGTACCGCCCTCTGTACGAGGCGCTGTGCGACCTGCGCCCGCTCTGAGGGCCTGTCCCTCTTCCGACTATTCGAAAGGCTCTCGCCGTGTACGGATCGATCAGGCGCTCCGCCTATCACCACGACCTCGATGCCTCTCCCTGGACCGCCCGCTACCGCGCCATGGCCTTTCCCGAGCACTGGCACGGTGACCTGCTCGCGTTGTGCAACCACGGCAGGAACGAGGAAAAGCACTGGGCCACCGTTCCGACGGGCCGTCTCGACGGCGTACTTCAGACCCTGGCGCCTGACCTCGTCGTCCGTCCGAGGCCCCGTCCGCCCGTGGGCGACGGTCCGCCGCCGGAGCAGGACTACTGGCTGTACGTGCCGGACAGTGTGCCCGATCCGCTGCCCCCTCCGGTGATGGCCCGCCTGCTCGACGCGTGGCTGCGCACCCTGGGCCCGAAGGACGCAGAGAACGACCCTGGCTTCCGCAGGCAGTTGCTGGCAGCAAGCGCCGAGCTGCGCTCGTCCCTGCCGGCCTGGCGGGAGGGGACCGGCGATCTGGAGGTCGATCTTTTGGGCACACCGGTCACGGAAGGCGGCACAGCGGCGCCTTCCGGTCGCCAGTTCCAATTGGCGACGGATGCACTGGCCCGCCGCATCCTTGACCTTCCGCCCTACGAGTTCGACGGGGGCTTGCTCCGCTTCCGCGCCGTACCACGCCGACCGAACGAACAAGGGGCGGAGCTGGTTTCCCAGCCGCTGTGCCGCACGGTGAAGCGCAAGGAATGGTGGTTCTCCATCGTCCTGAACGTCACGCTGCAGACGACACCCTTCGATCCACGCCCGCGACTGCACCTGCATTGGCGGGTCCGCCGGTGGGCCACCCACCCCCGGCAGAAGACCGGAAGGCTCGCGCTGCCGTACGGACAGGCGACATCGGTATACCTGCGGCCGGCCGTTCCATGGCTCCCCGGCGCGCCCCTCAGCGAACGGTTCGCGGTGGCACGGCTGGTCCGCCCCCGCGGCTCCGGAACCTACGACTGGCTCCACAACGATGCCGCCGGGATCCTCCGCAGGCTCAGCCTGCAGGGGCAGTTCCCGGCCGTCGACGAGCTGCTCGGCGATCCCGCCGCATGGATCGGCGAAGGGCCTCAGGTGCAGGCGGCCGTGGTGCACAGCACCCGCAACACCTCCGGCCACGAGATCGGCACCGGACTGATGCCGCATCAGCGGTCGGAGCTGACGCGCTGGGCCGAGGCGGCCCTCCCCGAGGGCGTGGTCCGGGTACCGGACCTCTCCCGACGCGGTGTGCAGACGGCCAAGCCGTCCAACGCGCGACGCAAGCTCACCGGGAACGAGAAAGTCACGGAGGAACGCCGTGCCGCGGACATGCGACGCAGGACCCTGGCCGCCGTGTCCGCTCCGGGGGCCGAGCGCGCCGTCCCGGCGGGTATGCCCTCATCCTCTGAAAAGCCGGTTGTCGAGGCGAGGCTGTTGTGGCGGACCGCGCAGCTGCGCCGTTCCGCGGTCCAGGCCTTCGCCGAGGTACTCGGTCTCGCCCCCGCCGAAGAGGCAGTAATAGAACGCTCTTTCGAAGATGCGCGCCCCGGCGCAGCTGTCGTGCTCGACTGGAGCACTCCTGAGTTGGACGTACGGCTGCGCTGTCTTCCCCTCAACAACGGTCTCGGCGAGCCGCTCGCCCTCGATCCGGCCGTACGCGGCCGAGGCAGCCGACTCGCACAGGCGGTGACGTCACGACGTGAAGCGGCACGCAGCGCTCTCAAGACCGACGGCGCCGCACAGGAGTGCCCGGGTCTCGCCCTTGTGGAGATCGATCACCCTTCGGTCTTCCGGTCGGCCGGCACCGACCCGAAGTTCGCCCTCCGGCTCGGCTGTGCAGATGCCGGGGCGCTGACGCAGTTCGTGGTGACGCCGACCGAGGAGGGCCGCGTCCAGAACATGGATTCTGTCGACTACCGGGTACGCAATGCCTGGTTGGACGGCCTGCGCCAGCTCGGCGTGCGCGTGCTGCCGCAGCACACCTTGCAGGAGAGGCTTCCCGGGGACCTGCGGTACGCGGCTCTCTGGATGGTCAAACGGCGCAAGGACGGTCCCACTCGGCTTCCCAAGCACGTACCTGTCGCCGTTCTGGTCACTCCCCTGTCCGGTCCGGAAGGGCTCGCGCTCGTCGAGGGCTGGGACGACAGCCGACGCGAATGGGTACCGTACGCGTCATTCCTCCTGAACCTGGTCCAACAGGCAGAGATCGGCCCGGACACCTTCAGCGACGACGCGTATTCCGAGCCGGCGCTCCTGCCGGCTCCGCGGGACGGCGAGCGCCCGGTGGCTCCGGCGCGTGTCACGTCAGCGGCGCGGCGGACGAACCTGCGCGAGCAGCGCCGCAGTACGGCGAACTTCCTCCAACGGGTGCTGTACTCACTTCAGGGCACGCCCACCGTGCTGATCGCCCATGCCCAGAACAGCCGGACGCACTGGCCCTGGTTGCAGGACGGCCGGGTGATGCGCGACCTGATCAAAACCGGGCACGCGCCGGAGGTGCGGCTCGACGACGATCTGCGCCTGGTACGAATCCGGGGCGGCTCGACCAACGAGACAGCTCAGTGGTGGGGCGTCGCCGATACGGACGAGGAGAAGAACGGACAGCCGGCCGGCTTCTGGGTCCTGCCGAAGCATGCTCAGGCAACCCCCGACCAGCGCGTCTTCTACAGCGCCACGAGCCGACCCCAGTCCCAACCGGTTTCGCCCGCTCTGGACCGTCTGGCAACCCGCACCACTGCTGCCGGCAATCTGGTGTCCCAAGCAGGCAAGGGTGCGTGGAACCCGGCTCTCACGGAGATCACCGTCCTCGGCAGTCACGCGCAATCAGGCGACGATCCTGAGGCGATCGCCATGGCCATGCACCAACTACGTCAATCGCCCGACTACGCCGATGCGCTGTCTCTTCCGTTGCCCCTGCATCTGGCGAGACTCGCGCAGGCCTACGTGTTGCCGATGATGGCTGAGGACGGAGCGGCACCATTTGTCACTTCTGATTCCGGGGTTCCCACTGGCCTTGAATCCGCCGATGAGGTTGGCGCATCCGACGTCGAGGAAGACGACTCGGAGCTCGTCCCATACCCTGCGCAGGATGAAGGAGAAGACCCCGAGGAGCAGCTGTCACTCTTCTGACAGAAACCGTGGCCAACTGTGCCGGCGTGCCCACGAACGGCTATCGCATCTGCCTGGGTTGCCGTCTCGTTCCTCGGCCCCTGCCGCCATGGGCAGCTTTCGAGAATAGCCAGAGCATCAGTCCCCACCCCACAAGGACCAGCGCATGAACGGCCCTCCACCGTCCTTCCAACTCCTCCCCGGCGCCCCCGACTCCCCCGTCCTCCTGCACGTCCCGCACTCCTCCCGCGCCATACCCGCCGATGTCCGCGCCGGTATCGTGCTGGACGATGCGGCGCTGGAGCGGGAATTGGATCACATCACCGACTCGCACACGGCGGAGATCGCTGCCGTCGCGGCCGCAGCCGCCGGCATCGCGCCCTGGCGGTTCGTCAACCAGCTGTCACGGCTGGTGATCGACCCCGAGCGTTTCCCCGACGAGCGGGAGGAGATGCTCGCCGTCGGTATGGGCGCCGTCTACACGCGGACCACGCACCGTGAGGCGCTGCGGCCCGACGGGTACGACGGCAGCGGCCTGGTCCGGAGCTACTTCGAGCCGTACGCCGCCGCCATGACGGCCGCCGTCGACGCACGGCTCGCCGCCGCCGGGCGCGCGGTGGTCATCGATGTGCACTCGTACCCGTCCGAGCCTCTGCCGTACGAGCTGCACGGTGACGGGCCTCGGCCGCCGATCTGCCTGGGGACCGATCCGGTCCACACGCCGGCCGGGCTGCTGGACGCGGCGCGCGAGGCGTTCGCCGGATTCGGCGGCACCGGGACGGACAGCCCGTTCGCCGGGACGTACGTGCCGTTGAAGCATTACGGGCGGGACGAGCGTGTCAGTGCGCTGATGATCGAGATTCGGCGGGACGTGTACATGAAGGAACCCGGCGGCGAGGCGGGGCCAGGTCTGAAGGCCCTCGGCACGGCCCTGGCGGGCCTTGTGGAGGCCGTCGGCTCGTTGGGGTGAGCCGCCGCTTCCCTGGCCCCGCCCGCTTCACGCGCGCGTGTTCACGCTGACCGGCCACGAGCCCGTAGGCGGTGTCCAG
The DNA here is from genome assembly GCF_043080095.1 of Streptomyces sp. NPDC015127. Classification (NCBI taxonomy): domain Bacteria; kingdom Bacillati; phylum Actinomycetota; class Actinomycetes; order Kitasatosporales; family Streptomycetaceae; genus Streptomyces; species Streptomyces sp. NPDC015127. The sequence continues at coordinate 393,007 of NZ_JBIBVE010000001.1, forward strand.
CCCTGGAGGGTGGCCGGGATGCCGACGCGCGTGTTGCAGTTGATGACCTGGAAGTGCAGGTGGGCTCCGTCGGCCGCTCCCGTGGCGCCCGACCAGCCGATGATCCGGCCCTGCGGGACCCAGTCGCCCGTGTTGTAGATGGCGCGGTTGAGATGCGCGTAGTGCGTGCACTGGCCGTTCGAGTGCCGGATGATGACCTCGATGCCGTTCTGCCAGTACGGCGACCAGTCCGAGACGAGGACGGTGCCGCCCTGCGCGGCGGAGACCTCGTAGTTCGCCGGGAGCCCGAAGTCCCAGGCGTATTCGTTGTACGGGCCGGTGTGCGAGTACGTCCCCTCCGGCCCCTGGGTCACCAAGTAGGACTCGCCCGACGGGTAGGGCAGTTCGTAGTAGTAGTCGGCGGCCGCGGCGGGAGGGGCTCCCGCCAGGCCGATGCCGGCGACTGCCACCACCGCACTGGCCGCAGCGGCGATTCTGCGCAGGACCTTGCTGGCATGGCTCACTGTGTACCCCCGTTGTCGTGAACGAACGGACGAGACGTGGTTGCCCTCTCAACTGGTCCATAAAACAAGCTGGTTGAGAAACCCGCTCCTCCTCACCACGTCTTCCGAGCCACCGCGCCGAGGGCTGGGGAGCCGGTCTGACAGCATTCCGCTACGTATCGGCCGAGAACGAAGGTGAATCCGTATGAGCGGCGGTCCGCAGTCCGTGGAACGACCCGAGCGCGCCTTTCCCACTCCCAACGGGCTCGTCGGTGTCGGTGTCGTCGTGCTCGACGCCCGGAGCGCGGACCTGCGCGAGCAGCCGGACGGCGACGCTGCCCCGGCCCTTCGCGGGAGGGTGCTGCTCGGGCTCGGTCACGACGGCGTCTGGGAACTGCCCGGCGGCAAGGTCGATCCCGGGGAGAGCTTCGAGGAGGCCGCCGTGCGTGAACTGGCCGAGGAGACGGGGCTTCGGGCGGACGCGGAGGGCGTCCGGATCGGCGCTGTCCTCGTGGACGGCACTCGTGGCGTCACCCGGGTGACCGCCGCCGCACTGGTCGCCGCGGCGTCGGGCGCGGCCGAAGTCCGTGAACCGGACAAGATCGCCGGCTGGGAGTGGTGGCCGCTGGACGCCCTGCCGGAGCCGCTGTTCGCGCCGTCGGCCGCCGTGCTCGACAGCTCGCGGCCGCCCCCGGGACTACGGGACAAGGCGTTTCACGGCTACCCGGTCGGCAGGGACCGATCACGCGACTGAGACCCCCTCCTGGCGTGGCCCGCCGGCAGGATGGCGCGCGACGGCCGGCCGGGGGCGAGCAGGCGCACGGCCCCCTGACGCGCCGGAAGCGAGCACCGCGCACGCCGAGAGCGGCACTGTCAGTGGCGTGCGCTTTGATGGCCGTATGACCGTTCACGACGTTGCCGCCGCTCTTCCCGACATCGCCACCCTGCGCAGGCTGTGCCGGGCCGTCGCCGTGGCCGAGGCCGTCCTCAATCCCGGTGACTACCGGACCTACACTTTCGACGCGGACTGGTCGGAGACGGAAGAGGTCTTCTCCATGCGCAACGGCGGCGGCGACGAGTTCGACGTCGTCTTCTCCCCCGCGGGGGCGTACATACGCGGCTTCGACCACGAGTCGCCGATGAGCCCCTATGACGATGACCTGCCGTGGCCCGGTGTCGTGGATTCGGTGCCCGAGGTCTTCCGGTCCTGCGTCGAGGAACCGGCGTTCTCGGACGGGGACATGCCCCTGGTGACCGCGTGCCTGTGGCGGGAGGCGGGCGACGACCGCTGGCGCACGGGCCGGATCGAGTTTCCCGAGGGCGCGGCCGATCCGGACGGTTCCGGCTATCTGTTCGAGCTCTTGGTTGATCCCACGCCGGAGGCCTTCCAGTCGTTCGCCGAGGACTACTACGAGCGGCCGGTCGACATCAAAGCCGTGCACCACATCTACGAGGGGCGCCCCTTGACCGAGGACGTCGTGGCGCGGCTCAACCCGCGGGCGTCGTTCGCCGACATCGTGGCGGAGGCCGCCGGGACGGGCTACCCGGTCCGGTGATCCCCCCGTTCGACGTCGCCGCCGCACTGCGCGGCGGTGTGACGGGCCGGGAGCATGCCTGGGAGTTCCTGCGCGACTTCGCCGCCGCGTGGACCGGGCGACCGCTGCGTGACGGCGACGGATGCTCCGAGGGCGAATGGTCCGCCGCCGAGGGGGCGTTGGGGTTGGCGTTGCCGCGCGCCCTGCGGGAGGGGTACGCGCTGCTCGGGCGGCGCGCCGATCTGACGGCCGGGCAGGATCCGCTCGTGCCCCCGGGCGAGCTGTACGTGGACAACAGCTACGACGGGGGCGTGCTCGTCTTCCGCCGTGAGAACCAGGACTGCGCCTCCTGGGGCATCCCGGTGGGCCGGATCGCGGACGAGGACCCGCCGGTGGTCGTGGAGACGGCCGACGGGTGGGTCCCGTTCCTGGACCGGATGTCGCTCGCATGGGTGGAGTTGGTCCTCAGCGAGACGCTGCCGGCCTCCGGCCACCGGTACGACGCCTGCGAGCTGCCGGACGAACTGCTTCCGGTGCTCGAGGCCGGGTACGCGCGGGTGGACCTGCCCGACCATCCGATGTGGGCGAGCGCCGACGACTCGCCCCTGCGCTGGTACGCCGCCCCGGGCCGCGTACTCCGCCGTGACGGGCTCGGGAACCACTCCTGGGTGCACGCCGGCGGGCAGACCGCGGAGCACCTCGCGGCCCTCCGTGCGGAGCTGCCCGGCCCCTGGGTCTGCTGAGCGCGTCGTGGCCCGACACGCCGGAAGCGGACGCGTCACGACCGGGCGCGCCGGAACCGGGCGGTCGCAGCCCGAAGCGTCGCTGCCGAACACGCCGGAACCGGACGCGTCCGGCAGGACGGACCGGATCTGACGGGTCAGAAGAACACGCCGCAGCGCAGCAGCACGTTCGCGTACGGCCGCGCCTCCCCCGTGCGTACCACCAGGTGCGCTCCCGCCGAGAGGGACTTCAGCCCGTCGTGCGGGACGAAGTCCAGGGCGGGAAGCCGGTCCGCCAGGAGGCGGGCCGTATCCGGGTTGGCCTCGCGTATCTCGTCCGCTGCCGTTCCGCCCTCCACCACCAGCTCGTCGAGCAGGCCGTCGAGTACCTCGGCGAAGGACGGGACACCGGCGCGGAAGGCCAGGTCGACGACCCGCGGGCCCGGCGGGATCGGCATTCCGGCGTCGCAGACCAGGACCGTGTCGCCGTGGCCCAGTTCGGCCAGGGCCCCTGCCAGATGGCGGTTGAGGATGCCGGAGCGTTTCACCGGTCCGCCACCTCCTCCGCCGTCGGGTACGACTCCTGCGCGCCCTGTCGCGTGACGGCCACCGCGCCGACGCGGGCCGCGAACCGGGCCGCCTCGGCCAGGCTGTCGCCCTGGCCGAGGCGCCAGGCGAGCGCGGCCGTGAAGGCGTCCCCGGCCCCGGTCGTGTCCACCGCTTCGGCCCTGGGGGCCGGGACGTGTACGGCTTCGGCGGCGGAGGCCACCAGCGCGCCCTGCGCCCCGAGGGTGATCACCACGGTCTGCGGGCCGAGTTCGAGCAGCGCCTTCGCCCAGTCCTCGGGCGCGGGGCCCGCGGCCGGTCCCAGGATGAAGCGGGCCTCGTGCTCGTTGACCACCAACGGGTTGCAGGCGGCGAGGACTTCGGCGGGCAGAGGGGCCGGCGGGGACGGGTTCAGTACGAGACGGGTGGCGGGCGGCAGCGTGCGGGCCACCTCGGCGACCGTCTCCAGGGGGATCTCCAGCTGGAGCGAGACCACCCGGGCGCGGGCGAGCAGGTCGCCGGAGGCGCGGATGTCGTCCGGGGTGAGGCGGGCGTTGGCGCCCGGTGCGACCACGATGCTGTTGTCGCCCGACGGGTCCACGGTGATCAGCGCGACTCCGGTGGGCGCCCCGCCGACCAGGACGGCGTCCGTGTCGACCCCGGCCTCGCGCTGCGATTGGAGCAGCAGCCGGCCGTGGGCATCGTCGCCGACCCGGGCGAGCAGCGCGGTCCGCGCGCCGAGGCGGGCGGCGGCGACGGCCTGGTTGGCTCCCTTGCCGCCCGGGTGGACGGCCAGGTCGGAGCCGAGGACGGTCTCGCCGGGCCCGGGGCGGCGGTCGACGCCGACCACGAGGTCGGCGTTGGCCGACCCGACGACCAGCAGGTCGTAGTCGTACATGCCTGTCCTGCCTTCGCTGTCTTGCGTCACGGAAGACGTGGCCTCGTTGCCGTGCATCACGAGAGGCCGGTCCCCGCTGTCGTGGGTCACCATGTTGTCGCTGTCGTGCGTCACGAGAAGTCGGCCGCGTTCTTCTGCGTCACGACCTTCACGGGCACCTTCACCATGGTCTCGACGTCCTTGCCCTGCGCCGCCCTGATGGCGTTCCGGACGGCGATCCGTCCGAGCTCGGCGGGCTGCTGGGCGATCGACGCGTAGAGCGTGCCCGCCTCCACCGCCTTCAGGCCGTCGGGGGTCCCGTCGAAGCCGATGACGGCCACGTCCTTGCCGGCCCTGCTGCCGAGTGCCTTGACGGCGCCGAGGGCCATTTCGTCGTTCTCGGCGAAGACGCCGTCGATGCCGGGGTTGGCCTGGAGCAGGTTGGTCATGACGTCGAGGCCCTTGGTGCGGTCGAAGTCGGCGGGCTGCCGGGCGACGACCTGGATGTCCGGGTACGCCTTGATGCCCTCGGCGAAACCGGCACCGCGCTCACGGCTGGCGGACGTGCCGGCGGTGCCCTGGAGGACCACGATCCGGCCCTTGCCGCCGAGGCGTTCGGCCAGCGTCTTCGCGGCGAGCTTGCCGCCGGCGACGTTGTCGGAGGCGACGAGCGCCTCGGTCTCGGCCTTGTTGACGCCGCGGTCGGCGGCGATCACCGGGATGCCGGCCTTGTTGGCTCCCCGTACGGCGGGGCCGATCGCGTCGGAGTCGACCGGGTTGACGATGACGGACGTCACGCCGGAGCTGGTGAAGTTCTGCAGCTGGTTGGCCTGCTGCGAGGCGTCGTTCTGGGCGTCGGTGACGGTGAGGTCGATCCCGGCCGCCTTCGCCTCCGCCTCGGCGCCCTCCCGCATCTGGACGAAGAAGGGGTTGTTGAGGGTCGACAGCGACATGCCCACCTTGGTGGTGGTCGGGGACGAGCCGGGGTTGAGGAACGACACGGCACCGACGACGGCGGCCACGCACACCGCCGCGACGGCGAGCTGGATCGCGCCGCGCTTCCCGCCGCCGCCGGAGGCGCCGGCGGGGACGGGCGTGGCACCGGCGCGGCGGCGGGCGGTGTCGAGCAGGACGGCGAGGGCGATGACGACGCCGATGACGACCTGCTGCCAGAAGGCGGAGACGGACAGGAGGTTGAGGCCGTTGCGCAGGACGGCGAGGATCAGCGCGCCGATCAGGGTGCCCGACGCCTTGCCGACACCGCCCGCGAGGCTGGCGCCGCCGATGACGACGGCGGCGATCGCGTCGAGTTCGTAGCCCTGGGCGGCCTGCGGCTGGGCGGAGACGAGCCGGGATGCGAGGACGATGCCGGCGACAGCGGCGAAGAGCCCGGACAGGGCGTAGATGACGAGCTTCTGGCGCTTGACGCGCAGGCCGGACAGGCGGGCCGCTTCCTCGTTGCCGCCGATCGCGTACATCGAGCGGCCGATGTAGGTGCGGGTCAGGATCAGTGCGGTGACCAGGCCCATCGCGATCATGACGAGGACCGGGACGGGGAGCAGGCCGCCGAGGGTGTCGCCGAGGACGGAGACCGAGTCGGGGAAGGCGATGGGGCTGCCCTGGGAGATGACGAGGGACAGGCCGCGGCCGATCGACAGCATGGCCAGTGTGGCGATGAACGGCGGCAGTTTGCCGTACGAGATGAGGGCGCCGTTGACGAACCCGCAGGCCAGGCCGGTCGCGACGGCCAAGATGACGGCGAGCCAGACCGGGACGCCTTCGGATGTGGCCGTCCAGGCGAGCACGGTCGCGGACAGCGCGGCGACCGAGCCGACGGACAGGTCGATGCCTGCGGAGACGATGACGAACGTGACGCCGAAGGCGAGGATCGCGGTGACGGCGGCCTGGACACCGACGTTGAGGAGGTTCTGCGTGGTCAGGAAGTCGCCCGAGAGCAGCGACATCGCGACGACCAGGACCACGAGAGCGGTGAGCGCGCCGTTGTCGAGGAGTATGCGGCGGACGGACCAGGCGCCGACCGCGCCGCCCGTGTCGTTCTTCAGCGTGTCAGTGGCCACGGGGGCTCTCCTCATCCTTCACTGCGGGGTTCTGCGCGGAGTTGTGCGTCGGGTTCTGTGCTGCGTCCTGCGCGGTGCTCGTCGCAGTGCTCGTCGCGGCGTTCTGCGCGGGGTTGTGTGCGGTGGTGTTCGTCACCGGGGACGTGACCGCGAGGGCCATCACGGCGTCCTGGGTGGCTTGTTCGGCGGGGAGTTCGCCGCTGATCCGGCCCTGGGCCATGACCAGGACGCGGTCGCTCATGCCGAGGACCTCCGGCAGGTCGCTGGAGATCATGAGGACGGCGTGGCCGGCGGCGGTGAGTTCGTTGATGAGCTGGTAGATCTCGACCTTGGCGCCGACGTCGATGCCCCGGGTGGGTTCGTCGAGGATCAACACCCTGGTGTCGGCGAGCAGCCACTTGCCGATGACGACCTTCTGCTGGTTGCCGCCGGACAGGGTGCGCACGTGCTGGCCGAGGCCCGCCATGCGGACGCCCAGCTGCTCGGCGATCCGCGCCGCGGCGGCGCGCTGCCCCTTGAGGTCGACGAAGCCGCCGCGGGTGGCGGCGCGCAGGGTCACCAGGCCCAGGTTCTCCTGTACGGAGGCGTCGAGGACGAGGCCCTGGCCCTTACGGTCCTCGGGGACGAGGCCGAGGCCCGCGCCCATCGCGGCGCCCACGTCGTGCGCCGGCAGGGTGGTGCCGAGGACGTCGACGGTGCCGGCGTCGTACGGGTCGGCGCCGAAGACGGCGCGGGCGACCTCGGTGCGGCCGGCGCCGACGAGACCGGCGAGGCCGACGACCTCTCCCGCCCGCACCTCGAAGCTGACGTCGTGGAAGACGCCGCCGCGGGTCAGGCCGCGGACGGACAGCAACGGCTGTCCCGTCTCGGGGCGTTCGCGCGGGTACTGCTGGTCGATGCTGCGTCCGACCATGAGCCGTACGAGTTCGTCCTCGGGGGTCGAGGCGGGCACCTGGTCGACGGAGCGGCCGTCGCGCAGGACGGTGACGCGGTCGCCGAGTGCGGCGATCTCCTCGAGGTGGTGGGTGATGAAGACGATGCCCACGCCCTCGTCGCGCAGTTGCCGCACGATGCCGAAGAGCTTGTCGACCTCCTCGGAGGTGAGGACCGCGGTCGGCTCGTCCATGATCAGCACGCGGGCGTCGAGGCTGAGGGCCTTGGCGATCTCGACCATCTGGAGGCGGGCGATGCCCAGTTCCCGTACGCGCGCCCGTGGGGAGACGTCGACGCCGACCCGCTGGAGCAGCTTCTCGGCGTCGGCCTCCATCGTCTTGCGGTCGATCATGCCGAAGCGCCGCGGCTGGCGGCCGAGGAAGATGTTTTCGGCGACCGTCAGGTCGGGCACCAGGTTGAACTCCTGGTAGATGGTGGCGATGCCGAGCCGTTCGGCATCCTGGGCGCTGTGGATGCGGACCTCGCGGCCGTCGGCCAGGATGCGGCCGGCATCCGGGCGGTAGGCGCCGGAGAGCGTCTTGATGAGGGTGCTCTTGCCCGCGCCGTTCTCGCCGAGCAGGACGTGCACCTCACCGCGGCGCAGGTCGAAGTCGACGGCGTCGAGCGCGACGACTCCGGGGAAGGTCTTGCGTATGCCTTCGATGCGCAGCAACGCGTCGGGGCTGCTCACACGGTGCTCCTCTGGTTCGGGTCGTTCGAGAGGGGTTCGCCGCAGGAGCGGCGGACGACGAGACGGGCGGGGAGGGTGACGGACTGCGGCGGCCGGCCCTCGATGAGATCGGTCAGGGCGCGGACGGCGGCCCGGGCGAGCTCGGCGGTCGGCTGGGCGATGGCCGTGAGGGGCGGGTCGGTGTGCACGAACCACGGGATGTCGTCGAAGGCGGCGAGCCCGATGTCCTCGGGGACGCGCAGGCCGCGGGCGCGGATGGCGTCGAGCGCGCCGAGTGCCATGAGGTTGTCGGCGGCGAAGACGACGTCGGGCCGTTCGGGCAGGTCGAGGAAGCGTTCGGTGGCGCGGCGGCCGCTCGCGGCCTGGAAGTCGCCCTGACCGATGCGGTCGTCGGGCAGTGGGAGTCCGTGCTCGCGCAGTGCGTCGCGGAATGCCTCGACCCGTTCCCGGCCGGTGGTGGTGGCGGCCGGGCCCGCGATGATGGCGAGCCGGCGGTGGCCGAGTCCGTGGAGATGGGCGACCAGGTCCCGGATCGCGGCGCGTCCGTCGGCGCGGACGACCGGGACGTCGACGCCCGGGAGCCAGCGGTCGAGGAAGACCATGGGCGTGCTGCCGTGCGCGGCGTCGAGGGTGAGCGGGGAGCGTCCGTCGGCGGGCGATACGAGGAGGCCGTCGATGCGCCGGTCGAGCAGGGTGCGGACGTGGTGGTCCTGGAGCTCGGGGCGTTCGTCGGCGTTGCCGATGATGACGCTGTAGCCGAGGGCCCGGGCCTCCTCCTCGACGAAGCGGGCGAGTTCGGTGAAGTACGGGTTGAGGACGTCGCTGATGACGAGGCCGAGGGTGCGGGTCTGGTCGGTGCGCAGCGACCGGGCCACGGCGTTGGGCCGGTAGCCGAGGGCGTCCACGGCGGCGAGGACGCGGGCGCGGGCCTCCGGGCTGACCGAGGGGTGGTTGTTGAGGGCGCGCGAGACGGTGGCGACGGACAGTCCCGCCGCGGCGGCCACATCCTTGATGCCGGCCATGTCCGGACCACCTCCTTGTGGGTTCCGTGAGCCTCGTGCCAGGGCCGGGGGGACCCGTGGAAACGTTTACAAGGCTGTATGGAAACGATTACATGGCCGGAATGCAAGAGTCCGGACGCAGAGCGAGATCAGATCGTGACGAGGGCGCTCAGGTGAGCGGAGCACGGCCGGACTCTTCGAGTGGAGTCGCATACGCCCCGGGAACGCAAAAAGACCCCAGATGAACTGGGGTCCTGCTGGTGTCCGAGGGGGGACTTGAACCCCCACGCCCGATAAAGGGCACTAGCACCTCAAGCTAGCGCGTCTGCCATTCCGCCACCCGGACCGGTGGTCGGCCCCGGTCTCCCGCGGCGACATGGACAACAATACCAGGGGATCGAGGTGCCCTTCACCCGTATATCCCGTGGTCAGAGGTGTCCGAGCGGCCCCGAATCTCCGGCGTCACGGCGCGTGTCCGCACAGATGCCCAGCGTGCGGCTACCTTCGGCTGCGTGAGTCCACGCACCTACCGGCGGCCCCGCGCGCCCTCCCCGCTGCGCGAGCATCTGCGCGACACGTTCTGGTTCGCCCCCACACTCGCGCTCTTCCTCGTCTTCCTGCTGTGGATCGCGGCCGACGCCGTCGACACGGCTCTGCTGGACACCCTGCAGGAGGCCCGGGAGTACGACGTGGTGCGCTCCCTCACCAGGATCGCCGAGGACGCCAAGACCATCGTGACCACGGTCAGCTCCGCGATGATGACCTTCATCGGTGTCGTCTTCAGCATCTCGCTCGTCGCGGTCCAGATGGCCGCGGGGAACTTCAGCCCCCGCGTCGTCCGGATCTTCATCCGGAGCCGGATCAGCAAGCTCACCTTCTCCGTGTTCCTCGCGACGTTCCTGTTGTCGCTGCTCGTCCTCACCTCGTACGACAGCGAGACCGATCCGCGGAACGTGGTGTCGGTGCCGCTGGTGCAGAGCGCGCTGACACTGCTGCTGGTCGGGCTCAGCCTGCTGCTGTTCATCGCCTATGTGACGCAGACGCTCCAGCTGATGAAGGTGGGGCCGGTGGTGGATCGGGTGACCCGGGAGGCGTTCGGAGTGCTCGCCAAGGTGCCCGTGCAGGGCGCGGACACCGGCCCCCTGCCCGCCGAGGCGGCGCGCATCGGGCATCAGGGGCGGGCCGGGACGCTGCGGGACGTCCATGTCGCCCGCCTCGTGCGCGCCGCGCGGCGCAAGGGGGTGGTCCTGCGGCTGATCCCGCGGATCGGGGACTTCGTCGTGCCGGGGACGCCCGTCCTCGCCGTCCACGGCGGCCAGGGTGAACGAGGCGGACAGGGCGGTCTGCCGTCGGGGCGACTCCTGCGGTCCGCGGTGTGGGTGGGCGTGGAGCGCACGTTCCACCAGGATCTCGGGTTCGGTCTGCGGCAGTTGTCCGACATCGGGCTGCGGGCGCTGTCGCCGGCGGTCAACGACCCTACGACCGCCGTGCAGTGCATCGACCGGATCGTGCAGTTCCTGGCGGCGCTCGCCGAACGGCCGCTCGGCGCCGTGCACCACCGCGACCGCGAGGGCGTCGTTCGGCTCGTGCAGGACGTGCCCGAGTGGGCCGATCTCGTGGATCTGGGGTTCGCGGAGATCCGCGCGAGCGCCGTCGGCAGTCCGCAGGTGTGCAGGCGGCTGATCGCCGGACTCGACGACCTGCTGCGGCTCGTGCCGGAGGCACGGCGCGAGCCGCTCGTGCGGCATCGTGCGCTGCTCGTACAGGCGGTGGAGCGGCAGGTGCCGGAGGCGGCGGAGCGCGCGTTCGCGCTAGAGCCCGACCGCCAGGGCATCGGCTGAACGGGAGCCGACCGGCCGGCCGCCGGGTGCCGGCACCCGGCGGCCGCGCCCGGGGGGCAGCCCCCCACCGCCCGGGCTCGGGCTCGGCTCAGCGGCAGCCCGGCCACCCAGCACCCGGGTGCCGGCATCCGACCGGCCGGCCGCGGGGTGATGGGAGGCGCCGCGTGCGTCCGGGGGGCGGCGGCACGCGGCTCAACGGCAGTACAGCCACCAGACAACCTGCTGTCCGTACACGACCGCGGGCGCGTACAGGCCCGGCAGCCCCCGCTGCCCGGAGCTCGGCTCAACGGCCGTCCGACCGCCCGATCGCAGGCGCATCCGGGGGACGGCAGCCCCCGCCGCCCGAGGCTCGGCTCAACGGCAGCCCAACCACCCGGCGCGCGGGTGCCGACCGCCAACCACCGGGTCACGGAAGGCCCGCGGGCGCGCCCGCGGGGCGGCAGCGCTCGGCTGAGTGGCCGTCAGGACGAGCGCGCGCCGCTACCTCACTGCGCTCAGCGTCGCGTAGACGACCACGTTGCCCTGGTAGCCGGTGCTCGGGGAGTAGTCGCCGCCGCAGGTGATCACCCGCAGTTCCGGCCGGTCCGCGTCGCCGTAGACCTTCTCGTCCGGGAAGTCGCTCTTGGCGTGGACCTCCACGGCGTCGACGGTGAAGACGGCCGTGCGCCGGTCCTCCCGGACGACGTCGATGGTGTCGCCCTCGGTGAGCGCGCCGAGCCGGTAGAAGACCCCGCGGCCGGCGGGGGTGTCCACGTGTCCCGCGGCGATGGCCGTGCCCACCTCCCCGGGGGCGGCGCCGTCGCCGTACCAGCCGGCCAGGCCGGGTTCGTCGGCCGGTGGCGGGCGCAGGGCGCCCGCCTCGTTCAACTCCAGCCGTGCCAGCGGTGCGTTCACGCCGATGGCCGGGATCAGCAGGCGGACGGGGTCCGCGGGGGGCAGGGGCTCGACGTCCGCGGGCGGCGGTGTGCGGTCCGGTGCGTGCTGCGCGGAGGAGGCCCAGGGCTGTGCCGGCGAGGGCTGCGGGGGGTGGTCGTCGTACAAAGCGCCGGCCACCAGCACGGTCCCCGCGACGGCGGCGCAGGCGAGCAGCCGGTACGAGGGGAGGCCGGCCGTGTCGGTGGGCCTTGTCGTGGGCGTGCCGTCCATCAGGGGGCCTTCGTTCGGCGGTCGGGCTGGGGACCCGGCCGGCCCCCGGCACCGAGGCGGTGCCGGGGGCCGGTGGGCTGAGGTGCGGTCAGGTCCGGACGGTGCCGCTGCCGCGGCGCGTCCTGGCCACCGCACCGGCGATTGCCCCGGTCAGGAGCAGACCGCCGATCGTGAGCTGCGTGCTCTGGTCGGTGGGGTCGCCGAAGCCCGCCTCGACCGCTCCGCTGGGGCGGTCGCTGATCCGGTGGGTGCCGGTGACCTTGACGCGTGGGGGGCACTTCAGCGTGATGGTGTCGAGTCCGGACGAGGCGTCCTCAGGGACCTGGAACTCCCCCACCAGGACACCCTTCTGATCCCCCTCCAGGAGATGGAACTTCCCGCCTGTCTCCGACTCCCCCTTGCCGTAGGTCTCCTTGCCGCAGGCGGTGGTGGTGACGGTGACCGTGGTCCCGGGGGCGGCGTTCCGTGGGCTGATGCTGATGTCGCTCTCCTCGGCGGCCACGGCGGCCGGGACGGAGAGCGCGAGGGTGCCGAACACCAGGGCGATGTTCAGACCGGCGCGTGCCATTCGCATGTCTTCCTCCAGTGGAGCAGTGTCCGGCCTGTCTGCGCGGCGCCTGTGCTGTGCTCCGTCATGAGGCAACCACAGTCAGTGATCATCGCAAGGTCAGGACTCGGCACACCGTCACCCCGTAGGACGCAGGGATCTGACCTCCTTTCGGCGTTGCCGCAGGTCGTCGCGGGAAGCGCGCCGAGGGGAATCCGCCGGTCCGTCAGACGCGAACGGGCTAAGCGTTACTCCGTGTCGCCACTCGCGCGGAGCGCGGGCACCGGTCCGGCCGGTGTCCCCGGCCATGGCACGGGTCCGGGGACACCGGCCGGACGCGTGTCAGGCGTTGAGCTGGTACGCGGGGAAGTTCCCGGGCAGCCGCTCCCCGGCCGGGCCCTCGGTCACGGCGCGGACGAGCAGTTCGCCGCCGACGAAGGCGCCGCGCCAGGAGGAGCCGAAGCCGCCGAAGAGTTCGTCGCGGTCGCCGCGGGAGCGGGGCTTGTTGTGACCGGTCTTGAAGGCGCGGATCTGCGGGGCGAGGCGCCGGAAGGTCGCCGGGTCGTCCGTCGACAGGGTGGCGACGAGGGCGCCGTTGGAGGCGTTCATGGCGGCGAGCAGTTCCGCCTCCGTGTCGACGAGCACGATCGTGTCGACGGGGCCGAAGGGTTCCGCGTGGTGGAGCGGGGACGACGGCGGCGGGTTCAGCAGCGTGATCGGCGGGAGGTAGGCGGAGGTGTCCTGGCCGGGCAGGAAGCGGCCGTCGGCCAGGGTGCCCCGGTGGAGCGGGACGGCGCCGCGGTCCGTGGCCTCGGCGACGTGGTCGGCGAGTTCCTTGGCCTTGGCCGCGTTGATGAGCGGCCCGAAGTCCAGGGCGGGCAGGGGGTCGTCGGGGTGCTCGACGGCGAGGGGGTGTCCGGTGCGGACGGAGCGTACGGCGGGCAGGTAGGCGGCCAGGAAGTCGGCGAACGCCTCGCGCTGGACCACGAACCGGGGGTAGGCGGTGCAGCGCTGCTTGCCGTAGTCGAAGAGCTTGGGCACGACGGCGGTCAGGGCTGACCAGTCGGTGAAGTTCCAGATGCCCCAGGTGTTGAGGCCCTCCTGCTCCAGGATGTGGCGCTTGCCGACGTCGGCGACGGCGGTGGCGATACGGGCTCCGGTGTCGCGGCCGCCGACGAACGAGACGCAGCCGATCTCGGGCGCGCGGACCAGCGCCTCGGACAGTTCGCCGCCGCTGCCGCTGACCAGGGTGAGGGGCAGGCCCTCGCGGGCCGCGAGCGCGCAGGCCAGGGTGAGGCAGGCGGCTCCGCCGTCGGTGGGTGTCTTGGCGATCACGGCGTTGCCGGCGAGGGCCTGGACGAGCATCGCGTGGACGAGGACGGACATCGGGTAGTTCCAGCTGGCGATGTTGGAGACGGGGCCGTTCAGCGCGCCGCGGCCCTCCAGCATCGGCTCGATGCCCTCGACGTACCAGCGCACGCCGTCGATCGCGCGGTCCACGTCGGCCTGCGCGAGCCGCCACGGCTTGCCGATCTCCCAGACGAGCAGCAGGGCGAGCAGGTGCCGGTGTTCGGTCAGGGCGTCGAGCGCGGCGGCGACGCGGGCGCGGCGTTCGGGCAGGGGGATGTGGCGCCAGGCGCGGTGCTGGTCGAGCGAGGCGCGTACGGCCTGGTGCGCGGTGGCCGCGTCCAGGCGGGGCGGGCCGGCGATCGGGCCGAGGTCGACCGGGCTGGTGGCGGGCAGCGCCCGGCCGTCGGCCTGCCAGCGGCCGTCCCAGAGGTTGAGGACGCGCTCGTCCCGGAAGGCTTCGGGGGCGACGGCCAGACACCGCTGCCAGGCGTCGGACCAGGCGGTGCCCGGCTTGAGGGTGAGGGTGGGTGCCATCAGGTGTTCTCCGCTCGTACGGGTCGTGACGGGGCGGGAGGTGGCAGGGGCGGCCGGCTCGCACACGCCGGTCCGCCCCGAAGGCTGCTCTCCGGTGGACAGCCGTGGGTGGTTCGCGCGGTCAGCCGGTGGACTCGGCCAGCCGCGCGAGGACGAGCTGCGAGGTCTCCGTGGGGGTCGACCCGACCCGGACGCCCGCCGCCTCCAGTGCCTGCCGCTTGGCCTCGGCCGTGCCGCTGGAGCCGGAGACGATCGCGCCCGCGTGGCCCATGGTCTTGCCCTCGGGTGCGGTGAAGCCGGCGATGTAGCCGACGACGGGCTTGGTGACGTGCTCGGCGATGTAGGCGGCGGCGCGTTCCTCCGCGTCTCCTCCGATCTCGCCGATGAGGACGATGAGGTGGGTGTCCGGGTCGTTCTCGAAGGCGGCGAGGCAGTCGATGTGGGTGGTGCCGACGACGGGGTCGCCGCCGATGCCGACCGCCGAGGAGAATCCCGTCTCCCGCAGCTCGTACATGAGTTGGTAGGTGAGCGTGCCGGACTTGGACACCAGGCCGATGCGGCCGGGCTCCGGCGCGATGTCGGCGGGGATGATGCCGGCGTTGGACTGGCCGGGGCTGATCAGGCCGGGGCAGTTGGGGCCGATGACGCGGGTGCCGCGTTCGGCGGCGTACGCCTGGAAGGCGACGGTGTCGTGCACGGGGATGCCCTCGGTGATGACGACGGCGAGCCCGATCCCGGCGTCCGCGGCCTCGGTCACCGCGGCCTTGGCGAACGGCGGCGGCACGAAGACGACGCTGACGTCGGCTCCGGTGGCCGCCGTCGCCTCGCGCACGGAGCCGAACACGGGGACTTCGCGGACGCCGAAGTCGACAGCCGTGCCCGCCTTGCGCGGATTGACGCCCGCGACGACGTCGGTGCCCGACGCCAGCATCCGGCGGGTGTGCTTCATGCCCTCGGCCCCGGTCATGCCCTGGACGAGGACCTTGCTCTCCTTGGTGAGGAAGATGGCCATGGTTCCCGGTCCCTTCAGACGGCGGCGGCGAGTTCGGCGGCGCGGCGGGCCGCGCCGTCCATGGTGGTGACCTGCTGGACGAGGGGGTGGGCCCGCTCGTCCAGGACGGCCCGGCCGCGGGCGGCGTTGTTGCCGTCGAGGCGTACGACGAGGGGCTTGGTGAGCGTCACGGAGTCGAGGGCCTGGACGATGCCGTCGGCGACGGCGTCGCAGGCGGTGATGCCGCCGAAGACGTTGACGAGAACGCTGCGTACCTCGGGGTCGGAGAGGATCACGTTCAGGCCGTCGGCCATGACCTGGGCGGAGGCGCCGCCGCCGATGTCGAGGAAGTTGGCGGGCCGGGCGCCGCACCCCGCGACGACGTCGAGGGTGGACATGACGAGTCCGGCGCCGTTGCCGATGACGCCCACCGTGCCGTCGAGCTTGACGTAGTTGAGGCCCTTGGCGGCGGCGGCCGCCTCCAGCGGGTCGTCGTGCCGGGCGGTCTCGTCCGTTCCCCAACGGGCCTGGCGATAACGGGCGTTGTCGTCGACGGTGACCTTGCCGTCGAGGGCGAGGATGTCGCCGGAGACGGTGCGCACGAGGGGGTTGACCTCGACGAGAAGTGCGTCCTCGCGGACGAGGACCTGCCACAGGGCCCGCAGGACGGGCACGGTGGCGGCCGGGAGGGAGGCGGCGGCGGCGATCTCGGCGGCCTTGGCCTCGGTGACGCCCTCGGCGGGGGCGATGGGGATACGGGCGACGGCCTCGGGGCGGGTGGCGGCGACCTCCTCGATGTCCATGCCGCCCTCGGCGGAGGCGATGGCGAGGAAGGTGCCGGCGGCGCGGTCGAGGACGTAGGAGACGTAGAACTCGGCTTCGATGTCGACGGGTTGGGCGAGCATCACCGTGCGCACGGTGTGGCCCTTGATGTCCATGCCGAGGATCCGGCGGGCCGTCACCTCGGCGGCCGCGGGGTCGGCGGCGAGTTTGACCCCGCCGGCCTTTCCGCGTCCGCCGGTCTTGACCTGGGCCTTGACGACGACGCGCCCGCCGAGCCGCTCGGCCGCCTCGCGGGCCTGCCGTGCGGTGTCGGCGGTCTCGGCGTCCGGTACGGGGATGCCGCCTTCCGCGAAGAGTTCCCTTGCTTGGTGCTCGAACAGATCCATGCCGGGCTCCCAGTGCTTCGTCCGAAACGAATGAAAGTGCCGCACGCCCCCTGGACACCACCCACTGGATGCGGGATAACAAGCTTCATACAGTATTCGTCGACTGTATGCAATCTGCCGTGAAGCGCGTGGCGAGTGAGCCGAAGGGGCGCGCGGGGTGTCGACAGGGAGAACGCGGAGGTCCCCGAGGAACGAGGGGACCGAGCACGATCGACCGCCGACACACGCTTGAAGCGCACCGGAGGCGAACCGAGCCACAAAAAGAAGGGACAGGACTTCGCCATGCATGACGACAGCCGCGACGAGCAACAAGCCCTCATCTCGGGTGGACACCTGGTCGCCAAGGCACTCAAAGCGGAAGGTGTGGAGGTCATCTACACCCTCTGCGGCGGCCACATCATCGACATCTACGACGGCTGCGTGGACGAAGGCATCGAGGTCGTCGACGTACGCCACGAGCAGGTCGCCGCCCACGCCGCCGACGGGTACGCCCGCATCACCGGCAAGCCGGGTTGCGCGGTCGTCACCGCGGGGCCCGGCACCACGGACGCGGTGACCGGCGTCGCCAACGCCTTCCGCGCCGAGTCCCCCATGCTCCTCATCGGCGGCCAAGGGGCCCACACCCAGCACAAGATGGGCTCGCTGCAGGACCTGCCGCACGTCGACATGATGACGCCCATCACCAAGTTCGCCGCGACCGTGCCGGACACGGCGCGGGCCGCCGACATGGTCTCCATGGCGTTCCGCGAGTGCTACCACGGCGCTCCCGGCCCCTCCTTCCTGGAGATCCCGCGCGACGTGCTGGACGCCAAGGTGCCGGTGGACAAGGCGCGGGTGCCCGAGGCCGGGAAGTACCGGGCGTCGACCCGCAGCGCCGGCGATCCCGCGGACGTCGAGAGGCTCGCGGACCTGCTCGTGCACGCCGAGAAGCCGGCGATCCTGCTCGGCAGCCAGGTGTGGACGACCCGCGGCACCGACGCCGCGATCGAGCTGGTGCGCACCCTGAACATGCCCGCGTACATGAACGGCGCAGGTCGCGGCACCCTGCCTCCCGGCGACCCGCACCACTTCCAGCTCTCCCGCCGCTACGCCTTCTCCAACGCGGACGTCATCGTCATCGTCGGCACGCCCTTCGACTTCCGTATGGGCTACGGCAAGCGGCTCTCCCCCGACGCGACCGTGGTCCAGATCGACCTCGACTACCGGACCGTCGGCAAGAACCGCGACATCGACCTCGGCGTCGTCGGCGACGCCGGGCTGATCCTGAAGTCGGTGACCGAGGCGGTGTCGGGCCGGCTCAACGGCGGCGCGGTCAAGCGCAAGGCGTGGCTGGAGGAGCTGCGCGCCGCCGAGCAGACCGCGCTCGACAAGCGGCTGCCGCAGCTGCGCTCGGACGCCTCCCCCATCCACCCGTACCGCCTGGTCAGCGAGATCAACGACTTCCTCACCGAGGACTCGATCTACATCGGCGACGGCGGCGACATCGTCACCTTCTCTGGCCAGGTGGTGCAGCCCAAGTCCCCCGGGCACTGGATGGACCCGGGCCCGCTCGGCACCCTCGGTGTCGGCGTCCCGTTCGTCCTCGCCGCCAAGCAGGCGCGGCCGGACAAGGAGGTCGTGGCCCTGTTCGGCGACGGCGCCTTCTCCCTCACCGGCTGGGACTTCGAGACGCTGGTGCGCTACAACCTCCCCTTCGTCGGGATCGTCGGCAACAACTCCTCGATGAACCAGATCCGTTACGGCCAGGCACAGAAGTACGGCCTGGAGCGCGAGCGGGTCGGCAACACCCTCGGCGACGTGCACTACGACAAGTTCGCCCAGATGCTCGGCGGTTACGGCGAGGAGGTGCGCGACCCGGCCGACATCGCACCGGCCCTGCGCCGTGCCCGCGAGTCGGGTCTTCCCTCGCTGATCAACGTCTGGGTCGACCCCGACGCGTACGCCCCCGGAACCATGAACCAGACGATGTACAAGTGAGGAGCGCCGGCCATGACACAGACCAGGACCAAGGCTCTTGAGGGCATCCGCGTCCTCGACATGACCCACGTCCAGTCCGGCCCCTCCGCCACCCAGCTGCTCGCCTGGCTCGGCGCGGACGTGGTGAAGCTGGAGGCGCCGAGCGGTGACATCACGCGCAAGCAGCTGCGCGACCTCCCGGACGTCGACTCGCTGTACTTCACGATGCTCAACTGCAACAAGCGGAGCATCACGCTGAACACCAAGTCGGAGCGCGGCAAGGAGATCCTCACCGAGCTGATCCGCCGCAGCGACGTGATGGTGGAGAACTTCGGGCCGGGTGCGGTGGACCGCATGGGGTTCACCTGGGAACGCATCCAGGACATCAATCCCCGTATCGTCTATGCCTCCATCAAGGGGTTCGGGGACGGTCCGTACACCAACTTCAAGGCGTACGAAGTGGTGGCGCAGGCCATGGGCGGGTCCATGTCGACCACCGGATTCGAGGACGGGCCCCCACTCGCCACGGGGGCGCAGATCGGCGACTCGGGCACGGGCATCCACGCGGTCGCCGGCATCCTCGCCGCGCTGTTCCAGCGGGAGCACACCGGGCGCGGCCAGCGCGTCAATGTGGCCATGCAGCACGCGGTGCTCAACCTCTGCCGGGTGAAGCTGCGCGACCAGCAGCGCCTGGCCCACGGCCCGCTCGCCGAGTATCCCAACGAGGACTTCGGCGGCGAGGTCCCCCGCTCGGGAAACGCGTCCGGCGGCGGCCAGCCCGGGTGGGCGGTCAAGTGCGCGCCCGGCGGCCCCAACGACTACGTGTACGTCATCGTCCAGCCGGTGGGCTGGCAGCCGATCTCGGAACTGATCGGCCGCCCGGAACTCGCGGACGATCCCGAGTGGGCGACGCCCGAGGCACGGCTGCCGAAGCTGAACAAGATGTTCCAGCTGATCGAGGAGTGGTCCTCGACGCTGCCCAAGTGGGAGGTGCTGGAGCGGCTGAACGCCCACAACATCCCCTGCGGGCCGATCCTGTCCACGAAGGAGATCATCGAGGACGCGTCACTGGCCGCCAACGAGATGGTCGTCGAGGTCGCGCATCCGCAGCGGGGCACGTTCACCACGGTCGGCAGCCCGCTGAAGCTGTCGGACTCGCCCGTCGAGGTGGTCACGTCACCGCTGCTGGGCCAGCACAACGAAGAGGTGTACGTCGGTGAGCTGGGGCTCGGCGACGAGGAGTTGCGCCTGCTCAAGTCGAACGGAGTCGTCTAGTGACCGATGCAGTGACGCACGAAGAGCGCAGGGACACGGTCCGGGCGGTCATCGCGGGAGCCCTCGCGGAGGGCCGTACGGCGCTGACCGCCCCGGAGGGGAAGGCGGTCACCGACGCGTACGGGATCCCGACTCCGGCGGAGGGCCTCGCCGAGACCGCCGACGAGGCGGTGGCCCTGGCGGACCGGATCGGCTTCCCCGTCGCGATGAAGATCGTCTCGCCGGAGATCCTGCACAAGACGGACGCGGGCGGTGTGCAGGTCGGGCTGTCGTCGTGCGCCGAGGTGCGCGGAGCGTTCACCGCGATCGTCTCGAACGCGAAGGCGTACGCGCCCGGGGCTCGCATCCTCGGGGTCCAGGTGCAGCAGATGGTGCCTGCCGGGACGGAGGTGCTCGTCGGCACGGTCACGGACCCCACGTTCGGCAAGGTGGTGGCGTTCGGTCTCGGCGGTGTGCTGGTCGAGGTGCTGAAGGACGTGACGTTCCGCCTCGCGCCCGCCTCGCGGGACGACGCGCTGTCGATGCTCGACGGCATCCGGGCCGCCGAGGTGCTGCGCGGCGTGCGCGGCGGCGCCGCGGTGGACCGCGAGGCGCTCGCCGACGTGGTGGTGCGGGTCTCCGAACTGGCTGCGGACTTCCCCGAGATCGCCGAGGTGGACCTCAACCCGGTCTTCGCGTCCGCCGACGGCGTGATGGCCGCGGACGTGAGGATTCTGCTGACCGAGGACGCGCCGGCCGCGCGGCGGACGTACACACGCGACGAGATCCTGGCCTCCATGCGGCGGTTGATGCAGCCGCGTTCGGTGGCCGTGATCGGCGCCTCCAACGAGCAGGGCAAGATCGGCAATTCGGTCATGCGAAACCTGATCGACGGCGGCTTTCCGGGCGAGATCCATCCGGTGAACCCCAAGGCCGATGACATACTCGGCCGTAAGGCGTACAAGAGCGTGATGGATGTCCCGGGCGAGCCCGACGTGGCCGTGTTCGCGATCCCGGCGAAGTTCGTCGCGTCGGCGCTGGAGGAGGTCGGCCGCAAGGGCATTCCCAACGCGGTGCTGATCCCGTCCGGTTTCGCAGAGACCGGCGAGCACGAGCTCCAGGCCGAGATCGTCGCCATCGCCGAACGGCACGGCATCCGGCTCCTCGGACCGAACATCTACGGCTACTACTCGACCTGGCAGGACCTGTGCGCCACGTTCTGCACGCCCTACGACGTCAAGGGCGGTGTGGCGCTGACGTCCCAGTCGGGCGGCATCGGCATGGCGATCCTCGGTTTCGCGCGGTCCACGCGGACGGGCGTGTCGGCGATCGTCGGTCTCGGCAACAAGTCGGACCTGGACGAGGACGATCTGCTGACCTGGTTCGGCGATGACCCCAACACCGACTGCATCGCGATGCACCTGGAGGACCTCAAGGACGGGCGGGCGTTCGTCGAGGCGGCGCGGGCGACCGTGCCGAAGAAGCCGGTGGTGGTCCTGAAGGCGGGCCGTACGGCGGCGGGCGCGAAGGCGGCCGGGTCGCACACGGGCGCGCTGGCCGGCGACGACGCGGTCTACGACGACGTGCTGCGGCAGGCGGGCGTGATCCGCGCGCCGGGGCTGAACGAGATGCTGGAGTACGCGCGGGCGCTGCCGGTCCTGCCCACTCCGCAGGGCGACAACGTCGTGATCATCACCGGGGCGGGCGGTTCGGGGGTGCTGCTGTCGGACGCGATCGTCGACAACGGCCTGTCGCTGATGGAGATCCCGCCGGATCTCGACTCCGCGTTCAAGGCGTTCATCCCGCCGTTCGGCGCCGCCGGGAACCCGATCGACATCACGGGCGGCGAGCCGCCCTCGACCTACGAGGCGACGATCCGGCTGGGCATGGAGGACCCGCGCATCCATGCGCTGGTCCTGGGCTACTGGCACACGATCGTCACGCCGCCGATGGTCTTCGCCGAGCTGACCGCGCGCGTGGTCGAGGAGTTCCGGGCGCGCGGGATCGAGAAGCCGGTGGTGGCGTCGCTCGCCGGTGACGTGGAGGTCGAGGAGGCGTGCCAGTACCTCTTCGAGCGGGGCGTCGTGGCGTACCCGTACACGACCGAGCGCCCGGTGGCCGTCCTCGGCGCCAAATACAGGTGGGCGCGGGCTGCGGGGCTGCTGTGACGGGCACGGGGCCGGGCGTCCGGCCGGGGGTCCGGGGGTTGTCCCCCGGGAGCAGGGGTCAGGTGGGCGCGGGCTGCGGGGCTGCTGTGACGGGCACGGGGCCGGGCGTGTGGGGAGGCGGTCGATGACCTGAGCGACGGCTCGAACCACGGGGTCTGCGGTGGCCGCTCGCCGCGGACCCCGGCGCGAAGAGACACGGACAGGGGGCGCTGGCCAGACTTCTTCCACGCGAGGGGTTCGATCACCATGACGACAACCGACATCTCCACATCCGTCCCCTTCAGGGAGGTGACGGACGCCAACGGGCGCATGTACCGGATCGGCGAGTCCGATATCGACATCATGGGCCGCAAGCGCAAGTGGATGGTCATCCTGCCCTGGGTCGGCATGATGGGCATCAGCTCGGCGGAGTACGCTTTCGCGTCCGCCGAGGACACACTGCACACCGCGCACAGCTGGAGCAGTTCCCACATCTTCTGGATGCTGGGCGTGTGGGTGTTCTTCCAGGCGGCGGTGGCCTTCCCCGCCGGCAAGCTCCGGGAGAGCGGGAAGCTGCCGGCCCGCTGGGCGATGATGCTGGGTGCCCTGGGCACCCTGCTGGGCTATCTGTCGCTGGCGTTCGCGCCGCACGTCGTCGTCGCGTACATAGGCTTCGGCATGTTCAGCGGCATGGGCGCCGGCATGGTCTACGCGACGTGCGTGAACATGGTCGGCAAGTGGTATCCGGAGCGGAAGGGCGGGAAGACCGGATTCGTCAACGGCGGCTTCGCCTACGGCTCGGTGCCGTTCGTCTTCATCTTCACGGGCTACATGGATCTGACGAACTTCCGCTGGGTGCTGGTGTCGGTGGGTCT
The DNA here is from genome assembly GCF_043080095.1 of Streptomyces sp. NPDC015127. Taxonomy (NCBI): domain Bacteria; kingdom Bacillati; phylum Actinomycetota; class Actinomycetes; order Kitasatosporales; family Streptomycetaceae; genus Streptomyces; species Streptomyces sp. NPDC015127. Next base: position 415,682 of record NZ_JBIBVE010000001.1, read on the forward strand.
GTTCCTGGCCGCCACCGTCGCCGTCGCGGGCTACTTCTTCCAGGACCCGCCGAAGAACTGGTGGCCGGCGGAGGTCGACCCCCTGAAGAAGCCGGACGACCCGCGGGCGCGGCGCGCGCTGGAGAAGAACCCCCCGGCGGTGAAGCAGTACACACCGAAGGAGGCGTGGCAGACGGGCCGTGTGGCGCTGATGTGGTTCTGTCTGCTGTGCACGTCCGGGGTGAACATCTTCGGTATCGCCTTCCAGGTGCCGTTCGGTGACGAGGCCGGTTTCGCCGGCGGGATCGTCGCGACGGCGATGTCCCTGAAGGCGATCGTGAACGGCACGGGCCGCGGTGTGATCGGCTGGCTCTCGGACCGTTACGGCCGCAAGCAGTGCCTGATCTTCGTCTGCATCGTGCTGGGCCTGTCGCAGTACGGCATCCTGTGGTCGGGCAACATCAACAACCTGCCGTTGTTCCTGCTGTTCTCCAGCATCTCCGGCTTCGGTGGCGGTGCCATCTTCCCGATGTTCGCCGCGATGACCGCGGACTACTTCGGCGAGAACAACAACGCCTCCAACTACGGCCTCGTCTACAGCTCGAAGCTGGTGTCGGGTCTGCTGGGTTCGGGCATGGGCGCCGTGGTGGTGGGCGCCTGGGACTACGCGGGCGCGTTCATCCTGGCCGGTTCGATCTCGCTGTTCGCCGGCTGTGTGGCGACGTTCCTGCATCCGCCGGGGCGGCCGCGGAAGGGCCGGATCACGGCCAATCCGCAGCCGATCAGCAGGGACATGGGCTGAGCCGCCCCTCGTTGCGCGGCCACGGGTGGCCGCGGCGGCCGGGAGACCGGTCACCGCGGCCACCCGGCCGTATGGGCCCCGTTACGACAACTGACCGTCGTAGTCGGGGAGTTTGAACGTTCGCTCGGCGTGGCCGCCCACCAGGTCGGTGGTGTTGTTGCCGATGTTGGCGATGATCGTGTAGCCCTTGGCCTCGATCTCGGCGCGCTTCTCGGTCTTGTAGGCGCTGACCTCCTCGAACAGGTCGGGCAGGTCACGCACGTACAGGCCGTCGACCGGGTAGCCGGTCTTCTTCAGGTTCCAGTCCGTGAGGGAGTGGATGATGCCGGGGCGTGCGGTGACGAAGAAGACGGCCACGCCGCGGGAGTCGGCGTAGCGGGCGAGGTCGCGCATCGTGGCGATGGCCGGGGTGGGCAGCTCCCAGAACGGGTGGAAGTGCGTTTCCAGCGAGGTGTTGTCGATGTCGAGGACGATCGCCCGCTTCTCGCCGGAGGCGTCGGCCGTGCGCTGCTCGATGTAGGGGCGGGCCTCGGCGACGACGGCGGCGACGTCGCGCAGCCAGGTGTCGTAGTCGACGCCCTGCGTCCGGGCGGCGGGTGTCGTCGCCGTCGCGGTGTCCGCGTGGGCGGAGGCGGCGGGGAGGGCCGCGACGAAGGTCAGGGCGGCGGCGGTCGCGGTGGCGCGGACCGTCCAGGTGCGTGCGTGCATGGGGGGTCTCCTGGGTGTCGAAGCAGCTCAGGGGCCCGTTCGGCCGTGATCGGACGAACGGGTTGACATGCTCGCGCCTAATGATGGACGGCAGGCGACGTTCTTACTACCAGTCGGTAGCGTCCTTTGTGCGCGCATTTCCCGGAGGCGGCCCGTCCGGTGACCCATCGTCACCGGACGGGCCGGCCCGCGTCAGCCCCGGGCGCGCAGGGCGGCGAGGTTGCCGTAACTGATCCGGGCGACCTCCAGGGACTGCCCCGGATTCGTGGCGCTGGGCGCGCCGTCGTGCTCGATCATCGGGTTGTGGTAGTTCTTCGCCCCGACCCGCCTGAAGAACGTGCGGTAGTCGATGTCACCCTCGCCGAACGTCACCATGTCGTAGCCTTGGCCGTTCTGCGTGTTGACCCTGCCGTCCTTGGCGTGGAACAGCGGGTAGCGGGGGTTGTGACGCGCCACCAGGCCCGCCGGGTCGAAGACCTGCTCCTGCGTGGATCCGTCGTGGGCGGTGTAGGTGTGGAACTTGTACTGGGCCACGTGCGCCCAGTAGATGTCCATCTCCAGCCAGACGCTCGACGGGTCGGTCGCCCGCAGGAAGTACTCCAGCTTGCGGATGCCGGAGCTGCGGGTCGGCCTGCCCAGGGCGTCGAGGGGACCGCCGTCGAGCAGGAATCCGTACGCCGAGTCGTGGTTGTGGGTGTAGAGCTTGACGCCCTCGCCGCGGGCGATCTCGCCGAGGGCGTTCCACTTGTCCGCGGCGACGTCCCAGTCCGCCCGGTAGGAGCTGCCGGTGGGGTCGCCGCCGGTGCCCATGTGGGGCATGCCCAGGATGTTGGCGATCTCCAGATGGCGCTTGAACGTGTCGAGGTCGGCCGTGGTCAGCGGCCAGGAGCCGGGGATGAAGCCGTGGTTGCCCTGGGCCCGCAGCCCGTACTCGTCCAGCCAGGACCGCAGGAGCTTCGCCCCCTCGACGCTCTCCAGGTTGGCGCCGCCGGGGGCGTTCGGGTGCTGGCGGTACCCGGCGAACTCCACCTGCTGGTAGCCGTAACGGGCCAGCTGCCGGAAGACCTCGCGGAACCCGGACGGCAGGTCATTGATCAGCGGGTCGCGGCCCGTCGCGTCGCGGACGGTGTAGAGGATCAGTCCGCGCTTGTGCGGCGGGACCAGGGCGGAGCGGCCGGCGTCGCCGGCTCTGTCGTCCACGCTGTCCTGGGCCAGGGCGGGCGAGGCGCCGAGGACCGGGGCCGCGATCGCCGCGGCCGCGGCGGCGGTGCACGTGCTGAGGAAGCGGCGGCGGCTGACGCCGAGGGCACGGCGCAGGCTGTCGTCGGTGGCGGTCTCTTCGTTGAAGGCGGTCACGGGCATTCTCTCTTTCACTTCAATGGAACACGGATACCCGGCGTGCCGCCCTCCGGGGCGAGGCCGGCGAGCCGGAGCAGCAGGGACTTCACATCGGTGGCCGCGGTGCGGCCGGACACGGCATGGGGGGTGGAGCACAGGAGGAGCGGACCCTCTTCGTCGCTCGCGGGGAGGCGGCCATGGCTGCCGCGGACGGGTGAGGGGTCCAGGGGCACGACCGCGAGGCGGTAGCGCATGCCGAGCTTCTTGCGGGCCACGGCGGTGGCCGCCTTCAGCCGCACATAGGGGTCCTCGGGGTCCATGAACAGCTCGACGGGGTCGTAGCCCGGCTTGCGGTGGATCTCGACGAGCTGCGCGAAATCGGGGGCGCGGGCGTCGTCGAGCCAGTAGTAGTACGTGAACCAGGCGTCGGGGTCGGCGACGGCGACGAGCTCTCCCGAGCGGGGGTGGTCGAGGCCGTGGGCCTTCTTGCCCTCGTCGCCGAGGATCTCGTCGATGCCGGGCAGGTCCTGGAGGACTTCGCGGGTGGCTTCGAGGTCCTCGGGGCGTCGGACGTAGACGTGGGCGAGCTGGTGGTCGGCGACCGCGAAAGCCCGTGAGGCCATCGGGTCGAGGTACTCCATGCCGTCCTGGGTGTGGACCTCCAGAAGCCCCGCGCGGCGCAGTGCGCGGTTGATGTCGACGGGGCGGCTGACACGGGTGATGCCGTACTCGGACAGGGCCACGACGGTGCGGCCCTCCTGGCGCGCGTCCTTGAGGAGGGGGCCGATGACGGTGTCGAGTTCGGTGGCGGCCCGGTGCGCGCGGGGGTCGTCGGGGCCGTAGCGCTGGAGGTCGTAGTCGAGGTGCGGCAGGTAGCACAGGGTCAGGTCGGGATGGCGGGTGCGCATGATGTGACGCGTCGCGTCGGCGATCCACTGGCTGGAGACGATGTCCGCGCCCGGCCCCCAGAACCGGAAGAGGGGGAAGGTGCCGAACTTCTCGGTGAGTTCGTCGTGGAGGGCCGGCGGCCGGGTGTAGCAGTCGGGCTCCTTGCGGCCGTCGGCGTAGTACACGGGCCGGGGGGTGACGGTGATGTCGGTGTCGGCGCCCATCGCGTACCACCAGCAGATGTTGGCGACGGTGTAGCCGGGGTGGGCGCGGCGGGCGGCGTCCCAGATCCTGTCGCCGGAGACGAGGCCGTTGTGCTGGCGCCACAGCAGGACGTCGCCGAGCTCGCGGAAGTACCAGCCGTTGCCGACGATGCCGTGTTCGGCGGGGAGGGTGCCGGTGAGGAACGTGGACTGGGCGGCGCAGGTGACGGCCGGGAGCACGGTGCTCAGGGCGGACTGGGAGCCGGCGGCGGCGAGCGCCTTCAGGTTCGGCATGTGGTCGAGGAGCCGGGGGGTGAGACCGACGACGTCCAGGACGAGCAGCGGGGTGGGGCGTCGCGTGTCGTTCACGGCAGCTCCTTGAGGCCGAGGTCGGTCAACAGGTCGCGGGCCAGGGTGAGTTCGGCGGCGATGCCGTCGGCGAGCTGGGTGCGGTTGCGGGGCCGCAGCTCGGGCGGGAGGGCCTGCCAGGTGTAGGTCTCGACCTCCAGGTGACGGGTGCGGGGCGCGGGGCCGCCGACGAGCCGGGTCAGCGTGTCCTGGAGCACGGGCAGGGTGGAGGTGAGCGGCGGGGCGGGCGGCGCGTGCAGGGGGACGTGGAAGTGGGCGCGCCAGGGGGCGCCGTCGGGGAGTGCGTCACCGCGGACGGCCTCGTCGAGGTCGTCGGTGCCGCGGAGCCCGGCGGCGGATGGGGTCTCCCCTGCTCGAAGAGCTCGGGGAAGGGTGCGGGTCTGGTGCAGGAAGCGCGGCTCGGCGAAGGCGGCGAGCGCGTCGCGCACCTCGGGCAGGTGGGGATGTTCGGCGTGCAGGGCGGCGGACAGCTGGGCCTTGGGGACGGTGATACCGGCCGCGGCGAGCGCGGCGATGGCGCTTTCCGGTTCCTCGAAGGACGTGGCGAGGTGGCAGGTGTCGATGCAGATCCCGATGCGGTGGCCGGCGCCGATGTCGGTGAGAGGGCCGATGGCGTCCGCGGTGGTCTCCACGGTGCAGCCGGGCTCGGGTTCGAGGGCGATCCGGATGGACCGGCCGGTCAGTTCCTCCAGGGCGTCGAGCCGTTCGGCGAGCGTGGTCAGGGCGGTACGGGCCGCGTGCGCGGACCGCTCGTCGAAGGCGGTGCGCCAGGCGAGCGGCAGGGTGGAGATGGTCCCTTCGGTGACGTCGTCGGGCAGCAGGGCCACGAGGAGGCGGGCGAGGTCGGTGGTGTGGGAGAGGCGTTCGGGGTCGGCCCAGTCCGGCTTGTAGACGCGGTACTTGACCTCGTCGGCGCCGAAGCCCTCGTAGGGGAAGCCGTTGAGGGTGACGACCTCCAGTCCCCGCCGGTCCAGTTCGCAGCGCAGGCCGCGCAGGGCGGCGGGGTCGTTGATCAGGGCGTGGGCCGCGTCCCTGGCGAGCCACAGCCCGATGCCGAGGCGGTCCCTGCCGAGGCGCCTGCGGACGGGTTCGCAGTGGTCCCGCAGCTGGGCGAGGACGCCGTCGAGGGTCTCGGCGGGGTGGACGTTGGTGCAGTAGGAGAGGTGGACGGTGGACCCGTCGGGGTGGCGGAAGCGCATCCGGGGCCTCTCATTCCCCGCCGCGGAGGATGGAGTTGCCCTCGTGCAGTGTCTCCGGTGCGGGGACGTCGAGCTGGAGACGGCCGCTGAGGCCGTAGAAGGCGACCGGATTGCGCCACAGGACCTGGTCGACGTCGTCCTCGGTGAAGCCGGCGGCGAGCATCGCGTCGGCGACTTTGCGGGTCTTGAGCGGGTCGCTCCTGCCCCAGTCGGCGGCCGAGTTGACGAGCACCTTCTCCGTTCCGTACGTCTTCAGGATCGAGACCATGCGGTCCTCGTCCATCTTGGTGTCGGGATAGATGGAGAAGCCGAGCCAGCAGCCGCTGTCGATGGCGTGCTTGACGGTCGTCTCGTTGAGGTGGTCGAGCAGGACCCGCTCGGTCGGCAGGTTCGACTCGCGCACGACGTCGACGGTGCGGTGGAGACCGGCGAGCTTGTCCCGGTGGGGCGTGTGGACGAGGGCGGGCAGGCCGTGGTCGGCGGCGAGCTGGAGCTGGGCGGCCAGCGCGGTGTCCTCGGCCGGTGTCATGGAGTCGTAGCCGATCTCGCCGACGGCGACGACGCCGTCCTTGACGAGGTAGCGCGGCAGGGCGTCGAGGACGGGCGTGCAGCGCGGGTCGTTGGCCTCTTTGGGGTTGAGGGCGATGGTGCAGTGGTGCGCGATGCCGTACTGGGCGGCGCGGAAGGGCTCCCAGCCGAGGAGGGCGTCGAAGTAGTCGAAGAAGCTGGCCGGGGAGGTGCGGGGCTGGCCGAGCCAGAAGGACGGTTCGACGAGGGCGCGGACGCCCGCGTCGTACATCGCCCGGTAGTCGTCGGTGGTGCGGGAGGTCATGTGGATGTGGGGATCGAAGATGCGCATCACAGCTCCTCGGGCTTGTCGCCGGTCAGGGTCAGCACGCGGCCGAGATCACGGGGGATGTCGCGGCCGGCGGCGGTGCGCTCGGCGGCGTAGTCGGTGAGCATGCGGGCGAGTTCGCCGTCGCCGGCGGCGCGCCGCTCCAGGTCCGCGACGGCGTCGACGGGCACGCCGGTGAACAGGCACTTGAGGACGGCGTGCCGCCAGGCGTGCGGAGCGAGGTGGGCGGCGGCATACGGGCCGACGGCCGCGGCGACGAGCCGGGTGTCGTTGGTGCGCAGCGCGTCGTCGACCAGCGGCAGGGCGTGGGGGCCGTCGACGAGCGCGGGCAGGGCGAGGAGGACGGCGCGGCGTTCGGCGGCGCTGCCCTGCTGGTAGAGGCGGGTGAGTGTGTCGATGCCGGGTTGGGCCGCGCCGAGGATCAGGGTGCGGGCCGCGTCGGCGTTCTCCTGGCCGCAGTGCCGCCCGGCGGCGGCGAACCGCAGCTCCCAGGTGTGGGCGGCGTACGGGGAGGTGGCGGCCGGGGGCGAGGCGGCGGCCCGGGCGGCTTCGGCGAGGGCGTCGGCGAGCCAGGCGCGGGGCGTGTCGTCGAGTCGCGCGTCGAGGTCCGCGCGGGCGAACGGGGGTGCCGGTGTGTGTGTCATGCCGCTGGGTCTCCCTTCTGGCGGACGGCGCGGAGGAACTCGATGGAGGCGCGGGCGAGTTCGGGGCCCGCATGGGAGTGGCGGGGCAGTTCGACGACGGTGAGGCCCTGGTAGCCGGTGGCGGCGAGGGCGTCGAGGACGGGTGGGAAGTCGATCTCGCCGTCGCCGAAGGGGAGATGCTCGTGGACACCACGGCGCATGTCCTCGATCTGGACGTGCCGCAGCCAGGGCGCCGCCTCCCGGACGCAGTCGGCGGGGGGTGCGGGTTCGAGGCACTGGCAGTGGCCGATGTCGAGGGTGAGGCCGAGGGGTGCGGGGTTGCCGAGCGCCGTACGCAGGTGGTGGAAGTCGTCGAGGGTGGCGAGCAGGTGACCGGGCTCGGGCTCGATCGCGACGGGTACGCCGGCCGACGCGGCGGCGTCGAGCACGGGCCAGAGCCCTTCCTCCAGGCGCTTCCAGGCCGTGTCGGTGTCCGTGCCGGGAGGGGTGATGCCGCTGAAGCAGTGCACGGCACGGGCGCCGAGGTCGGCGGCGACGTCCACGGCGGTGAGGAGCAGCCCGGTGCGGGCGGCGCGCGCGTCGGGGTCGGGGTCGAGGAGAGAAGGCCCGTGCTTGCGGCGGGGGTCGAGGACGTAGCGGGCGCCGGTCTCGACGGCGCACATCAGGCCGAGTTCGCCGAGTCGGCCGCCGACGCGGGCCGTGCGGGCGGCGAGGTCGGGCGCGAGCGGGTCGAGGTGCATGTGGTCGAGGGTCAGCCCGACGCCGTCGTAGCCGAGGTCGGCGAGCAGGGCGAGGGCGTCGTCCAGGCGCAGGTCGGTGAGCCCGTTGGTGCCGTAGCCGAGGCGGAGCAGGGAGGGGTGGGTGGTCATGTGGGGCTGACCTTCCGTGCGAGCGTGCGGGCGATCGGCACGAGCCCCATGACGGCAAGGCCGGTGACAGGGGCGCCGGACCGGGCGGCGAGGGCGGCCTGGAGCGGGATCATCGCGCGGATCCCGCCGCCGACGGCGCGCTGGGTGAGGGCCGGTGAGGGGTTGAGGGCGGCGTGGAGGTAACCGGTGGCGGCGGTACGGAGGTATGCGGCTGTGAGCAGCAGCGGGGCGGGGCCGGCGGGTGGTGTCGCCACGGCGGAGGCGAGGGCGGTGGTGGCGGCGAGGGCGACGAGTGGTGTGGCCGTGGAGCCGCCGTGCGCTTCGTGCCTTGACACGGCGGTGACGGCGTAGGTGTGGGCGGCGAGGGCGGCGGCGGCGCGGGCGCCTCCGGTCGGCGTGAAGAGTCCCCCACCCCGCCCCTCCCCGAAACCCTGACGGGACCCGGGGGGCTCCGCCCCCCAACCCCCGGCGGCAGCTCCGCGCCGCACCGCACGGGGCGGCGCCCCGGGAACCCGCGCCCCGGGCGGGGTCGTTGCGGCGATCGCGGGCGCCGGCGGCACCGCGGCAGCTCCGCGCCGCACCCCACGGGGCGACTCCCCGGGAACTCGCGCCACGGGCGAAGGCGTTCCGGCGATCGCGGGCGCCGGCGGCGCCGCGGGCCGCGTCCCGGGCGCAGGCGACGCGGACAACGTTGCCGTTGCGCCCAGCAGGAGGTCCAGGCCGCGGGCCGCTGCCATCGCCGCCGGGGCCGCCGGGGTGTGCTTGAGGTGGAGGTCGTACGCCCAGACCGTGGCCGACAGGGCCGTGGCCACCGCCAGGGCGGGGCGGCCCGCGCGGGAGGCGAGGGCGAGGCCCGCCGCGGTGAGGCCTCCGGCCGCCGTCAGAGCCGCGCCGGGGGTGATGCGGCCGGAGGGGATCGGGCGGTGCGGGCGGTCGACGGCGTCCTCGTCGCGGTCGGCCCAGTCGTTGAGCGCCATGCCCGCCTCGTACAGGCACAGGGAGGCGCCCACGGCGAGTGCCGTGCCCCGGTTGGGGCGCAGCCCTGCCGCGGCGGCGCCCGCGAGGGCGTCGCCGGGGACGGTGAACAGGGCCGAGACGCGCAGCAGTTCGGCCCAGTCCCGCAGCGTGGCCCGGCCCGGCGCGGCCGGGGGTGCGAGGCGGGACAGGAGCGCGCGGATCATCGGGCCTCCCGCAGCCGGTCGGCGAAGGACAGCAGCGCGGTGAACTGTTCGGACAGACCCGCGGGGCCGCCGTCCGGGTCCTTGAAGTAGAAGCCGAGTTCGGGCAGCGGCCCGGTGATGCCGGCTTCGTGGGCACGGGCGACGAGCCGGGCGAGGTCGAGGACCAGGGGCGCGGCGAGTGCCGAGTCGCAGCCCTGCCAGATGGTCTGGAGGATCATGCGGGAGCCGAGGAAGCCGTCGAAGGCGATGTGGTCCCAGGCGGTCTTCCAGTCGCCGAGCGAGGGGACGTCGTCTATGTGGACCTCGCCCTCGGGGCTGTGGCCGAGGGTGTCGGCGAGGACGCGCTCCTTGCCGGCGTTCTTGGCGGCCGCGGCGGCGGGGTCGGCGAGGGCCGCTCCGTCTCCGCCGCCCAGCAGGTTGGTGCCGGACCATGCCCGTACGGACAGGGCGCGCTGCACGAACATCGGGGCGAGGACGGAGCGCAGCAGGGTCTGGCCGGTCTTGCCGTCGCGGCCGGCGTGGGGAAGTCCACTGGCCGCGACGGCGTCGGTGAGGGCGGCGGTGCGCAGCCCGGTGGAGGGGGTGAAGTTCACGTAGGGGCAGCCGGTGCGGAGGGCGGCGGCCGCGTAGAGGGAGCTGGGCGGCAGCCGGACGGCGTCCGGACCCGGGAGGGGTTCGGTGGAGGAGACGTTGACGACGACGACCCGTGCGAGGCGGTGCCGCTCGCGGAAGGACGCGAGATCGGCGGCGAAGGCGGTGATGAGTTCCTCGTCGGTGCGGGTGTCTCCGGCGAGCGGGCCGCCGGGACGTATCTCCTCGTCGGCTGCGGCGAGTTCGGAGCGGACGGCACGCGCGAGGCCGTGCGGGAGGACGCCGGCTTCGGTGAGGTGCTCGGCACGCTTGGGCAGCGGGCAGCTGGCGGTGTCGTGGCCGCCGAAGACGAGGGAGGACAGGGAGGGCAGTCCGGTGCCGGTGAACGGCGGTGTCTCGGTGACCATGCCGGTCGGCGGATGCAGTCCGGCGGTGACCGCCGCGCATCCGGCGACGGCGGTGGTGGCCACCGATCCGCGGGCTCCGGCGAACCAGACCCCGGTGCGTGCGGTGTCCCCGGCAACCCGGGGCTCCGTTGCGTTCCCGTCGTTGTTCACGGGCTGCCTCCCTGCCATGTCGATGTTCCGATGGGGATGGAGGACGGCGGGCGGGGGTACGGCGCCTCCCCGCCCGCCGCCGGCTCGGTGGCGGCCCTCAGGGTCGCGCCCCCGGAGGGGCGCAGTGCCGCGAGGGGCACCTAGGTCCTGTCCGGCCGATCTTGCCGGGCTCGCGTGCCCTGGCACGCACATCTGCTGCGTTGTCCTCGGTCGCCAATGTCCCCCGTAGCCCTTCGGGCACGGGAGGTGCCCCCACCGCAGTGGCGACCTCCTCCGCCTTGCATCTGCACGCACCAGGACCCGCTCACTGATCCGGCCTGATCGACCGGACAGGACCTATGAGGGCAGCTCCTTCAGCTGGATGTCACGGAAGGACACCTGGTCCTCGGCGCCGTGGTTCTGGATGCCGATGTAGCCGTCCTTGAGGCTGCGGACCGGGTCGGTGTTGGTGAAGTCGTTGATCTTCTCTCCGTTGAGGAAGACCTGCAGACGTTCGCCCTGGACCCGGATCTCGTAGGTGTTCCACTCGCCGGGCGGGCGCAGGACCCGGTCGCGGGTCTCGATGTCGGCCGACTTGAAGCCGTAGACGGCGCCGGTGGTGCGGTCGGGGGCGTCGGTGGCGTCGATCTGGACCTCGTAGCCGTTGTTGACCGCCGACCAGGGGTCGTCGGAGGCGGGGAAGCCGACGAAGACGCCGGAGTTGTCGTCGCCCTCCATCTTCCAGTCGAGCTTGAGGGAGTAGGAGTGCAGTTCCTTGGCCTGGTACCAGAGCATGCCCATGCCGCCCTCGGTGCGCAGTTCGCCGTCGACGACGTTGAACTTCCCCGGTCCCGCCTGCTTCCAGCCGTCCAGCGTCTCGCCGTTGAAGATGGGCCGGTAGCCGGTCCTCGGCGTGCAGTCGGCGTCGACCTGGCCGGTGGCGTAGCGCAGTCCGCCCAGCAGGTGCTGCCGGAAGGCCGGCTCGGCGTAGGACTCCTTGGTGTGGCCGCCGCCGGTGTAGAAGGCGCGGCCGCCCTCGTAGGACTGGCACCAGGCGATCGGGTGGTCGCCCTTCATGGTGCCGCCCGTGTAGCTGGTCTCGTCGAGGGTGGCGAGGACGCGGGCCTGCTCGCGCGGGTTGGTGCGGTAGTTGTACCACTCGTCGGTGCGCTGCCAGGGTCCGTCGATGTGCGCGGTGGCGGGGTGGTCGTGGTCCTCGACGCGTACGGTCGCGGACTGGATGTGCGGGTGGTTGGCGAAGTAGGCGCCGACGAGTCCGCCGTAGAACTCCCACTCGTACTCGGTGTCGGCCGCGGCGTGCACGCCCATGTAGCCGCCGCCGGCGGCGACGTAGTCCTCGAAGGCCTTCTGCTGGTCGGCGTTCAGGACGTCACCGGTGGTGGACAGGAAGACGACCGCGTCGTAGCGGGCGAGGTTGGCGGCGGTGAACTGGCGCGGCTCCTCGGTGGAGTCGACCGTGATGCCGCTGCTGCCGCCGAGGTCCTTCAGCGCGGTGATGCCGGCGGGGATGGAGTCGTGCCGGAAGCCGGCGGTCCGGGAGAAGACGAGGACGCGCCCCGCGGCCTTGTCGACGGGCTTGTCGGAGATCTCGAAGTCGTCGACGTCGTACAGGGCTCCGGCTCCTCCCTTGAAGACGAGGACCAGGTCGGTGGTCCGTCGCGGGACCGACTTGAGCGGCACGTCCACGTTCTGGAAGGTCTCCCAGCCGCCGGTGACGGGGACGGGCGTGGAGCCGAGCAGGGTGCCGCTCGCGGACCCGGCCCGCACCTCCAGGACTCCGCCGGACCCGCCGGAGGAGACGCGTGCGGTGAGCTTGGTGGCGCCGGCGAGCCGGTACGGCGTGAAGGAGATCCAGTCGCCGTTGTGGATGTCGCCGACGGTCTTGCCGCCGTGCGCGGTCGCCTTGTCGTAGGTCTTGACGCCGGACGCGTCGTCGAAGTGCTCGGCCTGGCGGTGGCGCGGCTGGAGCTTCGCCTGGTCGTGCGTGGTCAGCGGGTCCTGGCCGCCGCCTCCGCCGTCGGTGTACTCGGCGTCGAGGACGCCGAAGATGTCGGCGTTGGGGTCGTGCCCGCCGTCGGCCGAGGTCTTGATGGTGCCGGTGCAGCCGTTGGCCGAGGTCTCGGGGTGGCCGTGGCTGTCGTGGCCGAGGATGTACGTCACCTTCACCTTGGCGCAGTCGACGGTGCCGTCCTCGGGGTCGGAGACCGTCACCTTGAAGGGGACCTCGTCGCCGAAGGTGAACAGCGCGCCGTCGGCGGGCAGTTCCAGGGTGACCTTGGGCGCGGTGTTGCCGACGACGACACGGACGCTCGCGGAGCCGGTGCGGCCGCTCGGGTCCCTGGCGGTGACGGTCGCGGTGTAGGTGCCGTTCTTCGTGTAGGTGTGGGCGGGGTCGGCCTCGGTGGAGGTGCCGCCGTCGCCGAAGTCCCAGCTGTAGGTGAGGGCGTCGCCGTCCGCGTCGGTGGTTCCCGCCGAGGAGAAGGACACGCGCAGGGGCGCGGTGCCGGAGGTCCTGTTCGCGCTCGCCTCCGCGACCGGGGAGCGGCCGCCGGTGGCGTTCTCGATGCGGTAGAGGCCGGAGTTCTCGTCGCCGCCGAACCAGGCGGTGCCGTAGTCGAGGACGTACAGCGCGCCGTCGGGGCCGAAGGCCATGTCCATGACCTGCGTGCCGGTCCAGGGGACGGGGTTGATGGACTGGACGGTGCCGTCCGCGCCGTGCTCGATGCGCTTGATCCAGCGCCGGCCGAACTCTCCGGCGAAGAAGTCGCCGTCGTACTCCTCGGGGAACTTCACCGGGGAGGTGGAGGCGGCGTCGTAGCGGTAGACGGGTCCGCCCATCGGGGACTCGGAGCCGGTGCCGAACTCGGGCACCGATCCCCCGTCGTACGGGATCCACGCGGCCTGCGCGGGCGGCAGGTCGACCAGGCCTGTGTTGTGCGGCGAGTCGTTCTTCGGGGCGGCGCAGTCGAAGGCGGCGCCGGAGGTCTTGGTGGCGAAGTCGTAGTCGATGTACGGGTCGTTGTCGCCGGTGCAGAACGGCCAGCCGTAGTTGCCGGGGCCGGTGACGCGGGCGAACTCGACCTGTCCGGCGGGACCGCGCTCGGGGTCGGCGGTGCCGGCGTCGGGGCCGTAGTCGCCGACGTAGACGACGCCGGTCTTCTTGTCGACGCTGAACCGGAAGGGGTTGCGGAAGCCCATGGCGTAGATCTCGGGCCGGGTCTTCTCGGTGCCGGGGGCGAAGAGGTTGCCCTCGGGGATCGTGTAGGACCCGTCGTCGCCGACCTTGATGCGCAGGATCTTGCCGCGCAGGTCGTTGGTGTTGCCGGAGGTGCGGCGGGCGTCGTAGGCGGGGTTGCGGCCGGGGCGGTCGTCGATGGGGGTGTAGCCGTCGGAGGCGAAGGGGTTGGAGTCGTCGCCGGTCGACAGGTACAGGTTGCCGGCCGCGTCGAAGTCGATGTCGCCGCCGACGTGGCAGCAGATGCCGCGGGTCGCCGGGACGTCGAGGATCTTCTTCTCGCTGGCGTTGTTGAGGGTGCCGTCCTCGTTGAGGACGAAGCGGGAGAGCCGGTTGACGCCCTCGAACCTCGCGAAGTCCGCCGCGGTCCCCTCGTTGGGCGCGTCGCCCGCGGGGGTGTCCATCGGGGGCGCGTAGTAGAGGTAGACGAAACGGTTCTCGCTGAACTTCGGGTCGAGGCCGATGCCCTGGAGGCCCTCTTCGTCGTGCGAGTAGACGGGGATCGTGCCGACGACCCGGGTGGTGCCGGCGGCGTCGGTCATGCGCAGCTCGCCGTTGCGGGAGGTGTGGAGCACGCTGCGGTCGGGGAGGACGGCGAGCGACATGGGCTCGCCGGTCTCCTCACCGCCCTTGGCGAGGGTGACCTGCTGGAACTCCGCGGCGGCCGGGGTCGCTTCGGGGTCGGCGGCGGTCGCCGTGGTCGGCGCGGTGAGGGCGAGCGAGGTTGCTGCGAGGAGACTGCCGGTCAGGAGTGCGAGGCCCTTGCGGGCCCTTGGCCTTGTTCTGTGCACGGTTGTCCTCCGGTAGTGGCCGGTCGAACGAGCGGGTTGCCGTGGAGCGCTGGGGGTGTCCCCCGGGCCGCGCTCGCCTCGTGGAGCGGCGCTGCTCGCGGGTGTTCGTCCTTGGGCTGCGAGAGCTCCGCGCCGGGCTGGATGCCGTGGAACCGGAGTGCGCCGTCACTCCTGGACCACCTATGTCGTGTACACGAGAGGGGACGGTAGCCGGGTTCATCCGGGACCGAAAGCCCTTGTGCACCGGGGAAGTTGAACTTTTTCCCGTAGCAGGACAAAGGCGTGTCGGGGCGTGTCGGACCGGCCCGGCGGCATCACCGCCGCCGGGCTCGGGCCAGGCAGGTTCTACTGGTCGCCGCCCGAGAAGGCGGCGTCGAAGGAGGCGCTGGGCGGGTCGAAGTCGAACTGCTTCAGATACGCAAGCGCTTGTGGCGCCCCGGCGAGCCGGTCCATCCCGGCGTCCTCCCACTCCACCGAGACGGGCCCCTCGTAGCCGATGGACCGCAGCATCCGGAACACGTCCTCCCAGGGCACGTCGCCGTGCCCGGCGGACACGAAGTCCCAGCCGCGCCGCGGGTCGCCCCACGGCAGATGGGAGCCGAGCCGCCCGTTGCGCCCGTCCAGACGCCTGCGGGCCTCCTTGCAGTCGACGTGGTAGATCCGGTCCCGGAAGTCGTAGAGGAAGCCGACCGGGTCCAGGTCCTGCCAGACGAAGTGGCTCGGGTCGAAGTTGAGCCCGAAGGCGGGTCGGTTGCCGACCGCTTCGAGGGCCCGCTTCGTGGTCCAGTAGTCGTAGGCGATCTCACTGGGGTGGACCTCGTGGGCGAAGCGGACGCCCTCGGTGTCGAAGACGTCGAGGATCGGGTTCCACCGCTCGGCGAAGTCCTCGTAGCCGCGCTCGATCATCCGCTCCGGCACGGGCGGGAACATCGCCACCAGGTGCCAGATGGACGAGCCGGTGAAGCCGATGACCGTGTCGACCCCGAAGGCCGCCGCCGCACGCGCGGTGTCCTTGATCTCGGCCGCGGCCCGCTGCCGCACGCCCTCCGGCTCCCCGTCGCCCCAGATGCGGGCGGGCAGGATGGCCTGGTGCCGTTCGTCGATGGGGTGGTCGCAGACGGCCTGGCCGACGAGGTGGTTGGAGATCGCGAAGCACGTGAGGCCGTACTTCTCCAGCAGCGCGTGCCGGCCGTCCAGGTAGGACGGGTCGGCCAGAGCCTTGTCCACCTCGAAGTGGTCGCCCCAGCAGGCGAGTTCCAGACCGTCGTAGCCGAATTCACGGGCCAGCCGGCAGACCTCCTCCAGCGGCAGATCGGCCCACTGACCGGTGAACAGAGTGAACGGACGTGGCATGGGACCTCCTTCTCAGACCTGTGCCCGTACTGCGTGGGCTGATTGTTCCGCTCCTTCTTCCGCCCCGGCCGCCGGCACCGGGGTGTACACGGCGTTCTTCTGCGCGCTCTCCTCCACCGCGGCGAGCACCCGCTGCACCTGGAGCCCGTCGGCGAACGAGGGCACCGGCTGCGCCCCGGTGGCGATGGCCTCGACCAGGTCGCGGGCCTGGTGGGCGAAGGTGTGCTCGTAGCCGAGCGCGTGGCCCGGCGGCCACCACGCCTCCAGGTAGGGGTGTTCCGCCTCGGTGACGAGGATGCGGCGGAAACCCGCGGTGACGGCGGGCTCGCGGTGGTCGTGGAAGGACAGCTCGTTGAGGCGCTCCAGGTCGAAGGCGAGCGAGCCGAGTTCGCCGTTGATCTCCAGGCGCAGGGCGTTCTTGCGCCCCGACGCCATCCGGGTCGCCTCGAAGGAGGCGAGGGCCCCGGAGGCGAGGCGCCCGGTGAACACGGCCGCGTCGTCGACGGTGACCGCTCCCCGTTGGCTGCCGCCGGACGCGGTCAGACCCGCCGATGCCCCCCGCAGCAGCGGCCGTTCCTTCACAAAGGTCTCCAGCTGTGCCGAGACCCCGACCAGCACCTCCCCCGCCAGGTACTGCGCGAGGTCGACGATGTGCGCGCCGAGGTCGCCGAGCGCCCCCGACCCGGCGTGCTCGCGCTCCAGGCGCCAGGTCAGCGGGAAGTCGGGATCGACCAGCCAGTCCTGGAGATAGGTGACCCGCAGGTGGCGCAGCGTGCCGAGCCTGCCCTCGGCGACGAGCCGGCGCGCGTAGGTGAGAGCGGGCACGCGCCGGTAGTTGAAGCCCACCATCGCCACCTGCCCCCGCGCGCGGGCCGCTTCGGCGGCCGCGACCATGGCCTCGGCCTCGGCCACCGAATTGGCGAGCGGCTTCTCGCACAGGACGTGCTTGCCGGCCTCCAGCGCCGCGACGGCGATCTCCGCATGGCTGTCCCCGGGTGTGCAGATGTCGACGAGCTGCACATCGTCGCGGGCCACGAGGGCGCGCCAGTCGGTCTCCGCGGCCGCCCAGCCGTGTCTGTCGGCCGCCGCGCGCACGGCGTGCGCGTCGCGGCCGGCGACCGCGGCGAGGACCGGCCGCAGCGGCAGGTCGAACACCCGGCCCGCGGTGCGCCAGCCCTGGGAGTGGGCGGCACCCATGAACGCGTAGCCGACCATGCCCACGCCGAGTGCCGGCGCGGTGGCGTCACTGTCCCTCTGTTCCATACGGTTTCTCCTCGTCGGTGTGCACGGTGGGGGCGGCGCGCCGGTCAGTTGAAGCCGGTGGGCAGGTACTCGTCGACGTTGTCCTTGGTGACGACGGCGGAGTAGAGGGTCAGGGAGGCCGGGATCTCCAGTTCGGCCATGCCGCTGATGCCCTTGCCCTGTCCGAGCGCGCGCGCCAGGTCGATGGCGGAGGCCGCCATCGTCGGCGGATACAGGACGGTGGCCTTGAGCACGCTGTTGTCGGCCTTGATGGCGTCCATCGCGGACTTGGCGCCCGCTCCGCCGACCATCAGGAAGTCGTCGCGGCCGGCCTGGGCGATGGCGCGCAGGGCGCCCACGCCCTGGTCGTCGTCGTGGTTCCACAGGGCGTCGAACTGCGACTGGGCCTGGAGCAGCTGCGCCATCTTGGCCTGGCCGGACTCGACGGTGAAGTCGGCGGCCTGGCGGGCGACCTTCCTGATGTTGGGGTAGTTCTTCAGCGCGTCGTCGAAGCCCTGGGTGCGCTGCTTGGTGAGTTCGAGGTTGTCGAGTCCGGCGAGTTCGACGACCTTGGCGTTCGGCTTGTCCTTGAGCTGTTCGCCGATGTAGTTGCCCGCGTTGAGCCCCATGCCGTAGTTGTCGCCGCCGATCCAGCAGCGGTATGCCTGCGGGGAGGCGAAGATGCGGTCCAGGTTGACGACGGGGATGCCCGCCCTCATGGCCTGGAGGCCGACCTGGGTGAGCGCCTTGCCGTCGGCGGGCAGGATGACGAGGACGTCGACCTTCTTGTTGATGAGGGTCTGGACCTGGCCGATCTGGGCGGCCGTGTCGTTGGACCCCTCGGTGATCTCCAGGGTGACGTCGGAGTACTTCTCGGCGCGTGACTTGGCGTTCTGGTTGATGGCGTTCAGCCACCCGTGGTCGGCCTGGGGGCCGGCGAAGCCGATGGTGACGGCCTTGCCGGGCTTGTCGTCGGCGACCGGGGCGTTGTTCGTGGCCTGTTCCTGCTTCTTGGGCTCGTTGCTGGTGCAGGCCGTCAGCAGTGCTCCGGCGGAGACGGCTGCGGTGCCGAACAGCAGTCCTCTGCGGCTGGTGGAGGGGATGTGCGGCATGGCGGGTCTACCCCTTTGACTGGGCGGTGTGGGCGGTATGGGCGGTGCGGGTTGGGGGAGGAGTGCGAGCGCGGGAGGCGTCAGGCGTCGCCGCCGCGCAGGGTGCGGCGCTGGACGAGGACGGCGGCGACGATGATCGCGCCCTTGGCGATCTGCTGGACCGCGGTCTCCAGGTTGTTGAGCGCGAAGATGTTGGTGATCGTCGTGAAGACCAGGACGCCGAGGACGGAGCCGACGATGGTGCCGCGGCCGCCGCTGAGCAGGGTGCCGCCGATGATCGCGGCGGCGATGGCGTCGAGTTCGTACAGATTGCCGTTGGTGTTCTGGCCGGAGCCCGCGAGCACGATCAGCATGAACGCGGCGATGCCGCAGCACAGGCCGGACAGCAGGTACAGGTACAGGCGCTGGCGCCGTACGTCGATGCCGGCGAGCCTCGCGGCCTCCGCGTTGCCGCCGACGGCGACGGTGCGGCGGCCGAAGGTGGTGCGGTTGAGCAGCAGCCAGCCGATGACGGTGACGGCCGCGAAGACGAGCACCAGCGGCGGGACTCCGAGGATGTAAGCGTCCCTGACACCGAGGTCGAGCACCGAGTTCACGGTGACGATCTGGGTCTTGCCGTCGGTGATCTGCAGCGCGAGTCCGCGGGCCGAGGCGAGCATGGCGAGGGTGGCGATGAACGGCACCATCCCGCCGTACGCGATGAGCACACCGTTCACGAGACCGCAGCCCACGCCCACGATCACGGCGGTGAAGAGGATCCCGGCGAAGCCGTATTCCTGGGTGGCCACGGTCGTGGCCCATACGGAGGCGAGTGCGACGATCGCGCCGACCGACAGGTCGATGCCGCCGCTGGTGATGACGAACGTCATGCCGACGGTGACGACACCGATGACCGACGCCTGGGTCAGTACGAGCTGGAGGTTGCTGGACGCGAGGAACTCGTCGGGCTTGGTGATGCCGCCGACGGCGATCAGCACGGCGAGGACGCCGAGGAGCGAGAGGTTGCGGACGTCGGCGCGCAGTCCGAGCGGCCTGCGCCACCCCCCGCCTGCCGGTGCGGACGTGGCGGTGGCGGCCGGCGCGTCCTTCTGCGCCGCAGAAGCTGGCTGCGTCATGCCGTCGGGCTCCCTTCCATCACAAGATCGAGTACGCGGTGTTCGTCGAGCTCCCGGGCGTCGGCCGTGTGCACGACGCTGCCTTCGCGCAGCACCAGCACACGGTCGGCCAGACCCAGGACCTCGGGCACTTCGCTGGATACGAGCAGCACGGCGAGCCCTTCGTCGGCCAGCCGGCGGATGACGGCGTACAGCTCGGCGCGGGCGCCGACGTCGACGCCGCGGGTGGGCTCGTCGAGGAGGAGCACCTTGCAGCCGCGCAGCAGCCAGCGGGCGAGCACGGCCTTCTGCTGGTTGCCGCCGGACAGGGTGCGGATACGGGCGTCGGGGTTGTCGGGCCGCAGGGACAGTTCCCTGGTGGCCTGCCGGGCGGCCGCCCGCTCCTGGCGGTGGTCGAGCCAGCCGGCGCGGGAGAAGCGGGAGAGGGTGGACACCGAGACGTTGCGCGTCACGGACTCCAGCATCAGCAGGGCCTGCGCCTTGCGTTCCTCGGGTGCGAGGCCGATGCCGGCGCGGACGGCGGAGCGGACGCTGCCGGGGCGCAGCGGGATGCCGTCGACGAGGACACGGCCCGCACTGGGCCTGCGCGCGCCGTAGATCGTCTCCAGGATCTCGCTGCGTCCGGAGCCGACGAGTCCGGCGAGGCCGACGATCTCTCCGGGCCGCAGCTCCAGGTCGACGGGCGCGAACTCGCCCTGCCTGGCGAGTCCTTCGACCCGCAGGACCGGTTCGCGCCCGGAGGCGGCCGCGGTGTCCGGCCGCTCGGGGAAGACGTACTCGACGTTGCGGCCGGTCATCAGCGCCACGATGTCGCGCGTGGGGGTGGACTCGGCGGGCAGGCCGACGGCGACGGCGCGGCCGTCCTTGAGCACGGTGACGCGGTCGCCGATGCGGCGGATCTCCTCCAGCCGGTGGGAGATGTAGACGACGGCGACGCCTTCGGCGGTGAGCGCGCCGACGATACGGAAGAGGTTGTCGACCTCGTCGGGGTCGAGCGCCGCGGACGGCTCGTCCATCACGATCAGCCGCACGTCGTGGGAGAGGGCACGCGCCATCGAGACGATCTGCTGCTGGGCCGCGGACAGGTCGCCGACCTGGCGGGCCGGGTCGATCTCGCTGTGTCCGAGCCTGCGCAGCAGTTGTGCGGTGGCGGCCCGGGCGGCGGCGCCGCGTACGACGAATCCGGCGGATGTCGGCTCGTGGCCGAGGAAGACGTTCTCGGCGACCGACAGCCCTTCCACCAGGTCGAGTTCCTGGTAGATGGTGGCGATACCGAGGCGCATGGCGGCGATGGGCGACTTCAGGGACACGGGCTCGCCGCGCCAGGTGATCTCTCCGCCGTCCGGCCGGTGGGCGCCGGCGAGGACCTTGATCAGGGTGGACTTGCCTGCGCCGTTCTGCCCGAGGAGGCAGTGGACTTCGCCGGCCTGGACCTCCAGGTCCACGCCGTCCAGGGCGCGGACGCCCGGGAACGACTTGGTGATGCCGGACATGGTGAGCAGGGGTGGTTCTGGTGCCATGACGATTCCCCTCGGCGGGTGCGGCCGGTGAGCGGGCAGGGCGGATGAGGGTACGAGGGCGGGCCCGGGGCGCCCCCGTCGGTGCGGCGGGGGCGTGCGGGTGGGTGGCACGTCGTGGAGCGGCTCGTGCGTCGACAGGTGCGGGTGCGATGGTGGTCCGGGGGCGTGCCGTGGTGCGGGGGCGTCGCGGGGTGCGCGGCGACGGTCGGCCGTGCGGGTGGGGCCGGACCGTGCCGATGGTGCTGGTGGTTCTGGTGGTGCCGACGGTGCTGGTGGTGCCGTCTGGTGCTGGTGCCGGTGGGGCGGTGCCGTGCTGGTGGTGCCGGTGGGGCGGTGCCGTGCTGGTGGTGCCGGCGGTGCGGCGACGGTTGTGCCGTGCGAGGTGGTGCGCGTGGTGCCTGGCCCTGCGGGCCGGCCCGACGGATCAGGCCGGTGAGAACAGGTGGTCGCTGATGAGCCGCGCCGCGCCGATGACTCCGGCCTGCGGCCCCAACTCCCCCAGCACGATCGGCAGGTTGCCCGTGGCCAGCGGCAGGGACTGCCGGTAAACCTGCGTGCGCACACTGGCGAGCAGCGTGTGCCCGAGCCCGGTCACCCCGCCGCCGATCACCACGAGGCCGGGGTTGAAGAAGCTGACCAGCCCGGCGATGACCTGGCCGACCCGGTTGCCTCCCTGGCGGATCAGGTCGAGGGCGGTGGCGTCACCGGCGGCCGCGGCCGCGGAGACGTCCACGGCCGTCAGCTGCCCGGCCGCCTCCAGCCGGGCGGCGAGCTCGGGCGAGAGGCCGGCGCGCGCGGCGTCCTCGGCGTCGCGGGCGAGCGCGGCGCCGCTGAAGTGCGCCTCCAGGCAGCCCTTGTTGCCGCAGACGCAGGCCCTGCCGTCCGGCTCGACCTGGATGTGCCCGATGTCCCCCGCGCTGCCGGTCGTGCCGCGGTAGACCTCGCCGCCGACGACGATGCCGCAGCCGATGCCCGTGCCGATCTTGACGCAGAGGAAGTCGCCCACGGACCGGGCGACGCCCGCGTGCTGCTCCCCCATGGCCATCAGGTTCACGTCGTTGTCGACCATGACCGGGCAGCCGAGGTCCTGACTGAGCGCCTCGCGGACCGGGAAGCCGTCCCAGCCCGGCATGATCGGCGGTGCGACGGGAACGCCCTCGGGGAAGCGGACCGGGCCGGGCACGCCGATGCCCGCCCCGTCGAAGCCCTCGGCGAGTCCGGATGCCTTGAGCTTGTCCGCCATCGACAGCACCTGCTCGAAGATCGCCACCGGACCTTCTCGCACGTCCATGGGGTGGTTGAGATGCCCCAGGACCTCAAGCTCCGCGTTGGTGACGGCGACGTCGATCGAGGTGGCACCGATGTCGACACCGAGGAAGCGCAGGGCGGGCGCGAGCCGGATGTTGTGGGAGCGGCGGCCGCCGCGCGAGGCGGCGAGCCCGTCCGCGACCACGAGGCCGGTTTCCAGGAGCCGGTCCACCTCGACGGCGAGCTTGGACCGGGACAGGTCCACCTGGTCGCCCAGCTGGGCCCGGGAGTTGGGTCCGCCGTCACGCAGCAGCCGAAGCAGTCGCGCCTGGTGCGCGTTCGCGGGTCGAGCCGTCATGCGCCTCACGTACCCCTCCCCTCCCCGGCCCTCGGCCCGGGAACCCTGGTACTTCCGTTCTGCTTTCGAGGGGAACGTAGCAGCGCTTTGCCGGAGTGGGAAGGACTTGCGCACGATTCCGGGGCAACTTCTTCCACACTCGGGACAAAGAACGGTGACCGGGCCCCGGCACGGACCTGAACCGCGTCAGGTCGACCGGCGCCTCACCAGCTGCGTGGGCAGGATCACGCCGCCGGCTCCTCCCCGCCGATCCGGGCGAGCAGCACGCGGACCGTCTCGGCGCTGATGCGGTCCCAGGGCTGGCGAATGGTGGTGAGTGCGGGGCTGGCCGCGGTGGCGGCGGGCGAGTCGTCGAAGCAGCCGACCGCCACGTCCTCCGGGACCCTGAGTTCGGCAAGATCGCCGAGGTGCTGGACGTCTCTGTGCCGGGTGCCCGGCAGCACGCCTCGCGGGCACGACGTCGGGTGGCCAGGGCGAAGCAGTCCATGCCGCAGGCGTCGAAGGCGGAGCGTGAACGCGTCCTCGCGGTTTTCCGTGCAGCGTACGAGGCTGGGGACCTGGCCGGCCTGGTCAGGCTCCTGCACCCGGACGCCGTCTACGTCACCGGCGGCGGCGGCAAGGCCTTCGCGGCACGCAAGCTCATCCACGGCGGAGAGCGCGTCGCCGAGGTCATGGTGCGGGTGGGGCACCAGTGGCATCCGGACCGCATCGACTTCGCCGAGGTCGGCGGCGAGCTCGCCCTGGCGTTCTATCGCGACGGCCGGTCTACTCCGTGGACACTGTCCAGATCACAGACGGTCTGACCACCGCGTACCGCAGGGTCATCAATCCCGACAAACTCACGCGCGTCCAGCCGTCACACACGGAGGGGCTGCCTCGTCTCCCTGATGAGAAAGCAAAACGGGCGACGAAGGACTGTGCCTCGGCAGGTGAGTTGACCGTGCGGAGCACGGCATACATCCACCTGCTGCGTTCTCCTGCTGACCATCCGCGACACGTCGCCCAGCAGGTGAAGGTGCCCGCGGAGGAGTGGGCCGCCTACGACTGGTCGGGGCGGGCGATCAAGCGGCACCGGATGGAGATCCGGGGCGCGTTCGGCTTCCGTGAGTGCACCGAGGAGGCCCAGGCCCAGCTCGCCGAGTGGCTGGCGGTCGAGCTGTGCGGGGTGGAGCTGAACCGGAACCGGCTGGCGGAGGCGGTGGTGGCCCGCTGCCGCAAGGACCGGCTGGAGCCGCCGGCCCCAGGACAGATCGCCCGGCTGGTGGGCAAGGCGGTCAGCACCTTCGAGGAACGGTTCTGTGCGGCGGCCCGTGACGTCCTGGTCCGCATGTCCAAAGGCCGTGGGCTCGCGTTTTCCGAAGGGGGGCAAAGGCGAACTGACGGGTGGCACGGCCATAACCGTACCTAGGCGGGCCTGGGTTTGCCCGCGCCCGCCGAACCCGCGGTACCCGGCAGGTGGGTTGGGCAGAATGCCACGCATGGATCAAGCGTTAGCGGCCCTACTGGGCGCCGTTGTCGGATCTGCCGGAATGGCCGCCGCAGCAGCCTTCACCGGGCTCTCTGCTCGGTGGCAGGTGCGCACACAGGGCGCCCTGCAGCACAGGCAGGTGCAGCGACAAGCCCGCCGGGAGGCGTACAGCGTTCTTCTGGCTGACGCGTCGCGTGCTCGGGACAACCTGTCTGCCGTGTGGCACCAGCTGCGTGATGAACATGCCGACCTCGACGAGACTGGGCATCTGCTCGACACTGCCAAAAGCTCCGTGCATGCCGCGCAGCGGGCCGGTGCAACAGTGACTGTCGAAGGGCCGCCTGCAGTGGTCGACGCCGCATACGCGGCGCTAGCCAACCTTGCCGTGCTCTACGCCGCCCTGGCTGCCTACAGGGCCTGCCGGGCCGCAGATGAGGACGCTACCGAACTCATTGCGACGTGCGCCCAGCAGCGCAACCAGGTGCGTCTGGACATGGACGCCTTCGCAGCGGCTGCACAAGCCGCACTCAGCGACCCGGGGTTGGAAGGACGAAGGCTGTGACCCAGACCGCTGTTCAGGAACAACTCAACTGCTCCAGAGCGTCTTCGCGGAGCGGATTCACATGGAGATCGGCGCCAGCGACAGGCCCGTCGAACTCGGCATGGACTCCCTGATGGCCGCACTTGTGGGAGGCGAAATTCGGCGACGCTACAACGTCCCGCTGCGCGTGTCCTGGGAATGGCTCATGACCCTCACCGCAGAAGAGATCGCCACCCAGCTCGTCTCCGCATCCGCGGACCGCGGACCGCGGACCGCGGACCGCGGACCGCGGACCGCGGACAAGGATCACACGACGCGAATAGCTGAGGAGCATTTCCAAGGTCGAACATACGCCTCATCGACCGCCTGAACCTCCGGCCCACGGTGCGGCGCCTCGCCCTGACCGCCCTCGCCTGCGCCGGCACCGGTGGTCCAGCCAGGCCAGGATGTCGGACGAGATGAGAACGCTTCAAAAATCCGGAAGTTGCGTCACAACGTCACTGAGCTGCACGAAGGAGGAAGAACCCCCTGGCCACGGGGCAGAGACTAGGGCTCGGGGGAACTCGCGGTTGTCGCACAGTTCTTCGCTGGATGCGCAAGATTCCTCCAACTTATCTGATCATGACCATGGTTGGATGCGGGCTCAAGATCAACATCGGAAGGAACGCGAGCCCATGCGCATCCACCGCACAGCACTCCTCGTCGCCACCACCGCAGCCCTCGCCCTCACCCCCCTCACCGCACAAGCCGCACCGAAGAACCAGGCGAAGGAACCCACCGGCGTCACCGTCTCCAAGGAAACCAGCACCGACCGCGAGATACGCGAGTACTGGACCCCCGAACGCCTGAAGAACGCCAAGGAATACACCCCCACCAACCGCGGCAAGCACACCACCGGCCCCGACGCCGCACGCACCGGCAGCAAGAAGATCTTCGCCTCTGCCAACGCGGTGAAGCCCAAGACCAGCACCACCACCACCACGACTACACAGATGGCTGCCGGCGAAATCGCCGTCGCGCAGGAAGTCCCCTACACCACCGGCCCGTCCTACTCCATCGTCGGCAAGCTGTTCTTCAAGAAGCCCGGCGCCACCACCGAATCCAAGTGCAGCGCATCGGTGATCGTCTCCAACAACCGCAACACCCTCTGGACCGCCGGCCACTGCGCGCACCTCGGCGACGGAAGCGGATCAGCCGGCTTCATGAACGACATGTACTTCATCCCCGGCTACCGTGACGGGAGCGCCCCCTTCGGCGCCTGGAGCGTCAAGTACAAGATCGTCAACGACGACTGGATGAACAACGGCGACTCCTTCGACGCTGACTACGCAGCCCTCGTCCTCAACCCCCACCCGACCCACGGCAAGCTGCAGGACAACGTTGGAGCTCTCGGCTACTACTTCGCCGATAACGTCGAGGAGTACGAAGACGTATACGCCGCGGGCTACCCCGGTGAGGGATACAACCGCACCGACATTATCGGCGAGCGGATGTACTACTGCTACGGCAACACCGTCGACGCCGGCCCCTACGACCCGTTCATCGACGACCGCAAGGAGATGGACTGCGACCAGGGCAAGGGCTCCTCCGGCGGCCCGTGGATCTGGGGCAAGTCCACCACCAACCCGCGGATCATCGCCAACTTCTCGCACTACGAGAATGACCCCAACACCGGCCTCCGCGCCGACGACGACGTGTTCTCCAGCGAGTACGACTCGAAGTCAGCGAACACCATCAACACCGCGAACACCCTCAGCTAGCCTTTCCTGTACAGCCGAAGGGCCCTCGAGCATCCAGCTCGAGGGCCCTTCGTCGTGAACATGCAGCTCAGACGTGCTCGCCGTACTTCGCCGCCTCCAACGCCCACGCATCGAAGATTTCCTGCGTGCTCATCGACTCCACCCCAGCCGGCAACTCCTTACCTGACCTGGCCAAAGCTTCCTCCCACAAGGCGATGTAGTCCGCGCGCGTCTTCACCGGCTCGGTATGCACCGTTACCGACGTGTCCTCCTCCGCAGCCCCGACCGTCACCGCCACCGCGCCGCCAACGAGAGCCAGCGCACACACACCTATCGCGATCCGCTTCATGAGGCGCACCGTACCGTGACCTGGGCGTACCACCCCAGCCGGCCGACTGGGAGGCCGATTTGCACCGCGATCGCCCGCCCTCCATCCGGTGGATCTCGGACCTTGTGCCGCAGCTCAAGGAACAGGAACCACGTCGTCAGCGCCTGGGAGCGTCCCAGGCGGGTGCCGCTCTGCGACGACCGCAACACCTTCCCGAAGTACATGTCGGCGTCGGGCGGCTCCATCTCCCACAGCGGCGGACCGAACCATGCCCGCATCTGCTCCAGTGTGCCCGACGTCCCCGCGGATCGTGCCGTCCGCCAGCCTCGCCGAGGCCCGCTCGAGGACGAACCCGGCGGCCGGCACTCACGCAGGTCCCGTACGACAGCCGGCGCCAACCCGAGCCCCCTCACGTTCACCCTGACCGTAGACCGGTCGGACGTGGTGAGAATTCCTCAGGAATCCCGAAGTTACGTCAAACAACGAAGAGACGCCGCAGAGAGGTCGATGCACTGGCCGGACGAGATCCGCAGCCCCGAGGAGCTCGTCCCGCCGCCGGTTGAGATCGGCGGCTCGGAGTGGACGAGGCACTGCGGCTCATGGACGCGATGTCCGAGGACCACATGCCCGCCCTGACCGACCAGTACCGCGAGGCGCTGGAGGAGGTCATCGCCGCGAAGGCGGAGGGGAAGCAGCCGCCACAGCCCGAGGGGGCGCCGGCGCCGGCGAAGAAGATGACCGCGAAGAAAGGCCGCGGCCAAGAAGACGACCGGCCGAAAGCCACGCGCGTCCTAGGGTTGTTCGCGCTGGTGGTACGTCTTGCGGGTGTGCTCCGTGTGCGCCCTCATGATCTCCGTGGCGCGCTGTTCGTCGCGCGCGGAGATGGCCGCGATCAGGCTGCGGTGCTCGATCCACGACTGCCGACCGCGCTGCCGCGCCACGGGCGTGTAGTACCAGCGCACCCGGCGGTCGACCTGCGCGGCCAGCTCGGCGAGGACGCTGTTGCCGGCGAGCTCCATCACCTTGGCGTGGAAAGCGGCGTTGGTGGCGACCGCCTGGTCGACGTCGTCGTCCGCGACGGCCTGCTCGCCCTTGGCGCACAGTGCTTCGAGCGCCTCGATGCCCGCCCGGCCGGAGTTGGCCGCGGCGAGGCGGGCGGCCTCGGCCTCCAGCAGCGTGCGCACCGACAGCAGTTGGTCGGCCTCCGCCTCGGTCGGCTCGTGGACGAACGCGCCCTGTGCCGGGCGCAGGTCGACCCACCCCTCGGTGTTGAGGCGCTGGAGCGCCTCGCGCACGGGCTGGCGGGAGACCCCGAGGTGGCCGGCGAGTTCGCTCTCGACCAGGTGCTGGCCGGGGCGCAGGGCCCGGGTCGTGATCAGTTCGAGCAGTGCCTCGTACACGCGCTCGCGCAGCGGGCCCGGTCGTTCCAGCTTGGGCACGGTTCCCTGGGGCAGTCCTGCGGACAACATCACGGTCCCCCTCGAGGCCGACAGCAACGGCGAAGCGACTCGGATTGGCTATCGTCTACAGTCTACCGAGCACAGTGGCCCTGACACCGAGATCCGCGTCACTCCGCTGCACTCTGTCACCACCTCGGCGCGGCCGCCGGGCCGTCGGACCGGCCGGCCGCCGGTCACAGGAACGGCTGGAGGCGGTCCAGGAAGACGCGCTGGGAGGCGACGAGCTTCCCCCGCGCGGTCTCGACACCGAACCACTCGGCCCGGTCGATCTCCGGGAACTCCTGCTGGACCCCCGACCCCCGCGGCCACTCCATGGTGAAGGTGCCCGGCACGACGAGGCCCGTGTCGAGGTCGCCCTCCATCGCCCACACGGTGATCACCTTGCCGTTCGACTGCCGCGTCTCACCGAGCGGGATCCAGTCGCCCACGGGCGGCTGCAACCCCAGTTCCTCTTCGAACTCCCGCCGCGCGGCGGCCATCGGGTCCTCGTCCGGGGTGTACTCGCCCTTGGGGATCGACCAGGCCGCGTCGTCGCGCGACGCCCAGAACGGGCCGCCCATGTGCGCGATGAGGATCTGGACCTCTCCGTCGCGCCGCCGGTAGAGCAGGAGTCCGGCACTTCGCTTCGTCGCCATGCCGCCAGTGTGGCCGCCCGACCGCTCAGGGGCAGCGGATGACCTGGCCCGCGTACGAGAGGTTTCCGCCGAAGCCGAAGAGGAGCACCGGGTCGCCCGAGGTGATCTCGCCGCGCTCCACGAGCTTGGACAGGGCCATCGGGATCGACGCTGCGGAGGTGTTGCCGGACTCCACGACGTCCCGGGCGACGACGGCGTTGACCGCGCCGATCCGCTGGGCGACGGGCTCGATGATGCGCAGGTTGGCCTGGTGCAGGACGACGGCGGCCAGCTCCTCGGGCGCGACGCCGGCCCGCTCGCAGACCTGGCGGGCGATGGGCGGGAGCTGGGTGGTGGCCCACCGGTAGACGGACTGCCCCTCCTGCGCGAAGCGCGGCGGGGTGCCCTCGATGCGCACGGCATGCCCCATCTCGGGGACCGAGCCCCACAGGACCGGGCCGATGCCGGCGTCCTGACCGGGGCGGACGGCTTCGACGACGGCGGCGCCGGCCCCGTCGCCGACGAGCACGCACGTGGTGCGGTCGGTCCAGTCGGTGATGTCGGCCATCTTGTCGGCGCCGATGACCAGGGCCCGGGTGGCCGCTCCCGCGCGCACCGTGTGGTCCGCGGTGGCGAGGGCGTGGGTGAAGCCCGCGCAGACCACGTTGAGGTCCATCACGGCGGGCGAGCCCATCCCGAGCCGCGCCGCCACGCGCGCGGCCGTGTTGGGCGAGCGGTCCACGGCCGTGGAGGTGGCGACCAGTACGAGGTCGATGTCGGCCGGGGTGAGTCCGGCCGAGGCCAGGGCCTTGGCGCCCGCGTGCGCGGCGAGCTCGTCGACGGGCTCGTCGGGGCCCGCGACGTGCCGGGTCCTGATGCCCACGCGACTGCGGATCCACTCGTCGCTGGTGTCGACCATGGCCGCCAGGTCGTCGTTGGTGAGCACCTTCGCGGGCTGATAGTGCCCGACGGCGACGACACGTGAGCCGGTCATGGATGGGTCCCCTCGGTGACGATGCAGGAACCACCCAGTGTTGGCGGCTACCCATGGGTACGACGGCATGTGATCCGACAAGCTTCACCGGCCGGACTTTGGAGCTTCCCCAACGGAACCCCGCGGTTGCCCCGCACACGGCCCTTGACCCTGCCCGAAGGCATACTGTAGACAATATTCTGTCGACTCACCCTCATCACAGTCCGCCCTCGCTCGGTCGCCTCACCGAACGGAGAGCCCCGTGAAAGTCGCAGTTGTCGGCGCCGGTGCCATCGGCGCATATGTCGGGGCCGCGCTCCACCGCGCCGGTGCCGACGTCCACCTCATCGCCCGCGGCGCGCACCTGGCGGCCATGCGCCGGGACGGTGTCCGTGTCCTCAGCCCGCGCGGCGATTTCACCGCGCGCCCCCGTGCCACCGACGACCCGTCCTCGGTCGGGCCCGTCGACTACGTCTTCCTCGGCCTCAAGGCCAACTCGTACGCCGCGTCGGGCCCCCTGGTCCATCCGCTGCTGCACGGCAGGACGGCAGTGATCGCCGCGCAGAACGGCATCCCCTGGTGGTACTTCCACGGCCTCCCCGGCCCCTACACCGGCCGCCGCATCGAGAGCGTCGACCCCGGCGGCGCGGTCAGCGCGACGCTGCCGCCCGAGCGGGCCATCGGCTGCGTCGTCTACGCGGCCACCGAGCTCGAAGCGCCCGGGGTCGTACGGCACCTGGAGGGGACCCGGTTCTCCATCGGGGAACCGGACATGACCGTGTCCCGGCGCTGCCTCGACTTCAGCGAGGCGATGGTCGCCGGCGGCCTGAAATGCCCCGTCGAACCCGACCTGCGCAACGACATCTGGATCAAGCTGCTCGGCAACATCTCCTTCAACCCGATCAGCGCGCTCTCCCGGGCCACCATGGCGCAGATCTGCCGGCACCGGGACACCAAGGCGCTGGTCGAGACGATGATGCGCGAGACGCTGGCCGTCGCGGCCGCGGTCGGCTGCCGTCCCGGGATCTCAGTGGAGCGGCGCCTCGCCGGCGCCGAGCGCGTCGGCGACCACAAGACGTCCACCCTCCAGGACCTGGAGAAGGGCAAGCCGCTCGAACTCGACGTCCTCCTCGCGGCCGTCGTCGAGCTGGCCGCGCTGACCGGCACCCCCGTACCGAAGCTGTGCGCCGTGCACGCACTCGCCGATCTGCTCGCATCGACCACGACCCCCTCCACCGGGAGCGCAGCATGAAGAAGAAGCCGCAGAAGCGGTATCCGAGGCTCACCCACCCCCTGGTGCGCGGCGACGACGGCCTGCTGCACAGGGCGAGCTGGGACGAGGCGCTGGAGCGGGCCGCGACCGGTTTCCGCCAGGTGCGTGACGCGCACGGACCCGACGCCTTCGCGATGCTCTCCTGCGCCCGTGCGACCAACGAGATGAACTACGTGGCACAGAAGTTCACCCGCGTCGTGATGGGCACCAACAACGTCGACTCCTGCAACCGCACCTGCCACGCGCCGAGCGTGGCGGGCCTGTCGGCGGTGTTCGGCTCCGGCGGCGGCACGTCCTCCTACGAGGAGGTCGACCACACCGACCTCATCGTGATGTGGGGATCCAACGCCCGCTTCGCCCACCCGATCTTCTTCCAGCACGTGCTGAAGGGAATACGGAACGGGGCACGGATGTACGCCGTCGACCCGCGCCGCACCTCGACGGCCGAGTGGGCCGAGAGCTGGCTCGGGCTGAACGTCGGCACCGACATCCCCCTCGCCCACGCCGTCGGCCGCGAGATCATCCGCGCCGGACTGGTCAACCGCGCCTTCGTGGACCGGGCGACGACCGGCTTCGAGGAGTACGCGCGCCTCGTCGAGCCCTGGACGCTGTCCGCGGCCGAGAAGGTCACCGGTGTCCCCGCCGAGGCGATCCGCGAACTCGCCCACGCCTACGCCACCGCCGAGAGGGCCCAGCTGTGCTGGACGCTCGGCATCACCGAGCACCACAACGGCACGGACAACGTGCGCGCGCTGATCAACCTGGCCCTGCTCACCGGCCATGTCGGCCGCTACGGATCGGGAGTCCAGCCACTGCGCGGCCAGAACAACGTGCAGGGCGGCGGCGACATGGGTGCGATCCCCAACCGGCTGCCCGGATTCCAGGACATTCTCCACCCCGAGACCCGGCGGAAGTTCGAACGGGCCTGGGGCACCGTCATCCAGCCCCGCTACGGCAAGACGCTGACCGAGATGTTCGAGGCGATGGAGAGCGGTGACCTGCGTGCCGTGTACTGCATCGGCGAGAACCCCGCACAGTCCGAGGCGGACAGCGAACAGGCGCTGCGACGGCTCGCCGCGCTCGACCACCTGGTGGTGCAGGACATCTTCCTGACGAAGACCGCGGAGATGGCCGACGTGGTGCTGCCCGCGACGGCGGCCTGGGCGGAGACGGACGGCACGACGACCAACAGCGAACGCCGCGTGCAGCGGGTCCGGGCGGCCCTGGTGCCGCCGGGTGAGGCCCGCGAGGACATCGCCATCATCTGCGACCTCGCCGAACGCCTCGGCCACGACTGGAAGTTCGCCGACTCGCAGGAGGTCTGGAACGAGCTGCGCTCCCTGTCGCCGGACCACTTCGGGATGACGTACGACCGGCTGGAGGAGCACCAGGGTCTGCAGTGGCCCTGCCCCGACACGGACGAGCTGCCGTCCAGTTTCCTGCACGGCAGGCTCTGGGCGAGCGACCCGGAGCGGCGGGGCATGCCGGCCGCCTTCGGGCTCGTGGAGCACGACCCGCCCGTGGACCTCACCGACGAGGAGTACCCGCTGCGGCTGACGACCGGGCGCCGGCTCGACTCGTACAACACCGGGGTGCAGAGCGGGAGTTTCGCCTCGCCGCTGCGGCGCGGCGAGTACATCGAGCTGTGTCCGGAGGACGCCGCGGCGTACGGCGTCGAGGCCGGCGAGGAGGTGCGCGTCTCCTCGCGGCGCGGGGCGGTCACGGCACCCGTGTGGATCGACCCCGGGCTGCGGCCGGGGCTCGCGTTCATGACGATGCACTTCCCCGACGAGGTGGACACCAACGCCCTGACGATCGAGGCGAACTGTCCCATCGCGGGAACGGCCGAGTTCAAGGCGTCGGCGATCCGGATCGAGAAGCTGGTGCCCGCATGGACCTGAAGTTCACGGACGCGGCGAAGGCGACGGACGAGGAACGCGCGGCGGTCGACGCGCTGCTGGGCCCGCCGGAGACGGGCTGGGAGGGCGGCTCCTCGCGCTCCTCGGACGAGTTGCGGTGGGCGCGCGGTGGCGCCGCCGCCCGGGAACGACGGGACCTGCTGCTGCCCGCGCTGCACGCCGTCAACGACCGGGTCGGGTGGCTGAGCGAGGGAGCCCTCGACTACATCTGCCGTCGCCTGACCGTGCCTCCGGCGGAGGCGTACGGGGTGGCGACGTTCTACTCCCTGTTCTCCGTGAAGCCGCGCCCCGCGAAGGTGCTGCACGTGTGCACGGACCTGGCGTGCGCGGCACGCGGGGGGTCTCTCGCCGCCGCCGACGGCGTGGGCCCCGACGTGTCCGTCCAGCCGAGCCCGTGCCTGGGCCTGTGCGAACGGGCCCCGGCGGCGCTGCTGATCCGCGCGGGCACGGCCCCGCTGCGCGGGGTAGTTCCCCGCCCCGCCCCTTCCCGAACTGAGGCTTCGCCCCAGACCCCGGTACCGCCTTCGGCGGTGTCCTCAAGCGCCGGACGGGCTGATTTCGCTCCGCGAAATCCAGCCTCGCCGGCGATTGAGGCGCGGGGTCCGGGGCAGAGCCCCGGTTACGGGAAGGGGCGGGGCGGGGAGAACACCACCGCCGTCGTCGCCCCCGCCACCCCCGACGCCCTCGCCCTGGCCACGGCCTCGCCCGAGGACGCCCCCGACGAGGCCCCCGCGAGCGCCGCCGTGCCGCAGGCCGGCCACCCCGGGCTCACCCTCCTCGCTCGCGTCGGCGTCGTCGACCCCCACAGCCTCGACGACTACCGCGCCCACGGCGGCTACGCCGCCCTCCGCCGGGCCTTCGCGCTCGGCCCCGCCGGTGTCATCCGCGAGGTCACCGACGCCGGGCTCCTCGGCCGCGGTGGCGCCGCGTTCCCCACCGGGCGCAAGTGGCAGGCGACCGCCGCGCAGCCCGACCACCCCCACTACCTCGTCTGCAACGCCGACGAGAGCGAGCCCGGCACCTTCAAGGACCGGGTCCTCATGGAGGGCGACCCGTACGCGCTCATCGAGGCGATGACCGTCGCGGGGTACGCCGTCGGGGCGCGGCAGGGATACCTGTACCTGCGCGGCGAGTACCCCAGAGCCCTGCGCCTGCTGCAGAACGCCATCGAACGGGCCCGTTCCCGAGGGCTCCTCGGCGACGACATCCTCGGGCAGGGGTACTCCTTCGACATCGAGATTCGCCGGGGCGCGGGCGCCTACATCTGCGGCGAGGAGACCGCGATCTTCAACTCCGTCGAGGGCTACCGCGGCGAGCCGCGCACCAAGCCCCCGTTCCCCGTGGAGAAGGGCCTGTTCGGCAAGCCGACCGCCGTCAACAACGTCGAGACGCTCGTCAACGTCCTGCCCTTGCTCACCGGACGGACCGCCGCCGAAGGGGAGACCAAGCTCTTCTGCCTGTCGGGGAACGTGGACCGGCCCGGCGTGTACGAGGTGCCGTTCGGCGTCACCCTGCGGGAGCTGATCGACCTCGCCGGCCCGCCGGAGCGCATGCGCGCCGTTCTCCTCGGCGGTGCGGCCGGCAGTTTCGTCCGGCCGGACGAGCTGGACATCCCGCTCACCTTCGAGGGCACCCGCGCGGCCGGTACGACGCTCGGGTCCGGCGTGGTGCTCGTGCTCGACGACAGCGTCGAACTGCCCCGCATCCTCCTGCGCATCGCGGAGTTCTTCCGCGACGAGTCCTGCGGGCAGTGCGTGCCGTGCCGGGTCGGCACCGTCCGGCAGGAGGAGGCGCTGCACCGCCTCAAGGACCGTACGGGCGCCGCGGCCGCCGACGACATCGCGCTGCTGCGGGAGGTCGGCCGGGCCATGCGGGACGCATCGATCTGCGGTCTGGGGCAGACCGCCTGGAACGCCGTCGAATCCGCCATCGACCGGCTGGGAGCCTACAAATGACCGCGATTCCTCTTCAACCGCCGTGCAGACTGGTCGAGTTCACGCTCGACGGGGAGCCCGTACGCGTCCCGGAGGGCGACACGATCCTCGACGCGTGCCGTGCGGGTGGCAAGGACATTCCGACCCTGTGCCAGGGCGACACGCTCACACCGAAGAACGCCTGCCGGGTGTGCGTCGTCGAGGTCGAGGGCGCGCGGACGCTCGCGCCCGCCTGTTCCCGCCGGGTCGAGCCCGGCATGAGCGTGCTGACGGACACCGAACGCGCCCGGCACAGCCGCAAGGTCGTGCTGGAGCTGCTCGCCTCCTCCACGGATCTGTCCACGACCCCCAGGGCGGCCGAGTGGATCAAGGAGTACGAGGCGAAGCCGGACCGCTTCGGCACGGACGCGGCCCGCGTGAACGAGGAGCCGAAGATCGACAACGACCTGTACGTGCGCGACTACGACAAGTGCATCCTCTGCTACAAGTGCGTCGACGCGTGCGGCGAGCAGTGGCAGAACACGTTCGCGATCGCCGTCGCGGGCCGTGGCTTCGACGCCCGCATATCCACCGAGCACGACGCCCCGCTCACCGACTCGGCCTGCGTGTACTGCGGCAACTGCATCGAGGTGTGCCCGACGGGGGCGCTCTCGTTCAAGTCCGAGTTCGACATGCGG
Organism: Streptomyces sp. NPDC015127; assembly: GCF_043080095.1. Lineage (NCBI taxonomy): Bacteria > Bacillati > Actinomycetota > Actinomycetes > Kitasatosporales > Streptomycetaceae > Streptomyces > Streptomyces sp. NPDC015127. Next base: position 450,766 of record NZ_JBIBVE010000001.1, read on the forward strand.
GCGGCGGGCACGTGGGACGAGTCGGCGCAGACGCAGACCACCACGGTGTGCGCGTACTGCGGCGTCGGCTGCAACCTGACCCTGCACGTGCAGGACAATGAGATCGTCAAGGTCACCTCGCCGCACGACAACCCGGTGACCCACGGCAACCTCTGCATCAAGGGCCGTTTCGGCTACCAACACGTACAGAATCGGGTCTGATCTCATGGGACGGGTCACCGAGCGCCGCCGCACCATCCGCATCCGGGACGGGGCGGTGTCGACCCGTCCCGACACCCTGGTGGCCGAGGAGCCGCTGGAGATCCGGCTGAACGGCAAGCCCCTGGCCATCACGATGCGCACCCCGGGCGACGACTTCGCGCTGGCGGCCGGGTTCCTGGTCAGCGAGGGCGTACTGGGGGCGGCCGAGGAGCTCCAGTCGATCGTGTACTGCTCGGGGGCGCAGGCCGACGGATCGAACACCTACAACGTGGTGGACGTGAAACTCGCGCCCGGCGTCGTCGTCCCCGACATCACGCTGGAACGCAACGTCTACACGACGTCGTCGTGCGGGCTGTGCGGCAAGGCGAGCCTGGACGCCGTCCGGACGACCGCCCGTTTCCCGATCGCCGACACTCCCCCGGTCCGCGTCGAGCCCTCGCTGCTCGCCGGCCTCCCCGACCGGCTGCGCGCGGCGCAGCAGGTCTTCGACCGGACCGGGGGCCTGCACGCGGCGGCGCTGTTCTCGCCGGAGGGCGAGCTGCTGGACATACGGGAGGACGTGGGCCGGCACAACGCGGTCGACAAGATCGTCGGCCGCGCCCTGCGGGACGGCGGGCTGCCGCTGTCCCGGTCGATCCTGCTGGTCTCGGGACGGGCGTCGTTCGAGCTGGCGCAGAAGGCGGTGATGGCGGGCATCCCGGTGCTCGCGGCCGTCTCCGCACCGTCGTCGCTCGCGGTGGACCTGGCGGCCGAGACGGGCCTGACACTGGTCGGCTTCCTGCGCGGCGCCAACATGAACGTGTACGCGGGCGACGAGCGCATCGCCCTGGGTACCGGGGTCTGACGCGCCCCGCGGCACGGGACAGCGACCCGGCCGGCGGGGAGCGCCCCCTGCGCCGGCCGGGTCCTTCCGTCGCGTGCGTCGACGACCGCGCTGCTTGCGCGCCCGGCAGCATGCGCTCAGCGGCCGACGCGCCCGGCGTCCGAGGGCGGCGGGATCATCTGGAGCGTCAGGGTCGCCGGGGCTTCGGCGACGCCGGGACCGCCGGCCTCGGCCCACGCGATCACGTCGTCGGTGGCGTCGTCGTCGAGCGCCCAGCCGATCCACGCGGCCCGGGCGCCGCGCCGGCGGCCCTCCGTCGAGGGCTGCACGACGATGACGTTCGCCTGCCCGCAGGGGCCGAGGCAGTCGCTGGTGCGCACGGCGAGCTCTCCGCCCGACTCGGCCGCCGCCCGCCGCAGGCGGGCCAGTTGGCCGGCGTGGTCGGTTCCCGGGTTCTTGCGGCCGTCGCCGCAGCAACAGCCCCGGCAGACGACCAGGGTGCAGGGGCGGGCGCCGAAGGGGCGTATCGCGTACGTCACCGGCTGATCATGTCAGCCGCAGACGCCGCCGGGATCCGCGATCCGGCCGAGCAGCGCGAGGAATCGGTCACGTTGGGCGGCGGTCAGCGGCGCGAGCGGGCGACGCGGCCCCGTCTCGCCCAGCACCGGTCTGGGTCCAACGCCGCGCGGCGTCAGCGGTGGCGGCCGACGCGTACGGGCGACGCCCAGGCGTCAGCGGCGCGCCGGCGACGGGCGCGTGGCGTCCGCCTGAGACGCCCGAGACGAGGGCCCCGACGATTCCGGCGGCGAAGCCGCGCCCGTCCTCGCTCGACGCTTCGCGATCACCGCGCAGACCATCAGCTGGAGCTGGTGGAACAGCATCAGCGGCAGCACAGCCAGGCTCGCCTGTGCGCCGAACAGCACCGCCGCCATCGGGAGCCCCGCCGCCAGGCTCTTCTTCGAGCCCGCGAACTGGATCGCGATCCGGTCCGCACGGCCGAAGCCGAGCCGCTTCGCGCCGAACCACGTGAGCGTCAGCATCAGCCCGAGCAGCGCCGCCTCGATCACGAGGAGGCCGCCGAGCCGTGCCGGGGTCACCTGGTGCCAGACCCCCGCGACCATGCCCTCGCTGAAGGCCGTGTAGACGACCAGCAGGATCGAGCCGCGGTCGACGTATCCGAGCATCTGCTTGTGCCGGGCGAGGAAGCCGCCGACCCAGCGGCTCAGCAGCTGGCCCGCCACGAAGGGGACGAGCAGCTGCAGCACGATCCGCAGCAGTGAGTCCGCGGAGAACCCGCCCGTGCCGCCGCCGCCCAGCAGCAGGGCCGCGAGCAGTGGCGTGATCACGATGCCGGCGAGACTGGAGAACGACCCGGCGCAGATGGCCGCGGGCACGTTTCCGCGGGCCATCGCGGTGAAGGCGATCGACGACTGGATCGTCGAGGGCACCAGGCACAGGAACAGCAGTCCGTTGGCCAGCTCGGGCGTCAGGACGAGCGGTTCGAGCCCGCGCGCCGCGAGTCCCAGCAGCGGGAAGACCAGGAACGTCGCGGCGAGCACGGTCACGTGCAGCCGCCAGTGCCGCAGCCCGTCGAGCGTCTCGCGGGTCGAGAGCCGGGCGCCGTAGAGGAAGAAGAGGAGGGCCACCGCTCCGGTGGACGCGCCGCCTGCCACGTCGGCCGTGGTGCCCGATGCGGGCAGCAGCGCTGCCAGCGCCACCGTGCCCAGCAGAGCGAGGATGTACGGGTCGATCGGCAGCCAGGACGGCAGGCGCGGGGTACGGCGGCGGTTCATGAGCTCCACTTGCTCTCGGATCAGGACGTGCCCTCTCCATGGTCCTCTCCCCCGAGGCGATCGGGAATCCCGTACACCACTCTGACTGCCATCGCGCTTCATGATGAGCGCGCTACGGTGGAAGGCGTGTACGACCCGACGCAGCTGCGCACCTTCCTGGCCGTCGCGCAGACGCTGAACTTCACGCAGGCGGCCCGCCGGCTCGGGCTGCGGCAGTCGACGGTGAGCCAGCACGTGCGCCGGCTGGAGGACGCGGCCGGGCGGCCGCTGTTCACGCGCGACACGCACAGCGTCGAGCTCACCGAGGACGGCGAGGCGATGCTCGGCTTCGCGCGGACGATCCTTCAGGCGCACGAGCGCGCCGCGGCGTACTTCACCGGCACGCGGCTGCGCGGCCGGCTGCGGTTCGGGGCGTCCGAGGACTTCGTGCTGACCCGGCTCCCGGAGATCCTGGAGTCGTTCCGCCGCGACCATCCCGAGGTCGACCTGGAATTGACGGTGGAGCTCTCCGGGACGCTCCACAAACGCCTGGAGGCCGGACGCCTCGACCTGGTGCTCGCCAAGCGGGGCCCGGGCGCCTCGCACGGGGAGCTGGTGTGGCGCGACCGCATGGTGTGGATCGCGGCCAAGGGCGTACGCCCCGATCCCGAGCGGCCGCTGCCACTGATCCTGTTCCCGCCGCCCGCCGTCACCCGCGCCCGCGCGCTGGACGTGCTGGAGCGGGAGGGCCGCGCCTGGCGGATCGCGTGCACGAGCGGCAGCCTCAGCGGCCTGGTGGCCGCGGCCCGCGCCGGTCTCGGCGTGATGGCGCACACGCGCGGGCTGATCCCGCCCGGTCTGGTGGCCGTTCCGGAGCGGGCGGGGCTGCCCGATCTCGGCACGGTCGACTTCGTACTGCTCCAGGGGCGTCGGCGGCACCCGGCACAGGAGGCGGCCTCCGCCCTCGCCGACGCGCTCCTGGCGGCGGGCGACCGGCTGCACGGCCCGGCCCCGCGCTGAGCCGGACGCGAACGGGCCCCCACCCCTCCCGACCTGGCACCGAGCAGGTACGGACCAAGCTCTCCGCCCGGTAGAGCGCCGGTGACCGCTGCGTACAGATTCGGTGGAGATTCCACCCGACTGTACTTACTCTGGGGTCAGAATTGACCTCGACCGATCCGCCCCGCCACCCCCTCGCCCCGCTGACCTGTGCCGATGACCGTCCCCTTCGCACCGCGCGGGCCCTCCCGCCCGGAGTAACGGTGGGGTACGGTCACGGCGCTGTGCGGAGCGCCACAAGGAGCAGGCCATTGCGCGAGTTCACTGTCCCACCCATGGCCGCGGCGCCTCAGGTCGGCGGACTGGCGGACGCGGTCTTCGACCATGCCCTCGACGATCCCGGCCGTGTCGCGCTCGCCCGCAAGGACGACCGGGGCAACTGGCAGGACGTGACGTCGGCGCAGTTCCGCGACGAGGTGCTGGCGCTGGCCAAGGGGCTGCTCGCGCACGGTGTCCGCTTCGGGGACCGGGTCGCCCTCATGTGCCGCACCCGCTACGAGTGGACCCTCTTCGACTTCGCGCTGTGGACCGTCGGGGCGCAGTCCGTGCCCGTGTACCCCACGTCCTCCGCCGAGCAGGTCTACTGGATGCTGCACGACTCCGAGGTCTCGGCCTGCATGGTGGAGCACGAGGACCACGCGATGACCATCGGCTCGGTGATCGACCGTCTGCCGCAGCTGAAGCGGCTGTGGCAGCTCGACGCCGGGGCCGTGTCCGAACTCTTCGAGGCCGGCGCGCACATCGACGACGACGTGGTGCACCGCCACCGGCGGGCCGTCACCCCGGACTCGGTCGCGACCGTCATCTACACCTCGGGCACGACGGGCCGCCCCAAGGGCTGTGTGATCACGCACGCCAACTTCATGTTCGAGGCCGACACCATGACGGGCCGCTGGGAGCCCGTGTTCCACTCCCGGCCCGGTGACGAGGCGGCGACGCTGCTGTTCCTGCCCCTGTCCCACGTCTTCGGCCGCATGGTCGAGGTCGCCGCGATCCGGGGCCGCGTCAAGCTCGGCCACCAGCCGGTGCTCCAGGCGAGTGCTCTGCTGCCCGATCTCGCCTCGCTGCGGCCGACGTTCATCCTCGCCGTTCCCTACATCTTCGAGAAGGTCTTCAACGCGGCCCGCCGCAAGGCGGAGGCCGAGGGCCGGGTGGGGGCGTTCGACAAGGCCGTCGAGGTGGCCGTGAGGTACGCGGAGGCCGTGGAGCACCGGGCCTTCGGTCTCGGCCCGGGGCCCTCGGCCGGCCTGCGCGTCCAACACCAGCTGTTCGACAAGCTCGTGTACTCCAAGGTGCGCGACGCGATGGGCGGCCGCGTGCGCCACGCGATGTCCGGCGGCTCGGGCATGGACCGGCGCCTCGGGCTGTTCTTCGCCGGTGCGGGCGTCACGATCTACGAGGGCTACGGTCTGACCGAGTCCTCGGCCGCGGCCACGGCCAACCCGCCCGAGCGCACCCGCTACGGCACGGTCGGCCAGCCGGTCCCCGGCACGACGGTGCACATCGCGGAGGACGGCGAGGTCTGGCTGCACGGCGATCACGTCTTCTCCGGCTATCTGAACGACCCGAAGGCCACGGACGCCGTGCTGCACGACGGGTGGCTGGCGACCGGGGACCTCGGCGCGCTCGACGAGGACGGCTATCTGACGATCACCGGCCGCAAGAAGGAGATCCTGGTGACCTCCGGGGGCAAGAGCGTCCAGCCCGCCGCCCTGGAGGAACGGGTGCGGGCGCATCCGCTGGTGGCCCAGTGCATCGTCGTCGGCAACGACCGCCCGTACATCGCCGCCCTCGTCACCGTCGACCAGGAGGCCGTCGACCACTGGCTGACGATCCAGGGCAAGGCACCGCTGTCGCCGGCGGACCTGGTGCGCGACCCGGATCTGGAGATGGAGATCCGGCGCGCGGTGGTGGCCGCCAACACCCTGGTGTCGAAGGCCGAATCGATCCGTACGTTCCGGATACTCGCCCACCCCTTCAGCGAGGAGCACGGTCTGCTGACGCCGTCCCTCAAGCTGAAGCGGAAGGCGATCGAGAACGCGTACGCGGTCGAGGTGGACGCCCTGTACCAGTGACCTCGTCTCAGGGCCGGGCGCGGGCACGGTGGACGTACGGGCCCGGGCCCGGCGCCCGCGGGCGGTCGACCAGGTCGCGGACGAGCGGGTGGTCCGGGGAGCGGGAGCAGGCCGGGTCCGTGCGCGTGGCGTCCCCGGTGAGGGCGTACGCCTGGCAGCGGCAGCCGCCGAAGTCCCGGGTGCGCAGCTCGCAGGTGCGGCACGGTTCCCGCATCCACGCCTCGCCGCGGTAGCGGTCGAAGGCCGGCGACTCGTACCAGATCCACTCCAGGGTGTGCTCCCGCACGCCGGGCGCGTCGAGGTCGGGCAGGGTGGCGGCGGCCGGGCACGGCAGGACCGTGCCGTCGGGGGCGACGGTGAGGGAGACGGCGCCCCAGCCGCCCATGCAGGGCTTGGCGATCCCGTCGACATGGTCCGGCACGACCCACACCAGCTCCATGCGGCCGGCCAGGCGGTCGCGCCACCGCTCGACCCGCAGGCGGGCGTCGGCGATCATGTCGCGGCCGGGGAGCAGGGCGTCCCGGTTGCGCAACGCCCAGCCGTAGAACTGCGTGTGGGCGAGCTCGATGCGTTCGGCGCCCCAGGCGAGGGCGAGTTCGACGAGGTCGTCGAGCGCCTCCAGGTTGGCCCGGTGCAGGACGACGTTCACGCCCAGCGGCAGCTCGGCCTCCTTGACGAGCCGGGCGGCGCGCTCCTTCGCGCCGAACGCCCTTGCTCCGGCGATGCGTTCGGCGGCGACGGGGTCCGTGTGCTGAACCGAGAGCTGGACGCTGCGCAGCCCGGCCGCGACGAGCCCGGCGAGCCGCTTGGCATGCAGGCCGGAGCCGCTGGTGACGAGCTGTGTGTGGACACCGGCGCCGTCCGCGGCGGCGACGATCGCGTCGAGGTCGCGGCGAAGGAGCGGCTCGCCGCCGGACAGATGGGTCTGCACGACGCCGAGCCCGGCGGCCTGCCGGAAGACGGCGGCCCATTCCTCGGCGGTCAGCTCGGCCGAACGGCGGGTCAGCTCCAGCGGGTTGGAGCAGTACACGCAGCGCAGCGGGCAGGCGTGTGTGAGTTCGGCGAGGAGGGCCCACGGCGGCTCGCAGGTCCGGTCGGTCATACGAGCCAGCCTTTCTCCCGCAGGCGCGCGAGAAAGGGGGGCACCTCGCGGGCGACCGGCGCGCCCGGGTGGCGGGCCCGGAGCTCGGCGACGACGGCGTCGACGTCGCGTTCGCCGTCACAGAGCCGGAGGACCGGTCCGGCGGCGCCGTGCAGGACGACGACCCGCTCGGGCAGGACGAGGAGATCGGTGCCGCGGACGCGGTCGTGGCGGAGCGTCACCGACCGGTGCAGCGACGGCCGCCAGGTCCGGTCGCCCTCGCCGCCGTTCACGGCCGTGCTCCGGCGGTCTCGACGGCATCGAGCAGCGACCAGAGCACGTCGCACTTGAAGGCGAGGGCGGCCACCGCGCGTTCCTGCTCCTCGCGGGTGCGCGCCCAGGCCAGCACCAGTGCCATTGCCTCTTCGGCGTCCCGGCGGCCCTGACCGATGCGGTCCCGGAAGTAGGCGAGCCCGTCGTCCCCGATCCAGCCGTAGTGCCGTTCGAACGCCGCGACGCGGGTGCGCATGATGCCGGGGGCGGCGAGTTCGGTGAGGGAGGCGGCGACGGCTTCGAGCGACGGGCGCAGCCGGCAGAAGTTGACGTAGCCGTCGACCGCGAGTCGTACGCCGGGCAGGACCTCCGAGCCCGAGAGCAGGCGTTCGCGGGCGATCCCGGCGGCCTCGCCGAGCCGCAGCCAGCGCTCGATGCCGCCGTCACCGTCCTTGTCCCCGTCGTGGTCCCGGATCCGCCGGAGCCAGGAGCGGCGCAGCACCGGGTCGTCGAACTTGGCCAGGATCAGGGCGTCCTTGACGGGGATGTGGCGCTGGTAGTGGAAGCGGTTGACGATCCAGCGGCGCACCTCCTCGCGGGTGAGACCACCCTCGTGCATCCGTACGTGGAAGGGGTGCCGGTCGTGGTAGCGCTCGGCGGGCACGGCGCGCAGCCGCTCCGTGAACGCGTCCCGGCCCCAGGGCGCGGTGCCGCTCACAGGTCGATCACCATCCCGTCGGTGGCGACCTCGATGCCCGAACGGGCCAGCAGCGCATGCTGGTCCGCGTCCGGGTCGGCGAGGGGGTTGGTGTTGTTGAGGTGGGTGTAGAGGCAGCGGGCGCGCAGCCCCGCCAGCCTGCGGGCGGTGCCGTCCGGGCCGCTGATCGGCAGGTGGCCCATGCCGGTTGCGGTTGCGGTCGGCAGACCGGCCCGTGCCGGTTCGTCGTCGTCCCAGAACGTGCCGTCGGCGATGACGACGTCGGCGGCCTCGGCGGCGCGCTGGAAGTCCTCGGTCCAGCGGGCCAGCGAGGGCGCGTACAGCAGGGTGCGGCCGGTGGCCGGCTCGTGGAGCCGCAGGGCGACGGCCCAGGTGCGCAGGTCGGGTCCGGTCCCGGCCGCGTACCGGGGCCGTTTGGCCGCGAGGGGCACGGCCGACACCTCGACGCCGACGCCGTCGGCGAGCGGCACGGCGTCGGGGCCCAGTTCGCGCCATGCGACCCGGGTGTAGGGGGCGAGGATCTCGCCGAGGCGCAGGCGGCCGACGAGCGCGTCGCGGACCGGCGCGGTGGCGAGGATGTCGAAGCCGTCGGCCTCGCGGAGCCGGGCGATGCCGAGGGTGTGGTCGAGTTCGGCGTCGGTGAGGACGACGCCGGCGACGGGCGAATCGCGCCGGCCCGGCCCCGGGCGCAAGTGGGGGCAGCGCTCGATCTGTTCGCCGATGTCGGGGGTGGCGCCCACGAGGTACCAGCGGCGCTCGTCGGCGCGCACGGCGAGTGAGGCATGCAGACGGCGGCGGCGCGGGTGGGCGCGGGCCCCGGCACAGCCGGGACACGCGCAGTTCCACTGGGGCAGTCCGCCGCCGGCCGCGGTGCCGAGCACCTGCAGCAGCATGCGGCGGCCGCTAGCGGTCGGCGAGGGCGTAGGCGGTGACCTCCAGCGCGGTCTCGACGACCGTGAAGTCCGGGGTCCGCCAGGAGTCGGCCGGCTGCGGCCGGGCGGGAGGTGCCGAGTCCCGCGGCGGCACCTCGTGGGCGGGGGGCGTGAGGGGGGTGCGGGAGAGGACCGGGGTGGGGGGCATGACGTACCTGCCTTCCTGAGAGTGGGGGGTCAGGAGTGCCGTGCGACGCGCGGGGGCGTGGCCGCCCGCACCGGACCCCGTTCATATCGGCGTCCGGCGTTCAGGCATCTGCCACAGGGTCCCGCCTTGACGAGACTCGGTCAATGGTGCGGACCGACACCGCCTCCGCGGGAAGCCGGTTCCGCCGACGGGAATGCGTCCGCCCATGTGATCGTTGACTCCGGGAGTACCAACCGACGACGTAAGGATCGACCGCTCGTGAGCAAGGTCCCCTCCATCACGCTCAACAACGGTGTCGCCATGCCGCAGCTCGGCTTCGGTGTCTGGCAGGTGCCCGACGACGAGGCGGCGCAGGCCGTCACCACGGCCCTGGAGGCCGGCTACCGGAGCATCGACACGGCCGCGGTCTACAAGAACGAGACGGGCACCGGCAAGGCCGTCGCGGCGTGCGGCATCGCCCGCGAAGAGCTCTTCGTCACGACAAAGCTGTGGAACGGCGACCAGGGGTACGACGCGACGCTGCGCGCGTTCGACGCCTCCCTGGACAGGCTGGGCCTCGACTACGTGGACCTGTACCTCATCCACTGGCCGCTGCCCGCCAAGGACGCCTACGTGGACACGTACCGGGCCTTCGAGAAGATCCACGCGGACGGCCGCGCCAAGGCCATCGGCGTCTCCAACTTCCTGCCGGAGCACCTGGAGCGGCTGATCGGCGAGACGTCGGTCGTCCCGGCCGTCAACCAGATCGAACTGCACCCGCAGCTGCAGCAGTCGGCGTCGCGCGAGGCCCATGCCAGGCACGGCATCGCGACCGAGGCGTGGTCCCCGCTCGGCCAGGGCAAGGGCCTGCTGGAGGTGCCGACGGTCGTCGCGATCGCCCGGAAGCACGGCCGCACCCCCGCCCAGGTGGTACTGCGCTGGCACCTCCAGCTCGGCAACGTGGTGATTCCCAAGTCCGTGACGCCGTCCCGGATCCAGGAGAACATCGACGTGTTCGGCTTCGAGCTGGACGCCGACGACCTGGCCGCGTTCGCGGCGCTCGACGAGGGCAGGCGGCTCGGCCCGGACCCGGCGGAGTTCGACGTCGCCTGACCCGCAGGGCCGGTCCGACCCGGACGAGACGGCGCAGCCGCGCGCACGCGGCTGCGCCGTCGGTCGTACGCGGGCGCCGGCTGCTCGGGGCGGGTCGACGCACTGCACGGCGTCTTCCACGTCGGTTGCGCACAGCGGTAGTCCAGGCCGCAGGCGGAGTCCGCAGGACCGACTGCCGGCTGCTCGCTGCCGGCTCAGTGATGTGACAAGCACGGGAGCGGGTTCTTCGGGGCGCGGATGCGCGGGAGCGGTGCGCTGGGCCACGACGCATCCCGACCGTGCCGGCATCCCGGCAGCCCGGGCGGACGGATCGCGTCGCACCGGCTGCCCCCTGTGCCGCTGCGCCCGGTGCGCGCGGTGCGAGGATGGTGGCGATCGTCGGGGAGAGGCAGGGACAGTGAGCGGGCCACTCGAATCGGGGCTCTACCTGGTGCGCAACGTCGGCAGCGGGCTGGTGCTGGAGGTGGCGGGCGGCGCCAGGGGCAGCGGCGCGCGCGTGCAGCAGGCGAAGGAGTCGGGTGCACCCGGCCAGCGGTGGCGGATCGACCCCGTGCCCAACGGCAGCGGGCTGTACCACTTCGTGAACGAGGCGAGCGGCAGACGTCTCGACGTCGCGGGCGCCTCCACGGAGAACGGCGCACGCATCCAGCAGTGGAAGGCCAACAACTTCGGGGCCCAGGAGTGGATCGTCGAGCGGCATCTCGACGCCCCCGGCACGGTCACGCTCGTGAGCTTCGTCAGCGGGCTGCTGCTGGAGGTCGCCGATGGCAGCACGGCGGACGGCGCGGACATCCGGCAGTGGGAGGACACCAACGGGCCCCACCAGTGGTGGCAACTGGAGCCCGTCGGCCCATGAGCGCGCCCGGGGTCAGGGCACGGCCGTCCGGACCCCGGTGCGGTGCTCCTGCGGGCTGATGCCGCGTACGCGTTTGAACGCCGCGCTCAGGGCGAACGACCCGCTGTAGCCCACCTTCCGGGCGATCGCCTCCACGGTGGCGTCGCCGTCGCGCAGGAGGTCCGCCGCCAGGGCGAGCCGCCAGCCGGTGAGGTACGCCATGGGCGGCTCCCCCACGAGGTCCGTGAACCGCCGGGCGAGGCCCGCCCGGGACACCCCGCACCCGGCCGCGAGCGAGGCCACGGTCCACGGGCGGGCCGGATCGTCCTGCATCAGCCGCAGCGCCCGGCCGACGACCCGGTCGCCCATCGCCCGGTACCAGCCAGGCGTTTCGGCGTCCGGCCCGGAGAACCACGCGCGCAGCACCGCGATCAGCAGCAGATCGAGCACGCGGTCCAGGACGACGCTCTGGCCGGGGTCGTCCCGTGCGATCTCGTCGGCGAGGACGTCCGTCAGGGGGCAGTTCCATGCCTCGGCCGGCAGCCGCAGCAGCGGCGGCAGGGCGTCCAGCAGGCGGCCGCTGACCTCGCCCCGCATCCGGTACGTGCCGATGAGCATGGCCGTGTCGCCGTCGGGGGCGTTCCCCCACGTACGGACGCCCAGGTGCATGGACCGGGCCAGCGGCTCCCCCCGCAGGGTGTGGCATGTTCCGCCCGGACCGATCCTGGCCTGCGGCTCGGCACCGGGCTCGTGCGAGACGGTGTAGGGCTCCGGACCGCGCGCGACCGCCACGTCACCGGGCCGCAGCCGTACGGGAGCGCCGGCGGCGGGGGTGATCCACGCCTCGCCCTCGGTGACGCACATCAGGCACAGCGGCGCCCGGTCGTCGACGCGTACGGACCAGGGCGGCGCCATCACCATGCGGAGCAGGAAGGCGCCCTTGGCCCGTGGCCCGTCCAACAGTCCGGCGAGAGCGTCCATGACGCCCAGCGTAGACGGACGCGTATGCGGTTGAGCCTTTGACGCATGGAGAGTCCAGCCGCGGGCCGCGAGCCTTGAGGCATCACGGGGAAACGACAGCGAGGGGAACGGACATGACGACCATCGGCACGGTGCTGGTGACGGCGGCGACGGGCAAGACGGGCCGGCGGGTGGCGCGCCGCCTCGCGGCCGCCGGTGCGGACGTGCGCGCCGGGTCACGCGGCGGCGACGTCCGCTTCGACTGGGAGGACGAGTCGACGTGGGAGCCGGCGCTGCGGGGTGCGGACGCGGCATACGTGAACTACTTCCCCGACCTCGCCTCGCCCGCGGCCCCGCCGGCCCTGCGGACCTTCGGCCGGCTCGCCGCCGGGACCGGGGTGGGGAGACTGGTGCTGCTGTCCGGCCGCGGGGAGCCGGAGGCGGTGGTCGCCGAGGGCGCGCTGCGCGAGTCGGCGGTGGACCTGACGGTGGTGCGGGCCGCCTTCTTCGCGCAGAACTTCAGCGAGGGCCTCCTCCACGAGGGTGTGCTGGCCGGGGAGTTCGCCTTCCCGGCGGGGGCGACGGCGGAGCCGTTCGTCGACGCGGACGACCTGGCGGAGGTGGTGGTGGCGGCACTGACCGAACCGGGCCACGGCGGCGCGGTCCACGAACTGACGGGCCCCCGGCCGGTCACCTTCGCGGAGGCGGCCCGTGAGATCGGCCGCGCGACGGGCCGTGAGGTGCGGTACGTGCCGGTGGAGGCCGGGGAGTACGCGCGGATGCTCGAGGGCTACGGCCTCCCGGCGCCGGAGGCCCGCTGGCTGGCGGACCTTTTCGCGGGCCTGCTGGACGGCCACAACGCGTCGGTGACGGACGACGTGGAACGCATCCTGGGCCGCGCACCGAGGGACTTCACGGAGTGGGCGAAGGAGACGGCGGCATCCGGCACATGGGACGCGTGAGACGCGCCCGCCGGGCGGGGGCGATACGGGCGCAGGCGCACGCGAGGGCAGGCGGCGCCGGCTCAGGGCGAGGCGTGGCGTGCCGCCATCGCGCGGGCCGTCGTCGCGAGGCGGGTGCGGAGCGTCCGGGGCTCCAGCACCTCCACCTCCGTGCCCAGCGCGAGGAACTGGGCGAGCGCACGGTCCTCCGACTCGATCGGGAGCACGGCCCGCGTCCAGCCGTCCGGCTCCCTCACTCCCGTCTCGGCCAGCGCCCGGGCCGCCGCGCCGGTCAGGCCGGCCGCGGCGGCCGGTGAGAGGCGGACCACGGCCTCCCCCCGGTGCAGGTTTGCGAGGAAGTCCGCCTGGTAGCGCTCCCAGTACGCCGCCAGGTCGAAGCCCTCGGGCGGCGTGAACTCCGCGTCCTGCACCGTGAGTTCGAGGATCTGGTCCACGCGGTAGGTGCGGGGCCCCGGCCCGGCCACGACGTACCAGCGGCCCGCCTTCAGCACCAGGCCGTACGGCTCCAACCGCCGGTCCACATCGGTCGGTTCCTTCCAGCGCCGGTAGCGCACGGCGAGCACCCGGCTGTGCCACACCGCGTCCGCGACCGCCGTCAGATACGGGACCTCGTCGTCGGCGGCGTACCAGCCGGGCGCGTCCAGGTGGAAACGGGCCCGCATCCGGTCCGCCTGGTCGCGCAGGGCCTCGGGCAGCGCGGCTCGCAGCTTGAGCTGGGCGGCCGCGAGCGCGGGGCCGAGCCCCAGTTCGGCTGCAGGGCCCGGGATGCCGGACAGGAACAGCGCCTCGGCCTCCCCGGCCGACAGGCCGGTGAGGCGCGTGCGGTAGCCCGCGAGCAGCTGGTAGCCGCCGGCGTGGCCGGCATCCCCGTACAGCGGCACGCCCGCCGCGTGCAGCGACTCCATGTCCCGGTAGACGGTGCGCACGGACACGTCGAGCTCCCGCGCGAGCTGCGCGGCGGTCATCCGCCCACGGGTCTGCAGGAGCAGCAGGATCGAGACGAGACGGCCGGCCTTCACTGACACAGGATGTCAGTGAAGGGGCTCTAGCGTCCACGTATGGCATTCGCAGAGAAATTCCTGTGGTCGCTGCCGCCCGTCGAGGCGGGCGGCCGCCGCATCAAGCGCTACCACGTCACCGCCGACCCGGCCGGCATCGCACCGGAGGTCGAGAAGGCGGCGTACGCGATCCTTCCCGACCTGCTTCCCGAGCCGGACGGTACGCCGCCGGTCACGTTCGTCGTCCTCCACAGGGGAGGGGACGACGGCGCGTACCTCAACGCGTACAGCTGGGTGTGGGACAACGTGCTGCACTTCGCCGGCGCGGCCGCGGGCCAGCCGGTGCTCGGCTGCCCCGACCGGGACCCGGCCCACTTCGTGCGGACGGACCCGGGGAGGTCGTGGATCGGCTGCGTGTGGGAGCTGCCGCCCATCCGGCACGAACGCGACGCGTGGGTCCGGCACATGCTCGCACCGGACCGTCCGGACCTGGACGCCTATCTGTCCGACTCGATGCCGGACGGCATGACGGGGGATGTCGCATGAGCACACCGAACGGCGTCGAAGTCGAGCACGTCCCGGGCGGGCCGGGGCGTCAGTTCGCGCCGTGCCCGGGGGCGATCTTCTCGACGCGGTCGGCGAGCGCGAAGTCCCGTTCGGTGAGGGCGTTCACGTCGTGGGAGTGCACGGTCAGCGCGAGGGTGTTGTAGCCGAGCGTGAGGTCGGAGTGGTGGTTCAGCTCCTCCTGGATCTGGGCGATGTGCACGACCATGGCGGTCGCGGCGAAGTGCGAGGCCAGGCGGTAGGAGCGGGCGATGCGGTCGCCTTCGAGCGACCAGCCGGGAAGCTCCCGCAGGCGGTCCTCGATCTCCTTCTGCGACAGCGGCTCGGTGGGCATACCGTGATCCTTCCGGAAGGGGGCGACGGACGGGGACACCATAGATCCGATGCCCGATAATTCGGATGCCTGCACCGGGACGCGCTGTGTACGTTCCACCGAGTGGAACCTTTGACCGACAAACAGATCCGCACGTCCTTCGTCAACTGCACGAAGGGCGAGGCGTCCCGGATGCGCCTGCCCGCGGACTTCTCCGAACTGCCCTGGGACGACCTCGACTTTCTCGGCTGGGTGGACCCGGGTGCGCCGCTGAAGGCGCACCTGGTGCTGCCGCGCGAGGACCGGCTGGTCGGCATCACCCTGCGGATCCCCTCCACCGGCCGCACGAGCGCGCTGAAGTCGAGCATGTGCCACGCGTGTCTCACCGGGCACGCGTCCTCGGGGGTGACCCTGTTCGCCGCGCCGCTGGCCGGTGCGGCGGGCCGCGAGGGCAACACGGTGGGTACGTACCTGTGCGCGGACCTGGCCTGTTCGCTGTACGTACGGGGCAAGAAGCAGCCGAAGCTGCGGCACGGGCGCTACGAGGAGAGCCTGACGCTCGAGGAGCAGATCGCGCGCACGACCGGCAATCTGTCGGCGTTCGCGGACAAGGTGCTGGGGCTGCGCTGACACCGCCGTCGGGACGGCGTCACGCCCGCGCGGACGCGAGGACCTGGTCGATCGTGTCGGCCTGATCCGCCGGCTTGTCCGGCCGGTGGCGCAGCACGCGGGCGAACCGCAGCGCGACGCCGGCCGGATAGCGCGGCGAGCGCTGCAGCCCGTCGTAGGCGATCTCGACGACGAGCTCGGGGCGGACGCGGACGGTGAACCCGTCGTCGTCGACGGCGAGTTCCCGGAGCTTCGCGGTCTGCCAGCGCAGCATCTCGTCGGTGAGACCCTTGAACGTCTTGCCGAGCATGACGAGGCCGCCGTCGTCGGCGCGGGCGCCGAGGTGGAGGTTGGACAGGTAGCCCGTCCGGCGTCCGTGTCCCCATTCGGCGGCCAGGACGACGAGGTCGAGCGTGTGCACCGGCTTGACCTTGAGCCAGGAGCGGCCGCGGCGGCCGGCGACGTAGGGCGTGTCGAGGGCCTTGACGAGGACGCCCTCGTGGCCGAGGCGCAGTGTCTCGGTGAAGAACACCTCCGCCGCGGCGACCTGCTCCTCGGAGGAGGGATCGTCGACGACATGGCGGCGGACCCGCATCGGCGCGGGCACGAGCCGGGCCAGGTACGCGTGCCGTTCGCGGCCGGGCAGGTCGAGGACGGGCTCGCCCTCGGCGGCCAGGACGTCGAAGTAGACGGGCGACAGCGGCAGTGCGGCGTGCGCGGCCTCGACGTCGAGGCGGGAGCCGACGCGCGAGGCGGTGACCTGGAACGGGAGGGGCCGTCCGTCCGGGCCCAGGGCGATCACCTCGCCGTCGAGGATGAACCCGTCCCCCGCCATCTCCCGTGCGCCGCGCACCACTTCGGGCAGGCGGGCCGTGATGTCGTCGAGGGACCTGGTGTACACGCGGACGTCGTCCCCCGTGCGGTGCACCTGCACCCGGATGCCGTCGAGCTTCTCCTCGACCGCGCAGCCGGTGCCGAGCGCCGCGACGGCCTCGGTCACGGACTTCGCGGTGTGGGCGAGCATCGGCTGCACCGGGCTGCCGACCCGCAGCCGGAAGCGGGCGAGGGCCTCGGGCCCGTCGGCGAGCAGCGCGCGGGCGACCCGGGGCAGCGAACCGTCGAGCATCACGGCACGGCGTACGTCGCCGGCGGGGGCGCCGGCGGCCTGGGCGACCGCCTCCAGCGCCACGGCGTCGAGCGCTCCCTGACGTACCTCGCCGGTGAGGAGCCGGATCAGGAAGTGCTGCTCCTCGGCGGTGGCGGCGGCCATGAGGGTACGCACGCGGCGCCGGCGCTCGGCCTGTGCGCCGGGGCCCGCGACCTCGGCGAGCGTGGTGAGGGCGGCGTCCGTCTCGGTGACGGTGAGGCCGGGTTCGGCGGCGGGCGGAACGCGCTCCTTCAGCACACTCCAGCCGATACCGATGCGTCCCTGTGGGACGCGTCCGGCGAGGTACGCGATGACGAGCGCGACGTCCTCGGGCCGGGCCTCGGTGAACAGCTCCGCGAGCGCGGCGATCTTCCGGGAGCGGGCGGAGGTGGCGGCGACCTCTCGGGACACGTCGGCGAGCCGGGCGAGGAGCATGCGCCCATGGTGCCTCGCGCCCCCGCCCCGCGCACCCGTGCACGCCGCGCCTGCGGCCCCGGGTGCCTTGTGCCCGGGGGCGCAGGCGTCCTCGTCGGGGCTCCCCCCCGGGGGCGCCGCGTGCTCGTCGGGGCCTCCGCCCCGAACCCCGCGCCTCGATCTCCCCCTACGGCCCGGAGGCCGTGGGAGGTGCCCCCAGCCCGGCTGAGTTTCCCGGCGGCAGCCCCGGGCCCGAAGGGCGATACGGGCCCGGGGGCGAAGCCCCGGAGGCCAAGGAGTCCGGTGGCGCCCGCGGTCCACGCGCCCCGCCAGGGCGACGCGACCCGAGGCCGAGCCTCGTAGAGGTTGCCGTCGCGGCCGGGTGTGCAACGGCCGGGTACCGTCTCCCCACCCGTCACTCAACTCCCCTACTGTTCCGTCGACTTGACCACTCGACACAAGGACAGAGCCCATGGGGAAGTTCCTGCGCGCCGCCGCGACGGCCACCGTCGCCGCCGGCCTGATCGCCGCCGCACTCGCTCCCGCCGAAGCGGCCCACGCGGCCCAGGCGGCCGAGGCGGCGGACCCGGGGCAGCTGCCCTACTCCGCCACCACCTGGGTCGGCGTGCACAACGCCTACGAGCAGGCGAAGTACCCGTACTTCGCGGACGCGCTCGACTCCGGCGCCGGGATGCTGGAGATCGACGTCTGGACCAACGCCTTCGGCCGATCGTGGCGGGTCTCGCACAACAACCCGCTGGGGAACAACAACAATTGCGTGGGCGCCGCGCACGCCGGTGAGCTGCGCACGAAGCCCAGGAATCAGGACCTCGGCGGCTGCCTGGCCGACATGAGGGCCTGGCACGACGCCCACCCCGGGCACCGTCCGGTGCTCGTGAAGATCGAGCTCAAGGACGGCTTCCAGAACAACCTCGGCCGCGGTCCGGACGAACTGGACGCGCTGCTGACGGCGAAGCTCGGCGACGCGCTGTTCCGTCCGGCGGATCTGGCCGGCGGGCAGCAGGACCTGGACTCGGCCGTGCGCGCGAACGGCTGGCCGGTCCGCTCCGCGATGGCCGGCCGGTTCGTCGTCGAGCTCATTCCGGGCACGGTCGAGGAGGGCAATCCGGCCGACTCGCTGTGGACCGACCGCGAGTACGCCCAGCACCTGAGGGACCTCAAGGCCGCGGGGCGCCTCGGTACGGCGGGCGCGTTCCCGGCGGTGCACAAGGCGGCCGCGGGCGACCCGCGCACCCGGTACGCCGACGCGTCGCTCCGGCCGTGGTTCGTCGTGTTCGACGGCGACGCGAGCACGTACGCGGGCGGCTCGATCGACACGTCCTGGTACGACCGCAACCGCTACCTGGTGGTCATGACCGACGCCCACCAGGTCGCGCCGGCGATCGACGGCACGCGTCCGGCCGAGGCGCAGGCGCGGGACCGGGTCGCGCTGCTGGCGGGGCGGCACGCCAGCGTGGTGTCGGCCGACTGGTATCCGCTGCCGTCGGTGCTGGCGCTGGTGACGCCCCGGGGAGCCGCCGAGTAGAGGGCAGAACTTTACGGGGAGTAACGCACATCACACGGGGTCGGAGGGCGGCCGGGAACGCCGACCGGTGGTTTATCGTTCATCTATATGCGGGTGCGGCACGGGACACCGTCCCAGGCCCCCGCCCCTCTGACCGCCCCGGCCGGAAACCCCCGTCCGGCCGGGGCCCCCTTTCGCTCGCGCGCCCCTTCCCCGCGCACCTCGCTGGCGGTTTTCGGCCACCCCTCCACCGCCCGGAAACCGGACGATCGGACCCGAAGCGCGGAATACACGGACCCGACCGGGCAGGCGTCCCTTTTACGGGGAAATGCGATGGCGCAAAGGTCTGGCCATCCGGCCGCCAGAGTTCGAAGGTGGGTGATGCAGGTCACACGCGCCACTGGTGTAGCTCGCGTACGGGTGAGCCCTGCCGTGACGTCGTCCCATGCAGAAGGAGCAGACCGCACAGCAGTAAGAGGAGCGAGCGATGTCACCCTCCGTCGAGCAATCCGTCGTGGCCCGTCTCATCAGCGACGCGCCCCACTCCCTGGCCGTGCCGGTGATTCTGCGTTACCGCACCACCGACCCGCTCGCCGTCCGCATGGTCTTCCCGCCGGAGGCCTGCCTCAACGACACGGGCGTCACCTGGACCTTCGCCCGCAGCCTGCTCGACTCCGGGCTTCGTGCCCCCGCGGGCGAGGGCGACGTCCACATATGGCCCTGCGGCCGCGTCCAGACCATGGTCGAGCTGCGCTCGCCGGAGGGCGTGGCACTGCTCCAGTTCGACACCGCGACCCTGCGCCGCTTCCTCGTCCACGCGTACGCGGCCGTGCCCGCGGCCGCCGAGAGCGCGGCCATGGACATCGAGCGGGCGCTCGCCGCCCTGCTCGGGGAGGCGAGGGGCTGACACGCGCCGGGAAGCACCGTAATACGGTCGGGGGATGACACCTGTCGTTTCCGGTACGGGCGTAGGCCCGCTGCTGCGGGGCTGGCGCGAGCGGCGCCGGATCAGCCAGCTGGAACTGGCGCTGCGCGCCGACTCCTCGGCCCGCCACATCAGCTTCGTCGAAACGGGCCGCTCGCGGCCCAGCGAGGAGATGGTCCTCCGGCTCGCCGAGCACCTCGACGTGCCCGTGCGCGAGCGCAACGCGCTGCTGCTCGCCGCCGGATACGCCCCGCGGTACGCGGAGACGCCCGTCGACGACCCCTCCCTGGGCGTGCTCCGGGACGGCATCGAACAGCTGCTGCAGGGGTACGAGCCGTACCCGGCGCTCGTCGTCGACGGCTCGTACACCGTGGTGGCGGCGAACCGCGGCATCGCGATGCTGCTCGACGGTCTGCCGGAGCACCTGCTCACACCGCCGCTGAACGCCATGCGGATCACGCTGCACCCCGAGGGGCTCGCCCCGCGGATCCGCAACCTGCGCGAGTGGCGCGGTCACCTGCTGGCCCAAATGGAGCGGCAGATCGCGCTCGCCCGCTCGGCGTCGCTGCGCGCGCTGTACGACGAGGTCGCCGCCTATCACCTGCCGGACGGGGGCGGCGACCCGGACGACCGGGAGGACCCGGCGCCCTTTCCGTATTTCGCGCTGCCACTGCGGATCGAGCACGAGGGGCGGGTGCTGTCGTTCGTCTCGTCCATCTCGACCTTCAACACCCCGTTGGACGTGACCGTCGCGGAGCTGGCCATCGAGACGTTCCTCCCGGCCGACCCGGCGACGGTCGCCCACCTGCGGTCGCTCATGCCCTAGGGAGTGTCTTGTCGATCAGGCCGGACAGGACCTAGCCGTCGCGTTCAGGGCCGACCACTGCATCACCGCGAAGCCGGCGACGGTCAGGGCCTGCATCACGGTCCACACCGCGCCGGCCGTGGTCGGCTCCAGCCAGAGCCCGAGTGCGGCGATGCTGAGGACGGCCCACAGCACATTGGCGTCGACGACGATCTTGACCGGCAACGCGGGCGGTCTGCGCCGGGCGGCGAGCAGGCCGACCGCGGCGCCGAAGAGCGTCAGGAAGACGCCCAGTTCGAGCAGGAGCAGGTCGTCGACCCCGAGGAGCCGGCCGAGCGGCCCGGACGCGGCGGCGTACGCGAGCCCGTTGGCGCCGGTGACGACGGCGTCGACGGCGAGGAAGCGGCGCAGCATCGTCCGGGGCTCGGTGGTACGGGAGATGCCGGCGAGCAGGGCCTGGGACATGACGGATCAGCCTCCATCTGTGCCGCGACCGGCAATGTGTGATTGCCGGGAGGGCACCTGGGTCGTACGGGCGGGACCCGGAGTCCGGACGGAGTGCGCCGCCCGGGCTCCGGTGACCTCAGACTGCCGTGCGGCCGATGGACCGTCGATTACGTGGCAGGTAATGCGCGTGCGTCGCGGGTCGTGCGCGTCAGGGCGCGGCGTGCGGGGTGATCACCGTGACGCCCGTGGCCGGTGCGGTGTCCAGCGCCATGAGCGCGTCGGGCACGGCGTCGAGGGCGATCTGCGCCGTCACGAGCAGTTCGGGGCGCAGCGCCCCGGAGGCGACCATCGCCATCATGGCGGGGTAGTCGTGGGCGGCCATGCCGTGGCTGCCGAGGATCTCCAGTTCCAGGGCGACGACGCGGTCCATGGGGACATGGGCTCCGGAGGGGAGAAGTCCCACCTGGACGTGGCGGCCCTGGCTGCGCAGGCCGAGGACCGAGTTCTGGCAGGTCACGGCCGAGCCGAGGGCGTCGAGCGAGAGGTGGGCGCCGCCGCCCGTCGCCTCGTGGACGGCTTCGGGGACGCCACCGGGCAGCGCGGAGGCGTCGAGGGCCACCTCGGCGCCGAAGGTGTGGGCCATCTCCAGCGCGCCGGGCGACACGTCGACGGCGACGACGCGGGCCCCGGCCGCCGCGGCGATCATCACGGCGGACAGGCCGACCCCGCCGCAGCCGTGCACGGCCACCCACTCCCCCGGCCGCACGCGGCCCTGGCCGACGACCGCCCGGAAGGCGGTCGCGAACCGGCAGCCGAGGCTCGCCGCCGTGGCGTACGGCATGCCGTCGGGCAGGGCCACCAGGTTGGTGTCGGCGTGGTGGACGGGGACGTACTCGGCGAAGGAGCCCCAGTGGGTGAAGCCGGGCTGTTCCTGGCGTTCGCAGACCTGCTGGGCGCCCCGGGCACAGGCGGCGCAGCGGCCGCACGCGCAGATGAACGGGACGGTGACGCGGTCGCCCGCCGACCAGCCGGTGACTCCGGCGCCGACGGCGGCGACCACGCCGGACAGTTCGTGTCCGGGGACGTGCGGCAGGACGATCCCGCTGTCGTGGCCCATCCAGCCGTGCCAGTCGCTGCGGCACAGTCCGGTCGCCTCGACCCTGACGACGACGCCGTCGCGCGACGGGACCGGGTCGGGCACCTCCCGTATCTCAGGCCGCTTGCCGAACTCCTGGAACACGACGGCTCGCATCCGCTTCCTCTCCTTGCTGCCGGGCGGCCTTGATCCTTCGGGCCGACATCCAGGCGTACACCAGCACACCGGCGAAGAGGAAGAGCACTCCTTGTTGAAGCGTTCTCTCGACTTGTGCCGAGAGATTCCCTTCTACCTTGCGGCGACGGGCTTGACGCGACGAGCACGCCTCACGACTGCCCTCCCGGCAGCCGGGATGAGCGCGAGGCCCATCCGGTACAAGTGCAAGACGTTCCGGGAAGCGTTGTGATCGGCGTTGCCTGACCACCCGCAGTCTGGGTTCTTGCACACGAACAGAGCCTGGTTCTCCCGGCTGCCAGGCGTAGTGAAGCCGCAGGCTGAGCACCGCTGGGAGGTGCCAGGGGCTGGAACCTTCTGGAGGGTACCGCCGTTGCGGGCTGTCTTGTACGTCAGCAGCTCGATGGTACGGCCCCATGCCTCAGCGCTGATGGCGCGGTTGAGGCCGCTCTTCTGGGCCACGGTCTTACCCGGGGCCATCACGGTGCCTTTGGCGGACTTGACCATGTTCGTGACGGTGAGTGCTTCGACCACAACTGTGCCGTACTTCTTGGCGATGGCGGTGGTGGTCTGATGCTGCCAGTCCAGACACCTGCGCTTGGCTCTCGCGCGAAGTGCCTGGATCCGGTCGTAGGTGCGATGCAGACGTCGGGAGGTCTTTTCCCCTCGCTCGCGGAAGCTCTTGCGGTGCGCGGCACGCCGCTCCAACCGGACCAGCTTGACCTGCTCCTTCCCGGTCAGCCACGGGCGGTGGGTCTCGGTGCCCCCGTCCGAGAGAGCCAGGGGAACGGTGAGGCCCACGTCGATGCCGACCTCCGGGCCGGTGTGCGGCTTCGGCTTCGGCTCCAGCACCTGGACGCGGAAGGCGATGTGCCAGCCCAAGGCATCCTTGACCATGCGTGCACCGGTGATGCGGTTGTCGCTGTTCGCGCGCCTGCCGACGGGGAGGTCCTTGGTCCAGCGGAACCGAACACGACCGATCTTTGGGATGTTGACCATGCCCCAGCGGCGGTGCACGCGGGTGACGTTCAGGTCCCGGCCCTGCGGGATGTCCACCGACATCACGGTGCGGAACCTGGCTTTGAAGTTCGGCGCCTCAGCACGACCGTCCCAACAGTTCTTCCACGCCTGGAAGTACGTCTTGAGGATGGCCTGCGCGGCCTGCGCCGGGAGCAGACCAAGCCAGTCGATCTCCTTGCGGGCCTGACGGATCGCGGCATCTGCTGCCACGAGAGACCGCTTCTCTTTCGGCAGCATCGTCCACCAGTCATGCAGCAGGTTCCACATCGCACGAGCGGCGTGCGCCTGTTCATCCACGAGACGGGCCTGGGCCGGGTTCAGCGCGAGCCGGGCTGAGTGCCCGAACTTCTTTCTCTCCCAGACCAGTTCATCGTTCACTCAGCGACGGTAACCTGCGCAGGACCAGCAATAGCGACACGGAGCCACAATTCACCACACGAACACGTCATCGAATACCGATCTAGCCTTCCACCGCTTTGTCGCGAGTGACCGGCACCTCCGCCGGCCGGGCGGCGCGCGTCCCGATCGGGACCTGCGGTCCCTCGCACTCCCGCAGCCAGCGCCGGAGGACCCGGTGCACCCGCTCGGCACCGACCAGTTCGACGCCGGGCGGGACCGGCGGCGACAGCTCCAGCGGTGACAGCACGAACGCCGTCGACTGCTCCCCGCCGAGCCCTCCGTGGGAGCCGATCTGCTCCTCGAAGGCGTGCACCACGCCCGTCCTCGGGTCGTACATCGAGTTGACCATGATGTCCGCGACGTGCGGGAACCCGTCGGTGCGCCGCACGGCGTCCACCGCGCCGGGGCCGAAGACGGCGAGCGGCCCGGCGTCCCCCTCCTTGAGATCGGCGAGCGGCACGGCGGTGCCGCCACCGGCGAGCACCACCGACCCCTGCTCCTCGCTGTGCACCAGCAGGAACCCGATGCCCGGGTGGTCGGCCAGGGTCGGCAGCAGAGCGGGGTAGCGGCGCCGGATCTCCTCCCGGCTCACCCGGTGGGGCACGTCGGGGAAGGAGATCAGCGCGAGATTGCCCGACGCCAGCACGATCGGATCGGAGCCCGCCACGGGCTGCTCCAGCTCCCCGTCCTCCTCGACCTCCCGGTGCAGGGCGGTGCGCAGCGCGTCACGCGCCGCGTCGCGGGCCTCCGCCCCGCTCTTGGAGCGCTCGGCGCGGCGCGGCACCGGCAGCCCGCAGCCCGCGCGCACCAGATCGCGCAGGGTCAGCCCGTACGCGTCCTCGAAGGTGCTCCCCGGGCTCTGGCCGTGGTCGGACAGCAGCACGATCCGGTAGGTGCGGGGCGCGTGCTCGGCGACCTTGGCGATCAGGGCGAGCGACCGGTCGAGCCGCTCCAGCACCGCCTGCGCGTCGCGGCTGTGCGGGCCTGAGTGGTGGGCCACCTCGTCGTAGGCGACCAGGTCGGCGTAGACGGCGGTGCGTCCGGCCAGCATGTCGCCCATCACCGCGGCGACCACCACGTCGCGTTCGACGACGGTGGCGAACGCGCGGATGAACGGGTAGAGCCCGCCGCGGCCGACCCTCGGCTCGTCGCCGCGCAGCCGGGCACGCGTCGACTCGCCGATCTCGCGGACGACCTCGGCGACGAACGACACGGCGGTACGGACGGCGTTCGCCGGATCGGAGAAGTAGGCGAAGTAGCCGGCGCGCGAGCGGTTGGCGCGGCCGCGGCGGGCCGCGACCGACAGGACCAGGGCCAGCTGGTCGGCGCCGCCGCTGAACAGGTTGCCGCGGCTCGCGCCGTCCACCGTGAGCAGCCCGCCGTCGGCGGTCCGCGCGATGGCGCGGCGCTGCAGCTCCGCCGCGCTCGCCGGCCGGTTGCTGACCACGATCCGGCGCCGGTCCTTCTCGTACCAGCGGAAGGCGGGCACGTCGTGGTTGGAGCCGTGCAGGATGCCGAGCTGGCTGGCGCTCGTCTGGCTCGACCAGTCGGTCCGCCAGGGGGTGAGGCGGTGCGTGTCGCCGAGCCAGCTCGCGACGGTGGGCATCACGCCGCTGTCGGCCGCCCGCCGCAGCACGTCGTGGCCGACGCCGTCGAGCTGTACGAACACCGTCCCGGGCGCGCGGGAAGCCCCGGGGTCACCGCGGCGGCGGCTGCGGCGGTGGGCCAGCCGCGAGAGCCTGCGCCGGTAGGCGTCGTCGTCGCGGACGGCGAGCGCGGTGGACGTCGCGGAGGCGACCGCGGACATCACGGCGGCCACGACGACGGCGGTCTCCGGTTTCGCGGCGCCGCGGCCGTCCGGGATCAGCCACAGGGCGATGAGCAGCAGCGAGCCGTTGAGGAAGAAGACCAGCAGGCCGAGGACGAGCGCGGGCACGAGCAGCAGGGCCCGGACGATCACGGGCCACACGAGGGCCCCGAGCAGACCGAAGGCGCCTGCCCCCCAACCGGCGGTGACCGCCGTGCGCGTGACGCTGTCCCCGTCGGCGGACTGGAGCCGGAAGTCGGGCAGCAGTCCGGCGAGCGCCAGCATGGTCGCGGTCGACACACCCCACACCACGACGACCCGGAAGACGGCTCCTCCGGCAGTGCGCCACCGCCCTGCGACCACGCGCGCCACCTCACCCCTCGAGCAGGACTCCAGCGTGGCACAGCGCGGCCCCTTCGGAGCGGCGTCCGCCCCGGACCCGGCACGGGCGGGCCGGGGGACAACTACGCTCGTACGGTACGGGGGACCTGCTACGAGGAGGCGTCGCGTGCCGGTGGAGATCACCTGGTGGGGTCATGCCACCTGCACGATCGAGGACTCGGGGGTCCGGGTGCTGACCGACCCTCTGCTCGTGCGGCGGCTGGCCCATCTGCGCAGGCGCCGCGGCGCCCTGCCGCCCCCCGAGGCCACCGCGGTCGAGGCCGTGCTCGTCTCCCATCTGCACTCCGACCACCTCCACCTGCCCTCGCTCGCACGGCTCGTGCCCGGGACGCGGCTGGTCGTGCCGCACGGCGCGGCGCGCTCGGTGCCGGGGCTGCGGCGGGTCGCCGCGTCGGCCGGCCTGTGCGTCACCGAGGTCGCACCCGGCGACGAGGTGCGGGTCGCCGATGTGCGCATACGGGCCGTGCCGGCACTGCACGACGGACGCAGGCTGCCGCTGGGGCCGCACCGCTCCCCCGCGCTCGGCTATGTGGTCAGCGGCGAGGCCGACACGTACTTCGCCGGAGACACCGGTCTGTTCGACTCCATGGCGGACGAGGTCGGCCCGGTCGACGTGGCGCTGCTCCCCGTCGGCGGCTGGGGGCCGTACCTGGGCCACGGTCATCTGGACGCGGGGCGCGCGGCGCAGGCGCTCGCCTCGCTCGCGCCCCGTGCCGCCGTGCCCGTGCACTACGGCACGTACTGGCCGATCGGGATGGACGGCATCCGGCCGCACGAGTTCTACGCGCCGGGCGACGAGTTCGTCCGCAAGGCCGCCCGGCTGGCGCCGAAGGTGGCCGTGCACCGGCTCGGGCACGGCGAGCGGGTCAGACCGGAGGCCGGGCGGTGAACGCCGGCATCCCGGCGGTGGCCGCCCGGCTCGCGGAGGCCGCACCGCTGCTGCCGCCGGAGTCGACGCAGCAGGCGGTCGGCTATCCCTCGCTGTTCCTGCTGGTGGCGCTCGGGGCACTGGTGCCGGTGGTGCCGACCGGCGCGGTGGTCAGCTCCGCCGCGGTGGTGGCCGTCCATCAGACGGCGCCGCTGGCCCTGCTGTTCGTGTTCCTGGTCTCGTCGCTGGCCGCCTTCGCGGGGGACGTGACGCTTTACTGGCTCGGCCGGCGCGGTGTCCGTTCGAGGAACGGTTCGCGCTGGCTCGCCGCGCTGCGGGAGCGCGCGGCGCCCGACCGGCTGGAGCAGGCCCAGGAGAAGCTGGCCGAGCACGGGGTGGCGGTGCTGGTGCTGTCGCGTCTGGTGCCGGCCGGGCGGATCCCGGTCATGCTGGCCTGCCTGCTGGCCCGGATGGAGCTGCGCCGCTTCATGCGCGGCAACGCTCCGGCGTGCCTGGCGTGGGCGGCGACGTACGGGCTGATCGGCATCCTGGGCGGGTCGCTGTTCCCCGAGCCGTGGCAGGGCGTGGTCGCCGCGGTGGCGCTGACCGTGCTGGTCAGCGGGGCGCCGGGGGTGTGGCGCAGGCTGCGGCGGCCGGACACGCAGGGAGAGGCGTGAGGCGTACGCGGGAGCCCGGCGGGGGACGGAAGCCCGGGCCTCCGCTTCACGCGGTCAGCACCCGCGAGCCGCCCACCGGCAGGTCCCACAGCTCGTGGCGCGGCCGGCCCGTGCGGTGCCACGCCACAAGCAGCCGCTCCAGCGGCTCCCCCACGGGCTCCGCGGAGAGCACGAACGTGGCCCAGTGCATGGGCGCCATGATCCGCGCGCCGAGGTCCTCGAAGGCGCGCACCGCCTCCTCCGGGTCCGTGTGCACATCGCTGAGCCACCAGCGCGGGGCGTACGCCCCGATGGGCAGCAGCGCAAGGTCGATGCCGGGATGGCGGCGGCCGATCTCCCCGAACCAGTGTCCGTAACCGGTGTCGCCCGCGAAGTACACCGAACGGCCCCGGCCGTCGGTGAGCACCCAGCCGCCCCACAGCGAGCGGCAGGTGTCGAAGAGGGTGCGCTTGGACCAGTGGTGGGCCGGTACGAAGTCGAAGCGCACGCCGCCCAGTTCGGCACCCTCCCACCAGTCGAGTTCGGTGACGCGGCTGAAGCGGCGCCGGCGGAACCAGCGGCCGAGGCCCGCGGGCACGAACAGCGCGGTGCGGCGGGGCAGCCGCCGCAGCGTGGGTGCGTCGAGGTGGTCGAAGTGGTTGTGGCTGATGACGACCGCGTCCACGGGCGGCAGATCTTCCCAGCGCACGCCCACCGGAGTGATGCGCGCCGGGGTGCCGAGGATGCGGCGGGACCAGACCGGATCGGTGAGCACGGTGAGGCCGCCCATGCGCAGCACCCAGCTGGCGTGCCCGGCCCAGGTGACGGCGACGGTGGTGGCGTCCGCCTCGGGCAGCGTGCCGGGTGCGAAGGGCAGCAGCGGGATGTCCCGCAGGCCGTCGGGGCCGGGCCGTACCGCGCCCTCCCTGGCGAGCCGGGCCAGGGCGCGGACGCCGGGGAGAGGCGCGGTCAGCCGGTCGGCGAAGGACCTGGGCCAGATGCGGGTCCCGCCGAGGGGGCGGGTCGTGCGGGGCGGGGGCGCCGTACGGCCCGGTCGCATGGCGGCCGGGTGCTGTGCGGGTCCGGTCTGTTCTGCCTGCTCCGTCATCAAGGTCTCCCGTCAACGCGTCAGCGCAGCTCGTCGAAGGCCGATCCGAGGTCGCTCAATGCCCGCTCGACATGGGGCAGTTCCAGAGGGGCGGGCGAGGCGAGGGCGGCCAGCTGCTCGTCGGCGGTCGTGCCGAGCAGGGGCCCCGTGGACAGCCGTACCCGCAGCGCGCCGAGCTCGTCGCCGAAGCGGTGCCCGCCGGGGACGGACGTGTGGAGGCGGTCGCTCAGGTACTCCTCCAGTTCCATGGAGTCGCCGACGCCGCGCTCGGCCAGCCGGCCGCGCAAGGGGCCGAGGTCCGCGTAGAGATGGCGGCCCGCCTGCGGAGGGCGGGAGACGGCACCGGCCTTGAGCACGGCGCTGTGCACGGCCGCGGCGACCTGCGCGTGCAGGGCGGCGGCACCGGCGGCGCGTTCGGCCACCTCGGCCGGCTCGCCCAGCGCATGGGCCGCGGCGGCGGAGAGGGGCGCGGGGACGGCGGCGCCCAGGGCGGTGAGGAAGTCGAGCGTGCGGGCGCGCCGGGCGGCGCCCTCCGCGCCGGACGGGAAGCGGGCGATCGCGACGGGCCAGGAGTCGGGCATGAGGGCGCCCGAAAGATCGCTGATGACGGTGACGTCGCCGGGGCACATCTCCGCCGGGCTCACCAGGACGGTGTCCCGCGGCCCGTGGAGCGTGTCGCGCCACGTCTCGTCGCTGATGATGTGCAGACCTTCCCCGACGGCGGCCTCGCACGCCTCGCGCACGGTCTCGGGCGGGGCGACGGTGGCGGTGGGATCGTCGGGGACGCACAGCAGGAGGAGCCGGGGCCTGCCGCCCTCACTGCGGACCCGCCGCACGGTCTCCAGCAGCGCGAACGGGTCCGGCACGCCGCCGCATTCGGCCGGGGTGGGCACGTGGTAGGCGGGGCGGCCCAGCAGCCGTGCCTGCGGGGTCCACCACGCGGGGCAGGGGCGGGGCATCAGCACGTCGCCGTCGTACGCGCCCAGCAGGGCGAACAGCAGGGGCTGCGCACCGGAGGCGGCGACGACCTCGTCGGGACCGCTCGACAGGCCGCGCCGCTGCCAGTACCCGCAGGCGGCCTCGCGGAGCGCGCGGCCGCCGCCGGGCGGCTCGCTCCGGGCGGCGCCGGCGGCACCGGCCAGCACCGCGGCGGAGCCCTGCGGCACCGGCAGGCCGGTCTCGGGCGCGTGCGGCCCGTACCGGACGGGGCCACGTCCCTCGGACGCCGTGCCCTGCATCCCGCCACCTCCACGGCTCGCTCGCTCGCTGCCGGACGCCTGCCCGGCCTCCCAGCCCTTTATACGAAGGTTTGGCCGATGCCGCCGCGCGGGCGGTGGCAGCGGGGCGGACCGGGCTCGGCCGCATGGAGCCGGACGGGTCGCGAGCGGCGTGGGGTGAACGCCCATGGGGTAACCGCCTGGCATGCCAGAAGTCGACGCACAGGCAACCACGCACCTCCGCGAGAGGATCACCGGACTCCTCGGCACCTGGGACCGGCAGCTGCACCGTGCCGTCGCCGAACGGACGTGGCCGGGCGCGGAGCCGGTCCTTCCGCGGCTCAGCAGGAGCGCCGACCACGGGCTGCTCTGGTTCGCGACGGCGGCCGGGATCGCCGTCCTGGGACGCGGGGCACGCTCCCGGCGGGCGGCCGTGCGGGGTGTGGCCTCCCTCGCGGTCGCCTCGGCCGTGATCAACACGGTCGGCAAGCGCGCGGTCCGCAGGAACCGGCCCCTGCTGGACGCGGTACCGGTGATACGGCAGCTGAAGCGGCATCCGTTCACGACGTCCTTC
Organism: Streptomyces sp. NPDC015127; assembly: GCF_043080095.1. Lineage (NCBI taxonomy): Bacteria > Bacillati > Actinomycetota > Actinomycetes > Kitasatosporales > Streptomycetaceae > Streptomyces > Streptomyces sp. NPDC015127. The sequence continues at coordinate 480,765 of NZ_JBIBVE010000001.1, forward strand.
CCTTCGGGGCACTCCGCGTCGGCCGCGGCCTTCACCACCGGGGTCGCGCTGGAGTCCAGGGGCTGGGGCGCCGCCGTCGCGCCGGTCGCCGCGTCCGTCGCGTTCTCCCGCGTCTACACGGGCGTGCACTATCCGAGCGACGTGCTCGTGGGTGCGGCGCTCGGCGCGGGCGCGGCGTTCGCGGTGCGCGGCATGGTGCCGACGCGGTCCCAGCTGCCCGCGCCGGGCCGCCCGAAGGCGCACGCGCCCGCGCTGCGGGGCGGCGAGGGCCTGGTGGTCGCCGTCAACCGCGAGTCCGGGTCGGCGGACTGCGCGTCCGAGGTACGCACCCGACTACCGCTCGCGGAGGTCATGGAATGCGCGCCCGACGAGCTGCCGGCCGAACTCGCCAAGGCCGCGGGCCGGGCCCGGGCGCTGGGCGTCGTCGGCGGTGACGGCACGGTCAACCGGGCGGCTGCCGTGGCCGCGACGTACGGCGTCCCGCTCGCGGTCTTCCCCGGCGGCACGCTCAACCATTTCGCCTACGACCTGGGCATAGAGTCCGTGCGGGACACCTGCCGGGCCGTGGAGGCGGGGGACGCCGTCGGGGTGGACCTGGGGCGCTTCACCCCCGGGCCCGGCGGCAGCACGGAGCCGGGCTATTTTCTCAACACGTTCAGCCTGGGCGTGTATCCGGAGCTGGTCCGCATCCGGGAGCGCTGGTCGCCCCGGATCGGCCCATGGCCGGCCGGAGTGCTGGCGGCGGCCCGGGTACTGCGCGGCGAGCATCCGCTGGAGGCCGAGGTGCAGGGCAGGCGCCGCCCGATGTGGCTGCTGTTCGCGGGCAACGGGGTGTACAGGGGCGTCGGGCCCACACCCGGTCACCGCGGCAATCTGGCGGACGGGCTGCTCGACGTCCGTGTGGTGCACGGCGGACGCGCACCCGGCTGGCGGCTGCTGGCCGCCGCGCTGGCGGGCAGGCTGAAGCGGTCGCCGGTGCACGCGGCGCGGCAGGTGCACCAGGTCCGCATCGGCGGTCTCGCGCCGGGCACACCGCTGGCGTACGACGGCGAAGTGGCCCCGGCTCCGCCCGAGTTGACGGTGGACAAGCTGGTGGACGCGCTGACGGTCTACCGGCCTCAGGAGTTGCTGTAGGGCCGTCGAAGGGCCGGGCCGGTGCCCTGTTCTGCCCGTAAATCGGTTCGACGTGGTCCCCGCGCGTCCCGCACCATGGCACAGCGCGCTTCGGCGGCCGGCCACGGGGGTGCTGGTCGCCGGGGCCCCTCGTTCAGGTCCGTGCGGTGTGTGCGAAGCGCTCGACGTAGCGCCGCTGCCACGGTGTCTCCACCGCGTGCCGGTCGTAGTGGGCGCGGACGTACGCCACCGCCTCGCCGGCCGGGACGCCGTCGAGAACGGCGAGACAGGCCAGGGCCGTTCCGGTCCGGCCGCGGCCGCCTCCGCACGCGACTTCGACACGTTCGGCCGCGGCCCGCTCCCACGCCTCGTGCAGCAGTTCGCGCGCCTGGTCGCGATCCGCGGGGAGACGGAAGTCCGGCCAGCGCAGCCAGCGTGCCTCCCAGTCGGCGGGCGGCGGCTGCTTGCCGAGCAGGTACACGGCGAACTGCGGCCGCGGCCCGTCGGGCAGCGGGCGGCGCAGGCCGCGGCCACGGACCAGCCTGCCGGAGGGGAGCCGGAGCACGCCGGGTGCGGTCGGGTTCCAGGTCTGCGTCATCCGCCGATTGTCGCCCGCGCGGTGGTCGTGCGGGGCGGAACCGCGGAGTCCTGCAGACGGGCCGCGGCAGCGGCGCACCGGCAGGAGGCGGCCCGCCCGCACCCCGTCCTCAGTCCATCATTCGAGATGCATATCTCGCCATTCAGGACGAGCGCGATACGGTGGTGTTTCCCTCAGCGAAGGAGACCGCCATGCCGAAGGAGACCGCCGTCTACACCCACGGACACCACGAGTCCGTGCTGCGCTCGCACACGTGGCGGACCGCCGAGAACTCCGCGGCGTACCTGATCGACGCTCTGCGGCCCGGAATGGACGTGCTGGACGTCGGCTGCGGGCCGGGCACGATCACCGCCGACCTCGCGGCGCTCGTCGCGCCCGGCCGGGTCACCGCGGTGGACGCGGAACAGGACGTGCTGGTGCGCGCCCGTGCGCACGCCGAGGGGCGCGGGCTGGACGACGTCCGCTTCGCGGTCGCCGATGTCCACGACCTGGACTTCCCCGACGATTCCTTCGACGTCGTCCACGCCCATCAGGTCCTGCAGCACGTGGGCGACCCGGTGGCCGCCCTGCGTGAGATGCGCCGGGTGTGCCGTCCCGGCGGGATCGTCGCGGCCCGCGACAGCGACTACGGCGCGTTCACCTGGTACCCCGAGCTGCCGGTGCTGTCCGAGTGGCAGGAGCTGTACCGGCGGGTGGCCCGTGCCAACGGCGGCGAGCCCGACGCCGGACGCAGGCTCGTGTCCTGGGCCCGCGCCGCCGGCTTCACCGACATCACGGCGACCGCCGCCGCATGGTGCTTCGCGGCGCCCGAGGAGCGCGCGTGGTGGAGCGGGTTGTGGGCGGACCGCACGACCGCCTCGGCGTACGCGCGGATCGCGGTGGACGGCGCGCACGCGACCGCCGCGCAGCTCGCCGCGATCGCCGACGGCTGGCGAGCCTGGGGCGAAGAGGACGACGCCTGGTTCATGGTCCCGCACGGCGAGATCCTGTGCCGGGTCTGAGCCTGCCTGCGGACACACGCCCCTGACAGGGCACACCGGGGCCAACTACCCTCCCCTGCATGGAGATCCTCGGAACCACACTCCGCATCTGCGTCGACGACCTGGAGACGTCGGCCGCCTTCTACGAGCGGCTCACCGGCGCCCCGCCGCTGCGCTTCGAACGCGGCGGCGTCTCGGTCGCGGCGGTCGGCTGCTTCCTGCTGATGAGCGGTCCGGAGTCGGAGCTCGAGGTCCTGCGGAAGGTGTCGGCGACGATCGCGGTGAAGGACGTGGACGAGGCGTACGAGACGCTGACCGCGGTCGGTGCCCGGGTCGTGGCCGGTCCGGTGCCGACCCCGGTGGGGCGCAACCTGATCGCCGTCCACCCCGACGGTTCGGTGTTCGAGTACGTGGACCGCAAGGCGGCCTGAGCGCCCGTAAATTCCGGCGGGTTCTCGTCCCGGTCCCCGTAGTCTTGACCGCCGACGGATTCGGGCGCGGCAGGGCGAGGCAGAGGGTGGCGCGGACATGAGCACGCAACACACGTACCGGGTGATCGTGCGGGGTACGTGGGACGGTCTGACCGAGCAGGGGCGCGCGGCGCTCCTCGCGGACGCGGACCGGCACGGCCTCGCGGCGGCACGGTTCACCGAGGAGGGGTCGCTCGCCTACGACAGCGCGCTCCGGCACTTCACGTACCGCTTCGTCGTCGTCTCGGACGCGGCGGACGGCGAGGAGATGGCGGGGGCGATCGCCGAGGACCGGGCCGAGCGGGCGCTCGCGGCGCTCGGACACGGCTGGCGGGACCTCAGGTCGTCGGCGACCGACATGGACACGATGAAGGTCAACGACCGGCGGCGGCGGTCATCTCGCGGGTGATCGCCCAGCGTTCGTGGTCGCGCCAGGCGCCGTCGATGTGGAGGAAGTCGGGCGAGTAGCCCTCCAGCCGGAAGCCGGCCGACCGCACGAGGCCGAGGGACGCGGTGTTGCCCGGCTGGATGTTGGCCTCCAGGCGGTGCAGCCCGAGCGTCCCGAAGGCGTGGCCGATGAGGAGGCGCAGCGCCTCCCCCATGAGCCCGTGTCCGGCGGAGTGGGCGAAGGCCCCGTAGCCGAGCGCACCGCTGAGGAACGCGCCCTCGACGATGTTGTTGATGTTGATGAAGCCCGCGATGGCTCCGGTGCCGCGCTCGCAGACGAGGAAACCGGCTTTCGCCGGGTCCTCGATGAGCCGGCCGGCGTAGGCGGCGTAGGCGTCCGCGGTGAGCGGCGGAAAGAGCCAGGGCCGGTGATGCCCGATGCTCTCGCGGGCACGCGCGGTGAACTCGTCCCCGTCGGCGTACGTGAGGGGGCGCAGCACGATCCGCTCACCGGTGGCGGCAGGGGGAGCGGGAGTCGGCGACATCGCGCCAGCCTAACGGGAGCATCGCGGGTGGGCGGGGGACGCCCACCGGGGCGGCGCGGGGCGGGCCGACGGGCCCGGCGCCGGGCGGGGTTGCGGGCACGCGCCGCGCGCAGGAGGGGCGGACGCGCAGCCCGTGACCCGGACGCGCAGCCCGTGGCCCCGGGCCGCACGGGAGGGACCGCCACCGCCCCGCCGGCGTCGTCAGTGGTGGGCGATCACCAGCGCGGGCTCGTCCGCCGTCTCCGCGTCCGCCGGGTCGGGGCGCTGGATGAGCAGCGAGGTGACGACCCCGACGCCGAGGAGTGCGAGAGCCGTGTACATGGCGTGCTGGTAGCCCGCCGCGGTCGGCCCGTGGGCGTCGCTGCCCGCCGTGATCATGGCCGAGGCGAGGGCGATGCCGAGCGAGGCCCCGATGCCGAAGCAGGCGCCGTTGAGCCCGGAGAGCGAGCCGGGCTTGTCCTTGGGCGCGGTCGTGACGGCGAGGCCGTTGAGGCCGGTCAGCATGAAGCCGCCGTAGGTCACGCCGAGAGCGGCCAGCGAGGCCACGAGGATCCACTCGTGGTGCAGGAAGAGTGTGGCGAAGACGAAGATCGCGAAGTTGGCGACGGCTCCCGTCACCACGATCCGGCGCCAGCCGACCTTCGGCCCCAGCCGTCCGGTGAGGGGCGCGGAGATCACGCCGATGAGCTGGATCGGGGTGAGGAACAGGACGGCGGCGGCGACGGCGGACAGGCCGAGGCCGACCCGGGCGTCCTGCGAGAACAGCGGGATGGTGAGCGCGATCGCGCCGAACGCGCCGCCGAGGGTGCAGATCGTGGTGATCAGCAGCGGCCAGGCGCGCCGAGAGGCGAGTACGTCGATGTCGATGACCGGGTTGGCCGCGGACCTCTGCGAGACGACGAACAGGACGAGGGCCAGCAGGCCGCCGAGCAGGAAGGCGAGGGTCAGCGGGGAGGTCCAGCCCCAGGCCCCGCCCTGGGCCAGGCCGACGAGCACACCGGTGAGGCCGGCCGACAGGGCGGTGATGCCGCGCGAGTCGAAGGGGGCGTTCGCCGTGGTCGGCGGCACGTCGGGGACGTACCTGCGGACACCGATCAGGCCGGCAACGGCGATGAGCGTGGAGCACACGAAGATGCCGCGGAAGCCGATGGTGTCGGCGATCTGGCCGCCGGCGATGGCGTCGACGCCGGCGAGTCCGCCGTTGACGGCGGTGATGATGCCCGCGGCCTTGCCGAAGCCGGCCGGGGTGAGCAGCTGGTTCAGGGTGAGGAAGGCGAGGGTGAACATCGCGGCGGAGACGCCCTGGAGGATGCGGCCCGCGATGAAGATCTCGATGTTCGGGGCGAAGACGCACATCAGGTTGCCCGCGATGAGCACGAACGCGCAGACGATCATCATGGGCTTGCGGCCGCGCTGGTCGCTCAGGCGGGCCAGGGTGACCTGACCGATGGCGGCCATGAGGAAGAACAGCGTCTGCGAGAGGCCGGCGGCCGCCGTGGTGGTCCCGAGGCGCTCGATCACATCGGGCAGGGCGGGGCTGAGCATGGTCGCGTTGATCTGGTAGCCGAGCACGGCGAGCACCATGGCCAGCAGCATCGGGCCCCGGCCCGCGAGATCGGATTCGGACCCGGAACGCGTCCGGCCGAGCGTGGTGGACATGTCGGCCCCTTTGCCTTGGATGTCATGCCTCGACGGAAATACGCACAGGAGCCTTGTCAGACAAGCTGTGCCCACACAGGGTGGAATCTACGTGCGTAGAACGTCAAGACCCCCGTGACGTGACGCACACCGGCCCCGGTTGAAAGGCCAGAAGGGACGCGATCCGCGTTGCTCCGGAGGCGCGCGCTCGCATAACTTGCTGACAAGTGAGCCGAGGAGGGCCAGTGGCAGTCAGCGGGCAGCAGCGGAGACCGGTCGTGGTGCTGTACGAGCGGATCGCGGACGCCATCCACGACGGCACCTATCCGCCGGGGTCCACCCTCCCCTCCGAGCCGCGCCTCGCCACCGAGCTCGGCGTGAGCCGCCCGGCCCTGCGCGAGGCGCTGCTGCTGCTCCAGGAGGACGGCCTGCTCTCCGTGCGAAGGGGCGTGGGCCGTACGGTCAACGCCAGCCCGCCCAGGCGCGGTTACGAGCACATCCAGCCGCTGGAGGAGCTGCTCGGCGCGGGCCGGGCGCTGCGGGTGCGGCCGCTGCTGCGCACCGTCGAGGAGCCCACCGACTTCACCACCCAGCATCTGCTCGCGCCCGCCGCGGCGGAGCTGCGCTTCTGGGAGTCCCTGCTTGCCGGGGACGGTGCGGCGGCCGCGCTCAGCCAGGAGTGGGCGGCCGCGGAGCAGACGCTGGAGCGGTACCACCCGGACTTCGCCGAGGCGCTGCGGTCGGCACCGGATGCGGCCTGTTCCATGGTCGCGGTCCTCGCCGCCGCGTCACGGGGCACGGCCCTGACGGCGCACAGCCAGATCAGCGCGACGCTGCTCGGCCGGCGGCGCGGGGAGCAGCTGGGGCGTCCGGCGGACACGCCCGCGGTCCTGGTCACGCAGGTGGTGCGGGTGGACGGCACCCCGGTCCTGGCGGCCAAGCACATGCTCCCGACGGGCGCACCGGCCCTGCCGGTCCTCCAGTCGAACTGAGGCGCCTCCCGCATCGGCGGGCGGTACCGTACACTCCCGATGCATGCACTTGTCTGACATCCTCCGCGCTCCCAAGGTGGTCCTGCACGACCACCTCGACGGCGGTCTGCGCCCCGCCACGATCATCGAGCTGGCCCGCGCCTGCGGCTACCGGGCCCTGCCCACCCAGGACCCGGAAGCCCTCGCCGTCTGGTTCCGCGACGCCGCGGACTCGGGGTCGCTGGAGCGCTATCTGGAGACGTTCGCCCACACCTGCGCGGTGATGCAGACGCGCGAGGCGCTGGAGCGCATCGCGGCCGAGTGCGCGGAGGATCTGGCCGCGGACGGTGTCGTGTACGCCGAGGTGCGGTACGCGCCCGAGCAGCACCAGGAGGCGGGCCTCACGCTCGACGAGGTCGTGGACGCGGTGAACAGGGGCCTGCGCGAGGGCGAGCGGCGCACGGGCGGGCGCATCACCGTGCGCGCCCTGCTCACGGGTATGCGGCACACCGACCGGTCGCTGGAGATAGCCGAGCTGACCGTCGCGCACCGCGAGCGCGGCGTGGCGGGCTTCGACATCGCGGGCGGCGAGATCGGCAACCCGCCGGCCCGGCACCTGCCCGCCTTCCAGCACCTCAAGCACCACAACTGCCACTTCACGATCCACGCCGGCGAGGCGGTCGGCGCCGAGTCGATCCACGAGGCGGTGCAGGTCTGCGGCGCCGAGCGCATCGGCCACGGTGTGCGCATCACGGACGACATCACGGTCCACGACGACGGCACGGCCACGCTCGGCCACCTCGCCTCGTACGTGCGCGACAACCGCATCGCGCTGGAGGTGTGCCCCACCTCCAACCTCCAGACGGGCGCGGCCAAGTCGTACGACACGCACCCGATCGACCTGCTGCGCCGCCTGGGCTTCCGCGTCACCCTGAACACCGACAACCGCCTGGTGTCCGGGACGGACATGAGCCTGGAGTTCGTGCACATGGCGGAGGCGTTCGGCTACGGCCCGGAGGTCTTCGAGGAGTTCACGATCGCGGCGGCGGAGTCGGCGTTCCTGCCCCTGCCGGAGCGCCGGCGCCTGATCGACGAGGTGATCCGCCCGGGCTACGCGGCGCTCAACGCGTAACCTCCGCAACGAACCACGCCCAGCTCGCCCGGGACACGCGCAGTCCCGGGCGGGCGGTGTCCTTGGAGTCCCTGACGTGGACGGCGTCGACGGACGCGGCGACCTCGACGCAGTCGCCGCCGTCCGATCCGCTGCAGGTGCTCTTGAACCAGTCCAGCCGGGCCGGACCGCGCTGGAGCGCACGGACAGGAGTCCCGGGCCCAAGTGGTGGGTCCCCTGGTGCGGTCGTAGCGTCGATACAGGAGCACCGGGTTCGAAGGGGCCGGGAGCGCCTGTCGGGATGCGCTGCGAGGTGTGGGGCGCGGTGGGCGGTACAGGTGCGTGGGGACGGTTGGCCAGGTGGCTCGGGGAGAGACGGCTGGGAGCAGACATGCAGAGACGTAAGCGGAGGACCGCGGCCGTGATCTTTGCCGCGACATCGCTCGCAGTAGGCCTTGTACCGGCAACCGCCTCGGCGTTCCCCTCCGTGACGGTACAGCCCGGCGACCGAGTCGTGATCGTGGACTGCTTCACGAAGGCGCAGGTGCGCCCGAGCGAGTTCCTGATCGCCTGCGGGGACGGCAACAGTGGGCTGACCGAACTCAAATGGTCGTCGTGGGGGCCGACGTCAGCCGTGGCCACCGGGCTGAACGTGGTCAACGACTGCAAGCCCTACTGCGCCGCGGGGAAGTTCCACTCGTACCCCGTGACCGTCACACTCGAGCGCCCGCAGGCATGGGAGAAGAACCCCGATCAGCAGCGGTACGGGCAGCTCCACCTCAGCTTCCTCGGCAGCAGGCCCGAGCACCTGCCGCCCGAGGTGACGTACAAGCTGTGGGACTGACGGACGGCAATCAGGGCCGATGGGACGCGATGCCCCGGCGCTGGTGTTCACCAGTGACAGAAAAGGCGTGCTCGGCCACACCGGGGACAGCGTGGTCCGCGACCCGGCTGCAGCGCGTGTACAGCAGCGTGTCGTACCCGAGCTCGCCGTCGCCGTCCTCGCCGGTCACGGCGACGGCGTACCCCGCACCACCGGCAGCTCCAGCACCCCCGTGTCCTCCGGCGTGCTCACCACCGTCACCGGCTTGACTCCCCGGTTGCCGAAGTACGCCGTGTCACTCGCCGCGATCACGAACTCCAGCCGGTGGCCCGTCTCGTAGCGGTGCACGATGGCCGGCAGGTCGACCGTGAACGGCTTGGTCACGTCCGGGACGCGGACCGGGGCGACCAGGCGGTTCACCAGGGTTCGCGTGCCGTTCGGCGCGATGTCGTAGATCTTGGCGAACAGCACCAGCTTGTCGGCAGCGTCGTTCGAGTGCTGGACGCGTTCCGTCGCCGGCGAGACCACCTTGAGCCGGGCCCTTGGCGCGCCCACCACGTCGAGCGGTGCCTTCAGCGGCTCGCTGCGCCAGCCCAGGTACGTGCCCGCGGTGTCGTAGGGCTGCGGGTCGGTGAGGCCGATGAGGCCGGACAGGGACGACTCGGAGTGGCTGGTGGGCACCAGCCAGTTCGCGTACGTGCGGCTGCCGCGGGCGACCTCGGCGCGGGTGTCGACGAGCGCGCCGTCGCCGGAGAGGTAGAGCTTCCTGGAGAGGGACGGAACGGCGCCCGCCTCGCCGTAGCCGCTCTGCCAGTCGCGGTAGTAGGCGAAGGCCGGACCGGTGTCCGCGTTCGCGTTCTTCCGCAGGTACCGGTCGAACCAGGCGAGGATGCGCCGCCCCACGTAGCTGGTCTCCAGGTTCCCCTCGCCGATGTTGAGCTCGCCGGACGCGGGATCGGTCATGCCGCCGCTGTGGCCCCAGGACTGCCAGATCATCTTGGTCTCGGTGCCCTGGGCCTTGAGCGTCTCGTAGCTGGCCTGGGCCTCGTTGAGGGTGAACAGGCTGTCGGCCTGGCCCTGGACGAGCAGAGTGGGCGCCTCGACCCGGGACAGATAGGAGACGGGTGACACGCTGCGGGCGAAGTCCTGCATCTCCTCGACCTTGTCGGCCGGGTAGCGGCCGGAGTTGAGCAGGCGCAGGGTGTCGCAGGCCCTGGTGACGAAGTGCAGGCAGCCGAGCGTGTTGATGCGGGACGGGTCGAGGCTCGGCGCGAGCAGCGGCTGTCCTTCCCCGATGAGCCAGAAGCCGTTCGTCCACTGCCACTTGAAGACGCCGGGGACGGTCGTGCCGTCCGCGTTGTTGGGGTCCAGGGAGTGGTTGAGGTCGTTCCAGGTGATCAGGGGGACGAGCGCGTCCACCCGGCGGTCGACGGCGGCGGTCGCGAGCTGGATGGCGCCGCCGTACGAGCCGCCGATCATGCCGAGCCGCGGGTCGCCGCCACCGTCCTTGGTCACGAAGTCGATCGTGGTGCCGTCGTCGGCGGGCCGCGTCCCGGCGAGGAAGTCGATCAGGCGGGAGGCCGCCCGGCCGTCGATGTCCGGGTCGTCGAGGGAGATGAGACAGCCGGAGCCGCCGAAGCCGAGTCCGGAGTAGGCGAGGGCCACATAGCCGCGGGAGGCGAACGCCTCGGCCGTGTCCGCGGTTCCGTCGGACTTGCTGCCGCCGAAGCCGTTGGTGGTGAGGACGGCCGGGGCGGTCCGGTCGCCGTCGACGCCGGCGGGGCGGTAGAGGTCGGCGTCGACGACGCAGGTCCGGTCGCCGGCCTCGACGGTGAACTTCAGTGCGGTGACCGTGTATTCACCCGCCGTCGCGGCCGGGACGGCGGCCGTGGCGGGGGACGCGAGCGCGAGCGGCGCGAGCAGCGCGGCCCCGGCGGCCCATACGAGAGGCTTGCGGCTTCCGGGCAGGGCACGTGACACGAGGACCTCCACATCGAGGACGCCATACCGACCAGTAAGGAGGTGGCCGCCGCCCATGCTGTGACACGTGTCAGATGCACGTCAACGCCCGTGCGCGCACTTCTTGACGCCAATTCAGCGCCCGCCTACGCAAAGGAGAGCGCCCGCGCAAAGGAAACCACCCCCCGCGCCCCCGACCGTCAGAGCAGCGCCGGCTCCACGAGCGTCAGCGTCCTGGCGTCCGCGTCCAGCGTGGCCCGGACGCCGAGCGGCACCGTCAGCCCCGTCTCGCCGTGCCCGAAGCCGAACTCCTCCACCACCGGCACGCCGAGGTCCCCCAGTCGGTCGAGCAGCACCGCACGCACCTGCTCGTACGGACCGCACTCGGCCCACGAACCCAGCAGCACCCCGGCGACGCCCGCCAGCCAGCCGCTGCGCAGGAGTTGGGTGAGCATGCGGTCGATGCGGTAGTCCTCCTCCCCCACGTCCTCCAGCAGCAGGAGCCCGCCGCGGGCGGACGGCCGGGCGTGCGGCGTGCCGACGTCGGCGGCGAGCAGGGCGAGGCAGCCCCCGAGGGTGACACCGCTCGCCTTCCCAGGCACCATCGTGCGGGCCTCCGGCAGGCCCTCGACGGTCCGCACCGACTCCGGCTCGAACAGGGTGGCCCGCAGCGACTCCTGGGTGCGGGCGTCCTTGAGGAAGGTGACCGCACCCGTCATCGGCCCGTGCAGCGTCGCGAGCCCCATCCGGACGGCGAACGCCTCGTGGAGGGCGGTGACATCGCTGTAGCCGACGAAGACCTTGGGGCCCGCCGCCCGCATCGCCGCCCAGTCGACCAGGTCCACCATGCGCTGGACGCCGTAGCCGCCGCGGGCGCAGATCACGGCGGACACGGACGGATCGCACCACGCCTCGGTCAGGTCGCGGGCACGCGCCTCGTCGCTGCCCGCGAGGTACCCCAGACGCGCGTGGGTGTCGCGGACATGGGGCATCACCACCGGGTCGAGGCCCCAGCCGCGCAGGATGTCGAGACCGGCGTCGAGCCGGTCGCCGGGCACGGGACCGCTGGGCGCGACGACGGCGACTCGCGCGCCCGGGGCCAGCCGGTGGGGCCGTGTCATTTCCTGAGCTCCAGCAGGGGGATGTCGGACCGGGTGATGCCGAAGACCTGGGCGTACAGGGACAGTTCCGCCTCCAGCGCCCGGATCATGGTCTCCACCCTGCGGAAACCGTGCCCCTCGCCCTCGAAGGCGATGTACGCGTGCGGGATGCCGCGCCCGGCCATCTGCGCCAGGAACCGTTCGCTCTGCACGGGCGGACAGATGACATCGTCCAGGCCCTGGAGCAGCAGGAACGGCGCCGTGATGCCGTCCGCGCGGGTCAGCGGCGACCGCTCCCGGTAGCGGCCGGGCACCTCGGACAGCGGGCCGACGAGCGATTCCAGGTACCGGGACTCGAAGTCATGTGTCCCGTCGGCGGCCCAGGAGAGCAGGTCGAGGACCGGGTAGATGATGGTGCCGCACGCGTACACGTCCGTGGTGGCGAGCGAGACGGCCGCCGTCCAGCCGCCGGCGCTGCCGCCGCGGATGGCCAGCCGCCGCGGGTCGGCGGTGCCCTCGTCGGCCAGCGCCTCGGCGACTGCGGCGCAGTCCTCGACGTCCACCACGCCCCACTGCTCGCGCAGGCGGTTGCGGTAGGCGCGGCCGTAGCCGGTGGAGCCGCCGTAGTTGACCTCGGCGACACCGATGCCGCGCGAGGTGAAGTAGGCGATCTCCAGGTCGAGTACGAGCGGTGCCCGGCCGGTGGGCCCGCCGTGCGCCCAGATCACGTAGGGCGGCAGCTCGTCGTCGGGTGCGACACGGTCCGGGCTGTGCGGCGGATAGATGTGGGCGTGGATCTCCCGGTTGTCGGGTCCGGTGAAGGTGCGGATCTGCGGCTCGGGATAGTACGCGGGGTCCACCGGGTCGTCGTGGGCGCTGCCGATGACGCGGGTGCGCCCGGTGCGGGTGTCGAGCTCGACGATCTCGGGGGCGCTTCGGGGGCTGGCGGCGACGCCGATCACCCGGTCGCCGCAGACGGCGAGCGTGGACGCCCATTCGCTCCAGGGGCCCGCGGCGTCGACGAGTTCCCCGGTCTCCGGATCCAGTATCCCCAGCGAGGTCGTGCCCCTGCCGTGGACGACGGCGACCAGTCCGCCGGCGAGCGGACGGAACCACTGCTGGCCGGTCTTCCACAGCGGTCCGCCGAACTCCTCGCCCCGGCCCGGACACAGGGCGGTGGCGTGGCCGAAGGCGGTGCCCGACAGGCGGATACGGCGCAGTTCCCACCAGCCGCCGCGGTCGGAGGCGAACAGCAGGGAGCCGTCCGGGGCCCATTCGACCTGGCAGACCGACTCGTCCGCCTCGCCGACGACCGTGCGCACCGCCGTGAAGGGTCCGTCATCCGTCACCTCTGCGAGCATCACCACCGTGGCGTCCCAGGGCATCTGCGGATGGTCCCAGGCGATCCAGGCGACGTGCCGGCCGTCGGGCGACACCTGGGGGCCGGTGACGAAGCGGTGCCGGTCGTCGCCGAGTTCACGGACGGCGCCCCGGTCGTCGGCGGCCGAGCCGTCCAGCGGCACGGCGGCGATCACCCGGCGCACATCGGTGGGCGCCTCGCCCGTGAACTCCTCCATGACACACCAGACTTCACCCTGCTCTACCCGCAGTCGCAGATCGGCCCATCGCAGGCCGCCGCCGACGGACGACAGGGGCGTGAGCGGACGGGGCTGCGCGCCGGGCAGGTCCGGCTCGTACGCGTACAGCCGCTGGTCCGCGAAGTGGACGAAGACGATCAGCGGACCGCCCTCGGCCCGTTCGGTCCCGGCCCAGGGCAGGCCGCCGTATTCCATGACCCGGCTGCGCACGTTCCACGGCACGGACAGCACCGACTCCTCGCGGCCGTCGGGGCGCCGGCGCATCAGGGCGCGCCGGCCGCCCTCCGTGGGGCGCGGCGCGGTCCACCACACCTCGTCGCCGACGATGCCGAGGTGGTCGGGCTGTCCGTCGTGCGAGGCGGCGAGGGCGGCGCCGATCGGTGAGGGCCAGGTTCCGTAGGGCCCGGTGGGTACCATGTGCCGCTTCTCCTTAGGTCCTGTCCGGTCGATCAGGCCAGATCAGTGAGTTGGGGGTCCCCCCACGCCCGCAGGGCGTAGGAGGAGGGTCTGGTGCTGGGGGCACTCCCCCTGGCTTCGCCGGGGGGACCCCCACCCGTGCCCGAAGGGCTACGGGGGTGGGGGTACCTCCCGCGCCGGAGGCTGCGGGGGAGCGTGCCAGGGCACGCGAGCCCGGCAAGATCGGCCGGACAGGGCCTAAGCACTTCGCAGGTAGTGGTCGAGCACGTGGACGCCGAAGTGGAGGGCTTCCACGGGAACACGTTCGTCGACGCCGTGGAACATGGCTGCGTAGTCGAAGCCGGGCGGCAGCTTCAGCGGGGAGAAGCCGTAGCCGGTGATGCCCAGCCGGGAGAACTGCTTGGCGTCGGTGCCGCCCGGCATGCAGAACGGCACGGTGCGGCCGTCCGGGTCGAACCGCTCGACGGCGGCCCGCAGTTTGGCGAACGTCGGGGAGTCGACGGGCGCCTGGAGCGGCACCTCGCGGTGCTGGAACTCCCAGTCGACGTCCGGGCCGGTCAGCCGGTCCATGGTCGCCTCGAACTCGTCCTCGCCGCCGGGCAGCATCCGGCCGTCCACGTACGCGGTGGCCTGACCAGGGATCACATTGATCTTGTATCCGGCCGCCAGCATGGTCGGGTTGGCACTGTTGCGCACGGTCGGCTCGACGAGGGCCGCGGCGGGCCCGAGCTTGGCCATGAGCGCGTCGGCGTCGAAGCCGGGCGCGTGCACGTCGGTCTCGATGCCGTGCAGCACGGCGAGTTCGGCGAGGGCCGCCCGTACGGTGGGGGTGAGCCGCACCGGCCACTCGTGCTCGCCGATCCGGGCGACGGCGGCCGCGAGCCTGGTCACGGCGTTGGCCCGGTTCACCTTGGAGCCGTGGCCCGCCGTGCCGCGGGCGGTGAGCCTCAGCCAGGCCGTGCCGCGTTCGCCGGCAGCGATGGGGTAGAGCGTCATGCCGGGGCCCGCGTGGAAGGTGAAGGCCCCGGACTCGCTGATGCCCTCGGTGCAGCCCTCGAAGAGGCCGGGGTGGCTGTCGGCGAGGTAGCCGGAGCCGTCGATCGCGCTGGCCTCCTCGTCGGCGGTGTAGGCGATCACGATGTCGCGCCGCGGCCGGATGCCGTGCCGCGCCCAGGCCCGTACGACGGCGAGGACCATCGCGTCCATGTTCTTCATGTCGACCGCGCCGCGGCCCCACACCACGTCGTCGCGCACCTCCCCGGAGAAGGGGTGGACGGTCCAGTCCGCGGGCTCCGCGGGGACGACGTCGAGGTGGCCGTGGACGAGGAGCGCGTCGGCCGAGGGGTCGGTCCCCTCGATGCGGGCCACGACGTTGGTGCGGCCCGGTGTGCGTTCCAGGAGGGCGGGTTCGAGTCCGGCGGCGGCGAGCTGCTCGGCGACGTATTCGGCGGCGGGCCGCTCGCGGCAGTCGCCTGCGCCGCGGTTGGTGGTGTCGATGCGGATGAGTTCGGAGGTGAACGTCACCACTTCGTCGAGGGCCTGGGCATCCATGGGCGTCGTCGTCACGTCAGCCATACTGCTCCTCCACGGCCGCGGAGACGATCGTCGTGACCGCCTTGAACGTCCGAATGCCTTCGTACATGGTCTCGCTGGTGTACGCGACGCGCCGCTCGCCGTGTGCCCGGTCGACGCCGGGGACGACGGTCGCGGCGGCGGCCAGATGTTCGGCGTCGAACTCCAGCTCCACGGTGAACGGCCCGCCGTGCACCGGGTCGTGCCGCACGGCGAGCGCCGCGGCCTCCTTGGCGGCGGCCCGGATCTCGGACGCGGTCCTGGCCGGGGTGCGGCAGACGGCCGCGTACCGCGAGACGTGGTCCTTGACGGCGACCTTCAGCGCGCCGGGCGCGTAGCCGAGCGCGTCCTCGCAGGTGAGGTCGTCGCCGGTGACGAGGACGACGGGGACGCCGTACTCGGCGACGACATGGGCGTTGAGCAGTCCCTCGCTCGCGCGGACGCCGTTGACCCAGACCCCGGTGATGGAGTTGGCGAGGTAGGTGTGGGCGAGGACGCCCTCGGACCCGGCGCCGGTGTGGTAGCCGACGAAGGCGATCCCGTCGACGTCCCCGTGCTGCACGCCCTCCACCATGGACAGCGACTTGTGGCGCCCGGTGAGCATCTGGGCACGCTCGTCGAGCTGTTCGAGCAGCAGGTTGCGCATGGACCAGTGCGCCTCGTTGATGAGCACCTCGTCGGCGCCGCCGTCGAAGAAGCCGAGGACGGCGGCGTTGACGTCGGAGGTGAACATCGCACGGCAGCGTTCCCACTGCGGGGTGCCGGGCAGCACGTCGGCCGGCCAGGTCACCCCCGTGGCGCCCTCCATGTCGGCGCTGATCAGGATCTTCACAGCCACTCTCCGTTCCACGGGTGCACGGTGCCCAGGGGCGCGAGTTTAGACGGAGAGTGGCTGTTCAGGGGGGTGCCGGTCGCTATCCGCCGAGGACCTTCTCCAGCGAGGCGAGGGCGCCCCGGAGCTCCTCGGCGGTGATGGTGAGCGGCGGCGCGATCCGGATGGTGGAGCCGTGGGTGTCCTTGACGAGGACGCCCTCGGCCAGCAGCCGTTCGCTGATCTCGCGGCCGGTGCCGACCGCCGGGTCGACGTCGACGCCCGCCCACAGGCCGCGGGCACGGAAGCCGACGACTCCCCGCCCGGTCAGGGCGGCGAGGCCGTCGCGCAGGACGGTGCCGAGGTCGGCCGCCCTGCGCTGGTACTCGCCGGTGGCCAGCAGATCGACGACCGCGGAACCGACGGCCGCCGACAGCGGGTTCCCGCCGAACGTCGAGCCGTGTTCGCCGGGGCGCAGCACGGACATGACGTCACGCCGCGCGACCACCGCGGAGACGGGGACGATGCCGCCGCCGAGGGCCTTGCCGAGCAGCAGCATGTCGGGCAGGACGGACTCGTGGTCGAGGGCGAGCGTGGTGCCGGTGCGGCCGAGGCCGGACTGGATCTCGTCCGCGATGAACAGGCAGCCCGCGCGCCTCGTCAGGTCGCGTACGCCGGTCAGGTAGCCGTCGTCGGGGATGACGACGCCCGCCTCGCCCTGGATGGGCTCGATGAGCACGGCCGCCGTGGTCTCGTCGATCGCCGCTTCGAGCGCCGCGAGGTCGTTGTAGGGGACGATCCGGAAGCCGGGCGTGAAGGGGCCGAAGCCGCCGCGGGCACTCTCGTCGGTGGAGAAGCTGACGATGGTCGTGGTGCGGCCGTGGAAGTTTCCGTCGGCGACGACGATCGTGGCCCGGTCGGGGGCGACGCCCTTGACCTCGTACGCCCATTTGCGGGCGACCTTGACGGCGCTCTCGACGGCCTCGGCGCCGGTGTTCATCGGCAGGACCATGTCGAGGCCGGTGAGGGAGGCGAGGCCCTCCGCGAAGCCGGCGAGCCGGTCGTTGTGGAAGGCGCGCGAGGTGAGGGTGAGCTCGTCGAGCTGGCGGTGGGCCGCGGCGACGAGGTCCGGGTGGCGGTGGCCGAAATTCAGGGCCGAGTAGCCGGCCAGCATGTCGAGGTAGCGGCGTCCCTCGACGTCCTCCACCCAGACGCCCTCGGCCCGGGCGACGACGACGGGCAGCGGGTGGTAGTTGTGCGCGAGGGTGCTCTCCTCGGCGCGGATCAGCTCGGCGGAGGAGCGCTCGGTGCGTTCGGACGTGAGGGTCATGCGCGGATCTCCTGGGTGCAGCACTTGATACCGCCGCCGGCCTTGTGGAATTCCGACAGGTCGACGGGGACGGGGACGTAGCCGTGGGCTTCGAGGCGGCCGATGAGGCTTTCGGCCTGCGGGGCGACGAGGACGTGGCGGCCGTCGGAGACGGAGTTGAGCCCGAAGGCCATGGCGTCCTCGCGCGTGGCGGTCACCGCGTCGGGGAACAGGCGCTGCAGCACCTCACGGCTGCCGGGCGAGAACGCCTCGGGGTGGTAGGCGATGTGGGCCGCGCCGTCCGCGCCGCCGTCGTCGAGGACGAACAGCGCGGTGTCCAGGTGGTAGAAGTACGGGTCGACCAGCTGGAGGCCGATCACCGGGACGCCGAAGAACTCCTGCACCTCGCGGTGCGCGGCGGGGGTGGTGCGAAAGCCGGTGCCGGCGAGGACGAAGCGGCCCGCGGGCACCAGGTCCCCCTCGCCCTCGCACACCGACTCGGGCCGGTGGACCTCGAATCCGGCCGACTTGAACCAGGTCTCGTACGCGGCCTCCTCCGGCCTGCGCTGCGGTGCGTGGAACCGGGAGCCGAAGACCCGGCCGTCGAGGACGAGCGCCGAGTTCGCGGCGAACACCATGTCGACGAGGCCGGGCTCCGGCCTGACGTGCTCGACGGTGTGGCCGAGGTCTTCGTACGTGCTGACGAGGGTCCGCCACTGGGCGAGGGCCAGGTCGTGGTCGACCTCGCTGTCCTCGCGCATCCAGGGGTTGATGGCGTACTGCACGTCGTAATAACGGGGTTCGCAGACCAGGTAACGCCTGGGCCGGGGCACACGTCTTTGTGGCACCGAGGGATTCCTCCCGCTTCGTCTCGATGTCCGGTGGACGTCTCAACGGTAGGAATCGGGACGGAGTGGCGACAAGAATCAAGAGCTGCGTGTACGCGCAGGAATGCTGCGTTGTCGGGCACCTGCGCGGCAGTTCGTTTCACACTCCGCCGGAGGGGGGTTCCTCCCTGGGCGCGGCCCTGCCCGCCCCGGCCTCGGGGCTGGAGGTGAGCAGGTGGGAGAGCACCATGTAGCTGATCGTCTTGCGGATGAAAGGCTCCGCCCGGATGCGCTCCAGCACCTCCTCGAAGTGCTCCACATCGGTGGCCCGCACGTGCAGCAGCGCGTCCGCGCCGCCGGTCACGGTCATCGCGGCCATGATCTCGGGGTAGTCGCGTACGACCTCGGCGAGGCGGCGCGGCGGCGCGGCGCTGTCGCAGTACACCTCGACGTACGCCTCCGTGCGCCAGCCGAGCGCGGACGGGCGGACCGTGGTGGTGAACCCGGTGATGATGTCGGCCTCGCGCATACGGTCCACGCGCCGCTTGACCGCGGTCGCCGACAGGCCGATCGCCGCGCCGATCTCCGTGAAACTCGTCCGCGCGTTGGCGACGAGAGCGGCGACGATCTTGCGGTCCAGCTCGTCGAACGGCTCGGATCTGTTGGTCATGGCGGTGTTCCTCCGGACGGCCCTGCTGCGCGCGGACCCTATCGGAAGATGGCCATGGCCTGCACTTCGAGCACCGAGTCCGCCGCGTTCCAGTCCTGCACCTTGCCGAGGCAGCGCGCCGAGAAGGTGCCTCTCGGGACCTCGTTGCGCAGCCCCTCGGTCGCGCAGGTGACACGGACCCGCGGACCGGACGACGGGTCGTCGGGGTCGCCGTAGGGGGCGAGGAGGACCGTGGACTCGGGCGATTCGCCGATCTTGCGGAACCGGCCGCGGATGAGGACGAAGTCCTCGATGTCGCGCAGCCGCACGTTCTGCGCCGGGGACGTGCCGGACCGCGGGTGGTCGGCGAGCGCGCGGGCGAGCGCGGCGTTGCGCCGTACCGTTTCACCCACGAGGTCGACGTGGACGATGACGTCCTTCTTCTCCAGGACGTCCATGACGACGCCGATGACGGAGATCGGTTCGGCGACCTCCAGGTACTTGCTGACGATCTCGCTGTTGTCCTTGCGACCGCCACCCGCGCTCAGCCCGAAGACCTTCGCCCGTACGCTGCCGTCCTTGCTGTCACTGGTGCGCTGCTCGACCTCCTTGCGCAGCGCCGCCGCGTAGCCGCGCATCTGGTAGTGGTCCATGACGGTCCGGTCGTGCAGGTAGAAGCAGATGCTGTACGTCAGGTCCCGGCCGCCGCGTGCGCCGCGGACCAGCCGCGTCACGGCCAGGGCGAGGAGCGCCCCCGCGCCCGCGGCCGTCATCAGCCACAGGAGCATCCAGGGCCACCACACGCCCCACCACGCCTCAGTGAACACACCCACGGATCTCCTTGAAAGCGCTGAGGAGGGAACGGCCGGTGGCGTCGACCATGCGGCCACCCGTCGCCCGTGCCCCCCGGTCCAGTTCGTCGTCGTCCGCCTCGCCGTAGCGGACGGTGTAGGTGCGCACCGCGCGGACCTCCTCCGGCAGCCGCGCGTGGCGGCGGACGAAGGCGTCGAGACCGATGCCGGCGTTGTTCTCGCCGTCCGTCATCAGCACGATGGACACGCTGCGTCCCGGCCGCTCCCGCAGCGCCGCGGACACGCTCCGGTAGGCGGCCTCCAGGGACGACCAGACGGCGGTGCTGTCGTCGAAGTCGTCGGACGCGACGAAGCCGCGCAAGCGGTCCAGGTCGGCCTGCCCCTCATACGTGACGCTGCGCTCGTCCAGTACGCGCCCGCCGAAGCGCATCACGGTCAGCGTCTCGCCCCGGTAGAAGCGCACGAACTTGCCCGAGCGGGAGTCGTCCGCGCCGGCGAGCCCGTCGAAGGTGGCCCGCAGTCGTTCGATGCGTTCCCCGCGCATCGAGGTGGAGAAGTCGAGCAGGAACACCACCTGGGTGGTGCGGTCGCGCCGCGGGTCGCCGTAGTCGTCGAGGAGCCGGTCGACGACCTTCTGGTCGTCGGGGAAGTACAGCGCGTTGCCGACGCCTTCGCGCAGCGGCGCGATGCGGGGCACCGCCGGGTCGATCGGGCGGCGCAGGGTGCGTTCCATGATCCTTTTCTGGACGGGTTCGCTGCGCAGCCACTCCACCAGCCGGTCGTACGCGGCGCGCTTGGCCGGGTCGAGGAGGAGCAGCGGATAGTCGGACAGGACCATGCCGTCCGCGGGGTAGACGATCTCGAGCGGTTCGCGGAGCCGGCCGCTCCTGTTGAGTACGAGCAGTTCGGACTCGTAGGTGATCAGGGCGTCCAGCTCGGCCTGGCGGGCCACGTAGCCGTCGGCGAGCGAGCCGGAGGCGTCGCTGGTGAGCGCGTGCCCGGCGAAGAAGCCGCGCAGCCGGTCGCAGGAGACGTCCGCCGGGCGCAGGGCGGTGCCGGTGCCGGCGGCGGCGGTCGCCACGCCGACGAGCGCGGCGAGCCCGCTGTTGCTGCGGCGGGGATCGGCCATCCCGAACCGCAGCGAGCCGTCGGCCGCGGCATCGGCCGCGTCGGCCCACGAGATCCGGCCGTCCGGGGTGTTCCCGCGCAGCCGGTCGGCCACCGCGGGCTTCATGCCGATGACGACGGGCGACCGCATGGTGTTGGTCGTCAGCGGCTTCTCGCCACTCGCGCCGTTCGCCTTGGACTTCAGCAGGTAGTACCGGTCCGACGACAGCCATGCCAGGTCGTGCCGGCGGGGGCCGGGCCCGGCCAGCTCGTTGCTGGCGTCCACCGTCCCCCGGTGGTCCATCTCCAGCGTGATGCCGGTCTCGCGGCGCAGGTCGTCCAGCAGGGGTGCCATGTCGGCGAGCTCCGTACTGGCCAGCACCCGCAGGGTGACCGGGTCGGGCCGGTCGGCGGAGCAGGCCGTGGCCGCGGCGAGCCACAGAGTCGCCAGGCACAGGGCGACCAGCCGGGTCGCCCGGCGGGGCGTCCCCATCAGGGCTGCCCGGACGCCACGTCGGCGGCGGGGCAGTCGCCGACGGCGGAGATCATGCGCTCCAGATAGCGGAGCCGGGGCATGGCCGACCTGGTGTCGTCGCCGTCGATGGCGGGCGCGGGGACCTCGCGCTCCTGGAGGAAGCCGGTGAGCTGGTCGCCCGCGACCTGTCCGGCCGGGTCCAGGATCCGGAACCCGAGTTCCATGGCGCGGCGCCGCAGCTCCGGGTCGCGGGTGATGAGTTCGCCGAGCCGGTCGCCGTCCTTGTTGAGGGAGATGAACTGCGGCTGGGTGACGAACTGTCCGGACGGGTAGAGCAGCACGCGCTGCGCGTCCGGCTTGCCGTACTGCTTCCGGTACTGCACCTGGTAGGCGAGGTACTGGTGCTCGTAGGCGACCACCACGGGGGCGATGTTCTTTCCCTCGGGCGAGATGTAGGTGCGGAAGACGTCGGCGGCCGGCAGGCCCTGCTCCATAAGATGCCTGATGTGCCGGCCTCGTTCGTCGGCCTCGCGGTCCGTGTCGGGGACCTCGTCGCCGCCGCCGTTCCAGGTGAAGGCGACCAGCGCGAGGTAGGTCCCGGCGGAGTTGGAGCCGCACACGTCCGGGGTCTGGGCGACGATCCGGTTGGCGTTGGCGATGCCGTGCCGCTGGACCCCGATGTCGTTCCAGCGGCGCTTGTCGTGGATGTGCTGGAGGAACTTCCGCATGTCCAGCACGTAGTAGAACGGCCGGTCGGCCCCGGAGCCCGGCTGCGCGGTCGCGATGCCCGCTTCCGCGAGCGTCTCGGCGTACTCGCGGTAGGTGGCGAGCGCGATGGGGCTGACGAACGGGCGGTGGACCTTGGCGTACCGGTCGGCCGCCGCGCGCTCACCGGTGATCAGGTCGCCGGCGGGCTGCCCGGAGGGGAAGACGAAGTCGTACGAGGAGATGTCGTGGACGGCGACCTCGCGCGAACCCGAGCTCGTGATGTGCACCCGTATGTGATGCTTCATCAGGATGCGCTGGACCTCCGCGTCCTCGAAGAAGTCCCGCTTGGAGGCCATCTTCCCCTCCAGCGTGACGACCCGCTCCAGGGGAAGCAGGATGTTCCCCGACACGGCCAGCGCCGTCGTCCCCGTCAGCACGGCGGCGAGCAGCGGCAGGAACGTCAGGAGGAAGCCGCGCCGCGACCAGGGCGAGCGCGCATCGCGCCTGATGCCCAGCCGCGGTTCCTCGGTGGTCCGTCTCTCGCCGTCCCCCACGGGCGCCGCCTCCCCCTCGTCCCCGGTGTCACCTCAAGGGAGATCCTTTCGGCCCCGGGTGACGGCCTGCGGGACTTACGACCAACCCCTGGTGAACAGCTCAACTCCCTTTGCTTACAAGGCCGTTGACCTTTCCCTCGGGTCGGGCCGGCGGGCCGTCACGGCAGGGACAGTTCGCACCAGACCGTCTTGCCCCGCGCCGTACGGCTCGTGCCCCACTCCCGCGCGAGGGCGCTCACGACGCGCAGGCCCCGCCCCGCCTCCTCGTCCGGCCGCGCACCGCGCAGCGTCGGCAGGGTGTGGTCCTCGTCGGAGACCTCGCACAGCAGCGTCCCGGCCCGTACCAGACGCAGCTCGGCGCGGCGCCCGTCGGTGTGCCGCACGGCGTTGGCCACGAGCTCGCCGACGAGCTGCTCCACGGTGTCGGTGAGCGCGTCGAGCCCCCAGGCGGTGAGCTGTTCCCGGACGAGCCGGCGGGCGCGGGCGGCCTCGCGCGGTGCGAGCGACAGCTCCCAGGACGCGACGGAGTCGGGCTCGATGCCGTTCAGGCGGGCCATCAGCAGGGCCACGTCGTCCTTGCGGCCGCCGCGCGTGTTCAGGGCACGGATGATCGTGTCGCACGCGTCGTCCATGGACGCGGCCGGATGCGCGGCGGACTCGCAGAGCGCCGCGAGGCCCACGCCGATGTCCTCGCCGCGCACCTCCACCAGTCCGTCCGTGCACATCACCAGCCGGTCACCGGGCGACACCGGCACGCGGACGCTCTCGAACGGCACGCCGCCGACGCCGATCGGGGCGCCGGTGGGCAGGTCGAGCAGTTCGCTGCGGCCGTCCTCGGCACGGACGATCACCGGCGGCACATGGCCCGCGTTCGCCAGGTGCAGTTCGCCGCGGATGGGGTCGTACACGGCGTAGAGGCAGGTGGCGAGGTAGTGCTCGCCGAGGCGCTGGGCCAGGTCGTCGAGGCCCCGCAGCAACTGCTCGGGCGGCAGGTCGAGGGCCGCCATGGTCTGCACGGCGGTGCGCAGCTGGCCCATCATGGCGGCCGAGTTGAGGCCGTGGCCCATGACGTCGCCGACGACGAGCGCGGTGCGCGAACCGGGCAGCTTGACCGAGTCGAACCAGTCGCCGCCGACCCGGCCCAGCAGGGTGCCCGGCAGATAGCGGGTGGCCGTGTCGCAGCCCGCCATGCGCGGGGTGACCTGGGGAAGCATCGAGTCCTGGAGGGTCTCGGCGACGTTCTCCTGGTAGGTGTACATGCGCGCGTTGTCGAGCACCAGCCCGGCGCGGGCCGCGAGTTCGGCGCCGGTGACGCGGTCCATGTCGTGGAACTCGGGCCGCTCCGGATGGCGCAGCAGGATCATGCACCCGAGGACCACGTTGCGCGCCTTGAGCGGTGCGATCAGCATCGAGCGGCCGTTGATGAGCGGACGCATGTCGCGCTTGTCGAACTGCTCCGCGATCGCGGTGCCCATCTCCTCGGTGATGCGGGGCACCAGGACCGGCTCGCCGGTGATCATGCACTGGAAGAAGGGCGTGTGCGCGGGGAACGGCATGGACTCGCCGACCGGCACGACATCGTCCCAGCGCCCCGGCTCGTCGACGTGCTCGAAGGCGACGCGGTGCCACAGGGTCGTGGCGTCGGGATCCCCCTCCGAGAGGCCCTCGCCGGCGACGACCTCCTCCCTCAGGTAGGTGCAGGCCACATCGCTGAACCTGGGCACGACGGCCGCGCTGACCTCCTGGATCGTGCGGGCGAGGTCGAGCGAGGAGCCGATGCGGCCGCTGACCTCGTTGAGGAACTCCAGGCGCTCGCGCACCGCGGCGTACTCGAGGTCCTGCTCCGGGTCCGCGGCGTCGACGGGATGCCCGGCCGCGGTCACCTCCTCGGCGGCACGGCGGCGGGCGAGACGCTCGGCCCTGCGCGGCACGCCCCAGTCCGGGGTGACGGGCACCCGGTCGTGGTGGCTGAACTCCAGCACCGGATAGCCGAGGTCGAGTATCTGGGCGACGATCCGGGTGGACTCCCGCACGCTCATGCTGGGCAGGATCTCGGGGAGCCGGCGCGCCAGTTCGCCGAACCCGGGGAAGTCGGTGTGCAGGGCGAAGCCGGGGGCGATGCGCTCGACGCTCTCGTCCGCGTCGGCGAACTGGCCGGCGTCGGCCGCGAGGACGACCAGCCGTTCCCTGCCGGGTCCGACCATGGGGTAGGCCCACCACAGCACGTCGACCCGGCCCCGGCCGGGGTCGGACAGCCGGGCGCGGCCCGCGGCCGGATAGTCGGTGAGGCCGCCCAGGGCGTCGTCCAGGGCCGGGCCGCCGTATCCGTCGACGAAGTCGTCGGCCGCGTCGGCGGCCAGGGCACCGAAGACGGGCAGCAGTTCAACGGCGGGGCAGCCGACCGCCTCCTCGCGCGCCGGGCCGAAGAGGCGCCGGGCACCGGTGGACCAGTGCGAGAC
Source organism: Streptomyces sp. NPDC015127 (assembly GCF_043080095.1). Classification (NCBI taxonomy): domain Bacteria; kingdom Bacillati; phylum Actinomycetota; class Actinomycetes; order Kitasatosporales; family Streptomycetaceae; genus Streptomyces; species Streptomyces sp. NPDC015127. Next base: position 505,758 of record NZ_JBIBVE010000001.1, read on the forward strand.
CAGGCCGTCGCCGTCCACGACGACCACCGCGAGCGGAATCCGCCCCGCCGCGGCGTACTCCTGCGACGGCGCCGACGGAACACCAGTGTCCATGGGCGGAGCGCTCCTTCCCGGTCGGCCTGGGTCTCCACGGTACGGCGCTGCGAGGTCCACGCGCCGGGCAAACGGCCAAGTGGTGGTGCGCGGGCGCGCAATTGACGGTCGGTCAAGCTCCGGACACATGCCGCTCGCGGCGGTGACGGACCGTGCGCGCCGCCCCAGGGCCCGGCCTGATCGACCGGACAGGACCTAGGGCCTCTCGTTTGGATCATGCCGGGCTCGCGGGCCCTGGCACGCACGCTCGCCGCGTTGTCGTCGGTCGCCATGGCTCCGCCATTGTCTCCCTCCTCCGCCTTGCGATCGCACGCACCAGACCCCGCTCACTGATCCGGCCTGATCCAAACGAAAGACCCTAATCGGCATGGCCCAGCTGGAGGTCGCGTTCCGTGCGGCCGCCGCCCGCGACCTGGAGCACGGTGGCGACCGGCGGGTAGCCGGCGGCGATGACCGTGTACTCGCCGGACGACAGGTCCACGAAGCGGAACGTTCCGTCCGGCCCGGTGGTGAGGGTGTCGACCACATTGCCGGCCGCGTCGAGCAGAGTGACACGGGCGTCGTCGACCGGTCGTCCGTCCCCGGCGCGTACGGTGCCGCGCAGCAGGGCCCCGCCGGCCAGTTCGATGTCCTGACGGGTCTCGCGGGACGGCTGGACGCTCACGGGGTGCGCGGCCGGGCGGAAGGCGGGGGCGCTGGCGGCGAGGGTGTACTCCCCCGCGACCAGCTCGCTGATCACATAGCCGCCCTCCCGGCCGCTGCGGGTGGAGGCCACGACCTCGCCGCGTACATCGGTGAGCGTGACGGCCGCGTCGCGGACCGGTGAGCCGTCGGCGGTGACCACGACACCGGCGAGCCGGCCCGCTCCGCCGAGCACGACGTCGAGTTCGACGGGCCGTTCGCCGACGGTGACCGTGACGGCCTGCGGCTGGTGGCCGCCCGCGGCGGCGATCATCACGTACGAGCCGGAGCCCGGCACGCTCAGCGCGTACCGGCCGTCCTCACCGCTCGCGCCGCGGCCGATCTGCCGCCCCTGGACGTCGATGAGGGTGAGCGCGGCGCGCGGGACGCTGCTCCCGTCGTGGTGCTGCACGGTGCCGCAGACGGGGACGCCGGCGACAGCGGGCGCGACGGGGCCGGGGGCGGTCCCCACGGCGGTGCGGGCGTGCGGGACGGCGGCGGGCTCGGCGGCGGAGGCGTTGTGGGACACCAGCGGTTTCTCCTTGAGGAAGAAGGCGAGGAAGAGGCCGAGGACGAGCACCGGCACGAGGTAGAGGAAGATCCGTGGCATCGCGTCCGCGTACGCCTGGATGTAGCCCTCGCGCAGGGCGGGCGGCATGGCGTGCACCAGCTGCGGGGTGATCGACTCGGGATCGGGCAGGCCCGCACCGGCGGGCAGGCGGCCGGCGAGCGCGTCGGTGAGCCGGTCGGCGAACAGGGTGCCGAAGACGGCGGCGCCGACGCTTCCGCCGATCTGGCGGAAATAGTTGTGGGCGCTGGTGGCGGTGCCCAGGTCGGCGGGCGGCACGGTGTTCTGGACGGCGAGGATCAGGACCGGCATGACGAGTCCGATGCCGATGCCGAGGACGGCCTGCCAGATGCTGTACTCGAGGCGCGGCGTGTCCGCTTCGAGCCGGGAGAGCAGCCACATGCCGACGACGGAGACGGCCCCGCCGGCGACGGGGTAGACCCGGTAGCGGCCGGTTCGGCTGATGAGCTGGCCGGAGACGATGGAGGCGACGACGATGCCGCCCATCATCGGCAGCATCAGCAGGCCGGACTCGGTGGCACTGGCGCCGTCGACCATTTGCAGGAACGTGGGAAGGTAGCTCGCCGCGCCGAAGAGCGCGACACCCACGACGGCGCCGACGAGCGAGGTGACGACGAAGACGGGGTCGCGGAACAGCCGCAGCGGCACGATCGGTTCGGGCGCGAAGTGCTCGACGACGAGGAAGAGGACGGTGCTCGCGGCGGCACCGGCGGCCAGGCCCAGGACGACGCGCGAGTCCCAGGCGTACTCGGTGCCGCCCCAACTGGTGAGCAGGACCAGGCAGGTGGAGGCGGCGGCGAGGAACAGGGCGCCGAGGACGTCGAGCCGGGCCCGGGTGGCGGGCTTCGGCAGCCTGAGCACGAGGGAGACCACGGCGAGGGTGATCAGGCCGAAGGGGACGTTGAAGTAGAAGCACCATCGCCAGGACGCGTGGTCGGTGAAGAACCCGCCGAGCAGGGGGCCAGCGACGGAGGCGAGGCCGAAGGCGGCGCCGATGAGCCCCATGAACCGGCCGCGTTCGCGCGGCGGGACGATGTCGGCGATGATCGCCTGCACGCCGATCATGAGGCCGCCCGCGCCGACGCCCTGGACCGCGCGGAAGGCGATGAGTTCGTTCATGCTGCGCGACCAGCCGGCGAGTGCCGATCCGATCACGAAGACGACGATGGCGAACTGGAACACGCCCTTGCGTCCGAAGAGATCGCCGAGCTTGCCGTAGACCGGCAGGCCGATCGTGGCGGTGAGCAGATACGCGGTGATCGCCCAGGGCATCCGGTCCAGGCCCTGGAGTTCCCCCACGATCTTCGGCAGCGCGGTGGCGACGATCATCTGCTCGAGCGCGGCGAGGAGCAGCGCGAGCATGAGGCTCACGAAGACGAGCCGTACGCGGCGGGGGCTCAGCGCCTCCGGCGCGCCGGAGGCGGGAGGCGGCGGGTCCGCCGGACCGGCGGGGGCCGGTGCGGCCTGCCCGTCCTTCACCAGAGTGCTGCCGCTCACGTCCTGCTCCCCTCATCACGCTGCGCGGCGTCATTCTTCGCATTGCGCATGAAGGGGGAGCAAGTCGGGCACGCCTACCGGCAGGACGTTCGAGAGGCCCCAACAGGCCGTGCACACGGCGCACTTGGGGCGCTCATCAGGGGCTTTCCCGCGGCGCGATGCGCGGGCCGCGCACATCCGGGCCGCGGGGAAAACCACCCGATCCGGTGAGGCTACTTCTCTACGTGGGCGGCGAGCCGGTCCAGCACGCTGTCGTAGATCCGGCCGAGCCCCTTGGGCGCGAAGGTCTTCTCGAAGAAGCCGCCGATGCCGCCGGCGCCGTTCCAGACGGTGGTGACGACGGCCCTGGACTTCCCCTCGCCGGCCGGGGTGACCCGCCAGGTGGTGACCATGGAGGAGTTGCGGTCCTTCTCGACGAGCTCGCCGTCGGTGGGCTCGGTGACCTCCAGCAGGCAGTCGCGGACGCGCTTGCTGGTGGCCTGGAGCTTCCAGTGGACGAGGGTGCCCTCGCCGTCGCCGCCCTCGCGCACTTCGTACTCGCTGAAGTGCTCGGGCAGGAGCTTCGCGCGGGTGCCCTCGTAGTCGGCCAGCGCGTCGAACACCGTCTCCGCGTCCGCCGAGATGATCCGTTCCGTGGTGGCCTCGACCTGCGCCATGTCCTGTTCCTCCAGCAGTCGCTCCATCGGGATGCGGCCAGCCAATCACCTCCCGGGCGCCGTCCCAAATCACGGTTGAAGCGATCATGGGAACAGGTGTTCTATTCTCTCGTGCAGTGCGACCGAGGAGGCACCCCATGCGCTGGGACAATCTGGCCGACAGCCCCGCCACCAACGGGGAAACCGCCCTGTTCGGTGCGTCGGCGGTGACCACCCGGACCTTCGACACCCCCGAGTTCCGGGGCATCACGTTCCACGAGGTCCGCGCGCGTTCGATCCTCAACCGGGTGCCCGGCGCGTCCCGGATGCCGTTCGAATGGACGGTGAACCCCTACCGGGGCTGCACGCACGCCTGCGTGTACTGCTTCGCCCGCAAGACCCACAGCTATCTGGACCTCGACACCGGACTCGGCTTCGACTCGCAGATCGTCGTGAAGGTCAACGCCCCCGAGCTGCTGCGCCGCCAGCTCGCCTCCCGCCAGTGGCAGGGCGCGCACATCGCGATGGGGACGAACGTGGACTGCTACCAGCGCGCCGAGGGCCGCTACCGGCTGATGCCGGGCATCATCGCGGCCCTGCGCGACCACGCGAACCCGTTCTCCATCCTGACCAAGGGCACGCTGATCCTGCGCGATCTCGACCTGCTGCGGCAGGCCGCCGACGTCACCGAAGTCGGCATCTCCGTCTCGGTCGGCTTCACCGACCGCGAGCTCTGGCGCACGGTGGAGCCCGGTACGCCCTCGCCGGAGCGCCGGCTCGATGTCGTACGCGCCCTCACCGACGCCGGGATCGGCTGCGGGGTGCTGATGGCGCCGGTCATCCCGTTCCTCGGCGACCATCCGGACCAGCTGCGGGCGACGGTCCGCGCGATCGCCGCGTCCGGGGCGACCTCGGTGACCCCGCTCGTGCTGCATCTGCGGCCGGGAGCGCGCGAGTGGTTCATGGCCTGGCTGCGCGAACACCATCCGTACCTGGTCGCGCGCTACGAGCGGCTGTACGCGGAGGGGGCGTACGCCCCCAAGTGGTACCAGCGCCGTATCACCCGTCATGTGCACGAGCTGGCGGACGAGTTCGGGATCGGCCCCTCGGCGCGCGCCGGCGAGCACCGGCGCCTACCGGTACGGCCGGAGCCCGCGCTCCCGGAGCCCACCCAGCTGACGCTGCTCTGAGCCACGGGCGACCCGCCCCGGCCTCGGTGTCAGCCACCGGGGCCGCACAGGCGGGTCCCCACCGCGCCGCCCCGGCCGGTGTCGCCAAGGGGCGCGCCAGTCTGCGGGCCAGACAGGCCGGTCGGCACGACGCCGCCCCCAGGGCGGTCACGCGCCCCGCACCACGCCGCCCCCGGCGCGCCCCGCCGCGCGGTTACGCGCCCCGGGGCGGGTCCGGGAGGCGGGCCAGGGCCGCCGAGGCCGCCGCGGTCAGGCGGGGGTGGGGCAGGGACGCCCGCAGCACCCGTTCCGCCCGTGGGTCGCCAAGTGCGCCGAGGCCCTCCACGCAGGCGAGGGCGACCCGCCAGTGCGGGTCGCCCGGGCTCAGGCGGCGGCCGAGGACGGTGATCAGCGCCGGTACCGATTCGGGCGCCCGCAGGCGCGTCAGCAGCCGCACCGGCACGAGCGCGTAGGCAACACGCAGCTCGTTGGTGGCGAGCGCGGCCGCGGCGCGCGGTGTGCGCGGGTCGGCGAGCCGGCCGAGCGCGTGGGCGGCGGAGACGCACCGCTCGGGATCGCGGTGGTTGAGGAGCAGCACCAGCGCCTCGAAGGCCCGCCGGTCACCGGCGCAGCCGAGGCGGAACGCGGCCATCTCCCGTGCCCACAAGGGGCGTTCGTGCTCGGTGAGGACGGCGGCGAGCTCCTCCCGGTCCGAAGTGGCCAACAGCCGTTCGTACGCGGGGCCGCCGCCCGCCTCGTCGCGCAGGCGCGTCGCGAGCGACCGCAGCTCCTCGTCCATGGCGGTCAGCGTATCGGCGCTCCACGGCGGCGATCCAGATCACACCGCCCGAGGGGTGGCGCGCTCGTTACCCGCAAGTTAATCTCATGTGAGCGGGTAACCCCCGCACCCCGCGGCGGCCTGGTGACGCAGCCGCCGCTTGGGGGTCCCCCATGCCGAAGGCTATGGGGGAAGTCGGTTCGGCAGTTCTGCCATGCAGTACGACGTGACAAGGGACAAGTCCGTCGGCCCACGCGAACACCCGCGCGCCCTACGCTCGTTCAGCGTCCTCCGCGCGCGCTCCTCATAGTCGTCACTCATCCCTGGAGTCCCCCGATGGACACCCCTCTGCACACCATCGCCGTCGTCGGCCTCGGCACCATGGGCACCGGCATCGCCGAGGTCCTCGCCCGCGCCGGCCGTGAGGTCATCGGCATCGACGTCAGCGACGCCGCCGCGCGCCAGGCGGTCACCGCCCTCGAGGCCTCCACCGCCCGCGCCGTGGAGCGCGAGCGGATCACCGAGGAGGAGCGCCGCAACACCCTCGCCCGCTTCCGCACCTTCTCCGACCTGCAGGCCGCGGCCGACGCGGACCTCGTGATCGAGGTCGTGCCGGAGTCGTACGAGGCCAAGCAGCAGGTCTTCCGCGAGCTGGACTCCGTCGTCCGCCCGGACACGATCCTCGCCACCGGGACGAACGCCCTGTCGGTGACCCGGCTCGCCGCCGAGTCCCAGCGCCCGGAGCGCGTGCTGGGCCTGCACTTCTTCAATCCGGCCCCGGCGATGAAGCTCGTCGAGGTCGTCTCCTCGGTGCTGACTTCGCCGAAGGCCGTCGAGGCCGTCACCGCGCTCGCCCGCGAGCTGGGCAAGCAGCCGGTCGCGGTCGGCGACCGGCCGGGCTTCATCGCGGACGGCCTGCTGTTCGGCTACCTCAACCAGGCCGCCGCCATGTACGAGGCCCGGTACGCCTCCCGCGAGGACATCGACGCGGCGATGAAGCTCGGCTGCGGCCTGCCGATGGGCCCGCTCGCCCTGCTCGACCTGATCGGCATCGACACCGCCCGCACCGTGCTGGACGCCATGTACGCCGCCTCGCACGACCGGCTGCACGCCCCCGCGCCGATCCTGGGGCAGCTCAGCGAGGCGGGACTGACCGGCCGCAAGGCGGGCCGCGGCTTCTACACCTACGCCGCCCCCGGCTCGGCCGAGGTCGTCACGGACGCGCTCACGCCGCTCGGAACGGCCGCGGCCGCCACCGGCCGTGAGATCCGCTCGGTCGGCGTGGCCGGCTCGGGCACGATGGCGAGCGGCATCGCGGAGGTCTTCGCCAAGGCCGGCTACGACGTCGTCCTGGCGGCCCGCAGCCTGGAGAAGGCCGAGGTCGCCAAGGGCCTCATCACCAAGTCGCTGCGGCGCTCGGTCGCCCGTGGCCGGATGGCCGAGGAGGCCATGGAGGCGACGCTGGCCCGGATCACGCCCGCCGGTTCGCTGGACGCCTTCTCGGACGTCGACCTGGCCGTCGAGGCCGTCGCCGAGGACCTGGAGATCAAGCAGCAGCTGTTCGCCACCCTGGACAAGGTGTGCAAGCAGGGCGCGGTGCTCGCCACCACGACCTCCTCACTGCCCGTCGTGGCCTGCGCCCGCGCCACCTCGCGCCCGCAGGACGTCATCGGGATGCACTTCTTCAACCCGGCCCCGGCGATGAAGCTGGTCGAGATCGTGCGGACGGTCCTGACCGCCGACGACGTCCACGCCACCGTCCGCGAGGTCACCACCCGGATCCGGAAGCACCCGGTGGACTGCGGCGACCGCGCCGGATTCATCGTGAACGCGCTCCTCTTCCCGTACCTGAACAACGCGATCAAGATGGTCGAGGAGCACTACGCCTCCCTCGACGACATCGACGCCGCGATGAAGCTGGGCGGCGGCTACCCGATGGGCCCGTTCGAGCTGCTCGACGTCGTCGGCCTCGATGTCTCGCTCGCCATCGAGAAGGTGCTGCACCAGGAGTTCCGCGACCCGGGCCTCGCGCCCGCGCCGCTGCTGGAGCACCTGGTGGCCGCAGGGTGCCTGGGGCGCAAGACGGGGCGCGGTTTCCGCGAATATGCCCGGCGCTGATACCGACGGCGCGTGGGGCGGGCTGCTCGGTCCGGGGAGCCCGCCCCCCGCGTCCGAGCGGGCCGGGCCCGACCCGCAGGCGCGCCCGGCTGCACGAATGCAGTACGTTCAGGTCATGCCCCAGCCCGCTGACCCCGCCCGCCGGCCCGGCCGCGCCGGTGCCGCCACCGACGCTCCGGAAAGTGCCGCAGGCTCCCGCGCCGCCGCGCAACGCCTGAAGATGCGCCGCGAACTCGCGGCGGCGGCCATGGAGTTGTTCGCGACCAAGGGGTACGAGGCGACGACGGTCGACGAGATCGCCGCGGCGGCCGGAGTGGCACGCCGGACCTTCTTCCGCCACTTCCGCTCCAAGGAAGAGGCGATCTTCCCCGACCACGACGACACCCTGGTGCGTGCCGAGGCGGTGCTGAACGCGGCTCCGCCCCACGAGCACCCGCTCGACACGGTGTGCCGGGGCATCAAGGAGGTCATGCGCATGTACGCGGCCTCCCCGGCCGTGTCCGTCGAGCGCTACCGGCTGACCCGTGAGGTGCCGACGCTGCGGGAGCGCGAGATCGCCTCGGTGGCCCGCTACGAGCGGCTGTTCACGCGCTATCTGCTGGGCCACTTCGACGAGCGGGACCACCACGACGGCAACGACGACCCGCTGCTGGCGGAGGTGGCCGCGTCCGCGGTGGTCACGGCCCACAACCATGTGCTGCGCCGCTGGCTGCGGGCGGGCGGGCAGGGCGACGTCGAGGCCCAGCTGGATCACGCGTTCGCCATCGTCCGCGACACGTTCGGCACCGGGATAGGAGCCGGCCGCAAGGCCGCGCACACCTCGTCAGCCACCGAGCAGCCCGCCGCCGCCGTGCGGAGCGAGGGCGAGGTCCTGGTGGCCGTGGCGCGGACGGACGCGCCGCTGAGCGAGGTCATGCGCACGATCGAACAGGCTCTCAAGGAGTCCTGACCCTCTCCCCCGCCCTCACACGACGGCCGCTCGATTCGGGCGGCCGTCGCCTGTTTTGCGCCCTGATTCGATCGATCATCGCTCATATGTGTCCACCGGATTGCATCTGAGACAAATTCTTGGCACGCAGTGTCTTGTCACCTGGCACGCCGTGCCATACGTTGAAGGAGTCCGGGCGGTCGGCGTGCAGAGAACACTCGCACGCCGGCTGTCCCAGCAACCCTCCCGGTTGCCCGCCCGGACGCCTGCGTCACAGGCACCTTTCGCGCACACCAGCGCTGCCAGCAGCACCACCGGCCGAACCGACGGCACACCTCCACAGCAGCACCACCCGACGTACCCCTCAGCGTCCGCGTACGGACGCTTCTCGCCGGAGGCAACACCGTGAAGGAAATCCTGGACGCGATCCAGTCGCCGGACAGCACGTCCGCCGACTTCGCCGCACTGAAGCTCCCCGAGTCGTACCGCGCGATCACCGTGCACAAGGACGAGACGGAGATGTTCGCCGGTCTCGAGACCCGGGAGAAGGACCCGCGCAAGTCGATCCACCTGGACGACGTCCCGGTGCCCGAGCTGGGCCCCGGAGAGGCCCTGGTGGCGGTCATGGCCTCCTCGGTCAACTACAACTCCGTGTGGACCTCGATCTTCGAGCCGCTCCCGACCTTCGCCTTCCTGGAGCGGTACGGAAAGCTCTCCGAGCTCACCAAGCGCCACGACCTGCCGTACCACATCATCGGCTCCGACCTCGCGGGCGTCGTCCTGCGCACCGGCCCCGGCGTGAACGCCTGGACCCCGGGTGACGAGGTCGTCGCGCACTGCCTGTCCGTCGAACTGGAGTCCTCCGACGGCCACAACGACACGATGCTCGACCCCGAGCAGCGCATCTGGGGCTTCGAGACCAACTTCGGCGGGCTCGCGGAGATCGCGCTCGTCAAGTCCAACCAGCTGATGCCCAAGCCGAAGCACCTCAGCTGGGAGGAGGCGGCGGCACCGGGCCTGGTCAACTCCACCGCGTACCGCCAGCTGGTCTCCCGCAACGGCGCCGGCATGAAGCAGGGCGACAACGTCCTGATCTGGGGCGCGAGCGGCGGACTCGGCTCGTACGCCACGCAGTTCGCGCTCGCGGGCGGCGCCAACCCGATCTGTGTCGTCTCCAGCGAGCAGAAGGCGGACATCTGCCGGGCGATGGGCGCCGAGTCGATCATCGACCGCAACGCCGAGGGCTACAAGTTCTGGAAGGACGAGCAGACCCAGGACCCGAAGGAGTGGAAGCGCTTCGGCAAGCGCATCCGCGAACTCACCGGCGGCGAGGACATCGACATCGTCTTCGAGCACCCCGGCCGCGAGACCTTCGGCGCCTCCGTCTACGTCACCCGCAAGGGCGGCACCATCACCACCTGCGCCTCGACGTCGGGCTACATGCACGAGTACGACAACCGCTACCTGTGGATGTCGCTGAAGCGGATCATCGGCTCGCACTTCGCCAACTACCGCGAGGCGTGGGAGGCCAACCGCCTCATCGCCAAGGGCAAGATCCACCCCACCCTGTCGAAGGTGTACTCCCTGGAGGACACCGGCCAGGCCGCGTACGACGTGCACCGCAACCTCCACCAGGGCAAGGTCGGCGTCCTCGCACTCGCCCCGCAGGAGGGCATGGGTGTCAGCGACCCGGAGATGCGCGAGAAGCACCTCGACGCCATCAACCGCTTCCGGAACGTCTGATGACGGAACGGAAGAAGGACCGGCCCTGGCTCATGCGGACGTACGCCGGTCACTCGACCGCCGAGGCGTCCAACGAGCTGTACCGGCGCAACCTCGCCAAGGGCCAGACGGGGCTGTCGGTCGCCTTCGACCTGCCGACCCAGACCGGTTACGACCCCGACCACATCCTCGCCCGCGGCGAGGTCGGCCGGGTCGGGGTCCCGGTGTCCCATCTGGGCGACATGCGCCGGCTGTTCCAGGAGATCCCCCTGGAGCAGATGAACACCTCGATGACCATCAACGCCACCGCCATGTGGCTGCTGTCGCTGTACCAGGTGGTCGCGGAGGAGCAGGGCGCCGACATCACCAGGCTCCAGGGCACGACGCAGAACGACATCGTCAAGGAGTACCTGTCGCGCGGGACGCACGTCTTCCCGCCCGGTCCTTCGCTGCGCCTGACCACCGACATGATCACGTACACGGTGGCCAACATCCCCAAGTGGAACCCGATCAACATCTGCAGCTACCACCTGCAGGAGGCCGGGGCCACGCCCGTGCAGGAGATCGCGTACGCGATGTCCACGGCGATCGCCGTGCTGGACGCGGTGCGGGACTCGGGCCAGGTGCCGCAGGAGAAGTTCGGCGATGTGGTCGCCCGGATCTCGTTCTTCGTGAACGCGGGCGTCCGCTTCATCGAGGAGATGTGCAAGATGCGCGCGTTCGGCCGCATCTGGGACAAGATCACGCGCGAGCGGTACGGCATCGAGAACGAGAAGCAGCGCCGCTTCCGCTACGGCGTCCAGGTCAACTCCCTCGGCCTGACCGAGGCGCAGCCGGAGAACAACGTCCAGCGCATCGTGCTGGAGATGCTGGCCGTGACACTCTCCAAGGACGCCCGGGCGCGGGCCGTGCAGCTGCCCGCCTGGAACGAGGCGCTGGGGCTGCCCCGGCCCTGGGACCAGCAGTGGTCGCTGCGCATCCAGCAGGTGCTGGCGCACGAGTCGGACCTGCTGGAGTACGAGGACATCTTCGCCGGCTCGCACGTCATCGAGGCCAAGGTCGACTCGCTCGTCGCCGAGTGCCTGGCGGAGATCGACCGGATCCAGGAGATGGGCGGCGCGATGGCGGCCGTCGAGTCCGGCTACCTCAAGTCGCAGCTGGTCTCCTCGCACGCCGAGCGGCGGGCCCGGATCGAGGCCGGCGACGAGAAGATCGTCGGCGTCAACATCTTCGAGACGACCGAGGAGAACCCGCTCACCGCCGATCTCGACACGGCGATCATGACGGTGGACCCGGCGAACGAGGCCCGCGTCGTCGCCAAGCTGCACGAGTGGCGCGCCGACCGTGACGAGTCCCGTGCCGCCGAGGCCCTCGCGGCGCTGAAGAAGGCCGCGGCGGGCACCGAGAACCTGATGGCGGCCACCGTCGAGTGTGCGCGTGCGGGCGTCACCACCGGCGAGTGGGCCTGGGCGCTGCGTGACGTCTTCGGCGAGTTCCGTGCGCCGACGGGCGTCAGCAGCGCCCCGGTGGCGGTCGCCGCGGAGGCGGGCACACCGCTCGCCGCCGTACGCGAGAAGGTGGCCCGCACCGCCGAGGAGCTGGGTGCGGGGCGGCTGCGGCTGCTCGTCGGCAAGCCCGGCCTGGACGGCCACTCCAACGGTGCCGAGCAGATCGCCGTACGGGCTCGTGACGCCGGGTTCGAGGTGGTCTACCAGGGCATCCGGCTGACCCCGGAGCAGATCGTCTCGGCCGCCCTCGCGGAGGACGTGCACTGCGTCGGTCTGTCGATCCTGTCCGGCTCGCACGCCGAGCTGGTGCCGGACGTGCTCACGCGGCTGCGCGAGGCGGGTGCGGCCGACATCCCGGTGATCGTGGGTGGCATCATCCCGAACGCCGACGCCACCGAACTGAAGGCGGCTGGTGTGGCCGCCGTCTTCACCCCGAAGGACTTCGGCATCACGGAGATCATCGGCCGTATCGTCGACGAGATCCGCCAAGCGAACAAGCTCAACCCCCTTGAAAGTACGGAGGTCCACGCATGACCACGCCTGTGCACCCGGTGAACCGTCTCCGTCCGCGCCGTTCCTGCCTGGCCGTGCCCGGCTCGAACCCGCGCTTCCTGGAGAAGGCCCAGGGTCTGCCGGCCGACCAGGTCTTCCTGGACCTGGAGGACGCCTGTGCGCCGCTCGCCAAGCCGGAGGCGCGGCACACCATCGTGAAGTTCCTCAACGAGGGCGACTGGACGGGCAAGACGCGGGTCGTGCGCGTCAACGACTGGACCACCGAGTGGACCTACCGCGACGTCGTCACCGTCGTGGAGGGCGCCGGCCAGAACCTCGACTGCATCATGCTGCCGAAGGTGCAGAACGCCGAGCAGGTCGTCGCGCTCGACCTGCTGCTCACGCAGATCGAGAAGACGATGGGCTTCGAGCTGGGCAAGATCGGCGTCGAGGCGCAGATCGAGAACGCCCAGGGCCTCAACAACGTCAACGAGATCGCCCAGGCGTCCCCGCGCGTGGAGACGATCATCTTCGGCCCGGCCGACTTCATGGCCTCCATCAACATGAAGTCCCTGGTCGTCGGCGAGCAGCCGCCCGGCTACCCGGCCGACGCCTACCACTACATCCTGATGAAGATCCTGATGGCCGCCCGCGCCAACAACCTCCAGGCGATCGACGGCCCCTACCTCCAGATCCGCAACATCGACGGCTACCGCGAGGTCGCCGGCCGCGCCGCGGCCCTCGGCTTCGACGGCAAGTGGGTGCTGCACCCGGGCCAGGTCGAGGCGTCCAACGAGATCTTCTCGCCGTCCCAGGAGGACTACGACCACGCCGAGCTGATCCTGGACGCGTACGACTACTACACGTCCGAGGCGGGCGGCAAGAAGGGCTCGGCGATGCTCGGCGACGAGATGATCGACGAGGCCAGCCGCAAGATGGCGCTGGTCATCTCCGGCAAGGGACGCGCGGCCGGCATGCGGCGCACCACCAAGTTCGAGATCCCGGAGGGCTGAGCGCCATGCAGTTCGGACGCACGTACGAGGAGTTCGAGGTCGGGGCCGTCTACAAGCACTGGCCCGGGAAGACGGTCACCGAGTACGACGACCACCTCTTCTGCCTCCTGACGATGAACCACCACCCGCTCCACATGGACACCAACTATGCGGAGAGGACGACGGACTTCGGCAAGAACGTCGTCGTCGGGAACTACATCTACTCGCTGCTGCTCGGGATGTCCGTGCCGGACGTGTCCGGCAAGGCCATCGCCAACCTGGAGATCGAGTCGCTGCGGCACGTGGCGCCGACCTTCCACGGCGACACGATCTACGGCGAGACCACGGTGCTCGACAAGACCCCGTCGAAGTCGAAGAACGACCGCGGCATCGTCTACGTCGAGACCAAGGGCTACAAGCAGGACGGCACCCTCGTCTGCGTCTTCCGGCGCAAGGTGATGGTCCCGACCGAGACGTACATCAAGGAGCGCGGCGGCGAACAGCCCGGCCGCCCCGAGCTCAAGACGCAGGAGAAGTAGTCATGGCCCGACTCGCCCGGACCGCAGGTCTGACCGACGTCCAGCAGGAGATCCTGTCCACCGTCCGGGACTTTGTCGACAAGGAGATCATTCCTGTCGCCACGGAGCTGGAGCACAAGGACGAGTACCCGCAAGAGATCGTCGATGGCCTCAAGGAGCTCGGCCTGTTCGGCCTGATGATCCCGGAGGAGTACGGCGGCCTGGGCGAGTCCCTCCTCACGTACGCGCTGTGCGTCGAGGAGATCGCCCGTGGCTGGATGTCCGTCTCGGGGATCATCAACACGCACTTCATCGTCGCGTACATGCTCAAGCAGCACGGCACGCAGGAGCAGAAGGACACGTTCCTGCCGCGCATGGCGCTCGGCGAGGTGCGCGGCGCCTTCTCGATGTCGGAGCCGGGGCTCGGCTCGGACGTGTCGGCCATCACGTCCAAGGGCGTGAAGGACGGCGACGAGTACGTCCTGAACGGCCAGAAGATGTGGCTGACGAACGGCGGGACGTCCACTCTGGTCGCGGTCCTGTGCCGGAGTGACGAAGGACACCCGGAGGGCACGGCCCCGCACAAGTCGATGACGACCTTCCTGGTCGAGAAGGAGCCGGGCTTCGGCGAGGTCCGTCCGGGCCTGACCATCCCCGGTAAGATCGACAAGATGGGCTACAAGGGCGTCGACACGACCGAGCTCATCATGGACGGACTGCGCATTCCGGCCAATCGGGTGCTCGGCGGGGCCACCGGCCGAGGGTTTTACCAAATGATGGACGGCGTCGAGGTCGGCCGCGTGAACGTCGCGGCGCGTGGCTGCGGTGTCGCCCAGCGTGCCTTCGAGCTGGGCGTCTCGTATGCCCAGCAGCGTCACACTTTCGGCAAGCCGATCGCCGCCCACCAGGCGATCCAGTTCAAGCTGGCCGAGATGGCTACCAAGGTCGAGGCCGCGCATGCGATGATGGTCAACGCAGCTCGCAAAAAGGACTCCGGGGAACGAAACGACCTGGAGGCAGGGATGGCGAAGTACCTCGCCTCCGAGTACTGCAAGGAAGTCGTCGAGGACGCCTTCCGTATCCACGGCGGCTACGGCTTCTCCAAGGAGTACGAGATCGAGCGCCTCTACCGCGAGGCTCCGATGCTGCTGATCGGCGAGGGTACCGCCGAGATCCAGAAAATGATCATTGGACGTCGGCTGCTCGAGGAGTACCGGTTCCAGGGTTGATTGCCGCTTTTGGGTCGGTTTGGCCGCGAAGAAGATCACACCCTGTCATCATCTTCCGGCCGCCGACTCGACTTCTGGCTTTCCCAGTTGCGGTCCGCACCCGATAACATCGCCGGAAAGCCGCCGTCCCCCGTTACCAGCGCGGCATCATCCGCTACGAAGGTCATCCATGCCCCACAGCCAAACCTCTGCACCACGCGACAGCCGTGTCGGCGTACGCCTCGCGCGCGGAGCATCGCCGTGGCTTCTGCCGACCGTCGCCACCGCTGCACTCAGCCTGGCCCGTGCCCGCCGTTCGCGGCGGGCCGCGGCCATTGCCGTGCCCACCACCGCGCTCGCGGCGGGCATGCTGTGGTTCTTCCGCGATCCCGAGCGTGAGATCGCGTCCGGGCGGGTCATCTCGCCCGCCGACGGAGTGGTGCAGAGCATCATGCCGTGGAAGGACGGGCGCACCCGCGTCGCGATCTTCATGAGCCCGCTCAATGTCCACGTCAACCGCGCGCCGCTCGCCGGCACGGTGACGTCGGTAGAGCACATCCCTGGCGGCTTCGTCCCCGCGTTCAACAAGGAGAGCGAGAACAACGAGCGCGTTGTCTGGCACTTCGACACCGAACTCGGCGACATCGAGATGGTGCAGATCGCCGGCGCGGTCGCCCGGCGCATCGTGCCGTACATCCCGCAGGGCACCAAGGTCGAGCAGGGTGATCGCATCGGTCTGATCCGCTTCGGCTCGCGCGTCGACATCTACCTTCCCGAGGGTGTCGAGGTCGCGGTCGAGGTGGGCCAGACCACGACGGCGGGGGTGACTCGCATTGACCGTGATTGATCCCGACACACAGGCGAACTGGGTGGCGGAGGCCGAGGAAGAGGACGACGCGGAGGAGATGCCGCTCTCTCTGCGGCTGTCGATAGCGGACACCCTCACGCTCGGTAACGCCACGTGCGGATTCATGGCGGTGTACTTCACCACCACCGGAATCCTCATTCCGCACCTCCAGGGCAGCCAGGAGACCGGCATGGCGCGGCACAGCGCCGCGACCGCCGTGATCCTCATGCTGCTCGCGGCCATCTTCGACCTCTGCGACGGGCTCGTGGCCCGCAAGCTGCGGTCGTCGCCGATGGGCGCCGAGCTGGACAACCTCTCGGACCTCATCAGCTTCGGCCTCGCGCCCGCGTACTTCGTGCTGGTCTACGGCATGGTCGCGGACGACGCCCATCAGCGGGTCTCGGCGGTGGCCGCGATCGTGGTGCTGCTGGCGGTGGTGCTGCGGCTTGCGAGATTCTCGTGCGTGACCATGAAGGACGGCATGTTCCAGGGCATGCCGAGCCCCTTCGGAGCGCTGACCGTCGTCTCGATCGTGCTGCTGGAGCTGCCCTTCATCCCGACGCTGCTGGCGATCATCGGCACGGCGTGGCTGATGGTGAGCCGGGTCGAGTACCCCAAGCCGCGGGGTGTCCTCGCGGTGGCGATGCTCGGCTGGATCGTCGCGGCGATGGGCATGCTGGCGGCGTGGGCGTTCGACGCGCCCGGCGGCCAGGTGCTGCTCCAGATGGGCTGCGCCCTGCAGATCGTGATGGCGGCGACGATCCCCCTCTTCGCCACCGCCCGTCGCGTGAACACGTTCCGCGACAACCGCCGCGAGAGCCGCGAGGCGCGTGCGGCACAGGTGCCGTAGCGCGCCGGAGGCGCGCAGATCGTGAACGCCGGGGGCCCCGGATGCAGAGCATCCGGGGCCCCCGGCGTGTTCGGTCGACCGGGCTGGCCCGACGGCGTGCCCGGCGACCGGTGACCGGCGCCCCCGGTGACCGGGCGGCCGACGGCGTGCCCGGCGACCGGTGACCGACGGCGTGCCCGGCGATCGGTGGCCCGATACGCGTCGGCCGGCTCCGGGGGCAACCGGTGAGTGGCGCCGCCGCAAGGCGCATGCGCCGCGTCCCGTCACGGGCGGTAGCGCAGCGGATGGTCCTCGGGTACCTCGACCACCGCGATGCGCACCCCGTCCGGGTCCGCGACCCACATCTCGACCAGGCCCCACGGCTCCTTCAGCGGCGCACGCAGCACCTCGACACCCCGTTCCCGCAGCTCGTCGTGGGCGGCGCGGACATCGGGCACCTGCAGCCACAGGCGCACCGCGGGCGAGGGCGGGGAATCGGAGCGGCCGGAGAGTTCGAGGAACCCGCCGCCCAGGAAGTACACCGTCCCCCGTTCCTCGCCGGTCCCGAATTCGCGGTAGACCGCCAGCCCCAGAGCGCCGCCGTAGAAGTCGCGCGAGCGCTGCGGATCCGTAGGGCTCAGCAGAATCCTGCTGCCAAGTACATGCACCATGCGGCAGAGCGTACGGGTCGGGTCAGCCGGGCTTGATGCGACCGCGCCAGCCTCCGCTCTCGCCGCCCTGGTGCTCGATGTACTCCTTGAAGCGGCGCATGTCGCCCTTGACGCGCCGGTCGATCATTCCGGTCATGTCGGCGGTCTTCTCGGCGGCACCCGAGGGCTCGACGTCCATCACGAGTTCCACCCGCGTGTGCGTGTCGTCCACGCGCCGGAAGCTCACCATGCCCTTCTGCTTGGTGTCGCCGCTGATGGTGCGCCACGTGATGCGTTCGTCGGGGAGCTGGTCGACGATCTCGGTGTCGAACTCGCGCCGCACTCCCCCGATCTTGGTGGTCCAGTGGTTGTGGCGGTCGTCGACCTGGGTGACCGCCTCCACGCCTTCCATGAAGTTCGGGAACTCCTCGAACATCGTCCACTGGTTGTAGGCGGTGCTGACGGGGACCTCGACCTCGACGGTCTCCTTCACCGTGCTCATTGCTGCGCCTCCTCCTGGATGTGCCCGCAGAGCAGTGAGCCCCACGGGGCCGTGCACGTCACGCGGGTACCCCATGGCGGCCTTCCTACAACCGTGCGGGTTCGGCCCCCGGGCCCGGGCCGGAAAAATGACGCCGCCCCGGCGGGCAGGGCCCGCCGGGGCGGCGTCGTGGCGCAGCGCGGGCTCACCCGCGTGCCCCGCTACGTCAGGAAGTCCCGCGCGATCGACTCCGCCGCCTGCTCCAGCAGCGGGCCCGCCTCCGCCATGCACTTCGCCGGGTCCGGCTCCAGCGCCGTCAGGGCGTAGGCGCGGCGGATCCCCGCGCGGCCCAGCGCCTCCGGGGGGAGGGCCAGGCGGCCGCAGACCGCGACCACCTCGATGCCCTGCGCGCGGGCCGCCGCGGCGACGCCCGCCGGGGCCTTGCCGTGCAGGGTCTGCTCGTCCAGCGAGCCCTCACCGGTGATGACCAGCGTCGCCCGCTCCAGCGCCGGCGCGAAGCCCAGCACGTCGAGCATGACCTCGATGCCCGGGCGGAAGCGGGCACGCAGCGCGACCAGCGCGCCGTAGCCGATGCCGCCTGCCGCGCCCGCGCCGGGCGCGTCCGCCAGGTCGGGGCCGAGAACGGCCGCGTAGTGGGCGAGCGCCTTGTCGAGCTCGGCCACGTCCTCCGGCGTCGCGCCCTTCTGCGGGCCGTAGACCGCGGGCGCGCCCTTCGGGCCGGTCAGCGGGTTGTCGACGTCGCTCGCGAGGATCAGGTCGACGTTCTCGAAACGGGCGTCGAGGCCGGACAGGTCCGCTGTCGCGAGGGCGCTCAGGCCCCCGCCTCCCGGCGGCACGGGCTTGCCGTCCGCGTCGAGGAAGCGGGCGCCGAGCGCGGCCAGCATCCCGGCTCCGCCGTCGGTGGTCGCGCTGCCGCCGACACCGAAGACGATCGTGCGCGCGCCCGCGTCGAGCGCGGCGCGCAGCAGTTCCCCGGAGCCGTACGTCGTGGCGGTGAGCGGTGCGAACACGCCGGCCGGGAGGTGCTGGAGGCCCGATGCCTCGGCCATCTCCACGACCGCGGTCGCGTCCCGAAGGGCGTACGCCGCGGTCACGGGCGCGCCGAGCGGCCCGGTCACCCGCACCTCACGGCGTTCGAAACCCGCCGCCACCGCCGCCGCGACCGTGCCGTCGCCGCCGTCGGCGACGGGCAGGGTGTCGACCTCCAGGTCCGGGACGATCCGCCGCAGCCCTGCCGTCACCCGCTCGGCGACCTGCACCGCCGTGAGCGAGCCCTTGAACTTGTCAGCTGCGACGAGCACCCGCGCAGGCTGAGAAACTGCTCCGTCCCTCACCGTGTATCCCTTGCTGTCGAACAGGCAGTCGCGCCGTCCCCGACCCTATCCGCACCCTCGGGCGCCCTGCTACCCCGGCATCGGACGGCATCACGCCACGCGCGTGGGCGTTTCCTCCATATCGTGCACCGCCGGGGCATGGCACGCATGCCCCGGCGAGGGCGCGGGCCTACGCTGCCGCCGTGACGACCTCCGATTACGCCGCCTACATCGCCTCACTCCCCCGCATCCTGGCCGGAGCCGCCGCCCTGTTCCGGGACGCCGAAGGGCGGGTGCTGCTCGTCGAGCCCAGCTACCGCAAGGGCTGGGCACTGCCCGGCGGGACCGTGGAGTCGGACCTCGGCGAGACACCCCGTCAGGCCGCCCGGCGCGAGACGCTGGAGGAGATCGGCCTCGATGTGGAACTGGGCGCGCTGCTCTCGGTGGACTGGGTGCCGGGCGAGGGGCGGCCGCCGATCGCCGCGTACGTCTACGACGGCGGTGTGCTGACCGAGGCACAGCTCGGGGCGATCAGGCTGGCTGAGGACGAGTTGCTGTCCTGGCGGCTGGTGCCGCGGGATGACCTGTCCCACTACCTGCTCGGTTCGCTGGGCCTTCGGGTCGCGGCGTCGCTCGACGCGCTGACCGCCGGCACGGGGGCGGTCGAGCTGGAGAACGGTCTGCCGCCGAAGGCGTGATCCTCACCGCGGGCACCCCAACGTGGGCGTTTCGTCCCGAATGCCGGTAACCGGCGTGCCGTAGACGGGCGTTCATGGGGCGTTGTCCGCACCGCCCCGGTCCGTGCACACCCGCCGGGCAGCCTCCGGATCCCCAGGACTCCGGAGGGACCATGCTCACGCACCTGCGCGGCTGGCTGACCACCGCCGCCGCTCTGGCGCTGACCGTCGCCGGCGCGGCCCCCGCCGCCACCCCGCACGAGATCCCCGCACGACCGACGCAGGCCCCCGCCAGGACGCCCCAGCTGCCCGCACGGCCGCTGCCCGCCGCGGTCGACGGCGGTTCCTGGCGCTCGGGCCATCTCCAGGGCATGGCGCTGGACCGCGCCGGCGGCCATCTGTACTTCTCCTTCACCGACACGCTCGTCAAGACGGACCTGAGCGGCAGGCCGATCGGGTCGGTCCGGGGCATCGGCGGCCACCTGGGCGACCTCGACCTCGACGCCGCGGACGGCCGCGTCTACGGCTCGCTGGAGTACGGCAAGGACGCCGCGTTCTACATCGCCGTCTTCGACGGCAGGCGTATCACGCGCATGAACATGGACGCGCGGACCAGTGGTGTCCTGACCACCGTCCATCTCGGCGAGGTCGCCCGCGACTTCACGGCGGACATGGACGGCGACGGGCATTTCGACGGCGACACCGGCGACACGGCCGACCACCGGTACGGGAACGCCGGCATCGACGGGGTCGCCTTCGGCCCCGCGTTCGGGGCGAA
The DNA here is from genome assembly GCF_043080095.1 of Streptomyces sp. NPDC015127. NCBI lineage: Bacteria > Bacillati > Actinomycetota > Actinomycetes > Kitasatosporales > Streptomycetaceae > Streptomyces > Streptomyces sp. NPDC015127. The sequence goes on from NZ_JBIBVE010000001.1 coordinate 526,282, forward strand.
AGGCGGCCCGCTGATGCTGACCGTGGCCTACGGCGTGTACGCCGACACCCGTCGGCGCGACAACGACCACCAGGTCCTGCTCCAGTACGACGTAGGGGACTGGAAGCGGTACGAACGCCCGCTGGACGAGTCCCGCCCGCACCGCAGCGGGCCGGCCGGGCACGACGGCAAGTTCTTCGTCCGCACCGGCAACACGACGTACGGCGTGCAGAACCTGGAGTACGACGGGCACAGCGGCACCTGGCTGATGGCCGTGTACAAGGGCACCAAGCCGGGCTTCCCCAACTACGGCCTCTTCGCCGTCGACGGCGGCAGGCCGCCCGTCGACGGCGACATCCGGGGCCAGCGGCGGCCGGAACGGGGCATGCTGCTCTCGCTGCTGCCGCGGGGCGAGCACCACGCGCCGTCGGGGACGTACGGCTGGCACGCGCCGGGCCAGTTCGGCCTGGTCTCCCTCGACGACGGCCGCTTCTACGTCGGCGAGTCGACGAAGGCGCGCGGCGGGACGGCCACCCAGAAGGGGAAGGCGCTGCTGCACCGCTGGACCGGCCGCGCGCCCATGCCGTTCACCCCGCTCACCGGCTCCGGTGCGGCAACCGGCTGACGCCACCGACGCGCCACGCCGCCCGCCGTCAACGGCCCGGAGGCGGAGCGGCTCTGACAGAGCATCAATGGGTCTGGGTATGCGCTCTTACGGGTGTTGTCCGCCGGAGGGTACGGCGGACAACGCCACCGCCGGGCACCATCCGGACTTCGAGGACACCGGAGGGATCATGCACAGGCACGCGTACGGCCTGCTGACGGCCGCCGTCTTCGTGACCGCCGCGACGATCGGCGTCACGACCCCCGCGACCGCCGCCGGCCCGCCCCCCGCGGCGGACCCGCCACCCCTCACGGTGGACGGCGGCGCCTGGCAGTCGGGGCATCTGCAGGGCATGGCGCTGGACCGGCAGAAGGGGTTCATGTACTTCTCGTTCACGAACCTGCTGGTCAAGACGGATCTGCGGGGCAGGCCGGTCGGCTCCGTGACCGGGTTCACCGGTCATCTGGGCGACCTGGACTTCAACACGGAGGACGGGCGGGTCTACGGCTCGCTGGAGTACAAGGCCGAGCAGGCGTTCTACATCGCGATCCTGGACGGCGACCGGATCGACCGGATGGACATGGACGCGGCGACGAGCGGCGTCCTCACCACGGTCCACCTGCGGGAGGTCGTGGAGGACTACACCGCGGACATGGACGGCGACGGGGTCTTCGACGGCAACACGGGCCGGACCGCCGACCACCGCTACGGGTGCAGCGGCATCGACGGGGTCGCGTTCGGCCCGGCGTTCGGCAAGGAGAACGGGCCGCAGAAGCTGACCGTCGCCTACGGCGTGTACGGCAACGCGACGCGCCGGGACAACGACCACCAGGTCCTGCTCCAGTACGACGTACGCCGGTGGCGCACGTACGAGCGGCCGCTGACCGAGTCGGCGCCGCACCGCAGCGGCCCGGCGCGCCCCGACGGCAAGTTCTTCGTGTACACCGGCAACACCACGTACGGGGTGCAGAACCTGGAGTACGACGGGCACAGGGGCGACTGGCTGATGGCCGCGTACAAGGGCACCAAGCCGGCCTTCCCCAACTACTCGCTGTTCGTCGTCGACGGCGCGGGCAAGCCGCGGTGGGGCGAGGTCCGCGGCCTGCGGGAGCCCGAGCGGGGGCGGCTGCTGCCGCTGCTGCCGGAGGGGCTGCACCACGAGCCCTCGGACACGTACGGCTGGCAGTCGACGGGGCAGTACGGCCTGGTGTCGCTCGACGACGGGCGCTTCTACCTGGCCGAGACCGCGAGGGTCCAGGACGGCGACGCGGTGAAGGAGTCGGGCAGGGCGGTGCAGCACCGCTGGACGGGCTCGACGCCGACACCGTTCGCCAAGGTCACCCCCTAGGGACCGTCCGCGGAGCGGCAGTCAGGCGGGCAGGCGGCGGTCAAATCGGTCGCCGCCGGCCCGCCGGGCTGCGTACGCTCGTTCGTATGACACTCGTCGCGATCCTCAGCGGCGCCGGTATCTCCACCGACTCCGGCATCCCCGACTACCGCGGCCCGCAGGGCCTGTGGCGGCGGGATCCGGAGGCCGAGAAGCTCGTCACGTACGACTACTACATGTCCGACCCCGACATCCGGCGCCGCTCTTGGATCATGCGCCGCGAGAGCGCGACCTGGCGCGCCGAGCCGAACGCCGCGCACCGCGCCGTCGCCGCGCTCGACCGCCGGCCCGGGGTCGCTGTCCGGGTGATCACGCAGAACGTGGACGGACTGCATCAGCTCGGCGGCATGCCCGACCGCAAGGTGCTCGAACTGCACGGCACCGCACGCACGGTGACGTGCGAACGCTGCCATGTGCGCTCGCCCATGGCCGATGCGCTGGCACGCGTGGAGGCGGGCGAGGAGGATCCGGCGTGCACCGAGTGCGGCGGCATCCTGAAGTCCGCGACGGTGATGTTCGGCCAGCGGCTCGACCCGGTGGTGCTGGGCCAGGCCATGGCGATCGCGAAGGCGTGCGAGGTGTTCGTCGCGGTCGGCACCACGCTGAAGGTGCAGCCCGCGGCGTCCCTCGCCGCGATCGCGGTCGAGCACGGGGCGCGGCTGATCGTGGTGAACGCGGAGCCGACGCCGTACGACGAGCTGGCCGACGAGATCGTGCGCGAACCGATCGGCACGGCGCTTCCGCCGCTGCTCGACCGTCTGGCGGCCCAGCCGCCGGAGCACCTGGCGTCCTAGGGGCGGTCCCGGCCGCGCGGACAGGGCCTAGAACAGCGCGTCGTCCGGCGTGCCCAGTTCGAAGGCGAGCAGGCGCTGCTTGCGCGCGAGTCCCCCGCCGTAGCCGACGAGTCCGCCCGAAGATCCGATCACCCGGTGGCACGGGACGATGATCCCGATCGGGTTCCTGCCGTTGGCGAGGCCGACAGCGCGGGAGGCCGCCTTGTTGCCGAGGGCCTCGGCGAGTTCGCCGTAGGTGCGGGTCGCGCCGTACGGGATGCGCCGCAGCTGGTCCCAGACGCTGCGCTGGAACGGTGTGCCGTCGAGGTGCATCGGCAGGTCGAAGTGGGTGAGTTCACGGGCGAAGTAGGCCGCCAGCTGCTCGACGGCCGCGCCGAAGGGCGTCTCGTCGGGGACTCCGAAGGTCTCCTCCGCCGGGCGGTGCCGCTGCCCGGTCATGTAGAGCCCGCTGAGCACGCCGTCGGTGGCGACGAGGGTGAGCGGGCCGTAGGGGCTGTCGACGACGGTGTGCTGCCTGGTCATGCTCCGGACTTCCTTACGCGGGGAGGTGGTTGATGGGGTGGTCGTCCGTGGCCCAGAGGTACTGGACCGCGTACGCCCGCCAGGGGCGCCAGGCCGCGGCGCGTGCGGTGAGCGCGGCCGGGGTCGCGGGGAGGCCGAGTCCGGCGGCGGCGCGGCGCATCCCGAGGTCGGTGGGGAGGAAGGCGTCGGGGTCGCCGAGTGCGCGCATGGCGATCACCTCGACGGTCCAGGGGCCGAAGCCGGGCAGCTCGGTGAGCTGTGCCCGGGCCCGGTCCCAGTCGCTGCCCGGGTCGAGGCTCAGCGAGCCGTCGGCGAGCGCAGAAACGAGGGTGGTGAGGGTGGTGCGGCGGCTGCGCGGCAGCGCGAGGGCCTCCGGGTCGAGCGCGGCGAGGGCGTCGGCGGCCGGGAAGAGGTGGCTGAGGCCGCCCTCGGGGTCCTCGACCGGCACACCGTGCGCCGTGACCAGCCGGCCCGCGTGGGTGCGGGCGGCGGCGGTGGAGACCTGCTGGCCCAGCACCGCGCGTACGGCGAATTCGGCGGCGTCGACGGTACGCGGCACACGCCTGCCGGGTGCCTTGTCGACCAGCGGGGCGAGCTCCGGGTCCGTGCGCAGCCGGTCGTCGACGGCGACGGGGTCGGCGTCGAGGTCGAGCAGCCGCCGGCAGCGGCTGATGGCGATGGTGAGATCGCGCAGGTCGGTCAGGGACAGCCGGCAGGCGACGTGGTCGGGCCGGGGGGTGAGCGCCACGATGCCGTGCCCGTACGGGAGGGACAGGGTGCGCCGGTAGGCGCCGTCGCGCCACTCCTCGACGCCGGGGACGCCGGTGGCGACGAGGTGCCCGAAGACGTTGCTCGGTTCGAGGGGCGCGCGGTACGGCAGCCTGAGCGCGATCACCCCCGGCGTCGTCGGCGGCGCGGACCGGACGCGCGACGCACGGGTGCGCAGGTCGCTCGGGGACAGGGCGAAGACCTCGCGGACAGTGTCGTTGAACGTGCGGATGGAGGCGAACCCGGCGGCGAAGGCGACCTCGGCCATGGGCAGCGAGGTCGTCTCGACGAGCAGCCGGGCGGTCTGGGCCCGCTGGGCACGGGCCAGGGCGAGCGGTCCCGCACCCAGCTCGGCGAGGAGCTGGCGCTCGATCTGTCGTGTGGAGTACCCGAGCCGGGCGGCGAGGCCGGGCACGCCCTCGCGGTCGACGACGCCGTCGCCGATGAGCCGCATGGCGCGGGCGACGGCGTCGGCACGGGCGTTCCAGGCGGGCGAGCCGGGACTGGTGTCGGGCCGGCAGCGCTTGCAGGCGCGGAATCCGGCCTGCTGGCAGGCGGCGGCGCTCGGGTAGAAGGTCATGTTCTCGGCCTTCGGCGGCACGGCCGGGCAGCTGGGGCGGCAGTAGATCCGCGTGGTCAGGACGGCGGTGAAGAACCATCCGTCGAACCGCCCGTCCTTGGACTGGACGGCGCGTACGCAGCGCTCGGTGTCGGTGTGCATGGGTCAAGCATCGGGGACGTGTCGTGCGGGGGCTGGCGGAAATCCGACATCAACGCTCGACTGCCTGGACTGGGCCGATGCCCCGCCCCGGCCGATTGAGTGCCGGGCCCGGGGCGGAGCACCGGCAGCCTGCGCCCACCGCGGCGCAGGACTGCGAGGTCCGGGGCGAAGTCCGGGTCCCCCTGTCGGCCACGAGTGGCACCGGGGCACACCGCCCGGAAGGGGTGGTACCAGCCCGGGGGCGGAATCCAGTCAGCCTGCGCCCGCCACGGCGCAGGGCTGCGGAGTCGGGGGGAGTCCGGGGTCCCCCGTCGGCCACGAGTGGCACTCGGGCGGACGCGGGCGGTCACCGTACCCCTCGCGCCGGTTTCGGCGGGCCGGACGGGGGCACTCACGGCGTCGTCGGCTATTGGTCGCCACGCGCTCAAGAGGCGCATATCGGCATAATCTGGTGGTATTCACCATCCACGATTGCCTGGGGGTAATCATGGAACTCGGCTTCCTCAAACCGCTCTTCGCCCGTCCAGGCCCATGGGCTTCCGTCTACATCGAGACCACGCGTGCGACCGAGGACGCACAGAAGGTGCAGCAGCTCCGCGAGCGCGCCGTCGCGGCCCAGCTCATCGAGGCGGGTGCCGACGCGTACACCGTCAGGGCGGTCATGGACCGGCTCGCCCAGGAACCTGTTTCCGGCGCGCCGCCCGGGCGGGCGCTGTTCGCCGCGGGTGCCGAGGTCGTGCTCGACACCCCGCTCGCGGTGCCTCCGGCCGGCATCCCCTCGACGTGGTCGATCCTGCCCCACGTCGCGCCGCTGGCCGACCTGCGGGGCGACCGGCCCGCATGCCTGGTGGCGTACATCGACCGCGCGGGAGCCAATCTCGAGCTGCGGGACGCGCACCACCGCGAACCCCTGGGCCAGGCGAACGGCAAGGAGTGGCAGGGCCGCGGGCACCGGAGCATTCCCGCCGACCGGTACGAGTGGCACTACCGGAACAAGGTCGAGAACAGCTGGAACGAGACCGCCGACATCATCGCGCGCGAGCTCGCCCGGCAGCTGCCCGAGACGGAAGCCGAGCTGATCGTCCTGACCGGCGATCCCCGCGAGCGCCGGGCCGTGTTCAACCGGCTCCCGGAGCGCGTCCAGGCCGTCACCGTCGAGGCCGAGAACGGCAGCAGGTCGCCGGGCGCGTCCACGGACGTGCTCGACCGGCAGATCGCGGAGGCGTGCGAGAAGTTCGCCCACGACCGGCTCCAGAGGGCACTCGAACGCTTCCGTGTCGGCCGCGGCCGGCCCGGCGAGCACCGCGAGGCCGCCGCCGTCGACACCGGACCCGGAGAGGCAGCCGAAGGCATGCCCGCTGTCGTCGACGCGGTGCGCAAGCACCAGGTCGCCACCCTGCTGCTCACGCCGGACGCGTCCGACGCGGGACGCGAGGTGTGGATCGGCCCCGGTGTGGACCAGGTCGCCGTACAGCGCGGCCAGGCGCAGGCGATGGGTGTGGCCAAGCCCGAACGGGCGCGCGCGGACGACGCGCTGCTGCGGTCCGCCGCGGCGTCGGGCGGCGAGGTCCTGGTGGTCCCCGAGGGCATGCAGGGACCGGCGGGCGGACTCGGGGCGGTACTGCGCTGGAGCATGTGAGGGAGTGGAAGCGCCCGGGCCGGACCCGGACCCGGTGACGCAGCGGTAGGGGCAGGACGACGATGGCGCCCCCGGTGCCGGAAGCGACGTCGGCCTGGGTGGTCGAGCGCCCGGGGCCGATCGCGACCGCCCCGCTGCGGCCAGTGGAACGCCCGACACCGGAGCCCGGGCCGGGCGAACTCCTGCTGCGGGTACGGGCCTGCGGGGTGTGCCGGACCGACCTGCACCTGGCGGAGGGCGACCTGCCGCCCCGCGTGCCGGGCCGCACACCGGGCCACGAGGTTGTCGGCGAGGTCGTCGCCGCCGGGCCGGGCGTGAGCGGTGTGCCGACGGGCGACCGGGTGGGAGCGGCCTGGCTGGCGGGAACGTGCGGACGCTGCCGCTACTGCCGGGCAGGGCGGGAGAACCTCTGCCCGCGGTCCCGCTACACCGGCTGGGACATCCACGGCGGGTTCGCCGACCACATCGTGGTGGACGCCTCGTTCACCTACCGCCTGCCGGAAGGCTGGAGCGACGAGGAGGCCGCGCCGCTGCTGTGCGCGGGCATCATCGGCTACCGGGCCCTGCGCCGGGCGGAGCTGCCGCCCGGCGGCCGGCTCGGCATCTACGGTTTCGGGGCCTCCGCGCACCTCACCGCCCAACTCGCCGTCGCCCAAGGCGCCGCCGTCCACGTGGTCACCCGCTCGCCGGAGGCGCAGCGCCTGGCGCGGGAGCTCGGCGCGGTCTCCGCGGGAGCCGGTGAACCCCCGGAGCCGCTCGACTCCGCGATCCTGTTCGCCCCGGCCGGGACCCTGGTGCCGGTGGCGCTGGCGGCGCTGGATCGCGGCGGCACGCTCGCCGTCGCCGGTATCCATCTGAGCGCCGTGCCTCCGCTGGACTACGCGAGACACCTGTTCCAGGAACGCACCGTGCGCAGCGTCACCGCCAACACCCGGGAGGACGGCCGCGCCTTCCTCGCCGAAGCGGCACGGCTGCGCCCCTCGGTGCGGGTCACGCGCTACCCCATGCGCCAGGCGGACCGCGCCCTGTCGGACCTCGCGGCGGGCCGTATCACGGGCGTGGCCGTGCTCGTGACACCGTGACGGGGCTGCGGGGGGCGAGGCCGGTGCGGCGGGGCGAGGGCCGCCGCACCGCCGGGTCCAGGTCCAGCGGGCCGGGGCACCAGGGCCGGGCCGCCCCGCCACTTCACCGGGGCGAGGCAGCCGGGTCCGCCAGGCCGGGTCACCCGGTCCGCCGGGGGGTGTCCGCCGGAACCGGGTCGCCCGGGCCGTGCCGCTGGGGCCGGGTCGCCCGGACCGCAGCGGCCAAGTCGCCAGGCGCCGGTGCCCGGCGTGACCGAGTCGCCGGGACCGGGCCGGTGGTCCGTGGTGTCAGCCCTCTGACGCCAGCGCCGCCTGGAAGTGCGCGTACGCGTCCTCGTCGAAGAGCACGAAGCGCACTTCGGCGACCGGCGGCCTGGCCGCCTCGCGGACCGTGCGGACCGCGATGCGGGCGCCGTCGTCCATGGGCCAGCCGTAGACGCCGGTGGAGATGGCGGGGAAGGCCACGGTCCGCGCCCCCAACTCGCCTGCCAGGCGCAGCGATTCGCGGTAGCAGGAGGCGAGCAGGTCCGACCGGTCCTCCGCACGGGACCAGACCGGCCCGACGGTGTGGATGACATGGGCGGCGTCGAGCCGGCCGGCCGTGGTCGCGACGGCCGCGCCGGTGGGCAGGCCCTTGCCGTAGCGGGAGGCGCGCAGGGCCCGGCACTCGGCCAGGATCTCGGGACCGCCCTTGCGGTGGATGGCGCCGTCGACGCCGCCTCCGCCGAGGAGCGAGGAGTTGGCGGCGTTGACGATGGCGTCGGCGTGCTGCTCGGTGATGTCACCGCGTACGAGCGTGATGTCCGTGGCGTGCTGGGTCATGCGCTCATGATGTCCCGGAACCCGTCCGGCACAGCCGCGGCAGGCCGCGTCAGCCCTGCCGCAGCCGCCGCCAGACGGCCTTCGCCGCGTGATGACCGGACATGCCGTGCACCCCGGGGCCCGGCGGGGTCGCCGACGAGCACAGGAACACGGCGGGGTGCGCGGTGGCGTAGGGGACGCGGGCCAGCTTGGGGCGGAGCACGGTCTGGAGCCCGGCGAACGCGCCGCAGGCGATGTCACCGCCCACGTAGTTCGCGTTGCGCGCGGCGAGTTGGGGCGGGCCGGCGACGGCCCGGGCGAGGACCAGGTCGCGGAAGCCGGGCGCGAACCGCTCCAACTGCCGCTCGACGACCTCCGTCGCGTCGCCCTCCCAGCCGGCCGGCACATGGCCGTACGCCCACAGGACGTGCCGGCCGGCGGGGGCACGGCTGGGGTCGATGAGGCTCGGCTGCGCGGTGATCAGGAACGGGACCTGGGGGTCGCGTCCCTCGACGGCCCGCCGCAGGGCCTCGTCGATCTCGCCCGCGGTCGGGCCGATGTGCACGGTCCCGGCCGCGCGGGCCTCCTTCGCGGTCCACGGCACCGGGCCCGAGAGCGCATAGTCGATCTTGAACGCGGAGGCGCCGTACCGGTAGCGCCAGTAGGCGTGGCCGAGTCCGGCGATCCTGGCCAGCGCGGTCGGCGAGGTGTCGAAGACGTACGCGCGGGCGGGCGGCAGCTCGTCCAGGCGCCTGACCTCGATGCCGGTGTGGATGGTGCCGCCGAGCTCGCGCAGGTAGGAGGCGAGGGCGTCGGAGATGGCCTGGGAGCCGCCGCGGGGCACGGGCCAGCCGACCTCGTGGGCGGCGAGCGCGAACATCAGGGCGATACCGCCCGTGGCGATGCCGCTCGTGGGCGCGATCGCGTGCGCCGCGAGCCCGGCGAGCAGCGCCCGGCCCTTCTCGCCCTCGAAGCGGCGGGCCAGCCAGGACGCGGGCCGGATCGCGTCGAGCCCGAAGCGGGCGAAGCGGTACGGGTGGCGGGGCAGCCCGTCCCAGGGGGTGCGCAGGAAGTCGGCCGCGAGGGCGTCCCAATGTCCCAGGTACGGGGTGACCAGGCGGCGGTAGGCGCCCGCGTCGGCGGCGCCGAGGGCCATGGCGCTCTCGCCGACCGAGCGGCTGAGGATCGCGGCCGTGCCGTCGGGGAAGGGGTGCGCGAGGGGCAGCTCGGGGTGCAGCCACTCCAGGCCGTGCCGGGCGAGCGGCATGCGGGCGAACGCGGGCGATCCCACGCCGAGCGGATGCACGGCGGAACAGGGGTCGTGGCGGAAGCCGGGGAGGGTGAGCTCCTCGGTGCGCGCACCGCCGCCCACGCTGTCCAGGGCCTCGAACACGGTGACGGACAGGCCGCGGCGGGCCAGTTCGACCGCGGCTGTCAGTCCGTTGGGTCCCGCCCCCACGACGACGGCATCGAGCATCGACGGCACCTTCGGACTCCTTTGTCAGCCGACGCCAAGAGCACCCAGGATATTCCGGGGCACGGACAGCGGGGGCGGCGGTACCGTTCCCCCGCGATGGAGACCTTGATCGAGACGATGTCCCGGCGGCTCACAGCGGTTGCGGGAATCCGCGCGGTGACGCTCGGCGGCAGCCGGGCACGCGGCGCCCACCGGCCGGACTCCGACTGGGACCTGGGCGTGTACTACCGCGGCGAGCCCGATGTCGCGGCCCTCGCGCGGCTCGCGTCCGAGCTGACCGGTCGGCCGGTGGAGGCGGCCGGGCCCGGCGGCTGGGGGCCGTGGGTCGACGGCGGTGCCTGGCTCACGGTGGACGGGGTGCAGGTGGACTGGATCCTGCGGGACCTGGACCGGGTGCGGCGGGTGTGGGCGGACTGCAGCACCGGCCGCTACGAGACGGGTGTGCAGCCGGGGCATCCGCTGGGCTTCTGGTCGCCGGCCTACGCCGGCGAGGTGGCGCTGTGCCGCGTACTGTCCGACCCGTCGGGCGAGTTGACCGAGCTTCGGGCCCGGACCGCGACGTACCCGGAGCCGTTGCGCGCGGCGCTGGTCGAGGCCGCGTGGGAGGCGGAGTTCTCGGTCGCGGCGGCGCGCAAGTCGGCGGGGTCGGGGGACACGCTGCACGTCTCGCTGTGCCTGTCCCGGGCCTTCGGCGTGCTGGTGCAGTCGCTGCACGCGTACCACCGGGTGTGGTGCCTGAACGAGAAGGGCGCGCTGGCAGCCGCCGCCGCGCTCCCGGGCGTGCCGGGTGACTTCACCGCGCGCGTGTCGGCGGCGCTCGCCGGTCTGGACGCGGCGGCGGTCGAGTCCGCGGACGAGCTGGTGCGGGAGATCAGGTCACGGCTGACCTGATGGGGCCCGAGGGTCAGGTCAGCAGCTCCCGTATGCGCCGCGCGGTCGCCTCGTCGCGGGCGGCCGTGAAGGGCAGCGCGTTGCCGCCCGTGATGCGGAACGGCTCGCCGGACACGGTGAGATGCGCGCCGCCCGCCTCCGTGACCAGCAGCAGTCCGGCCGCGTGGTCCCAGGCGTACTCCCACGAGAAGGCGACGGCGTCCAGCGCTCCCCTGGCCACGTCCAGGTACTCGAGACCCGCCGACCCGCACGGACGCGCCTGCACCGCGGGCACCGCGAGGCCGAGCAGCGCCCGCTTCTGCTCGGGGGTCGTGTAGTCCGGGTGGGACATGGCCACGTCGAGTACGGCGCCGGGGGCGGGCGAGCCGGAGCGCAGCACCTCGCCGCCCAGCCGGGCACCCCCGCCGCGCACGGCGACCGCGAGCTCGTCGGGAACGGGCGCGTACGTCCAGGAGGCGAGGACCTCGCCGCGGTGCGCGAGCGCGACCAGGGTGCAGAAGCCGGGGTCGCCGTGGACGAACTGGCGCGTGCCGTCGACGGGGTCGACGATCCACACCGGGGCGTCGCCGTGCAGGGCCTCGTAGACCGCGGGGTCCGCGTGCACGGCCTCCTCGCCGACGACCACGGAGCCCGGCAGCAGGGCGGTCAGCGAGGCGGTCAGATGGGCCTCGGCGAGCCGGTCGGCGGCGGTGACGAGGTCGTGCGGGCCGTTCTTCTCGACGATCTCGTGCTCGGCGAGCTGCCGATAGCGCGGCATGATCTCGGCGGCGGCCGCCTTGCGCAGCGCCTCCTCGACGTCGGAGAGATCACCGGTCAGGAAGTCATCGATCATGCCTCCAGCCAATCACGTCCCGCTGACATCGCGGGAGGCGCCCGGTGCACCGACCCGTAACCCCGCGTTTCTCCCCGGTTCGCTCCGGCCGGCGGCCGGCGGCAGGCGGTCGGCGGCGCAGCTCAGGTGCCGTCGGCGGAGAAGTGCTGGTAGTCGGGCGGCGACCAGTGGCCTCCCCACTCCCACCCCGCGCTCTCCATGGCCCGGGCGACCGGGTCGCCCGGCACGATCAGCCCCTCGGTGGCCGGGTTCCGCTCCAGGTGGCGCCGGGCGGCCGGCGGGTGGACGGCGCCCGCGCGGTCCACGTACGGGTTCTCCAGGGGGTTGATGTCGACGGCGTCGCCGTAGGAGTGGCGGGACAGGTGGCCGGCGTCGCCCGTCACCCGGCGGCAGTTGAAGGCGGAGGTGTTGTCGTCCGCCATGGCGCGCGCGTCGCTCCCGTCGTACTCGGCCATGACCCGCATGCGCCGGATCGGGAAGCGTTCCTCGAAGATCTTCCGGAAGACGCGCAGCACGGGGCGGACGGCGTCCTGATGGACGATCAGTTCGCCGCGGTGGACGCGTCCGTCGAAGCCCCAGTGGTTCATGGTGATCAGCCGCAGCCGCTCCGGCGGCACCGGGCAGCCGGGCGTGTGGCTCGCTCCGAGCTTCTCCCCCGTCACGTCCCGCACGGTGGCGGCGAGCCGGGGCGCGTCGGCCGCGGCGGCGTGGCCGGGCAGGAGACCGAGCGCCAGCCCCAGGGCCAGGGCCGACGCGGCGCATCGGCGAGCGATATGCACCCTTTCAGGGTAATTTTGTGGGGTCCGGCCCGCATCAGCCGGACATCACCGCCCGGCGGGCGGTACGGGCACCCCGGGCCGTACGGGCACACCGTTGCCGTGCCCGGGTGCGACCGCGCCCCGCGCGAGCAGCAGCAGCGCGTCGACCAGGTCCTCGGCGGGCCCACCGGTGGCCAGTCTGCGCAGTTGCAGGCCCATCACCAGGGCGACCGTCGTCGCCGCATACCGCTCGGCGTCGGGGACGCCGAGACCGGTCAGGATCTGGACGGCGAGCCGGTCGTACGCGGCGAACGCCTCGGCCGCCGCCTCCCGCAGCCGCTCGTCGCGCCCGGCCTCGACGTACAGCTCGAACGTGGCGATGTGCTCGCTGTCGAAGCCGATGCCGCCGGCCACCCGGCCGGCGAGTGCCGCCGCGCCCGCGATGTCGATGCCCTCGCTCCGGCACTGGTCGGCGAGCGCGGTGAAGCGCCGGGTCTCGTCGCGGACGAAGTGCAGCAGGCTCTCCCGCAACAGGTCGTGCTGGGTCGCGAAGTGGTATGTCACCGAGCCGAGCGAGACCCCGGCCTCTTTGGCTATTCGCCGGTTGGTGACCGCCGCGACCCCGTCCCTGCCGATGATGTGCAGGACGGCCTCGATGATGCGCTGCCGCGTGGCGGCGGAGCGGGCGGCGGTGGGCATGGGCGTCATTGTCCCATCGGCGCACCTGCGCTGGTCAGGGGGTACCGACGACGGCCGCCGGGTCGTGCGGGGACGGAGGACGTCTCTCGTACCACCGCAGGTCGGCCTCCAGTTGGGCGGCGAGCGAGATCAGCCGTTCCTCGCTGCCTGCCGGGCCGAGGAGTTGGGCACCGACGGGCAGTCCGGCGGAGGTGAGACCGGCGGGCACGTTCACCCCGGGCCAGCCGAGCACGTTCCAGGGCCAGGCGTACGGGCAGGCCGCGGCGATGCCGATGTCCGTGCGCCGCGCGGACAGTCCGTCGAAGGCCCCGATGCGCGGCGGCGGCGCGGCCGTGGTGGGGGTGAGCAGCACGTCGACGTCGTCGAAGAAGGCCCCGATCCTGCGGTGCTGGGCGGCCTCGCGGGCGCGTGCCGCGGGCACGAGGCGGCCGAGGCGGTGTCCGGAGCGGGTCGCGGACCGGGTGCGGGGGTCGAGCAGGGCGGGGTCGGGGTGGCGGTCGGCGTACTCGGCGATGCCGGCCGCCGCGCGGGGCAGGAAGGCAAGCCCGATGAGGCCGTAACGGGGTCGGGCCTCCTCGACGTGGTGGCCGAGGCGGGCCAGGGTCTCGGCGAGCGCGGTGACCGCGCGGCGCACCTCGGGATGCGGGCGGGTGCCGGTGAGGGTGAGCGGCGGTCGCAGCGCGAGGGCGATGCGCAGCCGTCCCGGTTCACGGCGGGCCGCCGCCGTCGCGTCGATCGCGGCCGGCCGGTGACGCTCCCTCGGGTGGGCGCCTGACGCCGCGTCGAGCAGCAGGGCGGCGTCGGCGACGGTCCTGGCGAGGGGGCCGTTGACCGTCAGACCCTGGAAGCAGTCGTCGTACGGGTGGACGGAGACGCGGCCCCGCTGCGGTTTGATGCCCACGAGGTGGGTCCAGGCCGCCGGGATGCGGATGGACCCCGCACCGTCGGATCCGAGCGCCGCGGGCACCAGCCCCGCCGCCACGGCCGCCGCCGAGCCGCCCGAGGAGCCGCCGGGCGTGTGGCCGGGGGACCAGGGGTTGCGGGCGGCGCCGAAGGCGGGGCCCTCGGTGAACGGCCACTGGCCCAGCTCGCACGTGTTGGTCTTGCCGACGACCACGGCGCCCGCGGCCCGCAGCCGGCGCACCGCCTCACCGTCCTCGGCGGCGGGCGGGATGTCACCCGCGCAGCCGAAGTAGGTGGGCACCCCCGCCACGTCGGTGTCGTCCTTGACCGCGACCGGCACCCCCAGCAAGGGCAGCCTCTCGCCCGCCGCGAGCCTGCGGTCGGCGGCGCGCGCCTCCTCGACCGCGGCCTCGCCGCGCACGGTGCGGAAGGCGTTGACGGTGCCCTGCGTGGCCTCGATACGGGCGAGCGCGCCCGTGACGAGTGCCTCGGACGTGGTCTCGCCCGCCGCCAACGCCCTTGCGCATGCGGCCAGTCCGCCGAACAGGTCTGTGGACACGCTTGCCCCGCCTCCTTATTGTTCGTTCGAACGAACAGAACTGGAGGGTAACCAGATGCGGATCAGCGGAGCAAGCGTTCTGCTCACCGGGGCGACCGGCGGTATCGGCGGCGCGCTGGCCGCCGAACTCGCCGCTCGGGGCGCGAAGTTGACGGTGAGCGGCAGGCGGGCCGAGGCTCTTGACCCGCTCGCCGAGCGCCACGGCGCCCGCGCGATCGTCGCCGATCTGGCCCAACCGGACGACGTGCGCCGCCTCGCCGAGGAAGCCTCGGGCGCGGACCTCCTGATCGCCAACGCGGCCCTGCCCTCCAGCGGCGACCTGCTCGACTACACCCCCGAGCAGGTCGAGCGCGCCTTCGCGGTGAACCTGCACGCGCCGGCCATGCTCGCCCGCCTGCTCGCCCCGACCATGGTCGCGGCGGGCCGGGGCCATCTGGCGTTCGTCGGCTCCCTCTCGGGCAAGGCGGCCACGAAGTCGGCGTCGCTGTACAGCGGCACCAAGTTCGGGCTGCGCGGTTTCGCGCTCGCGCTGCGCCAGGACCTGCACGGCACGGGCGTCGGGGTCTCCGTCGTCCAGCCCGGCTTCGTCCGGGACGCGGGCATGTTCGCCGCGACGGGCGCGAAGCCCCCGGCGGGCATACGGACGGTGTCGCCGCGGCAGGTGGTGGCCGGGGTGATGCGGGCGGTGGAGCGCGATGTGGCCGAGATCAACGTCGCTCCGCTGGAGCTGAGGCTGCTGGGCGCGATCGCCGGACAGTTCCCGGGCTTCGCCGAACGGATCCAGCGGGGCGGGATGGGCGAGAAGACCCTGCGGCAGATGGTCGCGGCCCAGCGCTCCCGCCGCTGAGGGCCTGTCGGCGGCCCCTGTTGCGGTCGCACCGCCCGCGGCCGCAACAAGGGAGATCCGTCGTGCGCGGGGCCCGGCTGCGCGGGCCCGTTTCCCCACCCCGCCCCTTCCCGTAACCGGGGACTCCGCCCCCGGACCCTCCCCCTACGGCCTGGCGGCCATGGGAGGTACCCCCCCTACGCCCTGCGGGCGTGGGGGACCCCCAGCGCCTCAATCGCCGGCGGCGCTCCAGGGGCTCCAAAGAGCGGCCCCGTCAAGCCCCGCGCCGCGATCCTCGCCGGCTGACGTGACCACCTGGCCGCCGCCCTCACTGCGCTATTCGCCGGCCGCTGACGCCCGTCAGCGCCGTGTACAGCAGCAGCGACGCCAACAGGCCCACCGCCCAGCCGTAGTCCGCGAGCGGACGGAGGAACGGGATCAGCCCGTCCGAGGGGAAGGGGCCCTTGCCCGGCGCCGAGTGCGAGCCGCCGACCGCGAGCACGCCGCCGACCGCGAACGCGGCCACCGCCCGCAGGTTCCAGCCGGACGTGTACCAGTAGCGCCCGCCGGGCGTGTAGAGCGCGGGGAGGTCGAGGACGGTGCGCCGCACCAGCCAGTAGTCCGCGATGAGGATGCCGGCGACCGTGCCGAGCAGTCCGCCGACCAGACCGAGCCAGGTGAAGATGTACAGCTCCGGCGTCTCGGTCAGCTTCCACGGCATGATCAGTACACCGACGACACCCGTGATCAGCGCACCCGTACGGAAGTTGACGAACCGCGGCGCCAGGTTCGCCAGGTCGTACGCCGGTGAGACGACATTCGCCGCGATGTTCACCGAGATCGTCGCGACGAGCACGGTCACCAGGGCGAAGAGCAGTCCGAAGACGTTGTCGGTCTTGGCCGCGAGCGCGACCGGGTCCCACACCGCCGCCCCGTACACGGCCTGCGAGCCGGAGGTGACGAAGACGGACAGCAGGGCGAACAGTGTCATCGTGGTCGGCAGCCCGAGCGTCTGCCCCCA
This sequence comes from Streptomyces sp. NPDC015127, assembly GCF_043080095.1. Lineage (NCBI taxonomy): Bacteria > Bacillati > Actinomycetota > Actinomycetes > Kitasatosporales > Streptomycetaceae > Streptomyces > Streptomyces sp. NPDC015127. Next base: position 542,545 of record NZ_JBIBVE010000001.1, read on the forward strand.
GATCTGGGCACGCTGGCCCGCGCCGAAGCGCGTGAAGTCGGGGATGTTCAGGCTCAGCGTCGACCAGAAGGCGATCATGCCCATCAGGGACGGGAAGAACACCGGCCAGAAGTCCGCTCCCCAGCCGAGTCTCGACGGCTGGTCGAGCAGCGGCCCGAGGCCGCCGGCCTTGGCGGCGATCCACGCCAGCAGCACCAGGGCGCCGACGATGACGAACGGCGCGGCCCAGTTCTCGAAGCGGCGCAGCGCCTCCATCCCCCGGTAGATGATGGCCAGTTCGAGCGCCCAGAAGAGAACGAAGCACACCCACAGCGTCCACGGCTGCCCGCCGACCTTCGCCGCATCCGCCCAGCCGCCGAACAGCTTGCCCAGCAGGACGAAGATGCCCTGGCCGCCGATCCAGGTCTGGATCCCGAACCAGGCGCAGGCGACGGCGGCCCGGATCATCGCGGGCAGGTTGGCGCCGCGCAGCCCGAAGGATGCGCGGGCGAGCACCGGGAAGGGGATGCCGTACTTGGGCCCGGCGTGCCCGGTGAGCAGCATCGGCGCCAGCACGATGACGTTGGCGAGCGCGATGGTGAAGACGGCCTGCTTCCAGTCCATGCCGAGTGCGACGAGGCCGGAGGCAAGCAGCCAGGAGGGGATGTTGTGGGCCATGCCGACCCACAGGGCCGCGAAGTTGTAGGTGGTCCACCGGCGGCGGGCGACGGGCACGGGCAGCAGGTCGTCGTTGACGAAGCGGCCGTCGGCGGGGAGGGCGCCCGGCGGGAGTTCGACGCGTCCCGCCGGGTCGGATATGGGTCCTTCTGAGGGCACGGGCGGGACGGTCGCGGTCATGCTGGGCGGCCTTTCAGCAGATGGGTCATCTGGTGAGAGCGGGGATGATCTGCGCGCCGTACGCGTCGATCGTCGCTTCCTTCGCGTCGTGCATGGCGTAGACGGCGAACTGGTCCACGCCCAGGTCTCGCAGGGCCTTGAGCTTGTCGATGTGCGCCTCGGCGGGGCCGAGGAGGCAGAACCGGTCCACGATCTCGTCGGGCACGAAGTCGGTGGACGGGTTCCCGGCGCGGCCGTGGTGGCTGTAGTCGTAGCCGTGCCGCTCCTTGATGTACGCGGTGAGCGCCTCGGGGACCATGTCGGAGTGCTCGCCGTAGCGGGAGACGAGGTCGGCGACATGGTTGCCGACCATGCCGCCGAACCAGCGGCACTGGTCGCGGGCGTGCGCGAGGTCGTCGCCGACGTACGCGGGGGCCGCGACGCAGATGGTCACGGACGACGGATCGCGTCCGGCGTCGGCGGCAGCGGCGCGCACGGCCCTGACCATCCACTCGGTGAGGTAGAGATCGGCGAGCTGGAGGATGAAGCCGTCCGCCTTCTGCCCGGCGAGTGCCAGCGCCTTGGGCCCGTACGCGGCCATCCACACGGGCAGTCTGCCCTCCTTCACCCAGGGCAGGCGGATCGGCTGCCCGTCGACGACCGCCTCCCGGCCCTCGGCCAGATCGCGGATGACGCCGATGGCCTCGCCGAGCCGGGCCAGCGTGTTGGGCTTGCGGCCCGCCACGCGCATCGCCGAGTCGCCGCGGCCGATACCGCACACGGTGCGGTTGCCGTACATGTCGTTCAGCGTGGCGAAGGTGGAGGCGGTGACCTCCCAGGTCCGGGTGCCCGGGTTGGTGACCATGGGGCCCACGGTCAGCTTCTGTGTGTGCTCGAGGATGCGGCTGTAGATGACGAACGGCTCCTGCCACAGCACCGCGGAGTCGAAGGTCCAGCCGTAGCGGAAGCCGTTGCGTTCCGCGCGCCGCATCAGTCCGACGACCGCGGACGCGGGCGGGTCGGTCTGCAGGACGAGTCCGAAGTCCACGACGGACCTCCTAGTTCAGGTACTGGCAGGTGGATCGGGGTGTGTACACGCCGTGGCCGGCGCGTCCCGTGAACTCCCGCCGGTCGATGACCACGGCGCCGCGCGACAGGACGGTCTCCACCTGCCCGGTGACGGTCCGGCCCTCGTACGCCGAGTAGTCGACGTTCATGTGGTGGGTCTCGGCCGACAGGGTCTGTTCGGCGTGCGGGTCGTAGATCACGACGTCCGCGTCGGCGCCGGGGGCGATGGTGCCCTTCTTGGGGTAGAGGCCGAACATCCTGGCCGGGGTGGCGCAGGCGATCTCGATCCAGCGGCGGCGGCTGATGTGCCCGTCGGCGACGGCCTGGTGGAGGAGGTCCATGCGGTTCTCCACGCCCGGCAGCCCGTTGGGGATCTTGGAGAAGTCGCCGCGGCCCAGTTCCTTCTGGCCGCGGAAACAGAAGGGGCAGTGGTCCGTGGAGACGACCTGGAGGTCGTTGGTGCGCAGACCGCGCCAGAGCGCGGCCTGGTGCTCCTTGGGCCGCAGCGGCGTGGAGCAGACGTACTTGGCGCCCTCGAAGTCCGGCTCGGCGAGGTTGTCGGTGGACAGGAACAGGTACTGCGGGCACGTCTCGCCGAAGACGTTCAGGCCCTTGTCGCGGGCCGCGGCGAGCTCGGCGACGGCCTCCTCGGCCGACACGTGCACGACGTACAGGGGCGCTCCGGCGACCCGGGCGAGCTGGATGGCGCGATGGGTGGCCTCGGCCTCCAGCAGGACCCTGCGCACCTCGCCGTGGTACCGGGGGTCGGTCTCGCCGCGGGCGAGCGCCTGCTCGACGAGGACGTCGATGGCGATGCCGTTCTCCGCGTGCATCATGATCAGGCCGCCGTTGGACGACGAGCGCTGCATCGCGCGCAGGATCTGTCCGTCGTCGCTGTAGAAGACGCCGGGGTAGGCCATGAAGAGCTTGAAGGAGGTGACACCCTCCTCGACCAGCAGGTCCATCTCCTTGAGCGAGGACTCGTCGACGTCGGAGAGGATCATGTGGAAGGAGTAGTCCACGGCGCAGTTGCCGTCGGCCTTGGCGTACCAGGCGTCCAGGCCCTCGCGCAGGGAGCGCCCCACGGTCTGTACGGCGAAGTCGACGATGGTGGTGGTGCCGCCCCAGGCCGCCGCGCGGGTGCCGGTCTCGAAGGTGTCCGAGGCGAACGTGCCGCCGAACGGCAGCTCCATGTGGGTGTGCGCGTCGACGCCGCCCGGGATGACGTACTTGCCCGTGGCGTCGATCGTGCGGTCCGCCGTCCAGGACTCGGCGGCGGTGGTGCCGTGGGCAGCCAGTGCGGCGATCCGGCCGTCGTCGATCAGGACGTCGGCGTGCATCTCGTCGGCGGCGGTGATGACGAGACCGCCGCGGATCAGGGTGCGGGTGCTCATGGTCTCCTCGTATCCGGACTAGACGGCGCGCAGGGCCTGTGCGAGGAGGGACGCGCCCTCCTCGGCCTCGGCGACGGTGAGCGAGAGCGGCGGGGCGATGCGCAGGACGCTGGTGTTGTGACCGCCGCCCTTGCCGATCAGCAGGCCGCTCTCGCGGGCGGCCTCCAGGACCTTGCCGGCGGCCTTGGGGTCGGCCTCGTCGGTGCCCGGCTTCACGAGCTCGATGCCGATCATCAGGCCGCGTCCGCGTACCTCCCGTACGGCGGGGACACCCGCGCCGATCGCGCGCAGCCGCTCGATGAGCAGCCCGCCGACGCGCCGGGCGTTGCCTTGGAGGTCGTGCTCCAGCAGGTGGTTCAGGTTGGCGAGGCCCGCGGCCATGGTCACGGGTGAACCGCCGAAGGTGGAGATGGAGTTGGCGTCGAGGCAGTTCATGACCTCCGCGCGGGCCACGACGCCACCGATCGACATGCCGTTGCCGATGCCCTTGGCGAACGTGAGGATGTCCGGCGGGCCGTTCTGGGCGTGCGCCTGCCAGCCCCAGAAGTGCTCGCCGGTGCGGCCCCAGCCGGTCTGCACCTCGTCGGAGATCCACAGGATGCCCTGCCGGTCGAGCACCTCGCGGAAGGCGGCGTACAGCCCGTCGGGCGGGGAGGTGAATCCGCCGACGCCCTGCACCGGTTCGGCGATCAGCGCGGCGACGTCGCGGGTGTGGCCGAGCAGGTCCTCCAGATCGGCCACGCACTCCCGGATGAACTGCGCGTCGGACAGCCCGGCGTAGGGCCCGCGGGTGCGGACCCCGCCGTGCACGTACAGCGTCTGGAGCGGGGACAGGCTCGTCGGCGACCAGGCCTGGTTGCCCGTGATGGAGACCGCCGAGAAGGACCGGCCGTGGTAGCTGTTGCGCATCGCCAGGATCTGGTTGGAGCGGCGGTGGGCGGTGGCGAGCAGCAGGGCGGTGTCGTTGGCCTCGGTGCCGGAGGTGGTGAAGAAGACGCGCGCGTCGGGGATGCCGGAGAGGGCGGCGATGCGCTCGGCGAGCTCCACCATCGGGCGGTTGAGGTAGAGGGTGGAGGAGTGGATGATCCGCGCGGCCTGCTCGCTCACCGCCTTGGTGACCTCGGGCAGGGCGTGGGCGGTCATGGTGGTGAGGATGCCGCCGAAGAAGTCCAGGTAGCGGTTGCCGTCCGCGTCCCAGACGTGGCGGCCCTCACCGTGGGTGATCTCGATGGGGCGGTCGTAGTAGAGGGCGAGCCAGTCGGGGAGGACGGCCTTGTGGCGCCCGTACAGATCGGTCACGGCTGAACAAGCCCTTCGTACGCGTCGGGGCGGCGGTCACGGTAGAACGCCCACTGCTGCCGTACGGCCTCGATCAGGTCGAAGTCGAGGTCGCGTACGACCAGTTCCTCCTCCTTGTCGCTGGCGAGGTCGCCGACGAACTGGCCGCGCGGGTCGACGAAGTAGCTGGTGCCGTAGAAGTCGTTGTCGCCGTACTCCTCGATGCCGACGCGGTTGATGGCGGCGACGAAGTACTCGTTGGCGACGGCGGCGGCCGGCTGCTCCAGCTGCCAGAGGTGGGAGGACAGGCCGCGGTGGGTGGCGGACGGGTTGTAGACCAACTGGGCACCCGCAAGGCCGAGTTGGCGCCAGCCCTCCGGGAAGTGGCGGTCGTAGCAGATGTAGACGCCGACTCTGCCGACGGCGGTGTCGAACACCGGCCAGCCCGCATTGCCCGGCCTGAAGTAGTACTTCTCCCAGAAGCCCTTGACCTGGGGGATGTGGTGCTTGCGGTACTTGCCGAGGTAGCTGCCGTCGGAGTCGATGACCGCGGCGGTGTTGTAGTAGAAGCCCGCGCCCTCGCTCTCGAAGACCGGGACGACGATCACCATGCCGGTCTCGCGGGCGAGGTCCTGCATCCTGCGGACGGTGGGACCGTCCGGGACGGGCTCGGCCCAGCGGTAGTGCTCGGGCTCCTGCACCTGGCAGAAGTACGGAGCGTTGAAGACCTCTTGGAATCCGATGACCTGGGCGCCCTGCCTGGCGGCCTCGCGGGCGTGTTCCTCATGCTTGGCGATCATCGATTCGGTGTCGCCGGTCCAGGTGGCCTGGACGAGGGCGGCGCGTACGACATGGGCCATGAGCTGCTCCTTCGACGGGACGCCAGAGAGCCTCTACGCACGTAGACGCAATACGCAGATGGAGAACGTAAGCCACGTCACACAGCGGGGCAAGACCATCGTCGTCAACCCGCGGAGTCGATCATGTTTCGCACCCGGGCGGTCGATTTCGGAACTATTTCGTCCCGGTCAGGCACCGAGGTACCCGGCCACGCGCAGCGCGTGGACGAGGTCGCGCTCGCGGTCCGGGAGGGCGCCGCGTACGGCGTCGAGCAGGGCCGGGACGAGGCGGGCCGGGTCACGGGCGGCGACCCTGGCGGCGTCCTCGGCGGGGCGTACGTGCGCGTACGCGGCGAGCAGCGCGCGGGCGCGGGCGCCGTGGCCCTCGTCCGCCAGCGCGATCGCCGCGTCGGCGATCTCCTCGGCCGGGCGCGTGACCCCCAGGCGCAGCAACTGGCGCCCGTCGTCCGGGCGTCCGGCCGCGGAGAGCGCGTCGGCGGCCGCGGCGAGGTGCCCGGCGGGCTGGGACGCCACCTCCCACAGGAGGGTGGCCCAGTCGGCGTCGAGTCCGCCGCGGTGGAGCTCGGCGGCGAGCGCGGGCAGCCAGCCCGGGGGCCGGGCGGCGGCCTCGCAGAGCACGACGTGCGCCTCGCCGGTACGGCCCTCGGCCCGCAGCCGCCCGAGGACGGCGACGGTCTCGCGCGCGGCCCGGGCGGCACCGTCGGGCTCGGGCACGGGCTCGGGCTCGGGCTCCGGCTCGGGGGCGGAGGCCGCGCCGCCGTACCGCGCGCCACGGGGGACGTCGTCGGCGACGGGCAACACGGGCACGGCGACCGCGCCACCCCCGTCCCCCTCGACCCCGGCGAACCGGGCCCCGCGCCGTGGCTTCTTCTTCCGCCCCGCACGGGGGCCGGGGCCCTGCGGGGACCCGGCGGCAGGGACGGCACTGTCCGCGCCGGGCCCGGCGTACGCCCTGGTCGCGTCGGTCCCCTCGGCCGCACGATTGCCGCTCGTGTAGGCCCGGTCCGGGGCGGGGGCGGGGACCGGGGGCACGTCGGGCGCATCGGTCACGCCGTGACCCCGGTGCCCGGGCGGGGCGAACCAGCCGGGTGGGGCGTCCTCCCGCGGGAGGGACGCGAGGCGGGACGTCAGTTCCGTGATGCGCGACGTCGCGCGGGCGTGGTCGTCGCGGGTCCAGGACAGCTCGTGGGTCAGGCGTTCCGCCTCCGCCGTGCCCTCCGGCTCGGCGGCCAGCCTCCGCAGCAGTTCCGCCGCGCGGGACGCCGCGTACGCCTGCTCGCCGCGCATCAGCTCCCGCCGCTCCTCCAGCGCCTCGCGCCCGCCCGGCAGCCGGTCGTGCGCCGCCGCTGCCGCCGCGTGGAGCGCCCGCGCCCGGCTCGTCTCCCGCTCGGCCTGCTGCGGGCCCATCAGCGTCGCCAGGTCGTGGAGCAGGGACTCGACCACGTCCCACGGCGGGATCTCGGCGCCCTCCAGACAGGCCCGCATGCCGTCGGGGTCACGCTGCCGGAAGATGGCGCACCAGCCGCCCGCACGGTCGACCCGCTCGGCCAGCTCTCCGAGGTACCGCGCGAACGCCGCGTTGTCCGCCGGGAGTTGATGCACCGTCATCGCCGCCCCTGCACCAGTCGGAGGTAGAACCGCAGGCATTGGACCGCAACCGTGTTACGCCGTTGCTACGTGCCGTTTTCGGTGGGGAACCGCGATGCCCCGCCTCCGCCGGCCGCTCTCGTGAGCTTCCGGGCGGCCGTCGGGTCAGGCGGCCGGCACCAGGGCGCAGCGCACGACCAGTTCGTCCATGGACAGGCCGAGCGTCGCGGCGAGCGCGGCAACGGTGAAGAACGCGGGGGTGGGGGCGCGACCTGTCTCGATCTTGCGCAGGGTCTCGGCGGACAGTCCGGCCGCCGCCGCGACCTCCACCATGCTGCGGTCGCCGCGCGCCTGGCGGAGCAGCCGGCCGAGCCGTTCGCCGCGTTCGCGCTCTTCGGGGGTGAGAGGGGTGCGCACCATGCCGTTATTCTAATCCCGGTGGTGCCGGTATAAGAATAACGGCTCGACCGGTATAGTAATTGGCATGGTTGAGATCAAGACAGACGCGTCGATCGAGGCGATGCGCGAAGCCGGCCGCATCGTGGCCCAGGCCCTCACCGCCGCACGGGAAGCGGCCGCCGTGGGCGTCGCGCTCGGCGAGCTGGACAGGGCGGCCCGGGCGGTCCTGGCGGAGACCGGGGCCGGGTCCCCGTTCCTCGGCTATCACCCCGACTGGGCGCCCGTCCCCTTCCCCGCCGTCCTGTGCGTGTCCGTCAACGACGCGATCGTGCACGGCATCCCGGGCGACTACCGGCTCCGCGACGGCGACCTGGTCAGCATCGACTGCGGAGCCGTCCGTGCGGGCTGGGTCGGCGACGCGGCCGTCACCTTCACGGTCGGCCGCAACCGGCCGGCCGACTCCCGCCTGATCCGTACGGCCGAGGACGCGCTCGCCGCCGGCATCGAGGCGGCCGTCGTCGGCAACCGCATCGGGGACATCGCCCATGCCGTCGGCACGGTGTGCCGTTCGGCCGGGTACGGCATCCCGGACGGCTTCGGCGGGCACGGAGTGGGCCGGCGCATGCACGAGGACCCGGGCGTGCCCAACGAGGGACGCCCGGGCCGGGGCATGCGGCTGCGGCACGGCATGGCGCTCGCGATCGAGCCGATGGTCATCGCGGGTGGCCGCGACGACCACTACACGGCGCGCGACGGCTGGACGGTCCGTACGGCGGACGGCAGCCGCGCATCGCACGCCGAGCACACGATCGCGATCATGGACGACGGCCCGCGGGTCCTGACGGCGCTGTAAGGCATACGTCCCGGCCCGGCGGCCCGCACTTCACAGCCGGGCCGCACGTCCCCCGGTCGGCGGGCCCGGACGGCGCTGTGGAGCGCACGTCCACGGCCCGCCCGGAGCCGCACCGCTCAGGGCTTGTCGGCGAACCGCTGGGCCAGTTCGTCGCCCAGCCGGACCGCCGCCTCGTGGCTCTCGATCGGGGTCGCGCGCGCATTCTTGAACAGGATGTAGGTGACGCCCGAGGGCGCGCCGCCGTGTGTCGGGTGCGGATCGATGCCCAGCGCCTCGGCCGCCGCGTACGACGCCTCGCCGATGATCCCGGTCGGGCCGGTGTCGCCGACGACGCCGTACACGACGCGGTCCCGGTACACCATCGCCGCCACGGTGCCGCCCCGGATGCCGGAGGCCCGGTAGTCCCAGATGTCGCTCGGGACCGGCACGACGACGAACGGCAGCTTCTCCGCGTTGAGGTACTTCCCGTCGGACTGCCGGAACGAGGTGTTCGGCTGGAACCAGCGGTCGGTGGCGCTGTTGCACCTCGCGGTGCGCACCCCGTCGCAGTCTATGTCCAGGTCGGCGGTCCAGTACACGACGTCGTCCCGTTCACAGACGGGGATGTCGGCGCGTGCGCCGTTGTCCGTGCGGTACTTGCCGTCGGAGATCTGCCGGCATTTTTTGCCGAGGGCGTCCAGCAGGGCGTCGGCGCCGACCGTGCCCTCGGCCGGCGGGGCTGCCCGGTGGGCGGAGAGGGCGCGGGATGGCGTGGCCGGCGCTGCGGCCGCGGGCAGGGCCGCTGCGGCGAGAAGGACGGTACCGGCGGCCGCGGTGAGAGTGGTGCGTGATATGTGCACAATAATCCCTTCTGTCGAAAGGATTCCTACCCGCGGGCGCACGAACCGGCCAGGTATGTCCGCCGGACAGGTGACGCCGCCGTGCCCCGGCCTCCCTCGCACTTCACCGCGCCGGGTGCACCACCATCGCCGAACCGCCGCCCCGCCGTACCTTCTCGGCCGCGGCGAGCCATCGGCCGTCGGGCAGCCGCTGGACGCCGGTCGCCGCGCCGATCTCGGGGTTCAGCCGGAAGGCGTGGCCGATGGCCTGGAGTTCGGCGCGCAGCTCCCGGTCGTTCCACAGGTCCGGTTCCAGCTCCGTCGTCGCCTGGTTGCGCTGGCTGGCGCGCGGCGCGGCGATCGCCTCGACGAGCGGCAGCCCCCGGTCCAGATGCCCGGTCAGCGTCTGCAGGACGGTGGTGATGATGGTGGCGCCGCCCGGCGAGCCGAGCGCCAGCACGGGACGGTCGTGGTGATCGAGCACGATCGTCGGCGAGATGGACGAACGCGGCCGCTTGCCGGGGCCGGGCAGGTTGGGGTCGTGGACCGCGGGATCGGCGGGGGCGAAGGAGAAGTCGGTCAGCTCGTTGTTGAGCAGGAAGCCGCGCCCGGGCACGGTGATGCCGCTGCCGCCCGTCGACTCGATCGTCAGCGTGTAGGCGACGACGTTGCCCCACTTGTCGGCCGTCGTCAGATGCGTGGTGTTCTCGCCCTCGTACGTGGTCGGCGCGGCCTCGCCGGTCGAGCCGCAGGCGGTCGGCCGGCGCGGGTCGCCCGGTGCGAGCGGGCTCGTCAGGACGGCGTCGTCCTTGATGAGGCACTCGCGCGAGTCGGCGAACCGCTGGGACAGCAGCCCCTGGACGGGCACGTCCTCGAAGGCGGGGTCGCCCACCCAGCGGCCCCTGTCCGCGAACGCGATGCGGCTGGCCTCGATGAAGCGGTGCAGGTACTGCGCCCGGGTGGCCTTCGCCTTGGACAGGTCGGTTCGCTCCAGGATGTTGAGCGCCTCGCCCACGGTGGTGCCTCCGGAGGAGGACGGGGCCATGCCGTACACGTCGAGTCCCCGATAGGACACCTTCGTGGGCGCGCGGCGGATCGTCTCGTACGCCCGCAGGTCGCGCCGGGTCAGGTCGCCTGGGCGCACGACCCGGTCCGCGCCCTCGGCGACGGGGGGCTCCTGCACGGTGCGGACGATGTCGTCGGCGATCGGCCCGTGGTACAGGGCGCCGACGCCCTTGCGGCCGAGCTCCTTGTAGGTGGCGGCCAGGTCGGGGTTCTTGAACACCGAGCCGACGGCCGGGAGTCGACCGCCGGGCAGGAACAGTTCGGCGCTGGCCGGGAAGTCGGCGAAGCGCTCCTGGTTGGCCTGGGTCTGGGAGCGGAAGGTGGCGTCGACGGTGAATCCGTCCTCGGCCAGCCGCTCGGCCGGACGCAGCAGTTCCTTCAGCGGCTTGCTGCCCCAGGCGCCGAGCGCGGTCCGCCAGGTCGCGGGTGTGCCGGGCGTGCCGACCCCGAGCCCCGAGGTCATCCCCTCGGCGAACGGGATGGGCTTGCCGTTCTCCAGGAACAGGGACGCGTCGGCGGACAGCGGTGCGGTCTCGCGGCCGTCGACGGTGTGGACCGTACGGGACTTGGCGTCGTAGTGGACGAAGAAGCCGCCACCGCCGATACCGGCGGAGTACGGCTCGGTCACACCGAGCGCGGCGGCGGTCGCGACCGCCGCGTCCACCGCGTTCCCGCCCCGCCGCAGGACCTCGATGCCGGCGGCCGACGCGTCGGCGTCGACGCTGGCGACGGCTCCGCCGTATCCGACGGCGACCGGGGACTTGGCGGGTGCGGCGTCCGGCGGGGAGGAGGTCGGTGGTGCCGCCGCGCCGATCGAGGCGACGGCCGCGGCAACGGCCAGTACCGACACATTCCGTACGACGGAACGACGCATGCGTACCTCCCGAGGGCGAACGTCCGCGCAGCCTAACCCCGCCGCTGCCGCCCCGTCAGGACCACCTGGTACGCCGTTCGGCGGACACCGCTAGCATGCGCGCCCATGACGGACGACGTACGCAACATCGTGCTGGGTGTGGTGGCCGCCGGGATCAGCGCCTCGATCGGCTGGATCGCGCGCACCTACCTCTGGCGGCGCAGGCTCCGCCGCAAGCAGGCGTTCTTCGGCCTGCCCGGCAACGCGGAGTGCCTGCTCGTCGTCAACCGCGAGGCGGGGCGGGACGGTTCGGTCCACCGCTTCGACGTGTTCGCGCTGCTGGAGCTGTCGGCGCTGGTGAAGGACTGCGGGGCGAACGCGCAGATCATCTGGCACGACGCGACCAGGCAGGGCTTCGGCGAGCGCACCGAGTTCTGTGTCGGCGGACCCTACAGCAATCGCCGGACCGCGGCCCATCTGCAGAGCCTGCTGCCGGGCGTGCGAGTCGACACCGACACCGAAAGCGGCCCGGACCATGGGTCGTTCGAGATCGGTACGGAGCGCCACCGGATGGACCCGGGCACGGCCGAGTACGTGCTGCTGGCGCGGCTGACGGCCGGTGAGGGAAGCCGCCCGGTGTTCCTGTTCTGCGGCCAGCGCGCCATCACCAACCAGGCCGCCACCCGCTACCTGGCCCGCCACCACGAGAAGCTGTACCGCAAGCACGGCCGGAACTCCTTCTGCCTGCTGCTGAAGGTCGTCAACTCGCAGGCGTACGGGCCGGACGTGGTCGAGGTCGTCGCCGACGTGACGAGGGCGGCCCTCAGCGCCCTACCCGCGCCGCGCACCTCGGAACACTCGGCTGGCTGACGGCTCGTCACAGAAGCGCGATCGGCAGCGATTTGATGCCGTTGATGAAGTTGGACACGAGGCGGCGGGGCGGGGCCGCGAGGCCGTACGGCGGCAGCAGACCCCGTGCTTCCTCGTGCAGGACGCGCAGCTGGAGCCGGGCGAAGTGGGCTCCCAGGCAGACGTGCGGACCGTCCCCGAAGGAGACATGGGGGTTGGGACTGCGGGACAGGTCCAGACGCCGGGGGTCGGTGAAGACGCGCTCGTCGTGGTTGGCGGACGCGTGGAAGACGACGACCTTGTCACCGGCCCGGACGGGCCGGCCGGCGAGGGTCACGTCCTCGGCCGCGGTGCGGCGGAAGCTGAGGACGGGCGGGTGGACGCGCAGCAGTTCGTCGACGGCCGTGTCCACGCCGACGTCGCCGTCCCGCAGTCTGCGCTGCTCGCCGGGTTCGGCGGCGAGGGCGAGGAAGCCGCCGGGGGCGGCGCTGCGGACGGTGTCGTTCCCGGCGACGGTCAGCAGGAAGAAGAACATCTCCAGCTCGGCGTCGGTGAGTCCGCCGGTGGCCAGAGCCGTCATCAGGTCGTCCGCCGGCCGGCGGCGCTTGTGGGCGGCGAGCTGCTGGGCGTAGTCGAACATCTCCTGGAGCATCGCGGGAGACCGCGGGTTGACGGGTCTGCCGTCGGGGCCCGTCACCGGGGGCTCGTCGGGGTCCTGATAGGCGATGACCCGTTCCGTCCAGGTCAGCAGGAGGTGCCGGTCCCTTTCGGGGACGCCCAACAGGTCGGTCAGGTTGAGCAGGGCGTAGTCGTCGGTGACGGTGCCGACGAGGTCGAACTCCGTGCCCCTCTCCCGGGCCGCGCCGAGGAGGGCCCGCGCGCGTGCCCTCGCCGCGCCGGTGAAGCGGTCGATGCGGCCGGGGGTGAAGGCCCGGCTCACCAGCCGCCGCAGCCGGCCGTGCTGCGGTGGGTCCTGGTTGAGCATCATGCGCCGGATGAAGGGCAGGTCGGCGGGGTCGGGGTCGCGGATCTGGGTGGCGCCCAGGCGGGAGGAGAACGTCCGGGCGTCCTTGAGGACCCGTACGACGTCGGCGTGCCGGGTGACCGCCCAGAAGCCGGGACCGGGCGGCCAGCCCAGGACCTCGTACTCCTCCTGCCAGGCCACCGGGTGGTGGTCGCGCAGTTCCCGGAAGGCGGCGTGCGGGATTCCGGTGGCGTAGATCCGCGGGTCGAAGACATCGGGCACCGTCATGCCGCCCGATCCTGCCGGTTTCCCCGGGCGGGGCGGAAGGCCGGGCGCGTCGCGCGGCGGCCGTCCGGGCGACCGGCACGGGAAGCCGCACATCACCGTCACGAGCGCCGGCCGTCATGAGCACCAAGGAGAGCGGCACCCTCGTCGCCCAGCTGTACGACGGGGGCCCGCTCGGCCTCGGCAAGCCGGTCGGCCACGCGCCGTACACCCTCCACGGCAGGACGCCCGGCCGGCCGTTCACCGTAGACCTGGAGCTGTTCTCCACCGCCTACGACGTCCCGGCCGGCCACCGTCCGGCCGTGGTCGTCGACACTGTCGACCCGCTCTACATCGAGCACAACCCGGCCGGCGCGCAGCTGACCTTCTCCTCTTCGGCAGCCGACCCGTCCTGTCCGTCGGTCCCGCTGCGCAGGGAGTGATCACCGGCTGCCGCCGGGCCCTGCACACGCAGGGCGGGGTGGTGCCCCATGAGCTGCTGCCCCCTCTCCCCCGGGCCGACAGGCGCGGGGGGCCCCGGACAACAGCGTTCGTGGTGCGGCCGGCGCTGCACACGCGGCCTGTGTGACCCTCGTCTACGGGGACGAACTGCGGCGGCGGGCGCCGCCCTGAGCGCTATGAGAAGTAGGTGTTGACGTCAGCTCGATCAACGGATCGACGGCCATACGCTGCCCTGCCCCTTGTCGCTGTGTCGCGGTCAGCGCAAACTATCCAGCCCGACAAGGCACTTCACGCCCGACACGCATAAAGAAGGCATAAGCCGTATAAATCGAGAATTCCTCTGGGCGGAGGTGTGCGGGGAGCGCCCGCACTGGCGGGCGGCCCGGCGGACGCCCGTCCGCCCAGGAACGTCGGCCGCCGGCCCCGCCGGGTCAGGCCTCGGCGGCCTCCGCGTAGACCTGGGAGAGCTCCGGCGCCCCGTTGACCGCCCACTCCAGGCCGGCCTCCACAACGCCCACCTCGCGGCCTGACGCCAGCCGCACCACCGGATGACCACCCGGCCAGACGTGCCACGACGCGCCCGGGACCGTCCGCACAATGACAGTGCCCAGATACAGGCCCGCGTCGTTGCCCAGCCAGGGCAGCTCCTCCGGGTCGTCCCGCCAGCGCGGGGGCAGCTGGTCGAGCGCGGTCAACGAGGCGGGGGAATCATCCAGTTCCAGTCCGGCCTGCCCCGCTCGGACGCGCAGCAGCTCGCACTCGGACAGCAGCTCGGTGATCGCCGCGGCGCGCTCCGGATCGGACTCCTTCGCGGCGGCCCCTCCCCCGTGCTCCCGATCATCGTCATGGCGCCTGAGCCAGTTGTCCAAGAAAGGGATGTTCATACCGCTCAGCCTCGCATCCCCCCGGCCGGACGCACCACAGGGCGCGCGTCAACAAACGCTAGATGTCGAGATCGACAACAACGGGTGCGTGGTCCGAGGCACCCTTGCCCTTGCGCTCCTCGCGGTCGACGTAACTGTCCTTGACCGCCGTGGAGAACGGTCCGTTCCCGTAGACCAGGTCGATGCGCATGCCGCGGTTCTTGGGGAAGCACAGCTGGCGGTAGTCCCAGTACGTGAAGGGGTGCTCGTACTTCAGGGGGCGGGGGACGACGTCCGAGAGGCCGCGCTTGCGCAGCGCCTCCAGCGAGGCGCGCTCGGGCGGGGTCACATGGGTCAGGCCCTCGAACGCGGCGACGTCCCACACGTCGTCGTCGGTGGGGGCGATGTTGAAGTCGCCGAGGACCGCGAACGGGCGCTCACCCGACGCGTCCGCCGTCACGGCCACCGACAGCGCCTCCAGCCAGCGCAGCTTGTAGCCGTAGTGGTCGTGGGCGACCTCGCGCCCGTTCGGCACGTAGACCGACCAGACGCGGGCGGGGCCGCAGGTCGCGGAGATCGCGCGGGGCTCCTGCACGCCCTCGTAGTCCGGGGCGCCGGGGAGGCCCCTGACCACGTCGTCGAGGCCGACCCGGGAGACCAGCGCCACGCCGTTCCACCGGCCCGTGGCATTCACCGCGGACTCGTAGCCGAGCTCACGCAGGGCCTCGGCGGGGAACTGCTCCTCTGTGCACTTGGTCTCCTGGACGCACAGCACATCGGTGCCGCTGCTCTCCAGCCAGGTCAGCAGCCGCGGCAGCCGGGCGGTGATCGAGTTGACGTTCCACGTGGCGATACGCATGCCGCAAGCCTAACGGCGAGGTGTGACAGCCACCGGTCCGCCCGGGGCCCGCCCGTCAGAGGTCCTCGGACTCCCCCGGTGCCAGACGCCCGTGCTCGGCGCCGCCGAGCCCGCCGATCTGCCGGTCGTAGATCGGCCGGGCGATGTCGGCGAGATAGGCGTCGTGGACGTCGATGGCCCGCCGCGGCCGGACCTCGCGCACATAGTCGATGACCTCGGAGATCTTGTTCCACGGCGCGTGGACCGGCAGCATCAGGGTGTCGACCGGACGGTCGGGGACGGTCAGCGCGTCGCCGGGGTGGAAGAGCGAACCGTCCACGAGGTAGCCGACGTTCGTGATCCGCGGGATGTCCGGGTGGATGACGGCGTGCAGTTCGCCGTGGACCTGGACGTCGAATCCTGCGGCGGTGAAGGTGTCGCCGTGGCCGACGGTGTGGACCCGGCCGGGGAACGCCGCCGCGACCTGGTCCGCGACGCTGCGCAGGGTCCAGATCTCGGCGGCCGGGTTCGCCTCCAGGGCGGCCCGCAGCCGTCCCTCGTCGAAGTGGTCCGGGTGCTCGTGCGTGACCAGGACGGCGTCGGCGCCCAGCGCCGCGTCCTGTTCGCTGAAGCCGCCGGGGTCGATGACGAGCGTCTGCCCGTCCTTCTCCAGCCGGACGCAGGAATGGGTCTTCTTGACGATCCTCATGCCCCCATCCTGCTATGCGCGGGGCGTCGTCTCCTCGAGGATCACCGACTGGGCCACCTTGAACGCCGAGTTGGCCGCCGGGACGCCGCAGTAGACCGCGGCGTGGAGGAGGACCTCCTTGATCTCCGCGGGCGTCAGCCCGTTGCGCAGCGCCGCGCGCGTGTGGAAGGCGAGCTCGTCGAGGTGGCCGCCGGCGACCAGGGCGGTGAGGGTGACACAGCTGCGGGTGCGCCGGTCGAGGCCCTCGCGGGACCACACCTCGCCCCAGGCGTAGCGGGTGAGCAGGTCCTGGAAGTCGCCGGTGAAGTCGTCGGCGGTCGCCGTCACCCGGTCCACGTGGGAGTCGCCGAGCACCTCCCGGCGGATCTTCATCCCCGCGTCGTACGGGTCGGGTCTGCCGGACTGCACCGCCATCGGCTGCTCGGGCGCGGCCGGGGCGATCTCGGCGACGGGCGAGACGGGCGCGGAGGTCGGGGGCGCCTGCGGGACCGGGATCGACGCCAGGGTGTCGTTCCAGGCGGTGTCGAAGTGGTGGGCGAGCAGGTCGGTCACGGCCGCGGGCTGCTCGACGGGCGCCAGGTGCGAGGCACCGGGCACCAGGGCGAGCCGGGCGTCCGGTATGCCGGCGACCAGGGTGCGGGCCTCGGCCGGGCCGGTGACCTGGTCCTCGGAGCCGACCAGGACGAGGGTGGGGACGCCGACCCGGGACAGTTCGGAGCGTACGTCGAAGGCGGCCAGGGCCTCGCAGGCGGCGATGTAGCAGCCGGGGTCGGTGGTGCGGACCATCTGGACCGCCCACTCGACGATGGCGGGCTGGGCGGCGGCGAATCCGCCGGTGAACCAGCGCTCGGGCGCGCTGCGGGCCATCGGGTCGAGACCGTTGGTGCGCACGACCACACCGCGCTGGCGGAACTCGTCGGCGGTGCCGAACCGGGGCGAGGCGGCGACCAGCGCCAGCGAGGCAACCCGGTGCGGATGACGCAGGGCGAGCTCGATGCCGACCGCGCCGCCGATGGAGCAGCCCGCGTACCCGAAGCGCTGCACGCCGAGCAGGTCGAGGGTGGCCAGCAGCCGGCCGGCGAGTTCGCCGACGGAGTCGGCGGGGTGCGCGGGAGCGCCGCCGTGCCCGGGCAGATCGAACCGGATCACCCGCCACCGCGCGGACAGCTCGGCGATCTGCCGGTCCCACATGTGCCACGTGGTGCCCAGCGAGGGGCCGAGGACGAGCACGGGGGCGTCGTCCGGACCGTCGATGCGGTACTGCAGGGTCTTCGGGGGCGTCTGCGTCTCACTCACGTGCCCCACGGTAATGAGTGGAACGACCCGATCCGGTCAGGGGGTCGCCCCCTGGGGCCCGTTACGGCTGCCCCGGGTCCGGGATGTGAACACCGTGTGGATTCCCGGTGTGCATCCGGCCCGGGACAGCGGCCGGTTGACCGGCTAGGGGTGTCCGGTGGATCAGGGCCGGACAGGACGCGGCGTCTGGTGCATGGGGTCTCCCCAGGCCCGCAGGGCCTAGGGGAAGCATCGCAAGGCGCCGGAGTGCCCTGACAGCGGAGCTGTTCGGGCATTTCGGCAACGCTGGGGGCACCTCCCGTGCCCGAAGGGCTACGGGGGAGAGGCGCGGTGCCAGGCGTCGCGAGACCGGCAAGATCGGCGAGACACCCCCTAGGGCGTCGCGGTGGACACGACGTACACCCAGGGCTTGGCCGGTTCCGTCAGGTCGACGGTGATGTCCTGGGTGGGGCGCGGGTCCTTGTTGGCGTGCGTGGTGCCCGCCCAGGCGCGGCCCTTCAGGCCGAAGTTCCAGCCGGCGACCTCGCTGTCGCGGTCGTTGATGGTGACCTTGCCGTCCTCCAGGGCGGCCCGGCTGGTGCCGACGCCCTTGAGGAACGTGTCGAGCCCGTTGGGCGTCGTGCGGAACTGCACGTACAGGCGGCTGGTCTTCCAGTTGCTCGTCTCGTAGTAGCCGACGCGCCAGGAGCCCTCCGGGATCGGCACCTCGAAGATGCGGCGCTTCATCAGCGAGGGCCACTTGTCGCGCAGGCCGGTGGCCGACGACTCGGCCTCCTTGTCCCGGCCACTGGCGCGGCTCTGCTCGGCGGAGATCACGAGGTAGCCGGCCGGGATGCCGACGAGCAGCACGATGGTGATCGCGGTCAGCCAGCGGCGCACCAGCATGTGCCGCCTGCCCTCGGGGGCCGGCGGGACGGTCTGTCGGGTCAGCGTGGTGGTCATGACGGCGGTTCCTGGGTGGGACGGACGGAGCTCGGACTGCGCAGGGCCTGCGCGTAGCGCTCGTATCGTTCGTGGCGCTCCACCCGGCGTCGGTTGGCCCGGCGGAAGCGGCGCGCGACCAGGCGAGCCAGGTCGGCGGCACCGACCATACCCGCCTCCGGTCCCAGCTGGGCCTTGGCGATGCGGGCCTCGGGCCGGTAGCCGCGGCCCGTGAGGTGGCGCCGGAAGGCGTCCCGGGCGGGGCCGATGAGCAGGTCGTCGGCGGCACTGACGCCGCCGCCGATCACGAAGCAGGAGGGGTCGAGGGCGGCGGCGAGGTTGGCGATGCCGACGCCGAGCCACTGGCCGATGTCCTGGAGCAGTTCGACGCACATGGCGTCGCCCTCGCGGGCCAGTTCGGTGATCAGCGGTCCGGTGATGTCCCGGACGTTGCCGCCGACCCGGTCGATGATGCCGTGCGCCACCGGGGAGTCGGCCAAGGCGAGCTCCCTGGCCTCGCGCACCAGCGCGTTCCCGGAACTGTACTGCTCCCAGCAGCCGCGGTTGCCGCACGGGCAGCGGTGGCCGCCGGGCACGACCTGCATGTGGCCGAACTCACCGGCGACCCCGTACTTGCCCCGCTTGACCTGGCCGTCCTCCAGGATCGCGCCGCCGATGCCGGTGCCGAGGGTGATCATGACGAGGTGGTCCTCACCGCGGCCCGCGCCGAAGCGCCATTCCGCCCAGGCGGCGGTGTTGGCGTCGTTGTCGACGAGGACCGGCACGGCGAGGCGGGCGGAGAGCGCGTCGCGCAGGGGCTCGTTGCGCCAGGCCAGGTGGGGGGCGAACAGGACCTTGGAGCGGTCGGCGTCGACCCAGCCGGCCGCGCCGATGCCGACCGCGTGCACGTCGTGCCGGTCGGAGAGGTCGAGGACCAGCTCGCAGATGGTGTCCTCGACGACCTTGGGGCTCTTGGACTTGTCCGGGGTCTCGGTGCGGACCTTCTCCAGGATGACGCCGTCGGCGTCGACGACCCCGGCCATCACCTTGGTGCCGCCGATGTCGATGCCGACGGTGGGCACCCGGGGCGCGGTGAGGTGGGAGCGCCGCTCGCGCGGCCCGACGGTCTTGAGGACGGTGCCGCGCGCGGCGCCTCGGTGCGTGAAGTCGCGGTACGTGCTCAAGTCGTCCCTGCGGTTCGTCGTGGCGGTCCGGACCCGGACCCGGTCCCGGGGCGGGCGGCGCCCGCCGCCCTCGATGCTAATGCCCTTCCCGGCAGGCTCTGCCGGTCACGGCACTAGGGCCTCTCGTTTGGATCATGCCGGGCTCGCGGGCCCTGGCACGCACGCTCGCCGCGTTGTCGTCGGTCGCCATGGCTCCGCCATTGTCTCCCTCCTCCGCCTTGCGATCGCACGCACCAGACCCCGCTCACTGATCCGGCCTGATCCAAACGAAAGACCCTAGCCTGCGGCGGGCGGCTTCTTGACGTCGTGGCCGCCCAGGTGGGCCGGGGCGGGCGCGCGTTCCAGTTCGTGGCGCAGGTCCTCCAGCTCGCTGCCGCCCGCCATCTGGCGGGTGAGCTCGTCGAGCGTGACCGAGTCCTTGGTGTGGCTCGCCGCCATGACGCCGCGCTTGAGCAGGACGAAACGGTCACCGACGAGATAGGCGTGATGCGGATTGTGGGTGATGAGCACCACGCCGAGGCCCGCATCGCGTGCCGCAGCCACGTATTTGAGGACCACACCGGACTGCTTCACCCCGAGCGCGGCGGTCGGCTCGTCCAGCACCAGCACCTTGGCGCCGAAGTAGACGGCACGGGCGATGGCCACGCACTGTCGCTCGCCGCCGGACAGCGTGCCGATCGGCTGGTCGACGTCCCTCAGGTCGATGCCCATGCGCAGCAGCTCGGAGCGGGTGGTCTCGCGCATCGTCCGTACGTCGAGGCGCTTGAAGGGGCCGCGGCCGGTCGTCGGCTCGGAGCCGAGGAAGAAATTGCGCCACACCGGCATCAGCGGGACGACCGCCAGGTCCTGGTAGACGGTGGCGATGCCCCGGTCCAGCGCCTCGCGCGGGGAGTTCAGCGTGGTGGTCTCGCCCTCGATCGAGAAGGTGCCGGCGTCGTGCCGGTGCAGTCCGGCGATGATCTTGATGAGGGTGGACTTGCCTGCGCCGTTGTCACCGAGCACGCAGGTGATCCCGCCCGCGTGGACCTCCAGCGAGACGCCTTCGAGGGCGCGGATGTTGCCGTAGTACTTGCTGATGCCGTCGAGCTCCACCAGTGCGCTCATGAGGTCGCCTCCGCACGCTTGCGCACCCATGCGTTGAGCAGGGTGGCCAGAAGGAGCATCGCTCCGAGGAAGAACTTGAACCAGTCCGGGTTCCACTCGGCGTAGACGATGCCCTTGCTCGTCATGCCGAAGATGAACGCGCCGACCGCGGAGCCGATCGCCGAGCCGTAGCCGCCGGTGATCAGACAGCCGCCGATGACGGCCGCGATGATGTACGTCAGCTCGTTGCCCACGCCTTCGCCGGACTGCACCACGTCGAACGAGAACAGCAGGTGCTGGCCCGAGACCCAGGCGGCGAAGGCGACGCCCATGTACAGCCCGATCTTCGTCCGCTCGACCGGGACGCCGACCGCGCGGGCCGCGTCGGCGCCGCCGCCGACCGCGAAGATCCAGTTGCCGAAGCGGGTACGCAGCAGGATCCAGGTGGCGAGCGCGATCAGGACGAACCACCACAGGACGGTGACCTTGAGCGTCACGTCGCCGAGCGTGAGCTCGGAGGCGAACAGCTTCCTGGCGGAGGCGAAGCCCTCCATGTCGCCGATCGACTTCGTCGAGACGGTGCCGCTGATCAGTTTCGTGAAGCCCAGGTTGAGACCGGTGAGCATCAGGAACGTGCCGAGCGTGATGATGAAGCTCGGCAGTTTCGTCCGGGTCAGCATGAGGCCGTTGAAGGCCCCGATGGCGAGGGTGACCAGCAGCGAGACGCCCACGCCCACCCAGACGTTCGCCGTCATCTGGTAGCTGAACATCGAGGAGACCAGCGCCGAGCTGGTGACCAGGACGCCGGCGGACAGGTCGAACTCACCGCCGATCATCAGCAGCGCGACCGGCACGGCCATGATGCCGAGCGTCGACGCGGCGTACAGGACGGTGGAGAAGCTCGACGCCTTGAGGAACGAGTCGGCGAAGACCGAGAAGAAGACGAACACGGCGGCGGCGCCGACGACCGAGCCCAGCTCCGGCCGGCCCATCAGCTTGCGCAGCGGGGAGGTGCGCAGCAGGCGCTCGTCGGTCTCCTGCGGTGCCTTGCCCGGTGTGGCGGGTGGTGCGGTCGCGCTCATCGGGTCCCCCGATCCGTGTATTCCGCGAGCTCGGCGGCGTCCTTCTCGGTGATGATCTGCGGCCCGGTGAGCACGGGCCGGCCGCCGCCGAGGACGTCGGCGTTGTACTTGTACAGCCACAACAGGTCGACGGCCTCGTAGCCCTGGAGGTAGGGCTGCTGGTCCACTGCGAAGCCGAGGCTGCCGTCCTTCAGGGCGGCGGCGACCTTGGAGTTGAGGTCGAAGGTGTCGATCTCGGCCTCGGACCCGGCGCTCTTCTTCGCCTGGACCGCGGCGTCCGCGAACGGCGCGCCGAGCGTGACCACCGCGTCGACGGAGGGGTCGGCCTGCAGCTTGGCCTCGATGGACGCCTGCACGTCGGGCATGTTGGTGCCGTCGACGTACAGGTTCTGCATCCGGCCGCCGAAGGTCTTCTTCGCCCCGGCGCAGCGCTGCTCGTGGCCGACGTTGCCCTGCTCGTGCAGGACGCACAGGGCCTTCTTCCTGCCGCGCGCGTCGAGCTCGTCGCCGACGGCCTCGCCGGCGACGGACTCGTCCTGGCCGATGTGGGTCAGGGCGCCGAAGTCCTTGGACTGCTCGGAGCCGGAGTTCACCGTGATCACGGGGATGCCGGCCTTGCGGGCCTTGGCGACGACGCCCTTCATGGCGTCGGGCTTGGCGAGCGTGACGATCAGGGCGTCGACCTTCTTGGAGATGTACGAGTCGACGAGCTGCGCCTGCTGCTGGCCCTCGTCGCTGTGGGCGTAGAGGAAGTTGATGTTGTCCTTGGCGGCCGCCTCCTTGGCGCCGCTCTGGACGATGTCCCAGAAGGTGTCGCCGTCGCCCGAGTGCGTGACCATGGCGAAGGTCCAGCGCGGGGTGGTGACGGCGGACTTGCCACGGGCGTTCTGCGCGGCCTTGCGGGCGTCCTCGGCACGCTTACCGCCCGTGCTGCTGCACCCCACCAGGCTCGCTCCGAGTACCGCTGCCAGCACCGCGCCCAGTGCGCGTACCCCTGTCCTTGCCCGTGCCACGACGCCGTGCCCTTCTTGCCGTACTCGCTGTGCTGCCCTCTGCGGCCGGTGATCGGGGCGACCCGACCCGGCCGCCCAAGTATGGGTCACGCCTGGTCGCCGGGTCGGCATCGGGTGCGCCGCGGTGCGGGGTAGGTGCGGCGTGCGGGGCGCCGCGGGAGGCGGCGCGGTGCGGGGCGGGTGCGTCATCGGGTGCCGGCTGCCGTGAGCTTCTCCAGCGCCGGGACGTCCTTGTCGGTGACGAGGGCGGGACCGGTCAGGATGGGCCTGCCGCCACCGATGACGTTGCGGTTGACCTTGTTCAGCCACAGTTCGTCGACGGCGAGGTAGCCCTGCAGGTACGGCTGCTGGTCGACGGCGAAGGCGATCTCGCCGGCCTTGAGGGCCTTCACCACGTCGGCGTTGAGGTCGAAGGTGTTGATCTCCGCATCGGAGCCGGCGCCGTCCTTGGCCTTCACCGACGCGGCGGCGAAGGGCGCCCCGAGGGTGACGACGGCGTCGATGTCCTTCGCGCTCTGCAGTTTCGCCTCGATGGACGAGGTGGTCGCGGGCATGTTGGTGCCCTCGACGTTGAGGTTCTCGACGGTGCCCTCGAAGGTCTTCTTCACCCCGGCGCAGCGCGCCTCCAGCGAGACGTTGCCCTGTTCGTGGATGACGCAGAGGGCCTTCTTCCTGCCGCGCTTGTTGAGCTCTTCGCCGACGGCCTCACCGGCGACCGACTCGTCCTGGCCGATGTGGCTGAGCGCCCCGAGGCCCTTGGAGAACTCGGCGCCCGAGTTGATGGTGACGACGGGGATGCCGGCGGCGACGGCCTTCCTGACGACGTCGCTCACCGCCTCCGGCTTGGCGAGGGTGACGACGATGCCGTCGACCTTCTGGTCGATGTACGTCTGGACCAGTTGGGCCTGCTCCTTGCCCTCGGGGTTCGCCGCGTAGAGGAACTGGACGTTGTCCTTGCGGGCCGCGACCTTCGCGCCGCTCTGGACGATGTCCCAGAAGGTGTCGCCCTGGCCCGAGTGGGTCACCATGGCGATCTTCATCCGGGGTGTCTTCGCGGCCTCGCCGCCGCCGTCCGAGGAGGGCTTCTCGTTGCCCTCCTTCCCGCCGGAACTGCTGCATCCGGCGATGACGACCAGGGCGCTCGCGGCGAGCAGTGCTGCTGCCGTGCGGGGTGTGCGACGCATGGTGGGGTCCGCCTCCTTACCCGGCCGCCGGGTTGCGGCTGGGTGAGTTTCTACGGTGGCCCCGCGAGCCCGTCAAGACTTTGTCCGAACATTCTTACGCGGCAGGGGTGCGCGGGCGGTGCCTAGGAACGCACCAGCAGCTGGAATTCGAAGGCGTAGCGCGAGGCCCGGTAGATGTGCGACCCGAACTCGACCGCACGGCCCGTGTCGTCGAACGTGGTGCGCTCCATGGTGAGCAGCGGCGCCCCCGCCTCCTCGCCCAGCAGCTCCGCCTCCCCCTCGGCGGCGGCGCGGGCGCCGACCGACTGGCGGGCGCTGTGCAGGGTGATCCCCGCCGCGCGCATCAGCCGGTACAGCCCGGTGGACTCCAGTTCGGCGGTGTCGCAGTCGAGCAGCCCGGCGGGGAGGTGGTTGCGCAGCCGGGCCATCGGCTCTCCGTGGGCGTAGCGCAGCCGCTCGACGAGCCGGACCTCGCTGCCCTCGGCGACGCCGAGCGCGGCGGCGACCTCGGCGCTCGCGGCCTCGACGGTGTTGTTCAGTACCACCGTGGCGGGGCGCTGGCCGGCCGCCTCCAGGTCGTCGTAGAGGCTGCTGAGCTCCAGCGGGCGCTTGACCTGGCTGTGCACGACCTGGGTGCCCACGCCGCGCCGGCGCACCAGCAGGCCCTTGTCGACCAGGGACTGGATGGCCTGCCGGACGGTGGGCCGGGACAGGCCGAGACGGCCGGCGAGCTCGATCTCGTTGCCGAGCAGCGTGCCGGGCGTCAGCGCCCCCCGCTCGATCGCCGCCTCCAGCTGCTGCGCGAGCTGGAAGTAGAGCGGGACCGGGCTGGTGCGGTCCACGCTCAACGCGAGCGAGAGGGACGGTTCCGTCTCGTGACTGGGCTGCTTGGGCACGTGGGCGAGCGTAGTCGCACGCCATGTTGACGGGAAGTCGTGAGGTTCGATTGTCAGGACAAAGTCTTGACAGGCGGCTGTGCCGCCTTCACCTTTGGGCCATGCGCATCGGACTGATCGGCACGGGACGTATCGGCAGCTTTCACGCGGGGGTGCTGAGCCGCCATCGCGAGGTCGGCTCACTGGTCGTGGCGGACACGGACGCGGCGCGCGCCGTGGAGACGGCGGACCGCTGCGGCGCCACCGCGGCGCCGAGTGCCGACGAGGTCTTCGCCTGGGGCGTGGACGCCGTGGTGATCGCCTCGGCGACCGCCGCGCACGCCGACCTGATCGCCCGCGCGGCCCGTGCGGGCCTGCCGGCCTTCTGCGAGAAGCCGATCGCCCTGGACCTGCCCGGGACGCTCGGGGCGCTGCGCGCGGTGGAGCAGGCAGGCACCGAGCTGCAGCTCGGTTTCATGCGCCGCTTCGACGCGGGGTACACGGCGGCGCGCGAGCTGGTGCGCTCGGGCAGGCTCGGTCGGCTGCACACCGTACGGGCGATCACCTCCGACCCGGCGCCGCCGCCGGCCGCCTACCTGCCGCTGTCCGGCGGCCTGTACCGGGACTGCCTCGTCCACGACTTCGACATCCTGCGCTGGGTGACGGGCCGCGAGATCGTCGAGGTGTACGCGGCCGGGTCGGACGGGGGGCCTGCGATGTTCCGCGAGGCGGGCGACGTGGACACGGCGGCGGCGCTGCTCACCCTGGACGACGGCACGCTGGCGACGGCGACGGCGACACGCTGCAACGGTGCGGGGTACGACGTACGGATGGAGCTGGCCGGGGAGCTCGACCAAGTGGCGGTCGGGCTGGACGACCGTACGCCGATCAGCTCGACGGAGCCGAAGGGCCTGCCGCCGGTGGACAACCCCTGGCCGGGCTTCCTGGAGCGGTTCGCTCCCGCGTACGAGGCGGAACTGGACGCGTTCATCCGCCTCGTGCAGGGCGAGGCGGAGAACGCGTGCGACGGCCGCGAGGCGCTGACGGCGCTGCGGGTGGCGGAGGCGTGCGAGCTGTCACGGCGGGAGCGGCGGCCGGTGCGGGTGGAGGAGATCCCGGCGGGCTGATGCCCCGGGGGCGCGCTTCCCCCACCCCGCCCCTTCCCGAAACCGGGGCTTCGCCCCGGACCCCGTAGCCCTACGGCCTGGCGGCCGTGGCCCCCGCCCGGGCCGGGGACGAGGCCCGGAACCGGGCCACGCGCCCACGCCGGGCAACGCACCGGGGCCGCCGCACGGGGGCACGCATTCAGCCCCGCCGGCGATTGAGGCGCGGGGTCCGGGGCAGAGCCCCGCAAGCGCGTCGCACCGCCGCGTGGCGTTACCAGCGGACCGGGAGGGATTCCGGGCCGCGGATCAGCATGCCCGTGCGCCACGGGAGCGCGGCCGGGTGCGCGTCCAGGGACAGGTCCGGGCAGCGTTCGAGCAGTGAGCGGATCGCGACACGGGCCTCCAGGCGCGCCAGCGGCGCCCCCAGGCAGTAGTGGATGCCGTGGCCGAAGGCCAGATGGCCCCGCGTGTCGCGGCGGATGTCGAAGCGGTCCGGCTCGGGGTAGCGGGCCCCGTCGCGGTCGGCGTCCGCGAGGGCGACCAGCACCAGCTGTCCGCCGCCCGGGATCACGGTGCCGCCGATCTCGTAGGGCTCGACGGTGAAGCGGTACGTCGGGGTCTCCACCGGCCCGTCGTAGCGCAGCATCTCCTCCACGGCGCCGTCCATCAGCGAGAAGTCGGCCCGCAGAGCCGCCAGTTGATCGGGGTGGGTGAGCAGGGCGAGGACGCCGTTGGAGATGAGGTTGACGGTCGTCTCGTGGCCCGCGATGAGCAGCAGCCAGGCCATGCCCATCAGTTCGTCGCCGCTGAGCCGGTCATCGCCGTCCCCGTCGGCCTGGTGGATGAGCGCGCTCAGGAGGTCGTCGCCCGGCTTCTCGCGCTTCTCGTCGAGGAGCCCGGCCAGGTACCGCGTCAGTTCCCCGGCCGCCGCCTCGCGCTCGGCGCGGTCGGTCGACGCCAGGGCCGTGTTCGACCAGCGCCGGAAGGAGCTCTGGTCGAGGAAGGGCACGCCGAGCAGTTCGCAGATGACGGCGATGGGCAGCGGGAAGCAGAACGCGTCGACGAGGTCGGCGCTGCCCGTCGGCCCCATGCGGTCCAGCAGGCCGTCGGTGATTCGCTGGACGCGCGGGGCCAGCTGGTCGACGCGCCGCATGGTGAACTCGCGCGCCACGAGCTTGCGCAGGCGTGTGTGCCGGGGCGCGTCGGCGCTGAGCATGGTGATGCCGGACGACAGCTGCGATGTGCCGAGGTCGGGGGCGGCGTTGCGCCACTCCTTGGACAGCGCGTCGTCGGCGAGTACGGCGCGGCCGGCGTCGTAGCCGACGACGAGCCAGGCCTCGTGGCCCTCGGGCAGCCGGACCCGGTGGACGGGCCCCTGCGCGCGTAACGCGGCGTAGACGGGATAGGGGTCGCGGGTGAAGTCCGCGCCGAGCGCGGCGAGATCCACGGTGGCGGCTTCGGTGGTCACGGCGTTCCTCTCACATCGTCAGGTGTGGTGTGCCACGGGAACGCGCGGCCGGAGCGGCTCGTGCCACGGTCCCGGGCCGTGGGTCGCCGGCCTACCAGCGCACAGGCAGGTGGCGGACGCCGCGCATCAGGAGGCCGGGGAGCCACTCGTACGCGCCGGCGGGGTCGTCGAGGGCGAGCGCCGGGCAGCGCTCCAGGAGCGAGCGGATCGCGACACGGGCCTCCAGGCGTGCCAGCGGCGCGCCCAGGCAGAAGTGGATGCCGTGGCCGAAGGCCAGATGGCCCCGGGTGTCGCGGCGGATGTCGAAGCGGTCCGGGTCCGGGAAGCGGCCCGGGTCCCGGTCACCGGCGGCGAGACCCACGAGGACCGTAGAGCCGGGCGGGATGACGGTGTCGCCGTACGGGACGGGGGCGACGCTGAAGCGGACGGTCGCGTTCTCCACCGGGCCGTCGTAGCGCAGCATCTCCTCCACGGCGCCGTCGAGGAGCGAGAAGTCGGCCCGCAGGGCGGCGAGTTGATCGGAATGGGTGAGCAGGGCGCGCATGCCGTTGGAGATCAGGTTGACCGTGGTCTCGTGGCCCGCGATCAGCAACAGGTAGGCCAGTCCCCGCAGTTCGGCGGTGGAGAGGCGGTCGTCGTCCGCGGCACGCGTGCACAGCAGGGCGGAGAGCAGGTCGTCGGCGGGTCCCGCGCACCGCTTGTCCTCGATCAGCTCGTCGAGATAGTCGCGCAGCCGGTGCACGGCCTCCGCCTCGGCCTCGGCACCGGTGGGGGCGACGATCTCGTTGGACCACTTGCGGAAGTCGTCGCGGTCGGCGGCCGGGATGCCGAGCAGCTCGCAGATGACGATGATCGGCAGCGGGAAGGCGAGCGCGTCGACCAGGTCGCCGCGGCCCGCCGGCAGCATCGCGTCGATCAGTTCGTCGGTGATCTGCTGGATCCTCGGGCGCAGCGCCTCGACGCGCCGGCCGGTGAACTCACGCGCGACGAGCTTGCGCAGCCGGGTGTGGTCGGGTGGGTCGAGCACCAGCAGGTTGGGGCCGATGACCTGCTCGTCGAGCATGGTGACGCCGACCGTGCCCGGCCTCTTGGACAGCCGTGCGTCGGCGAGCGCCGACCGCGCCTCCTCGTGACCGACGATCAGCCAGAACAGGCGGCCGTCGGCGCCCCGCACCTGATGGACGGGCCCGGCCTCGCGCAGGCGCGCGTAGTACGGATACGGGTCCGCGATGAAGTCGGCACCGAAGTCGGCGAGCTCGACGATCGTCATCTGCCCAGCCTACGGTGACTTCTGGGGACCGTCCTCGTCGAGCAGCCCGGCGTCATGGGCCAACAGCGCGATCTGGACACGGTTGTTGAGCCCCAGTTTGGCCAGAATCCGTGAGACATGGGTCTTGACCGTCGGCACGCTCATGTACAGCGTCGACGCGATTTCGGCGTTCGAGCGGCCCTGGCCGACGGCGACGGCCACCTCCCGTTCGCGCTCGGCGAGCGCCGCCAGTCGTTGCGCGGCCGCCTGCCGGCGCGTGCCGGTGCCGGAGCCCGTGCCGGTGCCTGTGCCGCCGCCGTCCGCCACATGCGCCATCAGCTGCCGGGTGACGGCCGGGGACAGGACCGGGTCGCCCGCGGCCACCCGGCGCACGGCGGCGACGATCTCGGCGGGCGGGGTGTCCTTCAGGACGAAGCCGGCCGCGCCCGCGCGCAGGGCGCGCAGCACCTGCTCGTCGGCGTGGAAGGTGGTCAGGACGACGACATCGGGTGCGTCGGGCCGCGCGCGCAGAGCCTCGGTCGCGCTCAGACCGTCCGTCACGGGCATGCGGATGTCCATCAGGACGACATCGGGCCGGTGCCGGTCGACGAGCCCGGGGACCTCCGAACCGTCCGCCCCCTCCCCGACGATCTCGATGTCGTCGGCGCCGCCGAGCATGAAGGACAGGCCTGCCCGTACCAGGGGGTCGTCGTCGACGACGATCACACGGATGGTCATGAGGGCCACGGTAGCCAGGCCGCCACCCGGAAGCCGCCGTCGGCCGTCGCTCCGTGCTCCAGGCGGCCGCCCGCCAGAGTGGCGCGTTCCGTCAGCCCGATCAGTCCCTGGCCCGAACCGGGGACCGGCTCGACCTCGCCGGCCGGCGGCGGGTTGACGATCTCCACGGAGAGTCCGTCGCCGGGGCCGCCGTGCACGGCGACGGTCACCTCGGCACCGGGCGCGTGCTTGCGGGCGTTGGTCAGGGCCTCCTGGGCGATGCGGTACACGGTGCGGCCGGTGGCCGCGGGCACGGCGGCCGGGTCGGCGACGGTCGAGTCGAGGGCGACCTTCATCCCGGCCTGCCGGGACTCGGCCACCAGCGCGTCGAGCGTGGTCAGGGTGGGCTGCGGCCGTTCCGGTCCGTCGTTCTCGCCGGGGGCGCGGAGCACGCCGATGATCTCGCGCAGATCCTGCAGCGCCTCGTGAGCGCTGTCGCGGATCACACCGGCGGCACGGGCGACCTCGGGCGGGGACGCGTCCGGCCGGAACTCGAGCGCGCCCGCATGCACGGACAGCAGTGTGAGCCGGTGGGCGAGCACGTCGTGCATCTCGCGGGCGATGGCCTCGCGGGCGAGGCGCTGCGCCTGCTCGGCCCGCAGCGCGGCCTCCGTCTCGGCGCGGCGGGCGCGTTCGCGCAGGGCCCTCACG
Organism: Streptomyces sp. NPDC015127; assembly: GCF_043080095.1. Lineage (NCBI taxonomy): Bacteria > Bacillati > Actinomycetota > Actinomycetes > Kitasatosporales > Streptomycetaceae > Streptomyces > Streptomyces sp. NPDC015127. Next base: position 572,374 of record NZ_JBIBVE010000001.1, read on the forward strand.
AGCTGCCGGCGGGAGCGGACGAGCATGCCCCAGCCGGTCATCAGCAGGACGAGCACCGTGCCGGTGACCGTCGAGGCGAGGAACGACATCTCCGGGTCGGGCCGTACGGCGGCCTGCACCGCGCCGGACGCGATCGCGAGCACTCCGAGGACGGCGACGGGCCGGAAGGCGCGGTGCACGGCGAGGCTGAAGAGGCTGAGCATCAGGGCGCCTCCCGCGGCGGGCGCGACGGCGGCGACGACCACCAGGGCGGCGGCGAGTCCGACCGGCGCGCGCCGCCGTACCCACAGGGCACAGCAGGCGGCCGCGCCGAGGAACTGGTCGACGAGGACGACCGCCTCGGAATTGCCGGCCTTCGCGCTCGACAGGCTGGCCAGCAGGCCGATGCCGGCGGCGATGACGAAGAAGAGGGTGTCGACGATCCAGTCGCGCACGGTGCGCCGCGGCCTGGCCGTGCCGCGGCCGGGGGCCGCGTCGGGGTCGAGGGGGTCGGACATGGCCGACGGCAGCAGCCAGGGGTACTCCGTGCGCGTCATGTCGACAAAGCTACGCAGCGGATGGCGGGGATGCGGCCGTCCGGAGGGCAGTGGCTACCAAAGTCGCGGAACCCGGGACTTTGGTCGCACGGCCCGTGTCCCGAAGCCGGACGCGCACGGGTACGGGTCCGCGCGAGCCTTCCGGCATGAAGAAGATTCTCGAGGTGGTCGGCTTCCTGCTGTTCGTCTGGGGCGCGGCGGGCGTACTGCACGAGCTCACCGGCTGGTTCAAGCTCTGGGGCGTCGTGGCGCGCCTGGACTTCCTGGACGGCCACGAGCTCTACGCGAGCATCGTGCTGGCGGTGCTCGGCGGCGCACTGATGGTGGCGTCGGACCGAGTGGGCCGCGGCGGCTGAGCGCCGGGGCGGCGCGGAGCGCCTTACGGCGCGGGTCTGCCCCGGTGGCGACCGGCGACCACGGTCCGGCGGCGCCGGGCGGCGCTGGTACGGGTGCCCGCGCCGGCAGCGGTCCTCAGCAGCGGCCCAGCAGGGTTGACGGTCGGCGCCGCACCAGTGCGGCGCAGGCGGCCCGGCGGCGACAACGCCCCGGCAACGCCGCGGGGTTGGCGGTCGGGGGTGGAGGCAGCGCGCGGGACAAGCCGTCCCTGGCCGCATGTCCGTCCCCGCGGCGCGAGCCGTCCGGTGGCTCCCACGGCCACACGGCCCCGCGGCGCACGCCGCCGCCGGGGGCGCCCGCTACGCGGACGCCGCGCGGCGGCCCCATGTCGTACCCGTGAGCACGAGCGCCGCGCCCAGCAGGCCCGTCGTGCCCAGGTGTTCGCCGGCGATCGCGATGCCCGCCGCCGCCGCCCACAGCGGCTCCGTGCCGAGCAGGAGGCTCACGCGTGACGGTGACGTGCGGCGTACGGCCCACATCTGTACGAAGAACGCGAACAGCGTGCAGAACACGGACAGGAACAGCAGCCCGGCCCATTCCCGGGGCCCGAAGCCGGCGGCCACGGACCACGGTGTCGCACCCGCCCCCGGGGCGGCCGCCAGCAGGGCGAACACGGCCACCGCGGCACCTAGTTGGACGGTGGTCAGCGAGAGCGCGTCCGCGCCGCGCACCGTCTTCATGCGGGCCATCGCCAGGACGTGGACGGTGCGCGCGACGGCGGCGAGCAGCATCAGCAGGTCGCCGAGGGAGGGCGTGGTGAAGCCGCCGCCCTGGGTCAGCAGCACCACTCCCGCGACCGAGACGACGGCCGCGGCGACGAAGGAGCGGGCGGGCCGCTGCCTGGTCACGGCCGCTTCCGCGAGCGGGGTGAAAATCATGGTGAGGCTGATGATGAGCCCGGCGTTGGTGGCGGAGGTGTGCACGACGCCGTACGTCTCCAGCAGGAAGATCCCACTCAGGACGAGTCCCAGCAGTCCGGCCCCGCGCCATTGCGCCGCGCTCAGGGCACGCAGCCTGCGCCGGCCCGCGACCACGAGCACCGGCACGACCAGCGCGAAGCGCAGGACCAGCACGGCGACGACGGTGTGCGTGGTGGTGATGCCCTTGGCCGCGAGGTAGCTGGCGCCCCAGACGACGGCCACGAGCAGGACGGGCAGGTCGGTGAGCCAGGCGCGGCGCGGCGCGAGTGCTGGCGCGGGTACGGCGATCGACGACACCTTGGGTCTCCCACGTCTCCGGCGGACAGGCGTGGCGGAGACGTCGGCGGCTCGCTCACGGAGTGATCACCGTACCGGGACCGGACGTGTGGCTGCTACATGTTTCAGGCGTAGCTGCCGTACTCGGGGCGGCCGGCCAGGTCGTACGTGTGGATGGCGATGCCGGAGCCGGTGGTCCTCGCGTCGACGTGCCGGAAAGCGGTGGGCGTCGCGCCGTCGGCGAACAGCCGCAGGCCCTCGCCGAGTACGACCGGGAAGACGAGCAGGTGGATGGTGTCGATGAGGTCGTGCGCCATGAGCGACTGGGCGAGGCGGCCGCTGCCGTGCATCTGGATCTCGCCGTCGGTGCGCTCCTTCAGGTCCGTGACCTCCTTGACCACGTCGCCGCGGAGGATGCTGGTGCCCGACCAGTCGGCGGTTTCCAGGGTGGTCGAGGCGACGTACTTGGGCAGGGCGTTGAGCTTGGTCGCGACCGGGTCGGCGGGGTCGGTCTGCAGGGGCCAGAAGCCGGCGAAGATCTCGTACGTGTATCGGCCGAGCAGGAAGGCGGCGGGCCGTTCGAAGACCTCGTTGATGAAGTGGCCGAAGTCCTCGTCCCCGTACGGGACGGACCAGCCGCCTTGGTCGAAGCCGCCGCGACGGTCCTCGTCGGGGCCGCCGGGGGCCTGGTAGACGCCGTCGAGGGAGACGAACTGGGTGAGGCTGAGCTTTGCCATGATGCGGGCCTTTCACAGCGGTTCAGATGGGTTTCCTCGGATGTCACAGCTCTGACTCCACTGTGGCCCGGAACTCATCGGCCCGCCGACCGCGATGTCCGATCACCGCCAGCGCCGGACGCCCCGCCCCGCTGTCATTGAAGACGCAACCATTCACAGGGACGCCCATGGAGGCTTCGATGAACGGCAAGGTGGCACTGGTGACCGGCGGAAGCCGCGGAATCGGCGCGGCGACGGCGCTGCGGCTGGCCCGCGACGGCGCCGATGTCGCGATCACGTACGCCGCGGGGAAGGACGCGGCCGAGGAGGTGGTCCGCAAGGCGGAGGCCCTGGGCCGGCGTGCGGTGGCGCTGCGCGCCGACTCGGCGGACGCGACCGAGGCGGCCGATGCGGTGGCACGTGCCGCGGACGCGCTCGGCGGGCTCGACGTGCTGGTGAACAACGTGGGCGTGGGGCTCCTCGCGCCGCTGGGGAACATCACCGTCGCCGACGTGGACCGGGTGCTCGCCACGAACGTCCGCGGCGTCTACCTCGCCTCCCAGGCCGCGGCGGCGCGGATGGCGCGCGGTTCGCGCATCATCACGATCGGCACCTGCATGACGCAGCGCGTACCGGGCCCGGGCGGCACGCTGTACGCGATGAGCAAGTCGGCCCTGATCGGCCTGACGAAGGCCCTGGCACGCGAGCTGGGCGAGCGCGGCATCACGGCGAACATCGTCCACCCGGGGCCGGTCGACACCGACATGAACCCGGCGGACGGCCCGTACGCGGAGCCGCAGAAGGCGGACACGGCGCTCGGCCGCTTCGGCGGGGCGGACGAGATCGCCTCCATGGTCGCGTACCTGGCGGGTGAGGGGGCGGCGTACGTGACCGGTGCCGAGTTCTCCGTCGACGGCGGCCACTCCGCCTAGAGCGCGGAGGCGCCCAGCGGAAGCGCTCAGCGGAAGCGTTCATGCGTGCGGGGCGCACCGTTGCTGTCGGCCGGTGCGCCCCGCGCGCGGAGGCGGGGAGGGTGTCGTGCCTCCCCGCCCGCGGCGGCCGTCAGCCGCCGAGCTCCTGGTGGCGGGCGGTCAGCCGGGCCGTGCCCTGCTCGGTCGGGGAGCCGAACAGGCGCAGGCGGGAGATGCCGCCATCGGGGTAGATGTCGATGCGGGCGTGGGTGCCGACCGCCGGGGCCGCCAGCACGAAGCGGTGGTTGGTGTCGGGCTGGAGGCGGGTGCGCGGCAGGACCTCGCGCCACTCGCCGCTCTCGCCGTCGCGCACGGACAGGGCGGCCCAGCCGGCGCTGTTGCCCTTGAGGTAGGCGGTGTCGATCTCGACGGCGCGGATCTCGGACTGCTCCACCAGCTGGTAGCGGATCCAGTCGTTGCCCTTGTCGCGGCGGCGGCGGGTCTCCCAGCCGTCGTCCATCTTGCGGGAGCGGCCGGGCTGGATGGTGTTGGTGGCCGGGGAGTAGAAGCGGTCGGAGGCGTCCTCGACCTGTCCGCCGTTCTCCAGCGCGACCAGGTCGAAGGTGCCGAGCGCGGCCAGCCACGCCGGGTCGGGGGCGACCTCGCCGTACACGCGCAGGCGGGCGATGCCGCCGTCGGGGTGCTGGTTGACGCGCAGGTGCGTGAAGCGCTGTTCGGTGTCGACGGCGAAGCCGTTCGCGGCGTGGCCGCCGACGGCCGTGCGCGGGACGAGCACCGTCCACTTCACGTCGCCGGAGAGCAGTTCCTCGGGCGAGGGGGACCCGGCGACCGAGGTGCCCTCGATGGACACGGCCTGCGGGTAGTTGCCGCGGAAGTGGGCGGTGTCGACGACGATGCCGCGTACGACGCCGGGCGCGCCGAGGCGGATCAGCGCCCAGTCGTGGTCCTCGTCGGTGGGGTGGGGCTGCGCGGCGGAGAGGCCGCGGCGGCGGCGGGTCTCCCAGCCGTCCATGATCTTGCCCTTGTGGCCGAAGTGCTCGGGGTCGAACTCGGCGGCTTCGGGCTTCAGCAGGTTCTCGCGCTCGGCGAAGAACTCGTCGTTGGCCGCGATGACGCCCGCGCCGAGGCGGCGGTCGGCGAGGTCGGCGTACCGGGTGAAGGAGAAGTCGGCCGTGCGGTAGTCGGCGTACGGGTCGCCGCCGCCGTAGGGGCTGGCGTCACCGGTGAAGGAGGGTATGGAGGATGCAGACACGGTTCAGTTGTTCCTTTCGAGCAGCCGGCCCGTCGGCTCGGCCAGGTTGCCGTTCTCCACGATCCGCTCGCCGCGCAGCCACGTCGACCGGACGACGCCGTGCAGGGTCTTGCCCGCGTAGGCGGTCACCTGGTTGCGGTGGTGCAGTTCGGCGGGGTCGACGGTGAACGTCTCGTCGGGGGCGAGGACCGCGAAGTCGGCGTCGCGGCCGGCCTCGATGGCGCCCTTGGTGCTCAGGCCCGCCAGTTCCGCCGGGGCGAAGGACATCCAGCGGACGACGTCGTCGAGGGTGTGGCCGCGCCTGCGGGCCTCGGTCCAGATGGCGGGGAGGCCCAGCTGGAGCGAGGAGATGCCGCCCCAGGCGGATGCGAAGTCCGGGGTCTTGAGGTCGGTGGTGCACGGGGAGTGGTCGGAGACGATGCAGTCGACGGTGCCGTCGGCGAGGCCCTGCCAGAGCAGGTCCTGGTTGGCGGCTTCCCTGATCGGCGGGCAGCACTTGAACTCGGTGGCGCCGTCGGGGACTTCCTCCGCGGTGAGGGTGAGGAAGTGGGGGCAGGACTCGACCGAGACCGCCACGCCCCTGCGCTTGGCGGCGGCGATCAGCGGCAGCGCGTCGCTGGAGGACAGGTGCAGTACGTGCACCCTCGCCTTCAGCCGCTCGGCGTGGGCGATCAGGCTCTCGATCGCGGTGTTCTCGGCGTCGCGGGGCCGGGAGGCGAGGAAGTCGGCGTACTTGGGGCCGCTGCGCTGGGGGGCCGAGGCCAGGTGGTGCGGGTCCTCGGCGTGCACGATGAGCAGGCCGCCGAAGCCGGCGATCTCGGCCATGGAGCGGGCGAGCTGCTCCTGGTCGAGCTCGGGGAACTCCTCGACGCCCGACGGCGACAGGAAGCACTTGAAGCCGAAGACGCCGGCGTCGTGCAGGGGACGGAGGTCCTTGAGGTTGGTCCCGATGGCGCCGCCCCAGAAGCCGGTGTCGACATGGGCCTTGGGCCGGGCGACGTCCTGCTTGATCCGCAGGTGCTCGACGGTGGTCGTCGGCGGGAGCGAGTTGAGCGGCATGTCGAGCAGGGTCGTGATGCCGCCGGCCGCGGCGGCGCGGGTGGCGGTCCAGAAGCCCTCCCACGCGGTGCGGCCGGGGTCGTTCACATGGACGTGGGTGTCGACGAGGCCGGGCAGCAGGGCGTCGTCGCCGACGTCCTCCAGGCGGGCGCCTGCCGGCACCTCGGCGTCGTACGGTCCCACGGCCGCGATCTTCCCGCCGGCGACGGCGACGGTCGCGGCGCGCGTCCCCTCCGGGGTGACGACGCGCGTCGAGCGCAGCACCAGCTTCACGTCCACGGTCCCGTCCACGGTCACGTCCACGTCGGACACCAGCTCCCCTCACATGCATGAACGCAGGCGAACGCCGATCTCTTCGGCGGGCCCAGAAATTCAACGAACTGTTGAAGGAGTCTTCACTTCCGGTCGGCACCCGTCAAGACCCACCCGCCCGGAGCCGCACTCAGGAGCGCCCGGAGGCACACTTTTGGACGTTTCCACAAAGTGGAAGTAAGATTCCACTGTCATGTGGGGTGCTTCACCCAACCCAGAGGCCGCCGGCCCGCCCGAAAAGCCCGCAGACACCCGGACAAACGGGCTCTGACCGGCAAGGACGCCTCGACTTGAGCGATGTGCCCCGCGCACACGCCCGGTAGGCTGCTGACTTGCCCTGCCTGCCCGAAAGGACCGCCGACGTGTCGACGTCCAGCGCCAGCACCACCGACGCAGCCAAGCCCGCCGCCACTGGCGGTGTGCAGTCCCTGGAGCGCGCCTTCGACCTGCTCGAACGCATGGCCGACGCCGGCGGCGAGGTCGGGCTCAGCGAGCTGTCCGCGAGCAGCGGCCTCCCCCTGCCGACCATCCACCGGCTGATGCGCACCCTGGTCGCCTGCGGGTACGTGCGGCAGCAGTCCAACCGCCGCTACGCGCTCGGCCCCCGGCTGATCCGGCTCGGCGAATCCGCGTCCCGCCTGCTCGGCACCTGGGCACGCCCCTACCTGGCCCGCCTGGTCGAGGAGACCGGCGAGACGGCGAACATGGCGCTCCTGGACGGCGACGAGATCGTGTACGTGGCACAGGTGCCCTCCAAGCACTCGATGCGCATGTTCACCGAGGTCGGCCGGCGCGTGCTGCCGCACTCCACGGGCGTGGGCAAGGCGCTGCTGGCGCACACGCCGGCGGACGAGGTACGGGCGCTGCTGTCGCGCACCGGTATGCCGGCCGCCACGGAGAAGACGATCACGACGCCCGACGGCTTCCTGGCCGCGCTCGAACAGGTGCGGCGGGCGGGGTACGCGGTCGACGACAGCGAGCAGGAGATCGGCGTGCGCTGCCTCGCCGTCCCCGTGCCCCATTCGCCCACGGCGGCGGCGATCTCGATCTCGGGCCCGGCGGGCCGCGTCACGGAGAAGGCCACGGAGAAGATCGTCCCGATCCTCCAGGAGGTCGCGCACGACCTGTCGGCCGCCCTGGCGAACACGTCCCCCCAGTCCTGAGCGCCTGGGGGCCCGCCCCCACACATACCGCCGGGGCCGCCCCGGCGTCAGACCTGACGCCGGGGCGGGACGTCGCCGAACGTGTCCACCGCGTTCCGCACCTGCATCAGCGCGGGCGACAGCGCGCTCACGGATCCGATCGCGCCCGCGATGAGCAGCAGCGAGCGGCGCATGCGCGGTATCTCGGGGTCGCCCGCGGCGATCATCGCAGCCAGTACGGCCAGTTCGTCCTCGGCGATCGCCCGATCGCCGAACTCTGCACGATACCCGGCCAGTTCACGGCGGAGCTGGGCGACCGCAGCACGCAACCGCGTCGCTCTCGGATCCTCGCCGCTCCCTGTCACCCGCGTCTGCCCCACGCTCCGCAACAAAGCCCAGCCCCTCGCACGTCCTGGTGCCCGCGACCGCGTTCCGCCGGAGGGCCGAACGCCCGCGGGGTGCGGGCCAGTTAACGCCATCCGGCCCGCGACGCGCCACAGTACGGACAGAATTCAGGACGAAGGGGCGGGATCGATCGCGTTGCGCCAGACTGTGACATCGAGCGTAATGAATTGGCTCGGGTCGGTGTCGGGCGACTTCCCCTGATAGGTCGCCACACCCACATGTCCCGCATCCGTCAGCACGCAGAACTTGGCGCCCTTCGACAGGACGTCCAGGTCGATGCTGGTCGCGTAGCGCGTCTCGGTCCGGCAGGTGTCGAGGTCGGCCGTCTGGCCGGTGCGCAGCAGGATGTACCGGCCGTTCTCCGTCCGGATCTGCTCGCTGATGTCGCTGTAGTAGACGTCCGAGGGCGAGTCGTCGTCGATGGGCTTGAGGGGATCGTCGTCGAGGGTGAGGTGGTACTGGTCCACCAGGTTGATCCCGGTGTGCGTCTTCGGCGTCGGGTCGGCGACCGGCTCGTCCGGCGGCGAATCGACGCCGTTGCCGCCGTCACCCTGTTCCGCGGGGGTGCCGTCCGGCTTGGGGGTCGAACTCTGCTTGTCCGAACCGCCCTTGTCCTGGCTCTGGTTCTCCTTGCCCTTGTCGTCACCGGCCAGTGCGAAGTACGTACCTCCGCCGACGGCGACGCCCAGCACCAGCGTGGCCGCCACGGCGATGGCGAGGTTGCGCGCCGTCTTCTTCTTGGGCGCGGCGGAAGCCGTCTGTCCGGTGGCAGCGGCGGGGTTGTAGGGGGCGGGGCCGCCGGGCTGCGGGTGGGCGGCCGTCTGCGGATAGCCGTACCCGGGCCCCTGCACGCCGGGCTGCGGGTAGCCGTACGTCGGCTGGACGTGGGGCTGCGGCTGGGTACCGGGCTGGGCGCCCGGCTGCGTGTGCGGCTGCCCGTACAGGCTCTGCGGACCGGAGTGGCCGTGCGGCTGCGTGGGCGGCTGCGGCGCGGGGCCGAAACCGGGCGGCGGGGTCGACGGCGCCGCGTGCGCGGTGGGCATGTGGGTGGGGGCGGCGGTCGGCGGCTGGGCGGGAGCGACCGGGGGCTGCCCGCCCGGCGGAGTGGCCGGCGGTGCCGGCGCGGCCGCGCGGGTGGTGATCTCGGCGGCCACCACGCTCGGCAGCCACTCCTCGGGGCGGCGCAGCACCGTCTCGCCGTTGGCCGCCTGGCAGATGCTCAGGATCTCGGCGACGGAGGGGCGGCCCTCGGGCTCCTTGACCATGCACCGGGTGACCAGTTCGCGCAGCTGGTCCGGGAGTTCGGTGAGGTCGGGCTCCTCGTGCACGATCCGGTAGAGCACCCCGTGCGAGGTGCCCTCGCCGAAGGCCGCCCTGCCGGTCGCCGCGTACGCCGCGATCTGGCCGAGCGCGAAGATGTCCGTCGCGGGCGTGACATGACTGCCCGCCGCCTGCTCCGGGGCCATGAACGAGGGCGTGCCGATGGTGACGCCGCTGCTGGTCAGCGAGGTGGCGTCGGCGGCGCGGGCGATGCCGAAGTCGATGACGCGCGGGCCGTCGGCGGCAAGCAGGACGTTGGCCGGCTTGAGGTCGCGGTGGACGATGCCCGCGCCGTGGATGATCTGCAGGGCCTCGGCGATGCCGGCGACGAGCAGCAGGACGGTCTCCACCGGCAGTCTGCCGTGCTGGGCGACGGCGTCGGAGAGTGAGGGCCCGGGCACATAGGCGGTGGCGAGCCAGGGCTGTTCGGCGTCCGGGTCGGCGTCGATCACGGGCGCGGTGAACAGGCCCTGCACGCGCTGCGCGGCCTGCACCTCCTGGGCGAACCGGCGGCGGAACTCGGCGTCCTGGCCGAAGTCGGGCCGGATCACCTTGATGGCGACCGGCCGGCCGCCCGGGGTGTACGACAGATAGACCTTGCCCATGCCGCCGGCGCCGAGGCGGGCTGCGATCTTGTATCCGGCGACCGTCCTCGGATCGTCCTCACCCAGCGGCTGGAACACCGCTCCCTGGTGCGCGCGCCCACTCATCGACTCTCGATCCCCCTGGCAAACCTCAGTATTGGAGGTGAACCTTATCCAAGGTCACCCCGCACTCTCCACGTCGGACGGCTCGGGCGGCCCGCGCGGTTGCAGCCCGCGCGAAATGCCCGGATGAGCCGGCGCCCCTCGTGCCCGAAATGGACCAAGGAGTCCTCATGTCACATCCTCAGCCGCCGCTCTCCGAACGCCAGGAACCCGTCGTCGCGGGCCTGTTGCTCGCGGCCGGCGGCGGGCGGCGGCTCGGCGGCCGGCCGAAGGCGCTGCTGACGCACCGCGGCAGGCCGCTCGTCGAACACGCCGTACGGGCGCTGCGCGAGGGCGGCTGCGGCCCCGTGCACGTGGTGCTGGGCGCGGCGGCCGGCGCCGTGCGCGAGGAGGCGGATCTGTCGGGGTGCGCCGTGACGGAGAACCCCGACTGGGAGAGCGGGATGGGCTCGTCGCTGCGGGCGGGGCTCGGTTCGCTGCCCGCCGAGGGGGTGGACGCGGTGCTGGTCCTGCTGGTGGACCAGCCGGGCATCGGCGCGCGGGCGGTGGCACGGGTGCGGGCCGCGGGGTCGTCGCGCGCTGCGCTCGCGGCGGCGGCGTACGGAGGCAGGCGGGGGCATCCGCTCGTGTTCGGTGCGGACCGCTGGGCGGACATCGCGGCGAGCGCCGTCGAAGACCGCGGGGCGCGGGCGTACGTGGCGGCGCACGAGGGCGAGCTGACGCTCGTGGAGTGCGGCGACGTGGCGGAGGAGTACGACATCGACACGCCCGGAGACCTGAGGCACCTTGAGTGAACGGCGTGGCACTGAGCGCCACGTTCTGTCGACCCGGAGAATCTCGACATCAACAAACCATTGAACTTCCACCATGCGGTAACTACTATCCACTGTTCAGAAGCGCCTGACCATCGGAGGGCGCCCCTCGGCCGTACCTCGAAGCCGCGGCACTGAGTGCCATGCGGTGGCGACCCGGCGGCCGCCCGGCGCCCCTCGTGAAGCCCGCGACGCTCGCACCAAGCTCATTGATCGCTCGCTGAAAGCTCGCTGAAGGAAGTGACAGCTCATGTCCGCACCAGCGCCGTCCCCGCTGGCCATCGTCGAAGCCGAGCCCCTGCCCCGGCAGGAAGAGGTCCTGACCGACGCGGCTCTCGCGTTCGTGGCAGAGCTGCACCGCCGGTTCACGCCCCGGCGCGATGAGCTGCTCGCCCGCCGCGCCGCCCGCCGCGCCGAGATCGCCCGCACCTCCACGCTGGACTTCCTCCCGGAGACCGCCGCGATCCGCGCGGACGACTCCTGGAAGGTCGCCCCGGCGCCCGCGGCCCTGAACGACCGCCGGGTGGAGATCACCGGACCCACCGACCGCAAGATGACCATCAACGCGCTCAACTCCGGCGCGAAGGTCTGGCTCGCCGACTTCGAGGACGCCTCCGCCCCCACCTGGGAGAACGTGATCCTCGGCCAGCTCAATCTGATCGACGCCTACGAGCGCCGCATCGACTTCACCGACCCGCGGTCGGGCAAGTCGTACGCCCTGCGCCCGGCCGAGGAGCTCGCGACCGTCGTGATGCGCCCGCGCGGCTGGCACCTCACCGAGCGCCACCTCCGGGTCGACGGCACCCCGGTGCCGGGCGCCCTGGTCGACTTCGGCCTGTACTTCTTCCACAACGCCCAGCGCCTGCTGGACCTCGGCAAGGGGCCGTACTTCTACCTGCCGAAGACCGAGTCGCACCTGGAGGCCCGCCTCTGGAACGACATCTTCGTCTTCGCCCAGGACTACGTCGGCATCCCGCAGGGCTCGGTCCGCGCGACCGTCCTGATCGAGACGATCACGGCGGCGTACGAGATGGAGGAGATCCTCTACGAGCTGCGCGACCACGCCTCCGGCCTGAACGCGGGCCGCTGGGACTACCTGTTCTCCATCGTCAAGAACTTCCGTGACGGCGGCGAGAAGTTCGTGCTCCCGGACCGCAACGCGGTGACCATGACGGCCCCCTTCATGCGGGCCTACACCGAGCTGCTGGTGCGCACCTGCCACAAGAGGGGCGCGCACGCGATCGGCGGCATGGCGGCGTTCATCCCGTCCCGCAAGGACCCCGAGGTCAACAAGGTCGCCTTCGAGAAGGTCAAGGCCGACAAGGACCGCGAGGCCGGCGACGGCTTCGACGGCTCGTGGGTCGCCCACCCGGACCTGGTCCCGATCGCGATGGCGTCCTTCGACGCGGTCCTGGGCGACAAGCCCAACCAGAAGGACCGCCTGCGCGAGGACGTCTCGGTGGCGCCGGGCGACCTGATCGCCATCGACTCCCTGGACGCCCGGCCCACCTACGAGGGCCTGCGCAACGCCGTCCAGGTCGGCATCCGCTACATCGAGGCGTGGCTGCGCGGCCTCGGCGCGGTCGCCATCTTCAACCTGATGGAGGACGCGGCGACGGCGGAGATCTCCCGCTCCCAGATCTGGCAGTGGATCAACGCGGGCGTCGTCTTCGAGCACGCCGGAAAGACAGTGCGGGCCACCCCGGAGCTGGCCCGCAAGGTCGCTGCGGAGGAACTCGACGCGATCCGCGCGGAACTCGGCGAGGAGGCGTTCGCCGCGGGCAACTGGCAGCAGGCGCACGACCTGCTGCTGAAGGTGGCGCTGGACGAGAAGTACGAGGACTTCCTGACGCTGCCCGCGTACGACCAACTGGTCGGCTGATCCTGCCTGTTGGTTTCTGTCACCGCCCCCGGTACCGCACAGCACCGGGGGCGGTGGTGCGTCAGCGCGGCGCCATGGCTGTGACGACGTCGGAGGCGGCGAGCAGACGTACCCGCGTCGCATCCTGGGCGTGCGGGTACAGCGCGAACACCTCGCTGCCATCGGGCAGTTCGACGTCCCCGCGCAGCAGGAAGGCCAGCCGGGGCCGCGCCGAGGGCTCGGCCCCGTCGGTGTCCGGTGAGCCGATGCGGTCCACGAATCCGGCCACGTCCTCGCCGTCCCGCCGTGCGTACACGCTCCGCGAGCCGTCCGTGTGGCGCAGGACGACCGTGGCCGCCCGGGCCGCGGCCTGCCACACCGCCAGCTCGCCCAGACCGACACGGGCACCCGAGGCGAACAGCTCCGTGAGCCGGTGGGTGAGGGTGGCCAGCGCGTGCGCGTGCCGCCACACCGCGTGCTGCGTGCCCGTGACCCCCTTGACGACGTCGAGCCAGCGCATGGTGCGTTCCTCCACGTCGACGACCAGCGGCACGCAGGCGCGGCTGCTGCCGGTGAGGTCGAAGCGCTGCTCGACGGCACGCGCGTCGAACACCGGCCCCTCGTTCCCGGACGCGTCCCGCACCATCAGCCCGGCGAAGGCGTCCGCCAGGTCGCCGAAGGGCACGTTGTTGTACGAGTAGACGACGGCGACGACGTACCGCACCCCGGCCTCGGCGAGCCGCTCCGGGTCGAGGTCGACGAACTCGGACGCGCCGAGCGGGGGCGGGGCGTCCTGGAGGTCGCCCGAGTGCACCGCCGCCGTGCCCCGGTACCGCAGCCCGGTGTAGTCGCACTCCCCGATGTGCCGCCAGTCCGCGTCGAACATGGCGGCCGACAGGTCGAGGTCGGTGCGTCCCGAGGCGGGACTCTCCATCCAGTGCAGGAACAGGCGCAGCGCCCTGCCCTTCGGTACGGCGAGTTCACTGCCGCGCGGAAGGGTCACCAGGGCCCGCGACGCGGTCCGTTCGATGAACGGCGCGACCACGCCGTCCAGCGCGGCGTCCACGACCGCGACCTCCACGGGCGCCGCCGCACCGGCGCGGCGCAGCATCTCCGCCGTGAGCACGCCGGTCACGGACCGCACGAGGGCGGCGGGCAGCGCCGGCCTGCCGTCGCCGGTCACATGGGCCCGCGCCGCCGCGCCCTTCGGGAAGAACACCCGTACCGTGCGCTCGCGCGTACGCGTGCGGATCGCACCGAGCGCGGACAGCACCACGGCGGGCGCCACGCGCCCGACGCCCCGCTCCAGCGCGGCGACGACGGCGCGCCCCTCGTCCGCGTCCCCGGTAAGGCGCAGCAGGTGGTCGAGACGGCGGACGAGTTCGCCCGGCCGCTGCCCGAGCAGGGCGAGCGCCCGGTCGAGGTCGCGCCCGGCGAGGGCCGTCTCGACCTGGCCGCCCCAGGTGCGCACGGTCACGACCGGGCCGGTGACGTCGACGCCGTCGATGCCGTCCGCGGCCTTGCGCAGGGCGAGCGACAGGGCGTCGTCGCCGAGCGCCGTACCGCGCAGCGCGGCGAAGGCGAGAGCCGCGCGGGGGTACCGATGCGTGTGCTCGAAGGGGTGCAGCAGTTCCGCGGCGTGTATCCAGGCCCGCCGGTACCGCCGCATGTCCTGGGCCGCCCGCGCCGGGTCGAGAGCGTCCAAGGCCGCCAGCAGGGCGCGGCGCAGGGGACGGGACACGCGGGCGAAGCGCGGGATCCTCACGAGCCCCGCGTCGCCACCGGACCGGACCGCGAGCACGCGCAGCACGTCGGTGGCGGTGTCGACGAGGCCGGTGACGAAGGGCAGGGTCGCGGGCAGGGCCGCGGGGTCGGCGAGCAGCCAGGCGACGAGACGGGCCTTGGTCTCCCGGCCCGGCACGGCGGTCGGCAGCAGGTCGAGGTCCTCGCGGGTCCGGGCGGCCAGCAGGGCGTCCAGGTGGTCGGTGTCCTGCGGACTCAGGGCGCCGGTCCGGGCGAGCAGGTTCTCCAGCTCCCGGGCGGCATCGCGCTGACGGTCGCTCAGGTCACCGCCGTACGCCAGAAGTCGCAGCCGCTGGGGCCGCGCGGGAGGACGGGAGAAGATCCGGCGCGGACGCCTGGGGCGCAGGAAGGGATCTGCGGGGTCGATGCGCCGCTCGCACACCGGGCACGCCGAGAAGTCGGCACCGTCGAAGCACGTGCCGCACACGAGGTGGGCGCAGGGCGCGACGGGCACGACGGAGTCCACGGTGCCGCACAGCACGCACGGCTGCTCGGGCCGCTGGAACAGCACGGTGAGCACGCGGTCGACGTAGTGCGCGTACGTGTCGTGCGGGGTGCTGTCCGGGAACCCGCGCAGCAGGGGCTCGTGCGGCCGGTCGGCGCCGGTCTCCCGGTCGATGTCCTGGAGCAGCGCCCGGCCCATGGCGCCGAGGGCCCGCGCGTCGAGCGCGGCGAAGGCGGCGCGCAGCGGGGAGGCGACGAGATATCCGCGCTCGACAAGATCGGCCTCGATCAACGCGGCGCCCGCGTGGCCGGCGGGCTCGGAGACGTCCCCGCCCATGGGCAGGTAGACGACCCCGCGCCGTGCGAGGAGCACGGCGGCGAGGCTGCGCGGAGTGGTGGCGGTGGTGCGGCTGGTGGCGATGGTGCTGGACACGTCTGGTTCTCCCCCTCCCGGATGACCGGGTGTTGCGCGGGGCGGGAAGTGAGCACGCTGTTTCGTCAAAGGAAGTTGAGGAAGGAAGCACGCTCGGGAGCCGCCCCGCGCGACATCAAGCTAACAGGGGGCGGGGCGGCTGATCACCGGGTTTTCCGGGGCGGTCCGCCGGCCGGTCGGGCGTGGCACGGCGGCGCGGCACAATGACGCGCCTGATCGGCAAGCGGGTCACGCATCGCGCCCTGGTCCACGAGGCCAAGCGCGACGCTTTTGCTCCGCTGGAGCAGTGGCTCGGCTACGGGCTCGCGAGCGAGGACGGCCGGATGCATCGCATCGCCACCGGCGGACTCCTCGGCTGGAGCATCGAGCACCGGTCGGCGCGTCCGGTCGACGACACCAGGCTTGTGCCGAGCGCGTCGCGCACGAGCGCCACCGACGGAGCGGCGGAGCTCGCGCTCCGGCCCACCCCGGGAGCCCGTATCGCAACCGAGGCCCAGGCCCTGATCGACAAGGCGGACGAGCTCGTCCGCCTCGCCGAGCGCACAGGCGGAAGCTGCGGGGCACGCGTACCGGACGGCCACGCGTGCGGCCGAGACGGCCCGGCGGGAGGCGTGGCAGACGATCACTGCCTCACCCAGCACCCGGGGACTGCTCGCGCAGGGCGTGGCCGACGGCGGCGTTCCGGCTGCGGCGGCACAACTCCTCGGGCTCATCGAGGGGATGCGCAGGCAGCTTCCCGGCCTGGCGGAGCGCATCGACGGGGCGCGTGCGGAGGCGCGACAGTTGAGCCGAACTTGCTGCTGTCGAGGCGCACACGGTGCTCGGCGATGCAGCCGACGATCTCGTCATGGTCCGGCTGGAGTCGGGCCATGAGCTGCATGCCCCCGCCCCGCCTCCCACAGGACGCGGGGCAAGAGGTGCGCGCCATGACGGCGCTGCCTCAGGTCCCGCCGTCACCGGAGGGACCTGAGGCGAGCGTGCCCGAGTCCTAGACGATGTGGTTGTAGGACTGCCATGAGTCGAAGAGACTGGACATTCCCTTCCGGCCGAGGAAGGGACCAGCGGCGTTTCCGGTGCCTTCGTAGATGTATATCTCCCCGTACGGGGCCCATACATACAGGTCGGGGCGCCCGTCGCGGTTGGCGTCGCCGGCGCCGACGATGTGGGTGTAAGGGCTCCAGCCGCCGCCGATCTTGACGCGGGTGGTGAAGGTGCCGTCGCCGCGGCCCTGGTAGAGCCACAGAACGCCCGCCTTGTCGCGGGCGACGAGGTCGCCGGCCGGACCACCGGCGATGTTGCCGGTGGCGGTGATCTGGTTGAACGTCTGCCAGCCGCTCTGTCCGACCTTCTTGCGGGCCGCGAACGGCGCGCCGGCGTTGCCGGTGCCCCTGTGGAGCCAGAGAGCCCCCGCGGTGTCGGTGGCGACCAGGTCGGCCCTGCCGTCGCCGGTCACGTCGCTGCCGGCGGTGAGGTGCTGGTAGCCCTGCCAGCCGCCGCCGACTTTGACGCGGGTGGTGAAGGTGCCGTCGCCGCGGCCCTGGTAGAGCCACAGCACGCCCGCCTTGTCGCGGGCGACGAGGTCGCCGGCCGGACCGCCGGCGATGTTGCCCGCGGCCTCGATGCGGTTGTAGATCTGCCAGCCGCTGCCGAGGAGTTTGCGTCGGCCTTCGCCGTGGTGCTTGTTCAGCAGGTCGTAGCTGGTGTCCTCGCGCCAGAGCCTGCCGGAGCTGTCCCGGGCCAGGAAGTCCGGGGAGGTGTTGTCGGTGTAGTCGTGCGGGCCGGGCGTGCGCTTGACCTTGAACGTTCCGGTGACGGTGAGCGCGGGGCCGATGCCGTTGTCGGGAGTCGCGTGGATCTGCCACGTGTAGTCACCGTTGGGCGCAGCCACTGAGCGGCCGTTGTCGTTCAGCGTCCCGTTCCATGTGCCGCCCACTTCTTGGGCGAGGGGCGTGGTCTCGTTGTAGGGGGTGTCGTAGGTCTGCGAGGTGAGCCCGGTGCGGTTGTGGCGCAGCGTCATCGTGAGGTGGACATTGAGGCGGGAGAGTCGCCATGCCAGCTCGGCCTGGCCGCGGTTCTGGTCGAGGTCGACGACCGCGGGAACGCTGTGTCCGAGGAAGGCCAGCTTGGTCGGCTGCCCCGTGCTGGCCACCAGTTGGGTGGAGGGTGCGGTGTCGGCGCCGGTGATGATGCGGTAGACGCCCTCCCCCTCGTCGAGAGTGCCGCCCATGGCCAGCAGACCGCCGCCCGGGGTCGGGGCGAGCGAGGTGACGTGATCCAGCAGTCGTACGCTCGGGCCGCCGGCCACAGGAACAGCTGTCAGCGCCATTGGTCTGTCGGGATGACCTTGGTGGATCGCGGTCCTGTTTCCGTAGGTCACCCACCCGTCGGCCAGGCCGACAACCGGCGCATACATCTGGGAGGTCGTCACACGGCGTACCTGGCCGCCCCGTTCGGCGATGTTGAGCACCATCGTGCCCGAGGTCAATGTCGGGTCGAACCACGCCAGATGCGTGCTCGACAGCGCGGCTGTCAGCGGGCTGCCGTCGAAGCCCACCGTGTGCGTTTCCGTCACGGCCGCGGTTGCCAGGTCGACCACGGACACATGCCAGGTGTCACCCGAGCCGGTGCTGTACCGCAGCAGCACCGCTTCCTCCGTTGCGGCGTCCAGGGTGATGTTCCACGCGTCGTCCGGCAGGCCCGTCACCGTGCGGTAGGACGCGCCGCTGCCCTTGGCGACCAGATGGATCTGCTGCCAGTTGGGCGTCGGGTCCGACCGGGCGATGAGCGTCGACCCGACCGCACCGAGATACCGGGCTCCACCTGCCACATGGCGCAGATCGACCCGTACGGGTGCGGCGCCCGTGGCCATGTCGGACACATCCAGGACGCGGGCACCGAAGGTCGGCAGGAAAGGCTGCGGGACCACGACGGTGTCGGACACCGCTCCGTGCCATTGGGTTTCGGTGAACTGGCTGCTGTCGCGTCCCAGCACGGTGCTGGTGCCGTCGGCGTACCGGGTCCAGCGCACGTCCGCATCGGCGTCGGTGGTCAGAAAGCCCGTCGTACCGGCGCTGACGATCTCCGAGCCCGGCTCGATGGACACTGTCGCGCTCGCGTTGTCCTGTGCCACGTCCGGTACCACTGTCTCGGTCACCGGGCTCGCGGCCGCGGTCGCCGTGGACGTCACCGTGCCGACAGCGAGCGTGAGCGCGACCGCGCTCGTCAACCGCTGACGAGGCATACGTCGTGCATGCTTCATGTAGACCCTCCCCTGGAAGCCGCCACGCACCCGTGCACGTCGGCGGCGAACGCGGAGGCGGTGCAAGGCACCCCCAGCCCGAACGGCATCCGCGGCATATGCGCGCGGATCTTAGCAAGCACGGGTCAGGATCCCCGCTCACAGAGTGCGGCGGCGCTGAGAAGGTCGCCGGCATGGGGCACCGCCACGGTCGGAAGCCGCAGACGCCGGGGAAGACCACGCTGAGGGTGGGGAGCCGGACGAGCAGGTCTGGCCACCGGTATCTTCTGACAGCCGCAAGATCGACTGATCGTCCGGGAGCGGCCCGCGCCTGCCCGGAGCGGCTCGCTCCCTGTACATCGCGCGGCAGAACACCGGCTCTGTGCCGGGCGGTCCCGCCCAGCACAGAGGCAGACGCGGCCGTCGAAGCCGCTTCCTGCAGGACAGCGTCAGGCTTGCCAGCACGATCCCGGCACACAGAGCGTTCGGGAGCGTGACGACCCGACAACACATCGAAGGATCTCCATGCACCGAAGAACGTGGCGGCGAATAGCCGCCATGAGCGCAGCCACCGGTCTGTTCACAGCAGCATCCCTCATCAGCTCCGCCCCGGCCATGGCCGATGACGGTCTGCGGGTCACGGGACGGGACGAGGTGCTGCCGCCCAACTCCAGCTGGTTCACCGGGGTGGACATCGCCGGCGAGACGACGGCCAGAGGCCAGCTGGTGCTGGCATACGCGACCCGGCCGCTCGACGGCACGGGAGAGGACGCCGGGTGGCCGTCGTCGTTCTCCATGAGCTTCCACGAATGCCAGGAGATCCCCGGCTACCAGGCCGTCTTCACATGCAAGTTGGGGGCCTACTACCAGCGGCCTCCGCAGTTCTTCGTATCCGCAGACGCCGCCGACATGACGACCGCGTACCGCGGATACGCGTACGTTCCCCCCGGCGGTGACCTGGCCGAAGGCATCGACGCCGCCCGCAACTCCGGCGTCAGGCCTGCCACGGCGACCTCCGGAATATCGCAGGCCGTGGTCAGGACCCACGAGAGCGCCCAGCGCAACACCGTCGCCTTCGACCTGCCGAACACGCCTGCGGGCAAGACGGTGCAGCAGCGGCTGCACGTCCACGCGATCGACGCCGGACGGCTGTACCTCTACTTCCGCCCCGCGGACGGACAGGTCGAATGGCGTCGCGAGGACATCCGGATCGGGAACGTCACCACCGGCCCCGGAGCCTCGTGCACGGTCAACTGGCCCAAGCTCGCCGACGGGGTCCTCAACCTCATCTGCCAACTGGAACCCGGCGACCACACCATCGGCTACGAACTCACACCGGCCTCGGGCGTCCGCGCATGGCGCATGCAGGCCGCGACGATGTACGACATCTACACCAGCCCCGGCCGCGACGACCGGTACGTCCGCCAGGCCGGGACCTTCTCCACCGAGGGCGCACCCGTGTTCCCGCGGCACCACCTTCTCGCCCGCGACACCTCCGGGCAGCTGTTCCTGTACCACGGCAAAGGCACAGCCGGCACACCCTTCTCCCCTCGCACACTCGTCGGTGACGGCTGGCAGACGTACAACAAGCTCACCCGGCTGTCCCCGCTGGCCGAGGACCTGTACCTCTCACAGGCCACCGCAGGCGCCACACGCGGCCGCGGTGAGCTCGTCGCCCGGGACAGCGCCGGATACCTCTGGTACTACGACCGGCAGTTCGTGTACGGCAAGCCGTACACGACCCGCGTGAAGGTCGGCGGCGGCTGGAACGTCTACAACCAGCTCACCGGAGCAGGCGATGTGGACCGGGACGGCCGGATGGACCTCCTGGCTCGCGACGCGTCAGGGGCCCTGTGGCTGTACAAGGGCACCAGCAGCAGCACCGGCAGTGCCCGGTTCGCGAGTCGGATCAAGGTCGGTGGCGGCTGGCAGATCTACAACCAGGTCACCGCAGGCGCCGACCTCAACGACGACGGCAGGCCCGACCTTCTTGCCCGCGACGCATCCGGCGTGCTGTGGCTGTACAGGGGAACCGGCAGCTCCACCGCTCCGTACGCATCCCGGGTCAAGGTCGGCACGGGCTGGCAGGTCTACAACCAGCTCTCCCTCACGGGTGACCTGACGGACGACGGCAAGGCCGACGCCATTGCCCGCGACGCCTCCGGCGTGCTCTGGCTGTACAAGGGCACGGGCAGCACCACCGCGCCCTTCGCCACCCGCACGAAGATCGGCGGCGGCTGGAACGTCTACAACGCCGTCCTCTGACCGAGCTCTGTCCCCACCGAATGGCTTACCGACCCACGTGATCGGTAAGCCATTCGGCGTTTCGCGCAAGCACCTCCAAGGCATCGAGGGGCGGGCGTTCAGCCGGTTCAAGGCCAAGGTCCGCACCACCTTGCGCTCCTCGCTCGTTGACGAGTCGTGGATCCGCTCGGCGAGGACCCGGTCCGCCTCCGGCATCTCGGCGATCTTCGCGGGCACGTCCCGCTCCGCTGCCGCGTCCTTCTCGCGGCGGCGCGGCGCCGTGGGATGAGACGGGTCGGGGCGGGAGTGCGGGGCCGAGGGTCAGAACAGCGCAGGCGCCGTGGACGGCGCGGGGGCGAGCGACCCGGCGGCCTCCCAGGCGAATCCGTCCGGGTCGGTGAAGGGGCCGACGGTGCCGGCGAGGACGATGCGGTGCGAGCCGGTGCCGTCGGCGGGGACGCCGAGGTCCTTGGCCAGGCCGCGGCGCTTGTACAGCGCCAGCTTGACGGGGCTGGACTCGCCGGAGGCGAACTCGGCGTACTTGCCCCCGAAGCTCTTGGCCACGGTCAGACCCCGGCCGACGTAGAACTGCCTGCTGGCCTTCACGTCCTCGACGCCGAGCAGGAGGACGACCTCGTCGATCTCACGGGTGGCCGGGCCGGTGTCTTTCTTCGCCGAGGTCGCGATCTTCCAGATCGTCCCGTCCGGGGCCTGGACGACGCCGCCGTAGCCCCACAGCGACTTCGCGGCGGGCTTCAGCACCGTTGCGCCGGCATCCATGGCGGCGCCGACGAAGCCGTCGACGGTGGCCGGCCGGGACACCGTGAGCGCCAGGGTGAAGCCGCGGAATCCGGTGGAGTGTGCCTCGGACGCCCGCAGGCGTATGTGCGTGTCCACTCCGAAGGCGGTGTAGAAGCGGCGGGCGGCCTCGGGGTCGGCCACCTCAAGGGTGACGGATGCGATGGACGTGCTGGATGCGGTGGAAGTCGTGGTTGCCATGGCCATCACGCTAGGGGCTGCCCGGTGGCCGGGGCTTCTCGATTCCTGACCGGTCATGTCACTTGCTTCGCCACACACGCCGGTATCCCCTCCACCGTGATCGCAGAGCCCACATCGTGGGCTGCACCCACAGCATCAGCATGGCCGGCCGCCACAGGCGCCGCCTGGCACCGGAAGGCCCGGGCGGCATGCCGACCAGCTCGGCGGAGCGGGTGGTGAACGTGCCCAGCGACGCGCAGCCGACCGCGAAGCAGACCTCGGTGACGCTGAGGTCGCCCCGCCGCAGCAGCGCCGTCGTGCTCTCGATACGACGCGTCATCAGGTACGCGTACGGCGACTCACCGTAGGCAGCGAGACGTCTACGAGCGCATGGGGTGCCTGCCGAGGCAAGCACCCCATGCGCTCAGCTATGCGCCGACAAGACCACGGAATGTGGAGAGTGGAACAGTGAGAGGATTGCGAGGGTGACGGCAAGAACCAGTGACATCGAGAAGGCAGCCGGTGTGCTGCGCGCCGGAGGCCTGGTGGCCTTCCCCACCGAAACCGTCTACGGCCTGGGCGCCAACGCCGAGGATCCCGCCGCTGTCGCGGGCGTCTTCCAGGTCAAGGGCCGCCCGCCCTCCCACCCGCTGATCGTCCATATCGGCGGCGCGGAGCACCTGGGCGACTGGGTCGAGGACATGCCCGCGACCGCGCGCCTGTTGGCCGAACGCTTCTGGCCGGGGCCGCTCACACTGGTCCTGCGGCGCGGTCGCCGGGTGCCCCTCGAAGCGACGGGTGGCCTGGAGACGGTGGCCGTGCGCGTGCCAGGCCACCCCGTCGCACTCGCGCTGCTCTCGGCTTTCGGCGGCGGTGTCGCGGCCCCGTCCGCAAACCGCTTCGGCTCGGTCAGCCCCACGACAGCGGACCACGTCCGTGCCGAGCTCGGTGACGCCGTCGACTTCGTGCTGGACGGCGGCCCCTGCGAGGTCGGCGTCGAGTCGACCATCGTCGACGCCACGGGCGAGACTCCGAGCGTCCTTCGGCCCGGCGGGGTGACGCGCGAGGACCTCGAAGCGATGCTGGGCTACCCGCTTGCGGTCCCTACGACGAGCCGAGTGCGAGTGCCGGGCCAGCATCCGTCCCACTACGCGCCGCGGGCGCGGGTCGTCCTCGTCGAGCCCGAGAAGGTCGTCGCCGAAGCGGAGCTCGCGCAGGAGCTGGGGCACCAGGTGGGCGTGTTTCTCCCTCCCCCCTTCGCCGGCGCCCCGGTGAAGGCGCACGCCGTGGTGGCGGTCCCCAGTTCGGCGGCCGCCTACGCGCGCGGGCTGTACGGGTTCCTGCGCCAGCTCGACCAGCGGGGGTGCGACCTCATCGTCGCGTCCTTGCCGGTGGAGGAGGGGCTGGGACTGGCGATCGCCAACCGGCTCCGCCGCGCCGCCGGCCCCCGGCCCTCCTCCACCGGCAACACCCCTCGTCAGTGATCAACGTTCCCCACCCGTGGCACCCCTCGCATTCCGCGGCAAGGGCCAGGCCGGCGCGAGGTTCGGGACGGGCAGCACTACCAGCTCCGTGGGCCGTGCGCGGCGTGACGTGGCTGTGCCACGGCCGGCGGATCTTCGGTCACGACGCGGAGTCGGCGGCGACTTCGAGGCCGCGGGTGGTGACCAGGTGGGCGCTGCCGTCGTCCAACCGGTAGGACAGGCCCACCACGGCAGTCCGTCCGGCCTTCACCTGGTCGGCGAGCACCCGGGAGCGGTCCAGCAGCAGGTCGACCGTGTGCCGTGTGTGCTCGGCGATGACGTCACTGTCCCGGGTGAGGCCGGCGGAGCGGGCGGCCAGCACGCTGGGCGTGACACGCTCGATGACGTCCCGTACGTACCCGGGCGCGGTCACTCCGTCCTCCACGGCGGCGCGGGTGGCCGCGACCGCGCCGCATGAGTCGTGGCCGAGGACCACCACCAAGGGGCAGTTCAGCACGCTCGCCCCGTACTCGATGCTGCCCAGTACCTCTGGCCCGGTTACGTGGCCCGCGGTGCGGACGACGAACAGGTCGCCGAGCCCCTGGTCGAAGATGATCTCGGCGGCCAGGCGGGAGTCGGAGCAGCCGAAGAGCACCGCGAAGGGGTTCTGGGCCGGTGCGATGTCGGAGCGGCGTGCGGCGTCCTGGTTGGGGTGTTGCGGTGTTCCCGAGACGAATCGCTGGTTGCCGGCCAGCAGCATCTCGAGGGCTTCACGGGGAGTCAGCGTCGAGGTGTCAGTCATGACCGCAGACTACGACCAGGCGGGAACCGTCAGGACACTGCGGCCCACATCCTTTCGGTTACGGCGGCCGACGGGTTCGCGCCGGGCTCGCCATTGCCGGCGTCGTCCAACCGCACGGCGATCGAGATCAGCCGGCCCCCTTCGTCCCGGGCGTACGACACGGACCAAGCGGTCGGTTCGGCGTCGTGCGATCCGCGGGTCGGCACGGCCCGGCCGGTCACGCCTGCGGTGCCCTTCCCGCCGGAAGCGTCCGTCAGGGCCGACTGCAGCTGCTCGGCGGTGTTCCGGCTGATGACCTGCTGCGATGCGCCGGAAGTCGCGGAGGATGCCCCGTCCTCGGGCTTCTGTACCGTTCCGTCACCGAGTACAACGGTGTCGACCATCGACGTGGCCACGGACCGGCCGCCGTTCGCGACGACCGCCATGACCTCCGCCATCTTGAGCGGTGTGGACGTCACGCCACCCGCCCCGATGCCGGAGAGAGCGACGTCGTGCTCCTTCACCTGCCCCATGGGGTAGGTGCTTTCCGCGACCCGCACAGGCACGTCCGACGCATCGTCGTTGAACCCGAACGCCTCGGCCGTCGCCGCGAGGTTGCTGTGGCCCAGCTCGACGGCGATGGCAGCGAAGACGTTGTCGCACGAGTGCCGCAGCGCGGCCCGGATCGAGGCGCGTGCGCACTGGGCAACGTCCGAGGTGATCTGGGTCGTCGTCCCCGGCAGTGTGTACGGCAGCGGGGCGTGCGTGGCCTCGTCGACCGACCGGTACAGGCGGTTCTCCAGCGCGGCGGCTGCCACGACGACGTGGAACGTCTCGCGCGGCTCCACGGCCTCGCGCAGCGCCCGGTTGAGCATGGGTTTGTCGCGGTCGTCCTGCAACTCCTTCCATGCCTTCTCGTCCGACGAGAAGTACCCACTGAAGGTGGACGGGTCGTAGGAAGGCGTGCTCACCAGCGCCAGAATGCCGCCGCTGTCGGCGTCTACAGCGACCGCGGCGCCCTTCCGGTCTCCCAGGGCGTCGGCAGCGGCCGTCTGGAGTTCCGGGTCGATCGTTGTGGCGACGTGGCCCGACAGACTGCCGGTGCCCTTGGCTCCGGCGGACAACACGTCGTTGTACACGCCTTCGAGGCCCGCCTGCCCGTAGGCCATCGACCGGTAGCCGGTGACGGTGGCGTACAACGGCCCGGACGCGTAGGTGCGCTGGTACGGGAGCTTCGCGTGCTCCGACGGTTTCGAGCCGGTGACGGGCCGACCGGCGACGAGGATGTTCCCCAGACCCTCGACGGGGCGGGGCACGTCGTCGGGCGTCGTGGGCGAAGGCCCTTTCTCCCCACGCGCTTTGGGACCGTCCGTACGCGTCTCGGCCGAGCAACCGAGGCCCAGTAGCGGCAGTAGAGCCAGAACGGCAGGGAGGACGGTGCGGCGTCGGATGCTCGGCGTCATGAAGATCAGCCTAGCCTCGACGGCTCTGCCCGGGAGCATGCCCCAGCGCCCGGCGGGGGGCGTGTATCAGCACTGCTCCTGAGCTCAAATAACCGCTGTGAGCGGCAAGTTGACCCATGAGGGAATCGGTGGTCTTCAAGCGGCATCGTACGGCGCTTGCCATGTTGAGCAGCCTCGGAATGATGCTCGGATCGGCTCAGCCGGCGTCCTCGGGGACACCCGGACGAGCGGCCGTGCGCCGTCGACGGGGCGTCCGCCATGACCGCTGGGGCCGCTCGGGCGCTGGGGACGCGGAGGTCGCTGTCGAAGGGGCACCACCTGCACAAGGCGACATCGGTCACCTGGTCACGGGACAGCCCCAGGCCGGAGCCGACAGGACTGGACTGGACTGCAGGACGGGAATACTCACCTGGATGACGACGCCGACTTCTCGTCTCACCGATCCGCGGGTCCTCTGAAAGGTGACCGCCATGGCCTCTGCTCCCCTTGCCGGCTCCATCGTCCTGACCCAGATAGACGGCCTGGCCGGAAAGTTGGTGTGGCTGCTCCAGGCCATCAACGGAGACCTGAGCCGCTGGACGCACGTGGCGGTCGCCCTGGACGACAGCACCGTGTTCGAGGCTCAGCCAGGTGGGGCTGTCATCACCCCCTGGTCGAAGTACGAGGCCCGGCCGCATGCCGTCGTCCCCTGGGACCTGCGGAGCGACGAGCGGGACGCCGTGGTCGCCGAGGCCCGCAGCCGGGTCGGCACCGGCTACAACTGGACGACCTACTTCTACCTGGCGGCCTATCGCCTCCGGCTGCCACTGGTGACCCGCTTCTTGCGTTCGCGCGTGGCGCGTTCGGACAAGATGATCTGCTCCCAGGCGGCCGACGACATCTACCGCACCTGCGGCATCCACCTGTTCGACGACGGGCGGCTCCCCTTCGACGTGACGCCGGGAGACCTCGCAGACCTGCTGGACCGCCGCCGCTGAGCGCGAGCCGGGGCCACCGGGCACCGTCGGGTGGCGCGCGGCGCCGTACATCGTGGTCGCGCAGGCGTACGGCACCACGAAGTCGGCAAGTTCTCCCTGGTCAACAGGACTGCCCAGGCGTTGAGGCACGGGACTCGACGTCACCGGCATCCGCACGGAAAAGCGGCCCCCCACGGGAGCGCGGCCGGGCTCCGCGGATGCGGAGTCGGGTCGCGGACTGGTGCTCGTCGAGGCACACACCTGCGAGTTGGCGTCTCGCCGCGCACCGCGGCACCCAGACATTCCCGTGGAGCAGATCGGAATCTGCGTGCCGACGAACGCCATGGCTCAGGAAGTCGCCTATGCCTTGGCTCAGTTCGGCATCCGGGCCATCGAGATCGGTCCGGACGGGCCGCGCGGCGACGAGGGGGTGCACATCGGCACGATGTTCCGGTTCAAGGGACTGGAGTACCAGCGGATGATCATCGCAGGTGTCGCGCAGGGGCTCGTACCCCGTGAGGCCGTGCTGCGGCTGGAGTCGGTCGACGCCCTGCGCCATCGCAGGGAGCTGCAGCGGGCCCGATCGCTGCTGTTCGTCGCCGCGACGCGGGCCCGGGACAGTCTGGACATCTTCTGGCACGGAACACCGAGCGAGTTCCTGGAACCCCTGCTCCCCGCCGCCGGCCGCGGCTGAGTGCCGGGCGCGGCACGGCCACCTCCTCAGCCGATCCGCGCCCCCGTCCCCGTCACCCGCACCCGCTTGTCCCCCTCCCTCAGCTCCACCGTCAGCATGCCCGGGCGGCCCATGTCCTCGCCCTGGTGGAGGGTGAGCACCGACGCTTCGGGGACCAGGCCCAGTTCACGCGCGTACGCGCCGAACGCGCCCGCCGCCGCGCCCGTCGCCGGGTCCTCCACCACGCCACCCACCGGGAACGGGTCGCGTACGTGGAAGACGCGCTCCGACTCCCGCCACACCAACTGCACCGTGGTCAGGTCCAGTCGCCGCATCAGGGACTCCAGGCGGGCGAAGTCGTAGGCCAGGTCCGCCAGGCGTGCACGGGTCGACGCCCCGAGCACGAGGTGGCGGGCGCCCGCGAAGGCGATGCGGGGCGGGAAGGCCGGGTCCAGGTCGGTGGCGGGCCAGTCGAGCGCGGCCAATGCCTCGGCCAGGTCGGCATCGGCGACGGCCTCGGTGTGCGGCTCCACCGTGGTGAGCGTGGCCCGGACGGTTCCGCCCTCCTCGCTCACTTTCACCGGCACGATGCCCGCGCGCGTGGCGAACACAAGGTCGCCGGTCCCGATGCGCTCGCCGAGCGCAATGGCGGTGGCGACGGTGGCGTGGCCGCAGAAGGGCACCTCCGCCTTGGGGCTGAAGTACCGGATGGTGTAGGCCCGCCCGGCCTCCCCGCCGAGCCCCTCGGGTGGCGCGAACAGGAACGCGGACTCGCTGTATCCGAGTTCGGCGGCGATGGCCAGCATCGCGTCGTCGTCGAGCCCCGACGCGTCGAGTACGACCCCGGCGGGGTTGCCGCCGACCGGGTCGTCGGAGAAGGCGGTGTAGCGCAGGACTTCGTGCGTCGTCGTCATGATCGGCGGAACGAGGGGCCGCAGAGGTTTGTTCCCGACCGGGAGCCCGCGCCCGGCGCCCGGCCCGCGGTGGCGGACCGCGTCGAGTTCCCGGATCGCCTCGGCCGCCTCCTGCCGGACCTCCGGGGCGGGGTGGCCGAGGAACAGCTCCACGGTCTCCCGGGCTCGCTCGTCGTGCGTCGATGCGAGGCTGAACAGGATGTGTTCGAGGAGGCCCGGCTGCTCGACTGCGTGAGCCCGCGTCGCCAGGGGTTCGAGCAACTCGTACGGCAAGGTGTACGCGACAACGGCCTCGGCGATCGCGTTCAGCGCGGACTCCCGTAGGGCGTGGGACGTCTCGGCCAGGGAGCAGGCCACGAGGCTGCGTACGACCCGCTCCGCGTCCGCCGTGGACAGGGACCGTGCCCGCAGCAGGTCGCCGAGGCTGCCCGCCACGTGGTCCCGGTGCGGGGTGTCGGTGCGGCTCAGTGCCGCGAGTTCCGCCTCGGCGCGTTCGCGGGCCTGTTCGTATCCGTCCACGTCGGGATCGTAGAGGGCCGCGCTACCGCACGATCACCGTCCGCTGCGCCGAGAAGTCCCCCCACCTCCCGTCCGGGAGCTTCGCGCGGAGCTTGATGCTGTAGCGGGTGCCCGGGGGGTCCGTGACCGTCATCGTGTACGTCGCCGTGCCCGCCGGCGGCTCCGCGCCCCAGACGATCGTCGTCGCCGGGCGGCCGTTCAGGTACAGCTGGTGCTCGCGCACCGGGGCGCCCGTGCGCGGGGGTGTCCAAGAGAGGTCGATCGCGCCCTTGCGGGCCGTGGCCTTGAGGGAGATCGGGGCCGTCGGCGGGGTCTTGTCGCCCGGGGCCGGTGCGGTGGTGAGGTCGAGCGGGGTGCTGTCGGGGGACGAGTTCTCGGCCGCGTCGCGGGCGCGGACCGTGAACGTGTAGACCGTGCCCGGGCGCAGGCCCGTCACCCGGGCCGTCGTGCGGGTGCCGGGCATGCTGTGGACGCGGGAGTCCTCCTGGTAGATGTCGTACGACGTGACGCCCGTGTCGTCCGTCGACGGGGCCCAGGTCAGGGTCACGGCCCGGCTGCCGTCCACCGTGCCGCGCAGGCTGCCCGGGGGCGTGGGGGCGCCGCGGTCGTCCGGTGCGGGGGCCGGGGTCGTGACCGATATCGGCGTGCTCGGGCCGGAGAGGTTGCCGGCCGCGTCGCGGGCGCGGACCGTGAAGCGGTACGCGGTCCTCGGGGTCAGGCGGTCGACGTCGACCATGTGCTTGGCGGCCCGGAGCGTCCTGACCCTGGTGCCGTTCTCGTAGACCTCGTACCCGGTCACCGCCGTGTTGTCCGTGGACGTCTCCCACATGACGTGGACGGACGTGGCGCTGCTCGCCTGGGCGGTGACGCCGGCGGGGGTGGTGGGGCGTTCGGTGTCCTCGGGCTCGCCGGCGCAGGCCGTGAGCGACAGGGCGGTGAGCGGCAGGGCGGCGAGGCAGGCCAACGCGGCCAGGGTGGGGGGACGTTGCACGGTCGGGCCTCCGCGGGCGGCAGACTGACGAGCATTGGTCCAGACCTGTATGGCACACCTCCCTGCCCGCTTCAAGCCCTGCGGCGCGACGTACCTTGCCTCAGCCTCATGGCTTTCTTATGGCTTCTTGAAGATGGCCTTCCGGAACACCATCCGGGCCCGCTCCGCCCTACGCTCTCGGTCAACCCCCCACGAATCCCGGTGGGCGCGGTCGCGCCTGCCGGGATCTTTCGTTGGACCGACCATCCTTCGAACGATCGCCGAGGTGCCTTCCGTATGGGTTCCCACAGAGCCGCCCGAAAGCCGTCCCGCTCCCACGCCAGGCCCAAGGGAGCGCCACGGGCCCGGGGCATCGTTCTGGCCCTCGGTGCGATCACCGTCGCGGCAGGCGCGGGCGTCACCGCTTTCTCGGGCGGGGACCAGGGCAGGATCGCGGACCGGGTGACGGCCAACGGCGCCGACACCGCGAGCGGCTCGGCCGACGAGGTCGCGGGCGGTGCCGTCCCTCTCACCTCGCCCTCCGCGAGCGCGAGTACGAGTCCGTCGGCGCCGCACACCACAGCCCCCACCAGGCCGGCGAAGCCCGTGAAGAGCGCGAGCCCCACCCCGACGGCCGAGAAGTCGGCGGAGGCGAAGCGCGCGGCGAGCAGCGACAAGAGCACGGGCACGGGGAGCAGTACGCCCGGCACACCCGTCCGTACGGCCGAGGCGACCGGTGACAGCACGGCGAGCGGCCCCGAGGCCCAGGTCCTCGCCCTCGTCAACAAGGAGCGGGCCGCCGCCGGCTGCGCACCGGTCACCGCCAACGACCGGCTGACGCGGGCCGCGGACGACTACAGCGACGTCATGGCCGACTCCGGCGTGATGTCCCACACCGGCCCCGACGGCTCGACCATGACCACCCGTGTCGAGGCGGCCGGTTACGCCTGGTCCACGCTCGGCGAGAACATTGCCCGCGGGCAGGCCGACGCCGAGTCCGTCATGGACGCGTGGATGAACAGCCCCGGCCACCGCGCCAACATCCTCAACTGCTCCTTCGAGGAGCTGGGCGTCGGCGTCCACTTCGGCGACGACGGCCCGTGGTGGACGCAGAACTTCGGCGCGAGCCGGTAGACCCGCCGTTCAGGCACCCGCCAGCGCGAACGACACCCGCACCCGTGCCCCTCCCATGGGGGCGCGGGTGATGCGCAGTTCGCCGTCGGCCGTGTGCGCCGCGCGGGCCACGATGTCCAGGCCCAGGCCCGTGGAGCCGCCGACGCTCACGCCCCGGGTCAGCGCGGCCTCGGGATCGTCGACGCCGGGGCCCGCGTCGTCCACGGTCAGCAGCACATGCCGGTCGGTGCGCTCCACGCGTACGGCGAAGGCGGTGCCCTGCGGGGTGTGCCGGAACACGTTGCCGATGAGGGCGTCGACGACGGCGGCGAGGTCGTCCTCCGGGAAGTGCACGGGCGTCGGCCGCGGGGTGAAGGAACGCTCGCAGACCCGGTCCTGCTGCGTGGCGAGCACGGCCCAGAAGTCCAGCCGCAGCGCGACCACTTCCGTCACCTCGCACGGCCGCCCCGGCGCTCCCTGGGAGGCCGGTCCGGCCGCGAGCGGGGTCCGGGCGGCGGTGATGATCGAGTCCAGTTCGCTCTCCAGCTGGCCCACGGCCGCGGTGATCCGCCGCGCACCCGGCGTACCGCTCATGAGGTCCGCCTCCAGGTACAGCGCGGTCAGCGGGGTGCGCAGCCGGTGCGAGAGGTCGGCGACCATCTCCCGTTCGATGGCGAGCAGTTCGACGACCCGGTCGGCCATGGTGTTGAACGCGGCGCCGGCCTCCTGCAGTTCGGGCGGACCGTCCGGTTCCACCCGTACGTCGAGGTCGCCGGAGCCCAGGGCGAGCGAGGCGCTCTTAAGCCCGCGCGAGGAGCGGACGACCCGGGCGCCGAGCCGGTCGGCGACCAGCACCGATCCGCCCACCAGGCCGAGTGCGAGCAGGGACATGACGCCCCACGAGGCGCCCACACCACGGGTGAGGTCCGCGGCCGGTACGTACGCCTCGACGACCGCGACCCGGTCGCCGCGCAGGACGACGGGCTGGAGGTAGACCCAGCCCTCCGGGATGTCCATGGCCAGCGTCTCCCGCTTCCGCACGGCGCGTTCCAGCGCCTCGTCCGGTGCGTGCGGAGTGCCGACGAGGTCGCCGCCGGGGAGCCGCACGGCGAGTTGGTCGCGAGAGTCCAGCTCGGCCACCGCCTGCTGGACGTCGGACCGCTTCGTGGTCAGGGCGAGGACGGGGGACAGCGCGCCCGCGCGCTGTTCGGCGGTCGTGGTGACGCGGTCCCTGGCCTGTTCCCGGACGAGGAGGGCGAGCGGGATGAGGAAGGACAGCGCCACCATGGAGGTCACGGCGAGGGCGATGCCGGCGAGCGCTCGTCTCATGGCGTGGTGACCAGTTTGATACCGATACCGCGCACGGTGTGCAGATAGCGCGGTTCGGAGGCTTTTTCGCCCAGTTTCCTGCGCAGGGCGGACAGATGGACGTCCACCGTCTGGTCCTCCAGGTACGGCTGCTGCCACACCTCGGCGAGGATGCGGCTGCGGGACATGACCTGGTCGGCGTGGGCGGCGAGGTAGGCGAGCAGGTCGAACTCCCGCCGGGTCAGGCTCAGCTCCCGGCCCGCGAGGTGCGCGGTACGGGCGAGCGGGTCGATCCTGAGGTCCGCCACCTGTACGACCGGCTGCTGGTCGCGTTCCTGTCCGGCCGGTACGGAACGCCGCAGCACGGCGGCGATACGGGCGGCGAGCTGGCCTCCGGAGAAAGGCTTGACCATGTAGTCGTCCGCGCCCGCGTTGAGGAGCCTGATGACCTCGGAGTCGTCGTCGCGCGCGGTGGCGACAAGGACGGGGACGCGCGATATGCCCCGGATCATGCGCAGGACGTCGAGACCGTCCAGGTCGGGCAGTCCGAGGTCGAGCACGACGATGTCCGGCGGGGCCTGGGTGATGTCGCGCAGCGCCTCGAATCCCTGGTGGGCCGTGCGGACCGCGTAGCCGTGCCCGGTGAGCACCTCGATCAGCGCGGCACGGATCACGGGGTCGTCCTCGACGACAAGTACGCAGGCCATGGGCAGGCACGTTAGCCGGTCCGTCACTATGGTGTCGTGTCCCGCCTCCTGCGCTACCTGTTGATC
Organism: Streptomyces sp. NPDC015127; assembly: GCF_043080095.1. Lineage (NCBI taxonomy): Bacteria > Bacillati > Actinomycetota > Actinomycetes > Kitasatosporales > Streptomycetaceae > Streptomyces > Streptomyces sp. NPDC015127. The sequence continues at coordinate 605,093 of NZ_JBIBVE010000001.1, forward strand.
TGGCTGTCGTGCACCGCGGCCAGCGTCACGGCTGTCATGATCACGATCCATTTCGTGGTGGGCTCGACCCGTCCGACCGCGCCCGTGGCGCAGTCGGCGCCGAAGGACTTCGCGGCCGCGCCCCACGCCTCGGCGTCCGCGCGGCCCAGCCCGTCGCCGAAGCCCAAGCCGACGCCGACCCGCACCGCGACGCCGAGACCGTCCCCGACGACGGTCAAGCCGCGCCCGGTGACGCCGTCGCCCGCGTCCCGCACGACGCCGCCCCCGCCGTCGGAACCGTCCGGGCCCGCCGGAGAGGACGGGGGCGACTGGTGCGAGGAGGGCGGTTCGGGCGTGCACACGATCTCGTCGCGGGGCGGCAAGGCGACGGTGCGCTACGGGAGCGGCGGGGTGTGCCTGATCTCGGCCGTGCCGAACCAGGGTTTCACCGCGAGCACGGCGCAAAGTGCGCCCGAGACGCTGACGGTGACCTTCGACGGGACCGGCCACCGCTCGGAGATCACGGCCACGACGGAGCCCTCGGACCGGGCGAGCGTACGGGAGACGTCGTACTGACCTCGCGCCAGACGCCTGGCACCGCCGGATGCGCGGAGGGGCGGCCGCGTTGCTACGGGTCGAGGCGCGGCGGCAGCTCCCAGCGGCCGGAGTGGCCGGGTGAGAGCGCCATGTCGCGCCGCACCGCCGCGTAGTACGCCTCCCGTGCCGCGCGCTGCTTCTCCAGCAGGGCCGTCCAGGCGTCCGGTGCCCGCCGGCCCTCGCGCAGGAAGCTCTCCATCTCCAGCGCCACGACGACCCATTCGCGCGCCTTCTGCACCTCGTCGCGCGAGCCGAGCATCAGCAACGCCTCGCCCGACGGGTCCCGGGCGTCGCTCGCCTCGGCGAGGAGGGGAGCCGCGTCCTCGGGCGACAGCGGGTGCGGATGCGGGTCGTTGCCGAGGTGGGCCGCGACCCGGTACGCCAACGTGACCGACTTCTTCAGCGACCGCGCGTAGTCGGAGTACACCGCCAGCCGCCGTTCCTCCCAGCGGGCCGCCTGTTCGCGGCGGAAGCGGGCGCGGTCGCCGCGCATGATCGCCGCATAGGAGCCGAGTGCGCCGATCACCACACCCAGCAAGGCGGGAAGCTGTTGTATGAACACGGACATGACGCCACGGTATCCCCCGCTCCGTGGCGCCACGGGGTCAGCGGCGGCCGCGCCTCGCCGGTCGGTGCGGGGGCTTCAGGGCGTGCGCCGCGGCGTCCGACACCCGCTTGTCGGGGTGGTGGTCCCGCAGAGCGGTCAGGGGGCGGTGGGCGGTGGCGGGGTCCGCGTCGGCCAGGGCCCGGATCAGGGCCGGGGCGCCTCCGGTCCAGGCGGCGGACTCCGCGTCGAACGCGGCGAGCAGGGTCGTCGGCGGGATCTCGTCCGGCATGGGGATGCGGGTGTCGCCGTTCTCGTAGCGCTCCTTCACGTGTGCGCGCATGTCGTCCGTCCACCGTGCGTCCAGCTCTTCGGCGAGCTGCGTCGCCCGGGCGCTCAGCGGCACGCTCTCCTCGGGAACGTCCTCGCCGCGCGCGAGCAGCAGGCGGCGCGCCTCCGCACCGGTCACGGGGTCGGTGAGTGCGCTGCGCAGGGCGGCGGCGGGGATGCCGGCGCGGTCGAGGAGGGCGAAGAGGGCGCGTACGCGGGTGCCTTGGGGGTCGCCGGACTTCGCGCCGGCGACCGCGGCGAGCAGCGGGCCCCAGGCCGCGCCCGGCTCCTTGTCCGTGCCTTCGTTGCGGTCCGCCCAGGCGGCGAGGGTGCGTGCCGCGATGCGCGGGGGCCAGTGACGGACCGCCTCGACGGTGGTCGCCGCGTCCCAGCCGGCGACGGTGTCAGCGTCGGGCGCGGCGACCTGTCCCGCGGTCATCACGTGCCGCATGACCGCGCCGCCGAGCGGCGTCAGGCCGAAGGTGTCGCCCCGGCGGAAGACGCAGCCGGTCTCGGCCAGGCGGTCGACGAGTGCGGCCAGGGAGCGGGCGGTGGGGTCGAGTTCGTCGCGGTCGGCCTCGGTGCGGCCGGGCAGCCCGAGCAGCACCGACAGCTCCTCGGGGGACGGGGTCTCGTACGCCGCCGGTGCGATGGCGGGCACCTGTTCCGGGGCGTCCTCCAGCTCGGGCGGGATCTCCGCGACCTGGGTGTCGGAGGCCTTGCGGGCCACCGAGTCCGGGGTGCTGCCGCGTTCGTAGAGGGCGTAGAGGATGTGGGCGCCGTCCACGGACCAGCTGTCCTGCGGGCCGCTCACGGTGGGCAGCAGCTCGACCTGGGCGGCCAGGACGTCCGCGGCCAGCTCGATGAGTTCCTGCGGCGTGCCCTCTTCCCAGACGGCGGTGGCGGGGCCGGGGAGGCCGCAGCGTTCGGCGATCTCGCGTCGTTCGTCGTCCAGGTCGCCGCCCGCGGCCAGGGCGGCCGGGAGCGGGGCGATGTGCAGCAGGCCCCGGATGTCCTCTGGCGCGGGCACGCGGGCCGGCGGGGGCAGGGGCACCGAGGACGCGCCGTAGTAGTCGAGGTGCTCGTCGAGCATGCGGTCGGCGAGCGCCGCGTGGGGCAGCGCCTCGGGGCCGGGTGCGAGGCCGGCGTGCGGCCCGGCGAGCGCCTCGGTCAGGCCGGCGGCGGTCCAGCGGCTCGTCAACGCGTCCGCGATGCGCTCCAGTTCCGTGCCGAGCGCGTCGTCGGGCCGGTCGGCGTCGAGCGGCGGGGCGGGGAGCAGAGGGCCGGCCGGGGAGGCGCCGGTGGTGTCCCGTGCGAAGGCCGCGAGCAGCGCCTCGGCGAGCCGTGTCCGGGTGGCGAAGGTCCGGTCGGCCATCTCGAAACGGTGCAGGGGCGCGGGGAGCACGGGCCGCTCGGCCCGCGGTGCACGCTCGTGGGCGGCGAGCCAGGCCCGTACGGCGTCGGCGTCGTCCGGGTCCGTGCCGTCGGCCCGCAGCAGCGATGCGTACCAGCGCGGCCACGTCAGGCAGGCCGGGTCGGCCATGGCGGCCCGGAAGCCGGGCACGGCCTCGTCGACCGCCGCGAGGAGGCGGGCGTGCCGCTTGGCGTTGAGGCGGCCCGCCGCGCGGACGCGGTCCGCGAGCGCGGCGAGCACGGCCGGCACGGCGTCCAGTTCCTCCTCGGACGCCCAGAGCAGTCCGGGCAGGTCCTCGTGCAGCACCCGGGCGACCAGCTGCGGTGTCGGTTCGGGCACGCCGCTCCTGCGGTCCGCGCCGCGCAGCGCGAGCAGGGTCAGCACCGCGTCCGCGGGGCGCGCGGGCAGGGCGGTGCCCCGCTCCCGGGCGGCCCAGGCGAGGAAGTCGTCGAGTCCGGTGTTCAGCGCAGTGGTACGAGTCACGCGGGGAGCGTATGAAACCGGGCAGCTGTGCGGGGGTCCACGGGACGCGGGGTAGCCCGATCGAGCGAGCGACCGGGCTACCTGGCCGCGCCGGGGGGCGGGGATGGCTGCTCAGCGGGGTGCCCGTGGGGGTGGGGGCGGCTCCCCGCTCGATGCCTGCGCGCCCCGAAGGGGCCGACGGCCCGGCGCGGACACCCACGCGCGCCCCGAAGGACCGACTCCCGGCGCGCCGGCGATGAGTTTCGGCGGCGCGGCCGGTCATCACTGCATGACTGCCTCCGACACGACACCCGACCTCCGGTCCGCCGCCGACGGCATCCTGAAGCTGCTCCCCGCGATCGGCGACGAGCAACTGGGCGATCCGACCCCCTGCCCCGCCTACGCCGTGCGCGAGATCCTCGCCCACATCCACGGGCTGGCCACGGCCTTCCGCGACGCCGGGCGCAAGGACCTCGGTGCCACCACCGGGACCAGCCCCGACGCGGCGCTCCCGGTCCTGGCCGACGACTGGCGCACCGCGATTCCGCAGCGCCTGGACGAGCTGGTCGAGGCGTGGCGCGGCCCGGCCGCGTGGGAGGGCATGACGCAGGCCGGCGGCGTCACACTGCCCGGGGCCGTAGCAGGCCGGGTCGCGCTGAACGAACTCGTGATCCACGGCTGGGACCTGGCCCGCGCCACGGGTCAGCCGTACGCGCCCGACGAGGCCAGCATGTCCGTGTCGCGGGACCTGCTGACCCCGGCGGACGGCGACGAGCTCCGGGGGGACATCTTCGGACCGGTGGTGGCGGTGCCGGAGAGCGCGCCGCTGCTGGACCGGATCGTGGGCCTCAGCGGCCGCCGCCCGGACTGGGCGCCGACGGACGCCCGCTGAGCCGACCCGGGCGGACCGGGGCCGGGCCGCACGGCCCGCCCCGCCCGCCCGCGGAAATCCGCAGGAGCCGCGGGCCCCGGCCCTGCCATGCTCCCTCCATGCCCCACACGTCAGGCTCGTCCCGCACCTCACGCACCTCACGCACCTCTCGCCGTACGCGACCGAAGCCCTCGCTCTACATCTCCGTCGACGTCGAGGCCGACGGCCCGATCCCCGGCCCGTATTCGATGATCAGCCTCGGCGCCGCCGTCGCGGGCCGTCAGGACGCGGACGGCTATGTGCCGGCCGATCCCGAGGTCCGCACCTTCTACCGCGAACTGCGGCCCATCAGCGACGACTTCGTGCCGGAGGCCCTTGCCGTCAGCGGTCTGGACCGCGAGCGTCTGCTGCGCGAGGGCGGCGAACCGGGCGCCGTGATGGCCGAGTTCGGCGCGTGGGTGCGCGAGGCGGCCCGCGAGGCGGGGGCGCAGCCGGTGATGTGCGGGTACCCGGCCTCGTACGACTGGACGTTCCTCTACTGGTATCTGATCCGCTTCACCGGCGGAAGCCCGTTCGGCCACTCCGGCTGCCTGGACATGAAGACCCTGTACGCGACGAAGGCCCGCCTGCCGCTGCGTGCCGTGGCCAAGGGCACGATGCCGCCGGCGCTGCTGTCCGCGCGCCGGCACACCCACCACGCCCTGGACGACGCCGTCGAGCAGGCGGAGCTGTTCAGCAACCTCATGCTCTGGGAGCCCGACAGGATTGAGTGACCGTCAGGCAGGCAAACGATCGAAACGCTCAATTACGTCAGCTGTATTGAGCGATTGAGCAATCCGGTGCTAGAAACCGGTCACTTGGCCGCCCCTCGCTCCGGAGGACCCCGATGACGACCGCCTGGAACCGCCGCGGTTTCCTGCACGTGACAGGCAGCACCGCCCTCGCGCTGACGATCGCCGCTCCCGCCTCCCCCGCCGGAGCGGCCACGACGTCAGGTACGGCGTCCGAGGCAGCTGCCGCCGACGAGTTCGCCACCTTGCGCGCCACATGGCGCGACCTCGTCCTCGGCAGCGGCTTCAGTCCCACCGCCGAGCCGTTCCGCTCCCGCCTCGCCGAGCTGGGCACCACCGCCGCCGGCTGGCGCGACTCCATGAATCCCCAGTCCGGCTCGCTGTGGCCCGATCTGGTCTTCGCCGACCCCGATCCGGACACCGACCAGGAGTCGTACGGCTACTCCGCGAAGATCGTGGACAGTTACGCCCGCCTGCTGACGATGGCGGAGGCGTACGTGCGCCAGGGCACCGGTCTCACCGGGAACGCCGGGCTGGCCACCGCCGTCCTCACCGGCCTCGACCACGTGTACACCGAGGTGTACAACGAGAACCGCACCCGGTACGGCAACTGGTGGAGCTGGCAGATCGGGGCACCGCAGCGCCTCCTCGACATCTGCGTCCTGATGTACGACCTGATCCCCGCCGACCGCATCGCCGCCTACTGCGCCGCCGTCGACCACTTCGTGCCGGACTCGGCCGTCGGCTCGTACACCGGCACGAGCACCGGCGCCAACCGCGTCGACCTGTGCCGCGTCATCGCGGTGCGCGGAGTCGTCGGCGGCAACGCGGCGAAGATCGCCCTGGCCCGGGACGCGCTGTCGCCGGTCTTCCCGTACGTGACCTCCGGCGACGGGCTCTACGCCGACGGGTCCTTCGTCCAGCACACCTGGGTGCCGTACACGGGCTCGTACGGCTCGGTCATGCTCGGCGGCATCGGGCTGCTCCTGGCGCTCCTGACCGGATCCTCCTGGAGCGTGACCGACCCGGGCCGGCAGATCGTGCTGGACGCGGTCGAGAACGCGTGGGCCCCGTTCCTCTACAACGGTCTGATCATGGACGGTGTCTCCGGCCGCGCGCCGAGCCGCGGGGTGTCCGCGTCCGACGCCAAGCGCATCCAGCAGGACGACCACACCCGCGGCCACATCGTCCTCGCGGCAATCGTCCTGCTCGGCCAGGGCGCGAGCAGCGCCGAGAACGCGCGCTGGCGCGGCCTGGTCAAGGGCTGGATGCGGCGCGACTACTACAGCCCCGCGCTCCAGGACCCCTCACTCCCCCTCTCGGCGCTGGCCAGACTGGCCGGGGTGCAGAACGACACCTCGGTCTCCCCCGTCGCCGAACCCACCGGGCACCGGCTGTTCGCGGCCATGGACCGCGCCACCCACCGGCGGCCGGGCTGGGCCGCCTCGCTCAGCATGGCGTCCCGGCGGATCACGCACTACGAAACGGGCAACGGGGAGAACCTGCGGGGCTGGCACACCGGCAGCGGAATGCTCTACTGGTGGGGCGACAGCTACGGCAACGGCCAGTACTCGGACGCCTTCTGGCCGACGGTCGACCCCTACCGGCTGCCCGGCACCACCGTGTCGAAGAAGCAGCTGGCCGACGCGGCGGGCGGCGACTGGGGTGCGTCCCGGCCGGACGCGACGTGGGTGGGCGGCGCGACCGACGGTACGTACGCGAGCATCGGCCAGCATCTGAAGGGGCTGTCCAGCACCCTGACGGCGAAGAAGTCGTGGTTCTGCCTCGACGACGCGATCGTGTGCCTGGGCGCGGGCATCACCTGCACCGACGGCACGGCGGTCGAGTCGGTGGTCGACAACCGCAACCTGGGGGCGTCGGGAACGCACGCGCTGACCGTCGACGGCACGGTCCGGCCCTCGACGCTCCCGTGGTCGGCGTCCCTCGCGGGGGCCGACTGGGCGCACATCGGTGGCTTCGGCGGTTACGTGTTCCTGGACGGCACCGGCCTCAACGCGCTGCGCGAGCAGCGCACCGGCAGATGGAGCGACATCAACAGGGGCGGCTCCACGACCACGATCAGCAGGCGCTACCTCACCTTGTACGTGGACCACGGCACGGACCCGGTGGACGCGGGATACGCGTATCAGGTGCTGCCGGGCGCGAGCGCCGCACGGACGGCGGCGCGCGCGGCGGATTCCGCCCGGACGCGGATCCTGGCCAACACCGGTGGCCAGCAGGGCATCCGGGTGGCCCCGCTCGGCTTCACCGGGGTCAACTTCTGGTCGGCCGGGACCGCCGGCCCGCTGGTGGCGAGCGCCCCGTGCGCCGTGATGATCCGGGAGAAGGACGACGGCACGGCGGTGGTCTGCGTCTCGGACCCGATGCGGGCGCAGACGTCGCTGACACTGACGTGGAACCGTGCGGTCGCCTCGGTGATCTCCAAGCCGCCGACGGTCACGTCGGCGACGACGGGCTCGTCGCTCCGCCTGACGTTCGGAAACCTGACCGGCACGGCGGGCGCCACCCAGAAGATCACCGTCCGCCTCGGCTGACACGGCGAGCGCGGGTGGCGCCCGTTGCCGGGCCCGCACGTGGGCCTTGCCGTCCTGGCTGACGCGAGGCGCCCCCGACGCCGGCTTGCGATCCGGCCCGGCCGGCGACGGCGGGATTCCGTTCCGCGGATCGTCGGACGGGCGGTGTGCCGCAGGACGTCCGCCTCGGCTTCCGCGAGGGGGCTGGTGGCACGGCCCCGGTCGGGCCCGCGGGCCTGCCGCCTCGGCTGACCTGGCGTCGGCACCCCTGGCGCCTGCTGCCGGTCCGGCGGTCCGGCCGGTGACGGTACAGGGTTGTGGTCCGGCCGGCGAGGCGGAGTTCGGTACCTGGCCGGCGGCGCGCACTCCGGTCCGGCACGGCACGAGGGCCCTCCGTCCGGACGGGCCGGCGGCGCGCACCCGGGTCCGGCACGGTCCGGCACGGCACGAGGGCCCTCCGTCCGGACGGGCCGGCGGCGCGCACCCGGGTCCGGCACGGCACGAGGGCCCTCCGTCCGGACGGGCCGGCGGCGCGCACCCGGGTCCGGCACGGCACGGGGGCCCTCCGTCCGGACGACCGCACGATTCCTGGGTCCGGCACGGACGGGTCGCTCAGGGCGTCGGTGTGCCGCAGGACGCTCGGATTCTCAACTCGGGGAGCAGGTCCACATGCTGACGCGGCGACGGCCCGACGCCCGCGTCGCGTTCGGCGAGTCGTTGCAGCAGCAGGCCGGCCGCCAGGCCGCCGACCGACCGTTTCGGCGGTGCCACTGCGGTGAGCGGGACGTCCGCCATGCCCGCCACCTCGTCGTCGTAGGCGACGAGCGCGAGGTCGCCGGGGACGGCGATGCCGTGCGCCTGCAGCCTGGGGACCAGGACGATCGCGTCCTCGTCGCTGTGCACCAGGGCCGCGGTCACGCCGTGCCGGGTCACGGCCTCGGCGAGATGGCGGGCCGGCGCGTCGTAGCGGGCGTGTCCCACCCGGTCGGGCGCGAAGGTGAGGGGTGAGCCCGGGGCGGGGTCGAGTCCGAGGGCCTCCACGGCCACCCGGTAGCCCGCGGTGATCTGCGCCGCGTGCGGGCCCTCCTGGACCACGGCGGTCACCTTGCGGTGCCCGAGCGCGGCGAAGTGGGCCATCGCCAGCACGGCTCCCTGCGCCCGGTCCGTACGCACCCGGTCGAGTCCTGCCGCCGGATTGCCCGCGGGCGCCCAGCGTTCGACGAGGACGACCGGGGATCCGCACGCCAGCAGCCACTCCTCCTGGCCGTCCGATGGCACTCCCCCGAACCAACTGGGGGCCACCAGCAGCGCGTCGGCGCCGCCGGCGAGCAGTCGGCCGGCCTGCACCGGGTCCTCGGTGTCGAGGTAGCCGGTCATGCCGAGGACGAGCCGGCCGCCCTGCGCCTCGACCGTTTCGCGCGCGCCGCGCACGATGTCCGCGAAGATCGATCCGGTGGTCGGCACGATCATGCCGATCACCGGCCCGTCGCCCTCCGTCTCGCGCGGCTCGTCGGCGCTCGCGCCGGGCCACAGGACAGCGCCGTGCGTGCGCCGCAGGCGCCCCTGGGCGGCGAGCGCCTCCACGTCGCGGCGCAGGGTCACGGCGGAGACGCCCAGTTCGTCGGCGAGGTCCGCGACGCGGAGCCTGCCCCGCTGCCTGACCAGCTCCAGCACGCGCGCATGGCGCTGATCGACGTGCTGCCTCATGTCCGCCCCCACATTCCGCTCCGCCGACGGCGTGCATCGCGGCAAGCGTAGCGATCGCAAGCGTATCGATCGGTTTTCGATCCCAACGATCGGCGGCAGATCTGAGCATGCCCGGGGGTGTACGCAGCCCGGCGCCCGCTGGTAGGAAAGTTTCCTAACAGAGTAACTCCCCGGCCAACTCCCCCTGGAGGCACGGTGCCCACCCCCCACAAGCGCACCCGTACCCGGCTCGGACTCCTTCCGCGTGTGGTGCTCGGTGCGATCCTCGTCGCCCTGCCCGCCACCGCCGTCGCGGCGGACGCGACGGAATCGGATCCGCAGCGGCACAGCCGGCCGGCGGCCGCGCCCGCCGCCCTGGGTCTCGACGATCCGGTGAAGAAGGAGATCGCCATGCAGCTGGTCTCCGGCGCGGAGAACTCCTCGCTCGACTGGAAGGCCCAGTACCGCTACATCGAGGACATAGGCGACGGCCGCGGTTACACCGCCGGCATCATCGGCTTCTGCTCCGGCACCGGGGACATGCTCGACCTCGTCGAGCTCTACACGCAGCGCAAGCCGGGCAATGTCCTGGCGAAGTACCTGCCCGCGCTGCGGAAGGTGGACGGCACCGACTCGCACGAGGGACTCGACCCGGGCTTCACACGCGACTGGCGCAGGGCCGCCGAGGACCCGGCGTTCAAGAAGGCCCAGAACGACGAACGCGACCGGGTCTACTTCGACCCCGCCGTGAAGCGGGGCAAGCAGGACGGCCTCGGTGTGCTCGGCCAGTTCGCGTACTACGACGCCATCGTCATGCACGGCGACGGCGGCGACAGCACGAGCTTCGGCAGCATCCGCAGGAAGGCGCTGGCGAAGGCCAGGCCCCCGGCCCAGGGAGGCGACGAGAAGGCGTACCTGCACGCGTTCCTCGACGCCCGCGTCTGGGCGATGAAGCAGGAGGAGGCGCACGAGGACACCAGCCGCGTGGACACCGCGCAGCGGGTCTTCCTCGACAAGGGCAATCTGCGCCTGGACACCCCGCTCGACTGGAAGGTCTACGGCGACAGCTACCACATCGGCTGACACCGCACGGCACGCCGAACGGGCGGCCCGGGAGTGTTCCCGGGCCGCCCGTTGCGTCGTGTCCGTGGGCCGGGCTCAGTGCACGGCGGCGGCCGGTGCCGGGACCTTTCCGGACTCCGATGAGGCGTCCTCCTGCGAACCGCCCTTCTTCCCCCAGTGGTTGAAGGCCAGGTTGAGCACGATCGCCACGATGCACCCGGTGGAGATGCCCGAGTCCAGCACCACCAGCAGGTCCTTCGGGAAGGCGTGGTAGAACTCCGGCGCCGCGATCGGGATCAGTCCGATGCCGACGGCGGCGGCCACGATCAGCGCGTTCTCGCCCTTCTCCAGGGCCGCCGTCGCCAGCGTCTGGATGCCGCTCGACGCGACCGTGCCGAAGAGCACGATGCCCGCGCCGCCGAGGACCGGCAGCGGGACGAGCGCGATCACGGACGCGGCGACCGGGCACAGACCGAGGAGGATGAGGATGCCGCCGCCCGCGGCGACGACGAAGCGGCTGCGCACCTTCGTCATCGCGACGAGCCCGATGTTCTGGGCGAAGGCGCTGCACATGAAGCCGTTGAAGAGCGGGCTGATGGCCGAGCCGAGCGTGTCGGCGCGCAGGCCGCCCTCGATGGTGCGCTCGTCCGCGGGGCGGTCCACGATCCGGCCCAGCGCCAGCATGTCGGCGGTGGACTCGGTCATGCACACCAGCATCACGATGCACATGGAGACGATCGCCGCGATCTCGAACTGCGGTGCGCCGAAGTGGAACGGCGTCGGGAAGCCGACGAGGCCGGCGTCCTTGATGGCGTCGAGGTTCGTCATGCCGAGCGGCAGGGCGACAAGGGTGCCGACGACCAGGCCCAGCAGGATCGCGATCTGCTGGAGGAAGCCGCGCAGCAGTTTGCGCAGGGCCAGCACGACGACGAACGTGAGCGCCGCCATGCCGATGTTCTTCATCGAGCCGTAGTCGTCGGCGGTGGAGTTGCCGCCCTGCGACCAGTTGAAGGCGACGGGCAGCAGCGAGACACCGATCAGGGTGATGACCGTGCCGGTGACGACGGGCGGGAAGAAGCGGACGAGCTTGGAGAAGTACGGAGTGAGGATGAAGCCCAGGACGCTGGCGACGATGATCGCGCCGAAGATGACGGCGATTCCGTCGTACCCGCGGTCGCGGCCTATCGCGACCATCGGCGTCACGCCGGCGAACGAGACGCCGTTGACGAACGGCAGCCGGGCGCCCACGCGCCAGAAACCGAGCGTCTGCAGCAGGGTCGCGATTCCGGCGGTGAACAGACTCGCGCCCATGAGGAACGCGGTGTCCTTGGCGTCGAGGCCCACGGCGGGTCCGACGATCATCGGCGGGGCCACCACACCCGCGTACATGGCGGCCACGTGCTGCAGCCCGGTGGTGAACATCTTGAAGGGGGGAAGGGTCTCGTCGACCGGATGTTTCCGGTCTGATGCCTCGGCGGTCGAGGTGTGCGCGGCCACGGCGGTGCCTCCGGTCGGGTAACACGTCGTCGGGGACATGGGTGTCAGGGAGGTGGTGCGGGGGTGCAGTTGTAGCTCGTGATGCGGCGTGCACATACCGGGTCGCCCAGACCGGTGGTGCGGAAGGTGACCGTGCCGGAATCTGTTGGCACGAGTCACCTTCACCGGGGGGTACGCACCTTTATCGCGCGTACCCCCCGGCAAGGGCTGCCATGGACCCCGCTCGGGTCCACGGCCGCCGGCCGGGGGCCGTCCCCCCCTGCCGGACTTCTGGGGGGGTCAGCCCTGCGCGGCGATACGCGCGAGGCGCTGCGCCTCGTCCCGCGTGGCGCGGGCGATGGCGTCCTCGTCCACCGTGGTCAGGTGGTTGTTCTCGACCACGGGCTTTCCGTCGACGAGGGAGAGCGATACGGGAGCGGCCGCGCCGAAGACCAGCGCGACGACCGGGTCGGCGATGGAGGAGTGCGCGAGCGTGTCGAGCTTCCACAGCACGAGGTCGGCGAGCTTGCCGGACTCCAGCGAACCGATCTGGGTGGCGCGGCCGAGGACCTGCGCGCCGCCGTAGGTGCCGAGCCGCAGCGCCTGGCGGGCGTTGAGGGCGGCCTCGCGGTGGGCGCCGAGCCGGTTGATCAGCAGCGCGTTGCGCAGTTCGGTGTGGAGTTCGCCGGACTCGTTGGAGGCCGTGCCGTCGACACCGAGGCCGACCGGGACGCCCGCCTTCAGCATGTCGGGGACGCGGGCGATGCCGGCGGCGAGGCGCGCGTTGGACGAGGGGCAGTGCGCGACACCGGTCCTCGTGCGGGCGAAGGCCTCGATGTCGGAGTCGTTCATGTGGACGCAGTGCGCCATCCACACGTCCTCGCCGAGCCAGCCGGTCGACTCGAAGTAGTCGGTGGGGCCCATGCCGAAGAGTTCCTTGCAGAACTCCTCCTCCTCCACGGTCTCCGAGCCATGGGTGTGCATGCGCACGCCCTTGCGGCGGGCCAGTTCGGCGCCTTGGCGCAGCAGTTCGGTGGAGACGGAGAACGGGGAGCAGGGCGCGACGGCGATCTGCGTCATCGCGTCGAAGGAGGCGTCGTGGTGCTTGTCGATGGTCTCCTCGGTGGCGGCGAGGGCGCCTTCGAGGGACTCGACGGCGAAGTCCGGCGGCAGGCCGCCGTCCGACTTCCCGCGGTCCATGGAGCCGCGGGCAAGGGTGAAGCGCACGCCCATGTCGCGTGCGGCACCGATGATCGCGCCGGACAGGTCGCCGGACCCCTGCGGGTAGACGTAGTGGTGGTCCATGGCGGTGGTGACGCCGCCGCGGGCCATCATCGCGAGCGAGCCCTGGGCGGCGGCGCGGGCCATCGGCTCGTCGATGCGCGCCCAGGTCGGGTAGAGGGCGACCAGCCAGTTGAAGAGGTTGTGGTCGGTGGCCAGACCCCGGGTGATCCACTGGTAGAAGTGGTGGTGGGTGTTGATCAGTCCGGGTGTCGCGAGGTGGCCGGTGCCGTCGATGCGGCGTACGACGTTCTCGAGGCCCTGGGGGGCCGGTCCCGCTCCTACCGACTCGATGCGGTTGCCGGCGACGACGAGGTGGCCCGAGGCGTACTCGGTGTCGTCGGCGTCGACCGTCGCGATCGCACAGTTCTCGATGACGATGCGCTCGAGGGCGCCGTCGTGGGCTGCCGAAGGTGCCATGGTGCTTCCTTCTTCTGTCTTGGCGGGTGGCTTGGGGTCCCCCCTCGGACGAAGTCCTCGGGGAGAGGGCACGGCAGGACCCTAGGAGGATTTGAGTGCCACAGCCTGGCGGCTGCGGGTGCCGAGATGGTGGAGGAACAGGTTGAGCAGGACCGCGACGAGTGCTCCGGCGCTGATCCCGGAGCCGAGGACGGTCTGCGCCCAGGCGGGGAAATCGGCGTGGAAGGTGGGCGCGGCGAGCGGGACGATGCCCGTGCCGAGCGCGACGGCCACCAGGATGATGGGGGAGCTGTCGTCGAGTCCGGCCTCGGAGAGCGTACGGATGCCGCTGACGGCGATCGAGCCGAACAGGACGATGCCGGCGCCGCCGAGGACGGGCATCGGGACGAGCGAGACGACCGCGCCGAGGACGGGGAAGGCGCCGAGGACGAGCAGGGCACCTCCGGCGACGGCGACGACGTAGCGGCTGCGCACCCGGCTCAGGGAGACCACGCCGACGCTCTGGGCGAAGGCGGAGGCGGGGAAGCCGCCGAAGACGGGTCCGACGAGGGTGGCGATGCCGCTGGTGCGCAGTCCACGGGTGATGGTCCGCCCGTCGCCGCGGCGCCCGCAGATCTCGCCGAGCGCGAGCATGCCGGCGCTGGACTCGGTCATGAGCACGAGCATCACGATGCACGGGGAGAGGATCGCGGCGGGCTGGAACTCGGGGGCGCCGAAGGCGAAGGGGCTCGGCAGGGCGGCGACCGGTGCCTCACGCAGCGCGGTGAAGTCGGCCATGCCGAAGGGGATCGCGGCGAGCGCGAGGGACTTCATGGCGCCGGAGTCGGCGGCGGTGGCGTCCCCGCCCCGCGCCCGGGAGACGGGCACAGGCATGAGCACAAGCGCACCGGCACCACAGAGGAACGTCGGGCTCGAACCCGCTGCTCGAACGAGTGAACGGTCAGCCTTACCAGGGAACTTGGGAAGCATCGACAGGTAAGCCGCCCTGCACGCGAGGCAGTTCGGTCGGGCGCCGGTGGCAACCGCTCCGGCATCACCGGAGTGATGATGCCGGACATCGGAGCTTCCAGGCCTGCCCGGGAGGTGCCGCGTGAGAGGGACCTCGCCCTCCACGGATTGGATGCGCGGGACGCATGCCGCCACCGTGGCGTGAAAGCGGGGAACCAGGTCGCCCAAGACCGTTCGGGGCGTCCCGTTGCGCAGGACGACAGTTCGGCTCAACGCCCAGGAACGGTGACGACGCCCGTGTACACGAGGGCGAAAGGCAGGAGAGCGGTGCCGATGCGCCGCCGAACGCGGCCCGGCGCCCGCCACATGGGTGCAGGTGCCGCGGACCAGCTCCGGTACAGGCTGTGCCATGGTCTTCCCTCCGGTCCGGACCCGCCCCCGCCGGCTGCGGCGGGGACGGATCGGTCCCGCGTCAGAGGTTGGTCATGTCGACCGGGATCTGCGGCTCGACGCCGTCCCGCAGGATGGTGGCCTCGATCAGGCCGTAGGGGCGGTCGGCCGCGTAGTAGACCTCGTTGTCGTTCTTGAGGCCGAACGGCTCGAGGTCGACGAGGAAGTGGTGCTTGTTCGGGAGCGAGAAGCGGACTTCGTCGATCTCGTTGCGGCTGTTGATGATGCGCGAGCCCATCTGGTACAGCGTCTGCTGCAGCGACAGCGAGTACGTCTCGGCGAAGGCCTGGAGCATGTGCTTCTTGACCTGCTCGTAGGACTTCTCCCAGTTGGGCATCTTCTGCTCGTCGTCACTCCAGTTGAACCGCCAGCGGCCGGACACCTGGGTGGCCAGGATGCGGTCGTACGCCTCCTGGAGCGTCGTGTACTTGTCCTTGACGTAGCCCCAGAACTCGGAGTTCGTCGAGTTCATCACGATCAGGTCCTTGAGGCCGGAGATGACCTGCCACGTCGAACCGTCGTAGGTGATCTGGGTGACCCGGGTCTCCTGGCCCTTGCGGACGAAGGAGTGCTTGACCTCGTCGGAGCCGATGAACTTGGAGTTGGCGTCGGACGTCTCGATGCGCTCCCAGGCGTACTCCTCGATCCGGATGCGCGCCCGGTGGATCGGCTCCTGGCTGGTCACGAAGTGACGGGCCAGGTGGATGCCGAACTGCTCGGCGGACTCGATGCCGTATTCCTTGGCGAACGCGTACACCGTGTTCTTGGTGGTGTCGGTCGGCAGGCAGTTGGCGTTCGACCCGGACAGGTGGACGTCGGACATGTCGCCGGAGAGGGCGACCGAGACGTTCAGGTCCTTGATGTGGTGGGTGTCGCCGTCCCGCGTGATCTTGACAACGCGGTTCTCTGCCTTGCCGTACTGATTCTGGCCGAGAATCGTGGGCATGTCTGCTAGCTCCCTCGGTAAACGGAGTAGCCGAACGGGTTGAGCAGCAGCGGTACGTGGTAGTGCTCGCCCGGTACGACGGCGAAGGTGATCGCCACCTCGGGGAAGAACACGCCGCTGTCCCGTAGCGCGGGGGCGTCCTGCTGTGCCTCGGCTTGCTTCTTCTTCTCGAAGTACGTCTCGGTCTCGAAGTCGAGACGTACATGGGTCGTGCCCTCCGGCAGCGCCGGAAGGTCCTTGCAGCGCCCGTCCGCGTCGGTCGCCGATCCGCCGAGCTGCTGCCACTCCGCCGCCGGGCCGCTGCGGGCCGACAGCGAGATGGCGACGCCCTCGGCGGGGCGGCCGATGCTGGTGTCCAGGATGTGCGTGGACACCGATGCCGTGGTTTCCGTGCTCATGCTTCTTCCTCTGCGAGCTCTACGAGGCGGGTCAGCCGAATGCGGTTGATCTTGCCCAGTTCGGTGCGGACGATCTCCCGCTCCTGCTCGGGCGAGTGGTCGATCCGCTCGCGGACGGCGTCCCTCATCTGCTCACCGGTACGGCCGGTGGCGCAGATCAGGAAGACATGACCGAACTTCTCCTGGTAGGCCAGGTTCAGTTCGAGCATCTCGGCCTTGAGCGCCTCGGACGCCCCGGCCATGCCGCTCTGTTCGCGGGAGGAGGTCGGGTCGCCGGGCTTCGGCCTGCCGATCGGCGGGTGGCCGGCCATGGCCTCGGCCAGATCGTCTGCGGTCAGCTCCGCCATGGCGGCGTCACTGGCCTCGAAGAGGGCTTCGGTGCTGGCGTACGGCCGCTGGGCGAGGATCTTGCTCCCCCAGGACGGACTGGCGCACACCTCGTGCAGGGCGGCCTGGGCCGCGCTGTCCTCGGAGGCGTTGAACCGGGCGAGACCCGGGTTCGGAAGTGAAGTCACGGGAGCCTCCGTGGCTTGTTCATCGTGGTGCTTCGGACGGGCTGCGGATAGCTAACGCCCTCCGGAACACGACGTCAACACTTTGTTGAAAACTCGCGTACACAAAAGCCGCCGCCCGGTGAGCCGGACGGCGGCGGCGGCAGGCCGGAGCTCAGTCGCCCTTGGCCGCGTTTTCCCTGTTCAGGTAGTTGTAGACGGTGAAGCGGCTGACGCCGAGCGCGCCGGCCACCGTCTCGACGCCGTGGCGGACGGAGAACGCTCCCCGCGCCTCCAGTGTCCTGACGACCGACTGCTTTGTCTTCCGGTCGAGTTCCGCGAGCGGCCTGCCGTGCTGCCGCTCCAGCGCCGCGAGAATGTGGTCGAGGGAGTCCGCGAGCTGCGGCAGGCGGACGGCGACGACCTCCTCGCCCTCCCAGCTCAGCACGACGTCGTCCTCGCGGGCCTCACCGGGCGTGATCAGCACGCCGCCCATGGCATCGACGAGAGGCTTGACCGCCTGGGCCAGCGCGTGATCGACGGACACGGTCATCCCTCCCCCTCCACCACGTTGACCTGCAGGGACACCCGGGTCGCACCGGTCTCCAGCGCCTTGCGCAGCAGCGCGTCGACGGCGCCGATCACCTGGTCGGCGCCGCCCTCGGCGGTGTTGCCGAAGGGGCCGACGTCCACCTTGTCCAGGCCCGCGCCCTGCACGACCTCGCGGACCGCCAGCGCGTGGGCGGGCGGTTCGTCCAGGTCGAACGGCTCGGTCGTGAACTCCACTCTCAGTCGCACCATGCCCCCACGGTAGCCGTGCCCTGCGGCGCTCCGACCCCCGATCCCCCCGTGCGAGATCCGCGAAAAACCGCGGTCCGCCGGCGACGGACCGGCGTTACCCGCGCGTAGAGCGGATGAGCACAGGAGCCCGTGGGTCAGGGAGGGGTCTGCAGATGACAGGACGTACGCGAAGAGGCGTCAGGGCGACAGCGGTGGCGACCGCGGCGATGGCGGCGCTCACCGCCTCCCAGGGCCCGGGGACCGCCGCCTCCGCCGGGCAGCGGGGACCCGAGCACGCGCAGGGGCCGAGCGTGACCGGGGACAGCACGTACCGCACCGAGCTTCCGCCGCTGCGGGTACCGGGCGCGGGCGGCGCCAGGGAGCGGCAGTCGGCCGGTACGGCGGCCCCGGCGTCGGTCGGCGCGCTGCCCGCCACCGTGTTCGCCGCCTACCGGGCCGCCGAGTCGGAGCTGGCGCGCAGTGCCCCCGGCTGCGGGCTGCGCTGGCAGCTGCTCGCGGCGATCGGCCAGGTCGAGTCCGGCCAGGCACGCGGCGGCCGGGTGAGCGCGGACGGCACCACGCTCACGCCGATCCTCGGCCCCCGCCTGGACGGCAACGGCTTCGCGCTCATCCGGGACACCGACGGGGGCCGCCACGACGGGGACACCGCGTACGACCGGGCCGTCGGGCCCCTGCAGTTCATCCCCTCGACCTGGGCGAACTGGGGCGCCGACGGCAACGGCGACGGGCTCCGCGACCCCGGGAACGTCTTCGACGCGGCGCTCGCCGCGGGCCGCTACCTGTGCGCGGGCGGGCGCGACCTGTCGGCCGCGGGCGACCTCGACCGGGCCCTGCTCGGCTACAACCACTCCACGGCGTACCTCCTCACCGTGCGGGCCTGGTTCGCGTACTACCTCGACGGGCACTCGGTGGTGCCCGACCGCGGGGCCGCCGGGGAGCCGCAGGGCGAGGTACGCCCCTCGCCGGCGCGTACACCGTCCGCGGAGCCGACGGCGTCCGGGGCGAAGCCCCCGGCCCCCACGCCGTCGCGGTCCTCCTCTCCGCCCGCGTCCCGGTCCGCCTCCCCCTCGCCGTCGCCGTCCTCGTCCCCGACCGAGCCGGCCGGCACGACCGGGCCCGCCGAGCCCGTGCCCTCCCTGCCCGTCCCTGTCCCAGTGGTCCCCGGAGCCACCGTTCCCACGGCACTGACCAGCGCAGACTGAACTCGACGCCCCCTCCGGCAACGGAACGGACTCGATGGGGTCCACCCTCTCCACAACTCCGGATACCGGGCGGTAATGTCGCCATCCGCCGGACAGCACGAGACCGGTGGTGAGAGCGAGGGGGCCCTCATGGCGACGGACACACAGCCTGAGCACTCCGGTGGACCGTGCGCCGGCCCGGCGCACGAGCGCTGGCAGCGCGCCTGGAGCCACCGCGAGCAGCTGCTGCGGGTGGCCCGGCGCCGGTCCGTCAGCATGGAGGACGCCGAGGACGCCGTGCACGAGGCGATGCTCCGCGCCGCGGAGCAGCCTCACCTGGACGACGAACGGCTGGGCGCCTGGCTGACGACGGTGACGATGCGGCTGTGCGTCGACCGGCACCGCCAGGTCAGCCGTGAGGCGGAGGTCCGCACGAGCCCGACACTGCACCCGCCGCGGCCGGTACCGGTGGACGAGGCGGTCTGCGACCGGGCGGAGGCGCGCTGGCTGGCCGTACGCAGCGGTGAGCTGCCCGCCCGGCAGGCCGAGGCGCTGTGGCTGAAGTCGGAGGACCTGGACGTCGGCCAGGTCGCCGTGAAGATGGGCCTCAGCTACCGGACCGTCGAGTCCCTGCTGGCCAGGGCCCGGCGGACACTGCGGAACTCGCTGGCCGCGACGCTCGGTCTCGCGCTGTTGCTGTGCGGCCGCGGCCGCCCGCGCGGGGGCCACACGCAGGCGGTCGCGCTGGCCTCGACGGCGGCGACGCTGGCGGTCGCGGGCATGGTTTTGCCGTACGTGCACGGCCCGGACGCGCCCGCCCGGCCCCGCCCGGCGTCGCCGGCGGTCGCCTCCGAGCCGACCGCCCCGCCAGCGCCGGGATCGGGGTCCCGGCCGGCGGGGACGCCGTCGCCGCTCGGCTCGCGGCAGGGGCCGGTGCCGGTGCCGTCGGACGGCGCGCAGGCGGTGCTGCCGGAGGTGACGCTGCCCGAGGTGTCCCTGCCGCCGCTGCCGCTGGAGACGTCGTCGGTGCCGCGGCTGCCGGTGCTGCCGGAGGACGTCGAGGTCCCTGAGCTGCCGCTCCCGGGGGGCCCGGAGGTCGCGTCGACGACCCCGGAGCTGCCGGAGGTCACGCCGCCGCCGGTGCCGTCGCAATCGGCGCCGGTCCCGCTCCCGACGGGCCCCTGAGGGGGGTCGCTTCCCCCACCCCGCCCCTTCCCGTAACCGGGGTCCGCGCCTGCCCCACGTCGTGTGCCCGGGGCTCCGGCGACGGGGGCGTCGCGCCCCTGCGGCGCGGCTCACCAGGGCTCGGCGCCCCCGGCTTCCGTACCTCCGCCCGACGGGCGCGGGCTTCGGGGGCCCTACCGCCTTCGGCGGTAACCGTGGATTCGGAGATCTGGGGCACGTCCCCGCACCTGCGCACCTGCGCACCCACGGCCAGCCAACGCGGGCTTCAGGAGCTCCGTCCGGCGCCCCCGCACCGCCCCTCGGAGCGGTGCACCCGCGCCCTCCGCCCCCGCCCATGGCCCGGTGCCCGACGGGCACGGGCTTCGGGGCTTCGCCCGCCTCCGACTGACGCCTCGGGCCGGCAAGGGGCACCGCCCCCGCACTCGGGCTCCGCCCGCCCCTCGCAGCGGCCCCCTGCGCCCCGGGCGGCGCGGCCCCCGACGGGACGCCCACCAGCCTCGCCGGCGATTGAGGCGCGGGCCCCGGGCCCAGACCCGCCGCGGGCTGCCCCGCTTAGCGCTCCCGTAACCCACCCGAAAAAAATTTCGCCCCGTCGCGACGGACGACCCGTCCCTCCCCGTAGAGCAGGTGTCGGACCGCTCCACAGCTGAAGGGTGAACCGGATGGGTGTCGAGATCTGTGTGGAAGGGCTTACCAAGTCCTTCGGGCACCAGGTCATCTGGCAGGACGTCTCCCTGACCCTGCCCGCCGGTGAGGTCTCGGTCATGCTCGGGCCCTCCGGCACCGGCAAGTCGGTCTTCCTCAAGACCCTCGTCGGACTGCTCCGGCCCGAACGCGGCTCGGTCAAGATCGCGGGCACGGACATCACCAAGCTCCGCGAGCACGAGCTCTACGAGGTCCGCAAGCTCTTCGGGGTGCTGTTCCAGGACGGCGCGCTCTTCGGGTCGATGAACCTCTACGACAACATCGCCTTCCCGCTGCGCGAGCACACCCGCAAGCCGGAGAGCGAGATCCGCAGGATCGTCCTCGAGAAGATGGACATGGTCGGCCTCATCGGCGCCGAGGACAAGCTGCCCGGCGAGATCTCCGGCGGCATGCGCAAACGCGCCGGACTCGCCCGTGCCCTCGTGCTCGACCCGGAGATCATCCTGTTCGACGAGCCGGACTCGGGACTCGACCCGGTCCGCGTGGCCTACCTCAACCAGCTCATCGTCGACCTGAACGCCCAGATCGACGCCACGTTCCTCATCGTCACCCACGACATCGCCTCGGCCCGGCAGGTCCCGGACAACATCGGGCTGCTGTTCCGGCGGGAGCTCGTGATGTTCGGCCCGCGGGAGCAGCTGCTCACCAGCGAGGAGCCGGTCGTGCGGCAGTTCCTGAACGGGCGCATGCAGGGCCCGATCGGGATGGCGGAGGAGAAGGACGCCGCCCAGGTCGAGCAGGAACTCGCGCAACTGGGCGAGGAGGACGACGAGCAGCAGGGCATACCCGAGCTGACGCCCCGGCTGCTGCCCACCAAGGGCATCGACCGGCCTCCCCGCTGGGAGACGATCGCCGAGCGCGAAGCTCTGCGGCAGATGCGCGCCGCCGTGCGCGGGAAGGCGGCGGGCGCATGAGCTGGTCCCCGACAGGCGCGCTGCGGCATTCCGGCAGCCTGTTCGCGATGGGTCTGGACGTCCTGCGGACGATCCCCAAACGGCCCTTCCAGGCACGGGAGTTCATCCAGCAGGCGTGGTTCGTCGCGAGTGTGACGATCCTGCCGACCGCGCTGGTGTCCATTCCGTTCGGCGCGGTGATCGCCCTGCAGATCGGCAGCCTCACCCGGCAGCTGGGCGCGCAGTCGTTCTCGGGCGCGGCCTCGGTGCTGGCCGTGCTGCGGGAGGCGTCGCCGATCGTGACGGCGCTGCTGATCGCGGGCGCGGGCGGCACGGCGATCTGCGCGGACCTCGGCGCGCGCAAGATCCGCGAGGAGATCGACGCGATGCAGGTCCTCGGCATCGATCCGATCCACCGCCTGGTGGTGCCGCGGGTGCTCGCGACGATGCTGGTCGCGGTGCTGCTCAACGGGCTCGTGTCGGTGGTCGGCGTGGCCGGCGGCTACTTCTTCAACGTCGTTCTCCAGAACGGCACTCCAGGCGCGTACCTCGCCTCCTTCACCACCCTCGCCCAGCTGTCCGACCTGTGGGCGGCCGAGCTGAAGGCCCTGGTCTTCGGGGCGATCGCGGCGATCGTCGCCTCGTACAAGGGGCTGACCGCCAAGGGCGGGCCGAAGGGCGTGGGAGACGCGGTCAACCAGTCGGTGGTCATCACCTTCATGTTGCTGTTCGTGACGAACTTCGTGATGACCGCCGTCTACTTCCAAATCGTTCCGCAGAGGGGCTGAGCGATGCCGCTGTTGAATCGTGTGCTGCCACCTCAGCTCGAGGAGCTGGGTCGGCAGCTGTCCTTCTACGGCCGTTCGCTGGCCTGGACCGGGCGCACCCTGCGCCGCTACAAGAAGGAGATCCTGCGACTGCTCGCGGAAGTGAGCTTCGGCCGTGGCGCGCTCGCCGTCGTCGGCGGGACCGTCGGTGTGATCGCGTTCCTGTCGTTCTTCACCGGCACCGAGGTCGGCCTGCAGGGATACGCGGCGCTCAACCAGCTCGGCACGTCGAACTTCGTGGCGTTCCTGTCCGCGTACTTCAACACCCGTGAGATCGCCCCGCTGGTGGCGGGCCTGGCCCTCTCCGCGACGGTCGGGGCCGGTTTCACCGCGCAGCTGGGCGCGATGCGGATCAGCGAGGAGACCGACGCGCTCGAGGTGATGGGCGTCCCGTCGCTGCCGTTCCTGGTGACGACGCGGATGATCGCCGGGTTCGTCGCGGTGATCCCGCTGTACGTGATCGGGCTCCTGTCCTCGTACTTCGCCGCCCGCACCATCACCACCGGCTACTACGGGCAGTCCACCGGCACCTACGACCACTACTTCCAGCAGTATCTGCCGCCGGTCGACGTGTTCTGGTCCTTCGGCAAGGTGATCGTCTTCGCCGTCGTGATCATCCTGGTGCACTGCTACTACGGCTACTACGCGAGCGGTGGCCCGGCCGGTGTCGGCGTCGCGGTCGGGCGTGCGGTGCGGACCTCGATCGTGGCGATCAACATTCTCGACTTCTTCCTCAGCCTGGCGATCTGGGGCGCCAACACGACCGTACGGATAGCAGGGTAGGGGCCGATGAGCATCGAAAGAGGCGCCGCGGCACGCAGTGGCAGGCTGCGGCTGTACGGCATCGTGTTCCTCGCCGTCATCGCCCTGCTGCTGTCGCTTTCCGTGGCCGCGTACCAGCAGGTGTTCACCTCGGTGGTGCGCATCACGCTCGAGGCCGACACGCTCGGCAATCAGCTCGACCCGCGGGCCGACGTGAAGCTGCGCGGACTGCTCGTCGGCGAGGTGCGCGAGGTGCGGGCCGACGGCGAGAAGGCGACGCTCGACATCGCTCTGAAGCCCGAGCACGTCGAACGGATCCCGGCCGATGTGCAGGCACGGCTGCTGCCGAAAACGCTCTTCGGTGAGAAGTTCGTCGATCTGGTGGCGCCGCCCGGCTCGTCCGGCCGGCACATCCGGGCCGGTGACGTGATCACCCAGGACCGCACCAGGGCCGGCATCGAGGTGCAGCACCTGATGAACGACCTGCTCCCGCTGCTGCGCACCGTGCGGCCCGCGGATCTCAACGCCACACTGCACGCGTTCTCCACCGCGCTGGAAGGGCGCGGGGACCGCATCGGCGACAACCTGGTCCGGCTGGAGCGCTATCTGCGCAAGCTCAACCCCCATATGCCGTCCATGCAGGAGGACATCTCCCGCTTCGCCGATGTCGCCGAGGTCTACGGGGACGCGGCACCGGACCTGATGAACATCTTGCGCAACTCCGTCACCACGAGCCGCACGATCGTGGAGAAGCGCGAGCAGCTGGCCGCCGCCCTGACGGGAACGGCGAAGGTCGCGGGCACGGCGGAGAAGTTCTTCGACGACAACGGGGAGCGGCTGATCACCCTGGGCCGTGTCTCCCGCCCCACCCTCGACCTGTTCGCCCGCTACTCGCCCGAGTACCCGTGTCTCCTGGAGGGCCTCGAGCGCCAGACCAGGGAGTCGGAGAAGGCGTTCAGGGGCGGCGAGATGCGTATCACCCTCGAATTCGTCCATCCGCGACCCGCGTACCGACCCGGTGAGGAACCGCGCTATGCCGATCGCTCCGGCCCCAACTGCAGAAGCCTCCCCAACCCTTCCGTGCCGTCGGGACACACCAAGCTCGACGACGGTACGAAGGATGTCGCTGCCGGCGGCCCGCCCGGAGCCGGGCCGGTCTCGGCGACGGCGGCCGAGCAGCGGGCCGTCGGCTCGCTGGTCGCGCCGGTCCTCGGGGTGCCTGCCGACCGGGTGCCCGCGGTGGCGACGCTGCTCTTCGGGCCCATGGCACGCGGGACGGCGGTGAGTGTGGCATGAAGGCTTCACGGGCCACCGCGACCGCGGCACCGCTGGTCAAGTTCCTTCTCTTCGGCGTGGTGACGATCCTGGCGACGACGCTGCTCGCGGCGACGATCGTCAACCTCTCCTTCACCCCGGAGCACACCTACCGTGCGGTGTTCAGCGATGTCACCAGCCTGGAGGAGGGCGACGACATCCGCGTCGCGGGAGTGCGGGTCGGCGAGGTCGAGGACATCCGCATCAAGGACCGCACCCTGGCGGAGGTGACCTTCACCGTCTCCCACGACCGGCCGCTGCTGACCAGCACCGGTGCGGTCATCCGCTACCGGAGCCTGGTCGGCCAGCGCTATGTGGCGCTCACCGAGGGCGCGGGCGACGGGACGAGGCTGAAGCCGGGCGGGACGATCCCGCTGGCGCGGACGCAGCCGGCGCTCGACCTCAACGCGCTGCTGGGCGGCTTCAAGCCGCTGTTCGCCGCGCTCAGCCCGAAGGACGTCAACCAGCTCGCGACCGAGATCATCAAGACGCTGCAGGGCGAGGGCGGAACGGTCAACAGCCTGCTCGCGCACACCGCGTCCCTGACCACGACCCTCGCCGACCGGGACGAGCTGATCGGATCGGTGATCGACAACCTGAACACCACGCTGCAGACCCTCGACAAGCGCGGCGCGCGGTTCTCCGGGCTGCTCAAGCAGCTGCAGCGGCTGATCTCCGGACTGTCCGCCGACCGCAAGCCGATCGGGTCCTCGCTGGAGAACATCGGCTCGCTGACCGAGGCGACCTCCGGTCTGCTCGAGGACGCCCGGCCGCCGCTGAAGGGCGACATCGCCGAGCTGAGGGACCTCACCAAGACGCTGAACGACAACGAGAAGACCGTGGAGGGCGTGCTGAAGCGGCTGCCGAACAAGCTCAACAAGCTGACGGGGACCGCCTCGTACGGTTCCTGGTTCAACTTCTACCTCTGTGACTTCGACGGCCGGATCGTGCTGCCGAAGACCCGAGAGGTGATCACTCCGGAGCTGCACGTGGCACGGGCGAGGTGCGGCGGATGACGACACGGCTCCTGCCCAGGCTCGGCCCGTTCCGCGACAGGAACCCGGTGGTGATCGGCGCGGTCGGTCTCACCACGCTCGCCCTGCTGGCGACGGCCGCGTTCAACGCCGACGACCTGCCGGTCATCGGCAGCGGCGACACCTACAGCGCCGCGTTCTCGGAGGCCGGCGGGCTCAAGCCCGGTGACGAGGTGCGCATCGCCGGGGTCAAGGTCGGCAAGGTCGACGAGGTCGATCTCGACGGCGACCATGTGAAGGTCGTCTTCCGCGTCAAGGGAGACCCGAAGTTCGGCACGAGGACCGGCGCGGCCATCCGGATCAAGACGATCCTGGGCGCGAAGTACCTGGCCCTGCAGCCGAAGGGGTCCGGACAGCTGCGGCCTGGCAGCGAGATCCCGCTGGAGCGCACGACCCCGGCGTACGACGTCGTCCAGGCGTTCAGTGATCTGACGACCACCAGCGAAAAGGTCGACACCGAGCAGCTGGCGAAGGCCCTGGACACCATCTCGACGACCTTCGAGGACTCGCCGGAGGAGGTACGCGCCTCGATCAAGGGACTGTCGAAGATCTCGAAGACGGTGGCCTCGCGTGACGAGGACCTGCGCGAGCTGCTGAAGCACTCCAACTCGGTCACCAAGGTGCTCGCGGAACGCTCCGGTGAGTTCACCAGCCTGGTGAAGGACGGCGACGCACTCTTCAAGGAGATATCCCGTCGCCGGGCGGCCATCCATGCGCTGCTCAAGAGTTCGGCGGCGCTCGGCATCCAGCTGTCGGGCCTCGTCAAGGACAACGAGAAGGAGATAGGCCCGGCGCTCAAAGGGCTGAACCAGGTGGTGCGGATGCTGGAGCGCAACCAGGCCAGTCTCGACCGCAGCGTCGCCCTGCTCGCCCCGTACGTGCGGGTCTTCACCAACACCCTCGGCAACGGCCGCTGGTTCGACAGCTACATCCAGAACATGGTCGCCGCACCGGTGGTCCCCCGGACAGGAGGGTCGCGATGAAGGGCCGCATCCGCTTCAACCCGAAGGGCCGTACGGCCCGGCTGACGGCCGCCGCCGTCGCCACGGCGCTGCTGGTCTGCGCCGCGGTCGTGCTGTGGCCGCGCGAGGAACCGGTGCGCGTCACGGCGTACTTCCCGCGCACGGTGGGCATCTACCCGGGCTCCGACGTGCGGGTGCTCGGCGTACGCGTCGGTGAGGTCACCGAGATCGTCCCCGAGGGCGGCCGGGTGCGCGTGGAGCTCGAGTACGAGCCTGGGCGCAGGATCCCGGCCGATGCCCAGGCCGCCATCATCAACTCCTCGGTCGTCAGCGACCGTTACGTACAGATGCTGCCGGTGTACAAGGGCGGGCCCGTGATGCGCGACGGCGCGGTGATCCCCCAGAGCCGCACGGCGGTGCCGGTGGAGCTGGACCGGGTCTTCGACAGCCTGCACACGACGGCCGAGGCGCTCGGTCCGAAGGGTGCCAACAAGGACGGCTCGCTCTCGCGGCTGCTGGGGGTGAGCGCCGACAATCTGGACGGCCAGGGCGAACAGATGCACCAGACTGTGGAGGACCTGTCCCTCGCGGTCACCACGCTGTCCGACGGCCGGCAGGACCTGTTCGGCACCGTACGCAATCTGCAGGTGTTCACCGCGGCGCTCGCCGCCGACGACAAGAGCGTGCGGTCGTTCAACGACAGTCTCGCCGCGGTCGCCGATCAGCTCGCCGGGGAGCGCAAGGACCTCGCGGCGGCTCTCAAGCATCTGGGAGTGGCGCTCGGGGACGTGTCGAGGTTCGTGAAGAACAACAAGAAGGCGCTGACCGAGGACGTGAAGGGACTCAGCAAGGTCACCAAGGTGCTGGTCACCCAGCGGGCGGCGCTGGCGGAGCTGATGGAGGTCGCGCCCACCGGCCTGTCGAACCTCCAGAACGCGTACAACCCCTCGTCCGGCACCCTCGACACCCGCAACAACCCCGACCATCCGCAGGACCCGGCGGCGCTGCTGTGCTCGCTGCTGAAGACCACCGGCGACGCCGGGGGCAAGAACCCCGACTGCGCTGAGTTGGACAAGCTGTTCGACTCGCTGCCCAAGGTGCCGGCCTCCGGCCCCGTGTCGGGCACCGGCCAGGTCGACCGGACGCTCGGCGGAATCCTGGAGGCACGCGCATGAGTGCACCCCGCAGGCGCAGGGCCGTGGCCCTGGTGACGGCCATGGGCTCCGTGCTGCTCACCGGCTGCGACTTCAACGGCCTGTACGACGTGAACCTGCCCGGCGGCGCGGCCGCCGACGGCAACGCCTACCAGGTGACGGCCGACTTCAGGGACGTCCTCGACCTGGTCCCGCAGTCGGCGGTCAAGGTCAACAACGTCACCGTGGGCGCGGTCGAGAAGGTGGAACTGGTCGGCTGGCACGCCCGGGTGCGGCTGCGTATCGCCGACGATGTGAAGCTGCCCGGTAACGCGATCGCCGAGCTGCGGCAGACCAGCATGCTCGGGGAGAAGTACGTGGCCCTCTCCCCGCCGGTGGGCGTCGAACCCAGCGGGCGGCTCACCGACGGTGCGCGCATCCCGCTGTCGCGCACCGGGCGCAACCCCGAGATCGAGGAGGTGCTCTCCGCCCTCTCCGCGCTGCTGAACGGCGGCGGTGTGGCGCAGCTCAAGACGATCACCGTGGAGCTGAACAAGGCGCTGGAGGGCCGGGAGAACCGGGTCAAGGACCTGCTCGGCGAGCTGGACACGTTCATCGGCGGGCTCGACGAGCAGCGCAAGGAGATCGTCCGGGCGCTCAAGGGCATCGACCGGCTGGCGAAGCGGCTGGCCGCGGAGAAGAAGACGATCGCGCAGGCCGTGGACACGATGCCCGGCGCGCTGAAGGTACTGGCCGACCAGCGCCGCAATCTGACGACGATGCTGACCTCGCTCTCGGAGCTGGGGAAGACGGGCACCAAGGTGATCAACACCTCCCGCGCGGACACGGTGGCCAACCTCAAGAGCCTGCAGCCGATCCTGCAGGAGCTGAACAAGGCCGGCAGCGATCTCCCCAATTCGCTGGAGCTCCTGACGACCTATCCCTTCCCACGGAACGCGACCGGCGCCATCAAGGGCGACTATGTCAACCTCAAGATCACCGCGGACCTGGACCTCGCGAGCATCTACGGCAACCTCGCGGAGGAACCGAAGAAGCCCGGCACCCCGCAGGAGCCCGAGCTGCCGGAGATTCCCGGCGTGCCCGAGGTGCCGGGCCTGCCGCAAGCGCCTCTGCCGACCGGGCCCCCCTCGGTCCCCGGCGCCCCGACGCCGGGCGCTCCTCCGCCCCCCGGCGGCGACGGACCGCTGTGTCCGCCGGTGTGCACCGGCAGCCACGCCTCCTACGAGGGCGCGTCCGGCGACGAACGCCGGCTGCCCGCGGGGATCGATCTGGCACTGGCCGAGCTGATGCTGAAGGGGATGCAGCCGTGATCACACGAACGGTCAGGGCCCAGTTGATCGCCTTCTCCGCGGTCACCGCCGTGGGGTGCTCCTACGTCGGCGCCCAATACACCGGCCTGGTGGACAGCCTGCTGGACCGCGGATACACCGTGCGGGCCGACTTCGCCGACTCCGGCGGCATCTTCCAGGGCGCCGAGGTCACCTACCGGGGCGTTCCGGTGGGCCAGGTCGGTGACCTGCGGCTCGCGGGTGCGGACGGCGTCTCGGTGGCGCTGGACATCGAGGACGGGACCCGGATACCGGCGGACACGCTGGCCGTGGTGGCCAACCGGTCCGCGGTCGGCGAGCAGTACGTCGATCTCCAGCCGCGCCGCTCCAGCGGCCCGTATCTGCAGGAGGGAAGCGAGATCCCGCGCGCCGACACCCGGGTCCCGCTGCCCACGACGGCGCCCATCCTCAGCCTGGACCGGCTGGTGAACTCGGTCGGCAAGGACGATCTGCGGGTCACGGTCGACGAACTCGGCAAGGCCTTCGCCGGCACCGGCCCGCATCTGAGCAAGCTGGTGGACTCCGGAAACCAGCTGGTCGAGTCGGCCTCGCAGAACCTGCCCGAGACGATCTCGCTCATCGAGGACTCGCGGGTGGTGCTGAAGACCCAGAGCGACAAGGGGTCGGCGATCACGTCGTTCTCCCGCGACCTGGCCGCGCTGACCGCGGAGCTGAAGGCGCGTGACGGCGATCTGCGGCGACTGGTCGGCAACAGCGCCCCGGCGGCGCAGGAGGTCGACTCGCTGCTGAAGTCCAACGAGACGCATCTGCCGGTGCTGCTCTCCAATCTGATCAGCGGCGGCCAGGTCACCGTGGCCCGCCTGCCCGGCGTGGAGCAGGCGCTGGTGACGTTCCCGGTGATCGTCGCCGGCAGCTACACCGTGATCCCCGGGGACGGCACCACCCACTTCGGCATGGTCGTGAACGCCGACGACCCGCCGCCGTGCCGCCAGGGTTACGGCACCCAGCGGCGCGACCCGGCGGACACCTCTCAGCGGCCCGCCAACACCGGGGCACGCTGCACCGAGCCGCGCGGCAGCGGTACCTCGGTGCGTGGCGCCCAGAACGCGCCCGGCGCTTCCTCGGGGCCGGGCGGCGCGCGGCAGGCGGCGCACGTCACCCCGTACGACCCGGAGACCGGCACCCTCGCCGGGCCGGGCGGCACGCTCGTCGAGATCGGTTCGACGGGCGGCGAACAGAGCACGTTCGGAAAGGACTCGTGGCAATGGCTGCTCGTGGGACCGATGGCATGACCGACAACGCCACGGCGGCGCGGAGCGCGCAGGGCGCGCGGGAGACGGCGTCGGATCCGGGCGTCCCCGAGGACGGGACGCTCCTGTCGGCCGCCCAGGATGCCGGGGACACCGGCGCACTGGGCGGGCAGGACGACGCCGACGCCGCACACGAGGCGGACGACGCGCCCCGGGACACACGCGCACACGACGCGGACGACGCCCCCAGGGGCGAAGGCGGTGGCGCGTGGCGGCGGCTGCGTGGGGCCGTCGGGCGGGGAGCGCGGACGCGGTGGACGGCCGTGGGGCTCGCCGTCGCGACCGTCGCCGTGACGGCGGTCAGCGGCTGGCTGTGCGTGCAGGTGTACGAGCAGCGTGCCGAGGGCCGGCGGCACCAGGACATCCTGGCCGCCGCCCGCCAGTCGGCGCTGAACTTCACGTCGCTCGACTACCGGCACTACGAGCGCGACAGCGCGAACGTGCTCAAGGGGGCCACCGGCGACTTCAAGGAGCAGTTCGCCGCCCAGACCGCCGAGTTGACGAAGCTCGTCGCCGCGAACAAGTCGGTGTCGCAGGGCCAGGTGCTGGAGGCGGGCATCGCCCGGGCGGACGAGCGGTCGGCCCGGGTGCTCGTGGTCGCCGACAGCAAGGTGACCAACACCGCAGCGCCCGAGGGGCAGGCCCGCACCTACCGGCTGCAGCTCGACCTGGTGCTCGAGGGCGGCCGCTGGCTGACGTCCAACGTCGAGTTCGTCGGCTGACCGCCCCCGACGCCCACCCGTACCACCAGCAGTGAGGAGCAGGACCATGGCGAATCCGACGACCCGGGGGCGCGGCGCCGCGTCGGCGGGGCAGCGCACGATGGCCGCCGCCGCGCGGGCGGCGGCCAAGAGGACCGAGCGCGTCAGGGCCGGAGCGCCGGGCTCCTCGGACGGTCCGCGCGGTTCGGGCCTCGCGGCGGCGTCCCGTGCGGTGCCGCTGGAGGAGGTTCCCGCAGAGGCCCCGGACGACGTCTCGCAGGCCCGCAGGCCCGAGGAGCAGCACGTCGGACGGGTGCTGGTGGCCGCCGATACCGCGCGGGGCCGCCGGGTCACTCGCGGGAGAGTGTCCGCCGTGCTGGCCGTGCTGCTGGTGGCGGCCCTGGTCGCGGCCGGTGTGCTGGGCCGGGAGTACGCCCTCGGCCGGGGTACCGACGCCGCCCGCACCGAGGCCCTGGCGGCGGCCCGCAAGGCGGCTCCGGTGGTCCTGTCGTACGACCACCGGCGGCTGGACAAGGATTTCGCGGCGGCCCGCACGTGGCTGACCGGCTCGTTCCGCGACGAGTACGGCAGGACCACGAAGACGGTGGTGGCGCCGACGGCGACGAAGTACCGCGGGACCGTCAAGGCGTCGGTGGTGCGCCCGCCGGACGGCGGCGCCCCGGCCGCGTCGGTGGTGTCGGCGTCGCCGGACAAGGTGGTCGTCCTGCTGTTCGTGAACCAGGTCACCACCAGCACCCAGGTGACGGGCTCGCGCGTCGACCTGAACCGGGTGCGGATGACGATGACGCGTACGGACGCCGGCTGGAAGGTGAGCGCCGTAGACGCCCTCTGAGGCTCTCCGAGAGCCGTATCCTCCCCTTCCCGCGCCTCCGGGCCGGGACGGCAGCAGCCCCGCCGGGCCGCGCCGTCCCAGCTCGGAGGCGCTTTTTTGCGTCCGCGTCTTGACAGCTCAGGGCACCGCTCGACAGAATTCCATTAAGCAGAAAGAAACTTCCGCAATACGGAAGGAGCGCACAGCCCTCATGGGATACGCGGACCAGCGCTTCGATGTGAACCTCTCGATCCTCTTCACGGAACTCCCGCTTCTGGAGCGTCCCGCGGCAGCCGCCGCGGCGGGCTTCACGGCGGTCGAGCTGTGGTGGCCCTGGATCGAGACCCCCACCCCGCCCCAGGCGGAGCTCGACGCCCTCAAGAAGGCGCTCGACGACGCCGGCACCCAGCTGGTGGGCCTGAACTTCTACGCCGGGCAGCTGCCGGGCCCCGACCGCGGCGCGCTCTCCGTGCCGGGTGAGGAGTCCGACCGCTTCCGGGCCAACATCGAGGTGGCCGCCGACTTCGCCGCCTCGGTGGGCTGCAAGGCGCTCAACGCGCTCTACGGCAACCGTGTCGACGGCGTCGACCCGCAGATCCAGGACACCCTCGCCCTCGAGAACCTGGTCCTCGCGGCCCGCGCGGCCGACCGTATCGGCGCGATCCTCCTCGTCGAGACCCTGAACAAGCCGGAGTCGCCGCTCTACCCGCTGGTGAGCGCGCCCGCCGCGATCGAGGTCGTCGACAAGGTGAACGCGGCGACGGGCCTCGGCAACGCCAAGTTCCTCCTGGACATCTACCACCTGTCCATGAACGGCGAGGACGTCTCGCAGGTCATCGCGGCCTACGCCGACAGGACCGGCCACGTCCAGATCGCCGACAACCCGGGCCGCGGCGCGCCGGGCACCGGCTCACTCCCGCTGGAGCAGCTCCTCGACGAGCTGAAGAAGGCCGGTTACGAGGGCTGGGTCGGCCTGGAGTACAAGGCCGGCGACCGCCCGAGCGCCGAGTCGTTCGACTGGCTGCCCGCGGCGGCCCGAGCGGCCAACTGACTTACTTGCAAGCGTTTTGAGAGAGGTACCCTCATGAGCACTCTTACCGATTCCTCCCGCGCCACCCGCCCGGCGGTTGCCTGGATCGGGCTCGGCATCATGGGCTCCCCCATGTCCGAGAACCTGCTGAAGGCCGGATACCAGGTCACCGGCTTCACGCTGGAGCAGGACAAGCTGGACCGCCTCGCCGCGGCCGGCGGCACCGCGGCCTCCTCGATCGCCGACGCGGTCCGTGACGCGGACGTGGTGATCACCATGGTCCCGGCGTCGCCCCAGGTCGAGGCCATCGCCTACGGCCCCGACGGCATCCTGGAGAACGCCAAGCAGGGCGCGCTGCTGATCGACATGTCGTCGATCACGCCGCAGACCTCGGTCGACCTCGCGAAGGCCGCCGCCGACAAGGGCATCCGCGTGCTCGACGCCCCGGTCTCCGGCGGCGAGGCGGGCGCCATCGAGGCGGTGCTCTCGATCATGGTCGGCGGTGACCAGGCGGACTTCGAGACCGCCAAGCCGATCCTGGAGGCCCTCGGCAAGACCATCGTGCTGTGCGGCCCGCACGGGTCCGGCCAGACGGTGAAGGCGGCCAACCAGCTGATCGTCGCGGTCAACATCCAGGCGTGCGCCGAGGCCGTGGTCTTCCTGGAGAAGTCCGGCGTGGACCTGACGGCCGCGCTCGACGTCCTCAACGGCGGTCTGGCCGGCTCGACCGTGCTGACCCGCAAGAAGGACAACTTCCTGAACCGGGACTTCAAGCCCGGCTTCCGGATCGACCTCCACCACAAGGACATGGGCATCGTCACCGATGCCGCCCGCAACGTGGGCGCCGCCCTGCCGGTCGGCGCGGTCGTGGCCCAGCTGGTCGCCTCCCTGCGCGCCCAGGGCGACGGCGGCCTGGACCACTCGGCCCTGCTGCGCGCCGTCGAGCGCCTCTCGGGCTCCCAGGTCTGACGAGCGGCCCCGGCCGCCCCGTAGGCCCCGGGTCCACCCCGTGGTCGGCCACCACCGGCAGAAGCCACCAAGGCCCCTGCCCAGGCCGACCACGGCCCCTTAGACCCCGGGCCCACCCCATGGTCGGCCACCGCCGCAGCAACCACCGAGGCCCCTGCCCAGGCGGGCCACGGCCCCATGAACCCCGGTCGGTGTCGGCGCTGACACCTGTCCTGTCGCGCCCAGGCGCCGGCACCGGCCGGAACACCCTCCTTCAATTTCAACAAACTGTTGACGTGAGGTCGGGAGCGTCCTTACGCTCCTCGCACCGCCAGCAGCTCCCGTACGTATCGGAAGGTCACGATGTCGAAGCGCGTGCTTACGACCGAGTCCGGCGCCCCGGTCGCCGACAACCAGAACTCCGCCACCGCCGGCGTCGGTGGCCCGCTGCTCCTGCAGGACCAGCACCTGCTGGAGAAGCTCGCCCGCTTCAACCGTGAGCGCATCCCGGAGCGCGTGGTCCACGCCCGCGGCAGCGGCGCGTACGGCTACTTCGAGGTGACCGACGACGTCACCGGCTGGACGAAGGCCGACTTCCTCTCCGAGGTGGGCAAGCGCACCGAGACCTTCCTGCGGTTCTCGACCGTGGCGGACTCGCTCGGCGGCGCGGACGCGGTCCGCGACCCGCGCGGCTTCGCGGTGAAGTTCTACACCGAGGAGGGCAACTACGACCTCGTCGGCAACAACACCCCGGTGTTCTTCATCAAGGACCCGATCAAGTTCCCCGACTTCATCCACTCGCAGAAGCGCGACCCCTTCACGGCCCGTCAGGAGCCGGACAACGTCTGGGACTTCTGGGCGCACGCACCCGAGGCCACGCACCAGGTGACCTGGCTGATGGGCGACCGCGGCATCCCCGCCTCGTACCGTCACATGAACGGCTACGGTTCCCACACCTACCAGTGGACCAACGAAGCGGGCGAGGCCTTCTTCGTGAAGTACCACTTCAAGACCAACCAGGGCATCCGCTGCCTGTCCTCCGACCAGGCGGCCGAGCTGGTCGGCAAGGACGCCAACTCGCACCAGACGGACCTGCTGCAGGCCATCGAGCGCGGTGTGAACCCCTCGTGGACCCTTTACGTCCAGGTCATGCCGGCGGCCGAGGCGGCGGACTACCGCTTCAACCCGTTCGACCTGACCAAGGTGTGGCCGCACAGCGACTACCCGCTGCAGCGCGTGGGCCGTCTGGTCCTCGACCGCAACCCGGACAACGTGTTCGCCGAGGTCGAGCAGGCCGCGTTCTCCCCGAACAACTTCGTGCCCGGTATCGGCCCCTCGCCGGACAAGATGCTCCAGGGCCGTCTCTTCGCCTACGCGGACGCCCACCGCTACCGGCTCGGTGTGAACCACACCCAGCTGCCGGTGAACGCACCCAAGGCGACGGTCGCGGACAACTACCGCCGCGACGGCTTCATGGCCACCCGCAACGGCTCGCGCCACGACAAGAACTACGAGCCCAACTCGTACGCGGGCCCAGCCCAGAGCGACGCGGCGCTGTCCGCCCCGCTGGCCGTCACCGGCTGGACCGGCACCCACGCGGCGCCCGCCCACGTCAAGGACGACGACTTCTTCCAGGCCGGTGAGCTCTACCGCCTGATGTCGGAGGACGAGAAGCAGCGCCTGGTCGCGAACATCGCCGGCGGCCTGTCCCAGGTCACCCGCGACGACGTGGTCGAGAAGAACCTGGCCCACTTCCACGCCGCCGACGCCGACTACGGCAAGCGCGTGGAGGAGGCGGTCCGCGCCCTGCGCGAGGACTAGTCACAGACGGCGCACCGCGGCCGACGTCATGTCGGCTGCGGTGCGCGGTCCGGACCGGTGGCCCGGATGAGGGGTGGCCACCGGTGCGGACAGCTTGAGGACCGCGGCGGCCGTGCGATGCCAGTGCGGTGGTGAAGGTGCCGGTCTTCCTCTCCGACCTGACGTGAGGAGGACCGGCGGCCAATCGCCCCGCCGCGGTCCCGGGCAGCCCGGGGCCCGCCCCGCGGGGAGGAACCCTCCCCGATACGCCGGACTCCGTCCGGCGACCCCTCCCGGAACCCGCCCGGCGGCGCGAACGACCATCCCGAACGCCGCCCTCGCACCGTCCCCCAGCCCAGCGGCTGGGAGGTGCCCCCAGCGCAGGCTTCGGGCGGCTGCGCCGGACTCCGTCCGGCGACCCTCCAAAGACCCCGCCCGGCGGCGCGAACGTCCTGTCGCGCCAGCCTCGCACCGTCGGGCGGCAACAACTTCACAGACAGAGCGCGGAGTCGGTTACGGTCCCGTACTTCGCGCTCGGTGATCAGGGCCCGGTCTGCGCACAGAGACCGGGCCCTGATCCGTCTACGCCCCGTCGCCTCCGTCGCCCCTGTCGCCCCCGTCCGCGCGGCGGCGCGCACGCCAGTGCTCCCAGGCGTCCTCCGCCACGGAGAAGAGGCACAGGAACCCGGCCGCCACCGCGGCGGTCACGGTGGCCTCCCCGCTTCCCAGGTCCTCGACGAACGCCACCCACAGCCACAGCGCCGCCGTCACCGGCAGCAGGGCGACCAGCAACGGCCGCCATTTCGGCCGGAATCCCGTCACGGCGTCCTCCCTCGTTCGTCCCCGCCGGCGCGCCGTACGCGCCGTACGCGCCCCGTGGCTGCCCTCCGGTGAGACAGAGCGGGGCCTGTTCGCGGTTCCCCGCACCGGGGGTCCGCGGGGACCCGACGGCGGCCTCGGCGCGAGCGGGAGCCGGCGGGACCACCGAAGGGCCCGTCCGCACCGGCACCACCCGGGTACGACGAAGGCCCGGTCCGCTGGTGCGGACCGGGCCTCCATGCCCCGCAGGGCGGTGGATCAGACCTTCAGGGGCTTGATCGCGGTCGGGGCGTGGCCGGGCTCGGTGGCGACCTCCTCGAACTCGGTCACGTCGCTCATGTCGACCGTCTTGCTCATCGAGATGTTGGTGATGCGCTCCAGGATGGCCTCGACGACGACCGGGACCTGGAACTCCTGCGCCAGCTTCTTGGCCTCCTCGAAGGCCTCGCCCAGCTTGTCCGGGTCCTCGACGCGGATCGCCTTGACGCCCAGGCCCTCGGCGACCTTGACGTGGTCGACGCCGTAGACGCCGATCTCCGGGGTGTTGATGTTCTCGAACTCGAGGTTGACCTCGAAGTTGATGCCCAGCCCGCCCTGTGCCTGACGGATCAGGCCCAGGTAGGCGTTGTTCACCAGGACGTGGACGTAGGGCACCTTGTGCTGCGCCGCGACCGCCAGCTCCTCGATCATGAACTGGAAGTCGTAGTCGCCGGACAGCGCGACGATCGGGGTCTGCGGGTCCGCTGTGGCGGCACCGATCGCGGCCGGAATGGTCCAGCCGAGCGGGCCGGCCTGGCCGCAGTTGATCCAGTGGCGCGGCCTGTAGACGTGCAGCATCTGCGCGCCGGCGATCTGGGAGAGGCCGATGGTGGTGACGTAGCGGGTCTCGGGACCGAACGCCTTGTTCATCTCCTCGTAGACGCGCTGCGGCTTCATCGGGATGTTGTCGAAGTGCGTACGGCGCAGCAGGGTGGCCTTGCGCTCCTGGGCGGAGGCGGCCCACGCGCCGAAGTCGGGGAGCTTGCCCTCGGCCTTGAGCTCCTTCGCCACCTCGATGAAGAGTTCCAGGGCGGCCTTGGCGTCGGAGGCGAAGCCGTAGTCCGGGGCGAAGATCTTGCCGATCTGGGTGGGCTCGATGTCGACGTGGACGAACTTCCGGCCGTTGGTGTAGGCGTCCAGGTTGTAGCCGGTGTGGCGGTTGGCCCAGCGGTTGCCGATGCCGAGGACGAAGTCCGACTCGAGGAAGGTCGCGTTGCCGTAGCGGTGCGAGGTCTGCACGCCGACCATGCCGGCGCTCAGCTCGTGGTCGTCCGGGATGGTGCCCCAGCCCATCAGGGTGGAGATGACCGGGACGCCGGTCAGCTCGGCGAACTCGACGAGAAGGTCGGAGGCGTCGGCGTTGATGATGCCGCCGCCGGCGACGATCAGCGGGCGCTCGGACTCCAGCAGGAACCGGATGGCCTTCTCGGCCTGGGCGCGGGTGGCCCGCGGCTTGTAGACCGGCAGCGGCTCGTACGCCTCCGGGTCGAACTCGATCTCGGTCAGCTGGACGTCGATCGGCAGGTCGATCAGGACCGGGCCGGGACGGCCGGAGCGCATCAGGTGGAAGGCCTCCTGGAACACGCCTGGGACCTGGGCGGCCTCCAGGACGGTGGTGGCCTTCTTGGTGACCGGCCCCGCAATCGCGGCGATGTCGACGGCCTGGAAGTCCTCCTTGTGGAGCTTCGAGACCGGGGCCTGGCCGGTGATGCACAGGATCGGGATCGAGTCCGCGATCGCGGAGTACAGGCCGGTGATCATGTCGGTGCCCGCCGGGCCGGAGGTACCGATGCAGACTCCGATGTTGCCGGCCTTGGCGCGGGTGTAGCCCTCGGCCATGTGGGAGGCGCCCTCGACGTGGCGGGCCAGGGTGTGGCCGATGCCCCCCACGTTCTTGAGTTCGCGGTAGAAGGGGTTGATCGCCGCGCCAGGCACGCCGAACGCGTTGGTGACGCCTTCGCGCTTGAGGATCTCAACGGCCGCTGCGGCGGCGGTCATACGTGGCATGGGAGGGCTCCTGCTTCGCCTTGGGGATCGGCTCCGTCGCGCCACCTGAGAGCGTCGTCCCGCGTCGGTGTCCAGTGTTCGTTCCGCATTACGGAAGTCTAGTTCTGCTATACGGAAGCAATGTAAAACGCGCCCGGTCCGGCGTCAAGGGAGGCAGGATGGGAGGGGCGCCGCCGGAGCACGGGGGCGCAGTCCGGGAAGGACCTCGCCAACTCCCCGCCGTTGTTGGACGATGGACGGCAGCCACGAGGGGAGGTGCCGTGACGATCGAGAGCGTGCCGGTGCGCTGTCCGGCCTGCCGCCGCGACCATCTGTACGCACCGCCCGTCTACCCGTGCGCCTGCGGCGCACCGCTCGCCCCGCCGCTGATACGCGGCGCTCCCCCGGAGCCGATAACCCACCGCACCTGGACGGACGACTGGGTGACCGTCCGCTGCCCCTTCTGCGAACGGCAGGACCAGTGGCCGCAGCCGGAGCTCGGGTGCCCCTGCGGGACGGTCCTGCGCATCGTGGTGCGCCCGGTGAGCACGCCCGGCCCGGCCGCCGGCCCGCCTTCCGCCACCGCCGCGGGGGCGGACGACCCCCGCCCCGCCCACATGCCGCTGCCCCGCACCGCGACGGCGGCCCGCCCCTGCTTCCGGCCGGTGACCATCCGCACGGCACGCGACGCGGTGACGGCCGCCGCGATGTACCTGAGGTGGCTCGGCTTCCAGGACGTCGTCCAGCCGGAGACCAGACCGGTGTCGGGCATCGACCTGCGCGGGGCGGGCGTCGTGGCCCAGGTCGACGCCTCCACCCGGCCGGCCGGCCTCCGCGACATCGAGTGCCTGTGGCTCAACGGCCTCAGCGCGTCCGCCCAGAGCGTCTTCTTCTCCCTCGCGGGTTACGCGGACGACGCCCGGGCGCGCGCGGACCGGCTGGGCATCCCGCTGTTCGTCATGGACCTCACGGGCTGCCCGCAGCCGGTCAACGCGCCCGCGGACGAACTGATCACGATCGGTACGTAGCCGCCGGAACCGGGCCGAAATCTCAAGTAGAGCTCAGAATCGGCGGTTTCGGGCTTCACGCCCCCGCCCACACGGGCACATATCCCCTACAGCCGCAGACACGGCCTCGGGGGAGGTGGGCGCGATGCCCTTCGACATGTGGTGGTTCACCGGAGCGGCCTGCGTGCTGCTCGCGGCGGCGGCCCTGCTCCTGCGTGCCGGTACGCCGCGCGCGGACGCGGCCGGCCCGCCGGGGCCGCAGTCCGTAGCCCTGCTGCGCGGCGGCCGCCGGGCGGCCGTGACCGTGGCGCTCGTCGCCCTACAGCAGCGGGGCGTCGTCACGAATGGGCGCCCGGGCACGGTACGGATCGACGGCTGGGGCACGGCGGTCCGCGACCCCTTGCAGCTCGCCGTCCACACCTCGCTGCGCCGCCCGGTCGGCATACGGGTGCTCCTCACCGTGCCGCGGGTGCAGCGCGCGCTGGACGCCCTGCACGACCAGTGCGCGGCCCAGGGCCTGCTGCGGCCCGGCGGGCGCTGGCGCGCGGCGCGCGCGCTGCTGTGCGCGGTGCCGGTGACGGTCGCGACGGGCCTGGTGGCCACGCCCGGCTCCCTCGTCGGGACGGCGGCCGCGGCGGTGCCGGTCGCGGGGGCGGCCGCGCTGTGGTTCGTGCCGCGGCAGACACCCGCGGCGCGCCGCCTGCTGGCCTCGCTGCACGCGTCGTACCCGCTGCCGGACCGGCCGCTGCGCGGCAGCACGAGTGTGCCGCGGGTCCAGATGTCGGTGGCGCTGCACGGCGACAGGGCGCTCGTGCTGCACCTCCCCCACTTCGCACGCGGCGGCGGCCTCCTGGGCCGCGGCAGCCGCGAGACGGGCTTCGCCCCGCCGGAACCGTCCTCGGGCGGCGGCGGGTCGTGCGGCGCGTAGCCCCTGCTGCTGGGGAGGTGAACGCGGGGGCTGACGCCCCCGCACCCCCTGACGCGCCACGGCGCAGCACCCCTACGCGCCGCGCTTCTCGCGCGGCCCTCCCGGCGGCCCCGGCCCCGGGCACCACCCCCTTGCAGAGGCCGCCCCGGGGACGCGACGCCCCCGGGCGCCGCACCCGCGTCAGCCGAAGCGGTGGCGGAGTTCGACCTTGCGGACCTTGCCGCTCACCGTCATCGGGAAGTCCGTCAGGATCTCCACCCGGCGCGGGATCTTGTAGTGCGCGAGCCGCTCCCGGCAGAACTCCGTGATCTCCTCCAGCGTCGGCGCGTCATCCGCGTCGCGCGGGATCACGCACGCCAGGATCTCCTCCCCGTACCGCTCGTCCGGCACCCCCACCACCTGCACGTCCGCGATCTTGGGGTGCGTGTAGAGGAACTCCTCGATCTCGCGCGGGTACACGTTCTCGCCGCCCCTGATGATCATGTCCTTGATCCGGCCGACGATCTGGACGTACCCGTCCTCGCGCATCACGGCCAGGTCGCCCGTGTGCATCCAGCGGCCCGCGTCGATGGCCTCCGCCGTCTTCTCGGGCTCCTCCCAGTAGCCCAGCATGACGCTGTAGCCGCGCGTGCACAGCTCGCCCGCCTCTCCGCGCGGCAGTGTCACGCCGGTGACCGGGTCGACGACCTTGACCTCGACGTGGGGCATAACGCGGCCGACCGTGCCCGTGCGGCGTTCCAGGTCGTCGTCGCGCCGGGTCTGTGTGGAGACGGGGGACGTCTCGGTCATGCCGTAGCAGATCGACACCTCCGCCATGTTCATCTCGGCGACGACCCTCTTCATCACCTCCACCGGGCACGGCGAGCCCGCCATGATGCCGGTGCGCAGCGAGCCGAGGTCGTAGGAGGCGAAGTCGGGGAGGTTCAGCTCCGCGATGAACATGGTCGGCACCCCGTACAGCGACGTGCACCGCTCCTCGGCGACGGCCCGCAGCGTCGCGGCCGGGTCGAAGGAGGGCGCGGGGATCACCATGCACGCGCCGTGCGAGGTGGCCGCGACGTTGCCCATGACCATGCCGAAGCAGTGGTAGTAGGGCACGGGGATGCAGACGCGGTCCTGCTCGGTGTAGGCGATCATCTCGCCCACGAAGTACCCGTTGTTGAGGATGTTGTGGTGGGAGAGCGTCGCCCCCTTGGGGAACCCGGTCGTCCCCGACGTGTACTGGATGTTGACGGGGTCGTCGCAGGACAGCTCCGCCTCGCGCGCGGCGAGCCGGTCGTCCGTGACGGACGCGCCCGCCGCCACCAGCGCGTCCCACGAGGCGTCCCCGATGTAGTGCACGGAGCGCAGCTGCGGACACGAGGCGCGGACGGTGTCGACCATCGCCCGGTAGTCGCTCGTCTTGTGGGCCAGGGAGGCGACGAGGACCGAGATCCCGGCCTGGTTCAGGACGTACTCCAGCTCGTGGGAGCGGTAGGCCGGGTTGATGTTCACCATGATCGCGCCGATGCGGGCGGTGGCGTACTGGATCAGCACCCACTCCGCGCAGTTGACGGCCCAGATGCCGACCCGGTCGCCCTTGGCGACGCCGGAGCCGAGCAGGCCGCGCGCGACCAGGCGCACGGCAGCGCCGAACTCGGCGTACGTCCAGCGGCGGCCCGACGGTACGTCGACGAGCGCCTCCCGCTCGGGCCAGGCCGCGACCGCGCGGTCCAGGTTCGCGCCGATCGTGTCGCCCAGCAGCGGCGTGCCGCTCGTGCCGTGCGCGTAGGACAGCGGCGCGGACTCGCTCGTGCCGTGCGCGGAGGACGGGTTCATCGCAGGTCTCCCTCGGCGTACTCGGCGGCCGAGCCCTCGGCGGTGAGCCGGCGCAGCTCGACCCGGCGGATCTTCCCCGACACGGTCTTGGGCAGATCGGCGAACTCGATCCGGCGGATCCGCTTGTACGGGGCGAGGACCGCCCGTGAGTGCGCGAAGAGCACCTTGGCCGTGTCGGGCCCGGGCTCCCAGCCCTCGGCGAGGACCACGTATGCCTTCGGCACCGCGAGGCGCACGGGGTCCGGGGCAGGCACGACCGCGGCCTCGGCCACCGCCTCGTGCTCCAGCAGCGCGCTCTCCAGCTCGAAGGGACTGATCTTGTAGTCACTGGCCTTGAACACGTCGTCGGACCGGCCCACGTACGTCAGGTACCCGTCCTCGTCCCGGGCGGCGATGTCCCCGGTGCGGTAGTAACCGTCGGCCATGGCCTCGGCCGTACGCTCGGGGTCGCCGTGGTAGCCGGTCATCAGGCCGACCGGGGCGGCGGACAGGTCCAGCGCGATCTCGCCCTCCTTCGCGCCGGGTTCGCCGGTCACGGGGTCGAGGAGCTCGACCGTGTAGCCGGGGCTCGGCCGGCCCATGGAGCCCGTCTTGAGCGGCTGGCCGGGACTGTTGGAGACCTGCACGGCGGTCTCCGTCTGGCCGAACCCGTCGCGGATGGTGACGCCCCACGCCGCCCGTACGGTCTCGATGACCTCGGGGTTGAGCGGTTCACCGGCGGCGACGACCTCGCGTGGGCGACGGGCGAGGCCGGCGAGGTCGGCCTGGATCAGCATCCGCCACACGGTCGGCGGCGCACAGAAACTGGTGACGCCCGCACGGTCCATCTCGGCCATGAGCCGGGCCGCGTCGAAGCGGGTGTAGTTGTGGATGAAGACGGTCGCCTCGGCGTTCCACGGGGCGAAGAGGTTGGACCAGGCGTGCTTGGCCCAGCCGGGCGAGGAGATGTTCAGGTGCACGTCGCCGGGCCGCAGACCGATCCAGTACATCGTCGCCAAGTGGCCCACGGGGTACGACACATGGGTGTGCTCGACGAGCTTGGGGCGGGCGGTGGTACCGGAGGTGAAGTAGAGCATGAGCGTGTCGTCGGCCCGCGTGGGCCCGTCGGGCTCGAAGGCGGCGGGCGCGTCGTCCGCGCCCGCGTACGGCCGCCAGCCGGCCGCCTCTCCCCCGACCACGATCCGGGTGTAGTCGCCCGGCACCTCGCCGAACTTGCCGACGTCCCCGGCGCGCACGATCACGTGCCGCACGCGGCCCCGGTCGACGCGGTCGCGCAGGTCGGCGGGGCCGAGCAGCGGGGTTGCGGGGATCATGACGGCGCGCAGCTTCATCGCGGCGAGCGCGGTCTCCCACAGCTCGGCCTGGTTGCCCAGCATGACGAGGATGCGGTCGCCGGCGCGCACCCCCTGGGCACGGAGCCAGTTCGCCGCGCGGTTCGACCGTGCGGACATCTCGGAGAACGAGACACGGGTCTCGGGGCCGTCCTCCTCGACGATGTGCAGGGCGGTCCGGTCGTTGCCCTCGGCGATGACGTCGAACCAGTCGAGTGCCCAGTTGAAGTGCTCGAACCGGGGCCACGCGAAGCCCTGGTAAGCGCCCGCGTAGTCCTCCCGGTGCTGCAGCAGGAAGTCCCGGGCTGCCCGGAACTTCTCCGTCGCGCCGCCAGACGTCATGTTTCCTCCTCGTTGCGGGACCGGCCACGGACATCGTGTAATCGGTGACCCGGGTCTCACTACCCCCGAACGGGGGTGTCGTCCCCGCCGTCCCCGCCGTCCCGCGCGGGACACGGGATGTGCGGGACACCGGAGGCGCGGGACAGCCGAGCGCGGGACACCGGAAGAAGGAGGCCGGCATGCCGGGAACCGACGAAGCGGTGGAGATACGCGCGGCACTGCTGCGGCTGCGGCGTACCACCGGCCTGCCCGTGGCCTTCGGCGGTCTGCTGCACGACTCCCGGCAGCTGCGCATCGCCGAGCTGAACGGCGCGGCCACCGGTGCGCTGCGCGGCCTCGCCGTCTGCACCGGCAACGGCCTCGGCGGCAAGTCCATGGCACTGTCCCGGCCGTGCGCGGTGACCGACTACGCGGCGGCCCGGCACATCAGCCACGAGTACGACGCGGCGGTGGCGGCGGAGGGTCTGCGCTCGGTGGTCGCGGTGCCCGTCGTCGTACGGCGCAAGGTGCGCGGCCTGCTGTACGGGGCGCTGCGCCACCCGCTGGTGCTGGGCGACCGGGTCCTGGACGCGGCGGTGGCGGCGGCGCGGGACGTGGAGCAGGCGCTGGCCGTACGGGACGAGGTGCAGCGGCTGCTGGCCGAGGCGCGTCCGCAGACCGGGGACCGCGGGCCGGGCGCGTGGGAGTCGGTGCGTGAGGCGCACGGCGTGTTGCGGGCGCTGGCGCCCAGGATCGCGGACCGGGAGCTGCGGGAGGAACTGCTGGCGGTCTGCGGCCGGCTCGCCTCCGCCGCGGGTGCGGACGCGTCGCGGACCGGCGCCGTGGCGCTCGCGCCGCGGGAGGTGGACGTGCTCAGCTGTGTGGCGTCGGGGGCGACGAACGCGGTGGTGGCGGAG
This sequence comes from Streptomyces sp. NPDC015127, assembly GCF_043080095.1. NCBI lineage: Bacteria > Bacillati > Actinomycetota > Actinomycetes > Kitasatosporales > Streptomycetaceae > Streptomyces > Streptomyces sp. NPDC015127. The sequence continues at coordinate 649,667 of NZ_JBIBVE010000001.1, forward strand.
CGGCTGGGGCTGCGGCCGGAGACGGTGAAGGCGTACCTGCGCTCGGCGATGCGGAAGCTGGGCGCGCACAGCCGGGGCGAGGCGGTGTCGGCGGCGCGCCGGAGCGGGTTGCTGCCCTAGGTGTACTGCCCAGGGACATTGGTCAACCTGGTGATGGGCGGTTTGCCACCGGTTGCGGTGCGGGCCGTCGTGGCCGTCGCCCGCCGACGGGTCAGCCGGTCTCGCCCACCTCCGCGAACAGGACGTCGTGCGTCCGGGCCGAGGTCATGGTGGTGAGCAGACCGGCGGCCTCGTCCGTCAGTGCGGCGCGCTGCGTCCGCGTCAGCGGGGCGAACGGCTGGACGGTCAGCGTCGCCGTGTCTTTGACCTCCTCCAGCCGCCAGTTGCCAGCCAGGAAGCCGTCGACGAGGAAGGTGCAGAAGGCCTGGTTCCCCTTCCACATCCGCGTCCGGTACTCCGGGGGCACGACCCGGCTCCGGTCCGCGTGCGACAACAGCAGGTTGTCGAATTCCGGCAGGAAGCGGGGCGCCGCCGGGGTGTCCGCGTCGGGGCGGGGCGCGTCCGGAAGGTCGAACAGCTCGGTGCCGTGCTCGTCCTCGAAGACGAGGAGCCCGGGTCGCAGCCGGTCGAACACCTCGCGTGTCCGGGTCAGCCCGGACCACGTCTGGAAGTCCTTGACCGACGCGGGCCCGAAGGCCGCGAGATAGCGGCGCACGGTGTCGTCCGGCGCGGGCGCGGGCTCCGGCTCCCTGCCGAACCAACGCTCCGCGGTGGTCAGCGCCACCTGCCCGCTGCTCCCCCACAGGCCGCGCGGCGTGACCTGCACGAGCGGCAGGCTGCAACGGGCGGCGACGGACAGAGCAAACGGGTCGGCGTCCGGCCAGTGCACGAGCAGCGCGTCCCTCAGTTCCTTCATCGTCCGCGGCCTCTCCTCCACGAGTTCGCGGGCCACGGCGGCGAGCCGCCCGAGGTCCACACCCGCGAGGCCCTTGCGGAACTGCCCCAGCTCACGGTCCCGCGCGGCCTGCACCAGAGGCCGCAGCGTCATGCAGTCGTCGGCGGTGTGCGTGTGGATCGTGGATCGCATCGTCACCATGCGGGCGACCCGGCGGTCGGCCATCGCCGCCGACAGGTCCTCGGGGGCGAAGTCGGCGAGCCGGGCGGCGAGCGCGTAGTAGGGCGGCTTCACGTTCTGCGCCTGGAGCCCGACGAGATGCCGCACGGCACGTTCGGCCGTCATCGCGGTGCGGGGTGCCCGGCGCAGCAGCAACTGTCGCTGCAGGGTGGCGCGGTTGAGCGCGCGGGTGCCGAGCCGGGGATACGTGGTCTTCGTCGCCATGTCCCGTACGCTACCGAGCCTTGCGGACAGGTTCTGTCCTCGACGGGATCCGGTCGGGCCACCTGGTGCGGCTATCCTGCACCGGGTCCGGCACACACCGGCGCGGCCGTACGACGAGGCGGGAGGCGAGATCCCCGATGGCACGTTCCCCCAAGCGGCACCACTGGCGCCGCCGCCCGGATCCGCCGGCCGCGGCGCGCCCGGCGGATCCGGCACCGGGGTCCGGACCCTCCGCGGTCCCGCCCGTCCGCAAGGACCACGGCAGCGTGGTGCAGGCCGTGCTGTACCGCGACGGACGCCGTGTGGCGCACCCCGAGTCGCTGGCGGAGACGTTCCGCCAGCTGCGCCAGTACCCCGGTGGCATGGCGTGGATCGGCCTGCACCGCCCGAGCGAGGCCGAACTGCACTCGCTGGCAGCGGAGTTCGACCTCCACGAACTGGCGGTCGAGGACGCGCTGGAGGCCCACCAGCGCCCCAAGCTGGAGCGCTACGGCGACACGCTCTTCGTCGTGCTGCGCGCCGCCCGCTATCTGGACGCGCAGGAGGAGGTCGAGTTCGGTGAACTGCACGCCTTCGTCGGCAAGGACTTCCTGATCACGGTCCGCCACGGCGCCGCCCCCGACCTGTCCGCGGTGCGCCACCGCATGGAGGAGACCCCCGAACTCCTCGCACTGGGCCCCGAGGCGGTGCTGTACGCGATTCTGGACGCGGTGGTCGACGGCTACGCGCCGGTCGTCGCCGGAGTCCAGAACGACATCGACGAGATCGAGACGGAAGTCTTCGGCGGCGACCCAGCGGTCTCGCGCCGCATCTACGAACTGGCCCGCGAAATGGTCGAGTTCCAGCGCGCGACCCGCCCCCTGGTCGCGATGCTGCACGCGCTGATGGCGGGCTTCGCGAAGTACGGCACGCAGGAGGAACTGCAGCGCTACCTGCGCGACGTCGCCGACCACGTCACCCACACCAGCGAACGCGTGGACGGCTTCCGCCAGGCCCTCGCGGACATCCTCACGGTGAACGCGACGCTGGTGACCCAGCAGCAGAACGCGGAGATGCGGGCACTGGCGGAGGCGGGCTTCGAGCAGAACGAGGAGATCAAGAAGATCTCGTCGTGGGCGGCCATTCTGTTCGCCCCGACGCTGGTCGGGACGATCTACGGCATGAACTTCGACCACATGCCGGAGCTGCACTGGGCGGGCGGGTACCCGTTCGCGATTGCCCTAATGGGTGTTGTTTGCACCACTTTGTACGTCATCTTCAAGCGGCGGGATTGGCTCTGAGCAACCAATGGAGCAGCCGGACGCTCACCGAGCCGCGCGAGCACCGAGCCAGACGGCCTAACGACGGCGAGTCCCAGCCCGTCCCCCGACGTACGTTCGTCAGGAGGCCGAGGGAGGCACTGATGACCGATCACCCGAACATCGCCGTGTTCAACCGTGCCATGACCGCCTTCTCGGTGGGCGACATGGACGCGCTGGCCGAGGTCTTCCATCCCGACGTGGTGTGGCACATCGGAGGCAGGAATCCCCTGGCGGGCGACTACCGAGGACGCGAGGACACGTTCGCCCTGTTCGGCCGCGAGTTCCAGCTGACGGGCGGCACCTACCGCCCGGTGCTCCACGACGTCCTCGCCAATGACAACCACACGGTCGCCCTGCTCCACGTCACGGCATCACGCGAGAGTGAGACGCTCGACATGGACTACGCCCTGGTCCTTCACATCAACGACGGCCGGATCACCGAGGGCTGGGTGGTGACTACCGACCCGGCGGCATACGACGAGTTCTGGTCGTAGGCGTTCGGTCAGCCATGACGGCAGCGCGGGCACAGCCCCTGATGAGGCTTCACGAAATTCTGGTGTCACTGCGTGTCCGGCCGAATGTTCGCGTTCAGGCGGAAGAAGTTGGCGGGATCGTACGTGTTCTTGAGGGACACCAGCCGCTCGTAGTTCCCGCCGTAGGCCGCCCGTACGCGCTCCTCCCCCACGTCTCCCAGGTTGTTCACGTATTCGGCTTCCAGAGCGAAGGGGCTCACCATGTCCCACCACCGCCGGACCCACTGCGTCTGCGTCCGGAGTTGTTCCCCCGGGCCGGTCCAGATGGACGCAGCGAAGTTGTCGTACTGTGCGTTTCGGGGACGGAAAGCCGTGGCGGATGGGTCGACTCGGCTGACGGCACCGCCGTATTGCTGGAAGACGATGAGGGACCTGGGGGACGGGGCGCCGGCGAAGTGGTCCACCGTGGCCTCCACGGTTTCGTCGGCGATTCGCTCCAGAAAATGGGACTTCCAGTAGTAGTCGAGGCCGGTGGGGAAGAACGCGTCGGCGGCGGCCTGCAGTTCCGTGTACGCGACCGGGCCGATGTCGTCGACGAGCGGCGGGCCGAACTGCCGGAGTGGTTGCAGCACACGCTCGCCCTCCTCCACCGACCCGACGTAACACACGGAGATGGCGAGCATCGGGTCGCCATCGGGCGACGTCAGGAAGATCGCGTCGGCCGACAGGTCGTCGGGTGCCGACAGGGAGTACTCCCCGTAGAACCTCAGCGCGTCCTTGGCTGTCTTCAAAGGGTGGACGACGACGCCCCCGAGCACTTCGGGGCCCACGCGGTGGAGCTGGAACTCGAAGGAGGTCGTGACCCCGAAGTTGGCTCCGGCGCCGCGCAGGCCCCAGAAGAGGTCGGCGTTCTCGGATGCGTCTGCTCTCACCACCCGGCCGTCGGCGGTGACGACCTCCGCGGCCAGCAGATTGTCGCAGGCGAGACCGTACCGCCGGGCCAGCCGGCCCACACCGCCGCCCAAGGTGAGCCCGGCGACACCCGTGTGCGTGACGACGCCCGCCGTCGTGGCCAGGCCCGATGCCTGCGTGGCCCGGTCCAGTTCCTTGAGGGTCGCACCTCCCTCGACTCGGGCCGTGCAGCGCTCCGGATCGACGTCAACACCTCGCATGGGCGAGAGGTCGATCATCAGGCCGCCGGTGCACACCGCTTTCCCCGCGATGTTGTGCCCGCCTCCTCGTACCGACACCAGTAGGTCGTGCTCACGGGCAAAGGCGACGGCGCGAACGACGTCGGCCGCTCCGGAGCAGCGGGCGATGAGCGCGGGCCGGTGGTCGATCAGGCCGTTCCACACCGCACGCGCCTGCTCGTACGCGTGATCGTCCGGGCGGAGCAGCCCGCCGCGCAACCCCTCACCCAAGCGCTCGGCAGCCGATTCATCGAGGACCACCAGGTCGCCGGTTCGCGATTTCACCTGCAGGGATGGCATCACCACGCCTCCCCGAAGTCTCTCGGAGCTCTGTTTCGGATGCTACGCCGCCCGCCATCCGACCGCAGTGCGGAGCCGCCGAACTGGTCCCACGCGCGGTCTCGGCCGACCAGGAACGTTGCCCGAGCCACCCGGTGCAGAGAGCACATCCGCCGCGGGGACAGAGGCATCCGCCGGAGCAGACGCCTGCCCGCCCCGGCCACCCCAGGGGCGTCCGAGTCCCTCGTCGGGGCGGTGCTGCTGGGGCGTGCGTCTTTCCCCAGCACCCGCGGGGAACCCCTCCGCGCTCCGGCGCATGCGGGTGGGCCCGGCAGGAGGTCCACGCCCACTGCGGACCAGTCGATGCGACCTTCCGCATCGGCGTCGACCAGGGCGGCCGCGACGACCTTGTCCCACCTGCAGTCCGCCGACCAGTGCCTGTGTCTCTCGTGCACGGTCCTCTACGCGCCGAACCGCTCAGGCAGATCCCGCCACGGCACCCCGTGTGCTGCCGAAAAGGGATCCCGTTTGTCGATCCGCGATGGCTCGCCCAACGCCCGCCCCGCTGACGGGACTTCGGCAGATGTGGCCGCAGTCCCGCCCATTCCTCTGCTCCACATGGACCTCGACCCGGCGCTGCTTGCCAGCTGCTGCTATGCCCGCTTCCATCCGCGCTCGGGGGTCGTGCGCATCGTCCGTGCCGGCCACCTCCCGCCCTTGCTGCGCCTGCCCGACGGGCAGGCCGAAGTCCTGGATGTGCCCGGCGGCCCTCTGCTCGGCATCGACGCAGAGCCGACGCGCTGCTGCGGGACGCCTGCCGGTCCCCCGGCAGGGCGCGACATCGCACTCCTGCTCACCGAGTACGCCCCGCTGCGGTAGACCCGGCACCGCCGTCACTTGGCCCAGATCTTCCGGTACGCCTCCTGGTAACCCGAGGGGTCCCAGGTCGTGGCACCGTCGCTGTTGTCGGCCGTGGTGATGTGGATGGGGGCCACATATCCGCTGGCCGGACGGCCGGAGAAGGCTCGGTTGAACTCGTCGACGATCTGCCAGCCCTGCTGGGACAGCGGCTCGGGCACGGTGGCCGCCTGGTACTGCTCGCTGTTGATGCGCTGGAAGGCGGAGGGGTCGCCGTCGCCGGCGCCGATGTTGAACGGCGGGCCGGAACCCTTCCTCCCGGCCGCACGGAAGGCAGGGGCGGCATCGGCGAAGTAGAGGTCGTTGATGGCCACGGAGTACGTCCACCGGTCCTGGAAGCGGGAGAGGAGCGAAGAGACCTCCCGGGGCGTGCGGCTGCTCGCGTCCGGGATCGGGATGTTCTGGTACGCCAGCAGCTTCACGCCCGAGCAGGTGGCGAGTTCCTTCCGGATCAGCTCGGACTTGTTCTTGGCGAACGGGATCGAGGCGTCGGTGAAGACCACGACCCCGGCGGTGCCGTTGGAGCGCGAGATGACCCACTGCGCGCTGACTCTGGCCACGTCCTCGACTTTGGTGGTGACGTTGGTGAAGAGCTCGGGCCGCCGGCTGGGGCCGGGGGCGGCGACCGCGTGCCAGCCGATGAGCGGGATGCGTGCCGTGTTCGCCCGCGCCACCTGCCGCGAGGTCGAGTTGGGGTCGAAGCCTCCGATGACGATGCCCGAGGGCCTGAGGGCCACGGCATCGCTCATCGCCGCCTGGATGCCGGCGGGGGTACCGCCGCCGTCGATCACCCGGACGTTCCAGCCGATGACCCGCGCGGCTTCCCGCACGCCGTCGGCGGCGCCCGCAACTCCGGGGTTGGTCATGGTCTGGGCGACGTAGACGATGGTCTTGCCGGCCACCGCCGTGGGGCCGCTGGTCGGTCCGTTCCAGGAGACGTCGGTCTGCTCCGCCCGCCGCACGGCGGCCTGGGCACTGGCTTGGACCGCGGGGCAGCCGTTCGGGCCCGAGGTGGAGTCCCCCGGGCCACTCGACGAGCCGCGTTCGCACCCGGCCAGGACGGTTGCCGCGGCCAGCAGGGCGGTGGCGACGGAGCGGGCCTTGAAACCGCCGGGCATGGCCTTGCGGTGGTAGTGCACGGAAGCTCCTCGCGGAGGGATGAACAGGAGGATGCGGGCCGGGCGCGGTGATGACGGCCGCGGCGTGGGTCATGGAGTGCTGCCCGATGTGCCGTCGCCCCGTCTTGGGGATGACGGCGCCTCCGGTGTCCCGGCGGGCGAATCACGGGCCGCGACGGCGCCGGTGCGCAGCCGGCGGCGAGCGGCGTAACCGGCCAGGCCGACGGCGACGAGCAGGGTGCCGCCGTGGAACAACGGGGTCGTCCAGAAGTCGGCGCCCATCTGCCCGATGCCGGTGAGGCCGACGGCGAGGACGGCGACGGCGACCACTGTGCCCATGGCGTTGGGGCGGCCCGGTTTGATCGCGGTGGAGCCGAGGAGGGCGCCGACGAAGGCGGGCAGCAGGTAGTCGAGGCCGACGCTCGGATTGCCGATCTGCTGCTGGGCCGCGAGCAGCACACCGGCGAAGCCGACGATCAGTCCTGATGCGGCAAAGGCGTAGACGGTGTACTTGCGGATCGGGATGCCGACGAGGTCGGCGGCGCGCGGGTTGGACCCGACGACGTACAGGTACCGGCCCAGCGGCAGCCGCTCCAGCACCAGCCAGAGGGCGACCGCGAGCGCGAGCACGTAGAAGGCGGGGACCGGTAGGCCGAGGAACGTGGAGTTGTAGATGTCGGTGAAGGCGGCCGGGAGGCCTTGCGGGCCGGGGACGATCCGGCCGCCGTCGGTGATCCAGCCGGTCAGCGCGTACAGCATGCTGCCGGTCCCGAGCGTGGCGATGAACGAGTCGATCCGCCCGAACTCGACGATGACACCGTTGACGACGCCCACGACGCCCCCTCCGACGATCACCGCGAGGCAGACGAGCGGCCAGGGCCACCCCTCGTTGACGACGAGCTGCATCACCATGACATGCGCCAGGCCGAGGCCGTAGCCGATGGAAAGGTCGAACGCGCCGGTCACGATGGGGACCATGGCGGCGAGCGCGAGAACGGCGGGGATCGACTGGTTGGACAGGATCGAGTCGACGGTGTCCAGGGTGGGAAAGGTACGCGGCAGAGTGAGGGAGAAGAGCAGGAAGAGCAGGGCGGTGAGGGCCAGGAGGCCGTAAGCGCCGATGAGGTGCCCGCCGGGTCGGCTCGGCCCGGCCCGTCGGCCGAGTCGGCTCAGCAGGCCCGGTCGACGTGGTTGCCTCCGGGGCGAGGACGGGGAGGGCGGGGCGGTCACGGGTTCGTCGCGGTTCCGGAGGGGGGCATCGCCGAAGCCGCCCGGGTGAGCCCCGCGACCGTGAGGGCCGGACCGCTCAGCTCGGCCGTCACGGACCCGCGGACGAAGACCAGGGCGCGTCGGCACACGCCCGCGACCTCCTCGAAGTCGGTGGAGATGAGGAGGACGGCAAGACCCGCGGCCAGCGCCTCTTCGAGCAGGCGGTGGATCGCGGCCTTGGCGCCGATGTCCACGCTCGCCGTCGGCTCCTCGAGGATCAGCAGGCGCAGGCCCACCCGTAGCCACCGGCCGATCATGACCTTCTGCTGGTTTCCGCCGGACAGGGTGGCGATGGGCGCCTCGCTGTCGCGGGGACGCACCGAGAACCGTTCGATCAGGGTGGCGGTCTCGCCGCGTTCGCGGCGGGGACTGATCCAGCGCGGCGCCGACCGGCCTCCCGCACGGGGGTTGGCCAGAAGGTTCTCCCGTACGGTCAGCTCGGCGAGGCAGCCCTCGCGCTGCCTGTCGCCGGGCACGAAGGCGACACCGAGTCCGACGGCGTCGGCGACCGTACGGGGACGGTACGGGCGGCCGGCGAGGACGGCGCGTCCGCCGAGCAGGGGCCGGCAACCCGCGAGGGCTCGCCCCAGGGCCATGTGTCCGGCGCCGGAGAGGCCGACCAGACCGAGGACTTCCCCGGCCCTGAGCTCCAGGTCCACCGGTCCCGCACCGGCTGTCCGTACGCCGTCGAGGGTCAGGACGGCCGGGCCGCCGGCCGGGGCCGTGGCGGGGCGGTGTTCGGGCAGTTCCTCGCCGATGATGTCGTGCACCAGGCGGGCCGGGGTGTGGTCCGCCAGCGAGCCGTGGCTGACGAGGCGGCCGTCGCGCAGGACGGCGAAGGTGTCGGCGACCTCGTACACCTCGTCCAGGCGGTGGCTGACGTAGAGGATGCCGTGCCCCCGGTCGCGCAGGGCGTGCAGGACGCTGAACAGCCGGGCGCAGTCGGCGGCCGGGAGGCGGGCGGTCGGTTCGTCGAGGACGATGAGCTTCGCCCGTGCCGCCAGGGCTCGTGCGATGGCGACCAGGGAACGCTCGGCCGGGGGGAGGCCGGCGATCGGGGCGTCGGGATCGAGATGTCCGGCGACGATCCGCAGTGCCTCGGTGCACCGCTCTCGGGTCCGCCGCCAGGAGATCAGTCCGGCGCGGCGCGGATACCCGGTGCTCAGGGCGATGTTCTCGGCGACCGTCATCCATTCCACGAGTCCGAGGTCCTGGTGGATGAAGGACATGCTCCCGGAGGCGGCATGGCTGCCCAGCGGCTGCCCGGCCACGGTGATCTGCCCGGCGTCGGCGTGGTGGACACCGGCGAGCACCTTGATGAGCGTGGACTTTCCGGCTCCGTTGGGACCGAGGAGGGCGAGGACGCTACCGGTGTGGACGTCGAGGTCGACCCCGGCCAGCGCGAGGGTCCCACCGAACCGCTTGGCCAGCCCGCGGATACGGACCAGGGGTTCCGCCTCGAAGGACGGGACCGCCGGCGCAGAGGTGTCGTGAGCGTCGTGCACGGACGACTCCGGGGATCGGCCTGGCGAGTTCTTCCCGACTCGCGTCAGTGATCCTAGCCGGACATATCGGAATACTTCAGGCACCTTGTCGCCGTCTGTGACTCCAACGGATCAGTGGCCGCGCCTCTCTTCAGCGCCTCAGGCGCCATCGAGCCCGCATTCGGCCCAGATGACCTTGCCCTCCGGGGTGTAACGCGTGCCCCAGCTCTCTGCCAGCTGAGCGACGAGGAACAGGCCGCGGCCCCCCTCATCGGTGCTGGCCGCCCTGCGCAGATGCGGAGCGGTGTTGCTGGTGTCGGAGACCTCGCAGATCAGGGTGCGGTCGTGGAGCAGCCGTACCCGGATGGGCCCGGCACCGTGGCGGATGGCGTTCGTGACCAGCTCACTGAGCATCAGTTCAGCGGCGAACGCGACCTCGTCGAGCCCCCAGTCGGCCAGTTGCCGGGTGGCGGAGGAGCGGACCTCGCTGACGAGGGCCGGATCCGCGGGCAGATCCCAGGTGGCGATCCGCCCGGGGTCCAGGGCGTGGGTGCGGGCGACGAGCAGGGCGATGTCGTCGCAGGGGTGGGCCGGCGCCACGGTGTCGAGGACCGCCTGGCAGGTCTCGTCGGGTCCGCGCTCCGGGTGGGCCAGGACCCCGCGCAGCTGATCGAGGACCACGTCGACGTCGCGGTGCCGGTCCTCGATGAGTCCGTCGGTGTAGAGGACCAGCTGACTGCCTTCGGGGAGGTGGATCTCGGCGGCTTCGAAGGGCAGACCTCCGAGGCCGAGCGGGGGCCCGGCGGGCAGGTCGGGGAACGACACGGTGCCGTCGGGGCGGACCAGGGCGGGCGGGGGGTGGCCGGCGCGCGCCATGGTGCACTGCTGCGAGGTCGGGTCGTAGATCGCGTACAGACAGGTCGCGCCGATGATGCCGGCGCCCTCGGCGGCGGGCTCCTCCCGGTCCAGGCGTCCCACGAGGTTGTCGAGGTGGGTGAGGACCTCGTCCGGGGGGAAGTCGAGTTCGGCGAAGCTGCGTGCGGCGGTTCGCACCCGGCCCATGGTGGCGGCGGACAACAGACCGTGGCCGACGACGTCACCGACGAAGAGGCCGACGCGGGTGCCGGACAGCGGGATGACGTCGTACCAGTCTCCCCCGACGTCGGATTCGGCGGGCAGGTAACGATGGGCGACCTCGACGGCGTCCTGGTCGGGCAGCCCGTGCGGGAGCAGGCTGCGCTGCAGGGCCAGGACCATGGTGCGTTCGCGCGTGTAGCGGCGGGCGTTGTCGATGGACAGCGCGGCGCGGGTGGCGAGCTCCTGGGCCAGCGAGCGGTCGTCGTCTCCGAAAGAGGCGGGATCCTCCGCCCGATAGAAACCGGCGACCCCGAGCACGACGCCGCGTGCGACCAGGGGCACCGCGATGAGGGAGTGGACGTGGCTCAGCAGCTGTTCGGAGTGCTCGGGGTCCTGCGCGAGCCAGCCCGCGGCGGCCTGCAGGTCCGGTTCCAGCACTGCCTGCCCATTCGTCAGACACCGCATCTGCGGCGTCATCGGGCCGTAGTCGATGTGCTTGCCCACCGGACTGAAGGGACAGCCGTCGCGAATGCCGTGGACCACCGCACGGCGCAGGTCACTGCGCGGATCGGCGGACTCCTCGCCACGCAGTACGGCCTCGGGCAGGTCGATGGTGACAAAGTCGGCCAGTCGCGGCACCGCCGTCTCGGCGAGTTCCCGGGCGGTGCGGCGCACGTCCAGGGTGGTGCCGATGCGGACGCTGGCCTCGGACAGCAGCTCCAGGCGGCGGCGCGCGGCCAGGGCGTACGTTCCCACGTGCGGCTCCCCCACCATCACGAGCCCTCTGGCCGAGGGCGGGGAGTCGGGTCGATCGTCCGTCACGCCGTCGATGTCGGCGATGCCCTCGCCGGCCACGGCGGGCCGGCCGGGTGCCGTCTCGGGAGGATGCTGTCCGGACGGTGGGGTGAGGGAGAGATGCCAGGGCACCACGGCGGCGGGAACGGCCCCGGAGAGCGGGGGGACAGGGGCCACGGCAGGCTCGGCGGGGAAGCCCAGCGGCTCGTCGACCTGGTGCGGGATGGCGAGACGCTCGCGCGGCGGGGGGCCGGGGAGAACGGCCTCGATGGCGATGCCCTCCACTCCGGAGACACTCGTCATCGGGCGGCTCACGAGCGTGACCCGTCGGCCGTCGGGCAGGGGCACGTCGACGGCCACCCGCTGTGCGCGGGAGATCAGCTCGGCCGCCTTCTCCATGAGGACAGCCCGGTCGCGGGGGTGCAGCTCCAGGGCCAGTGCCTCCACCCCGACAGTGTGGTGAAGGCCCGCGGCGGCCTCGGCTCCGGCGTCCAGGTACGCCCGCAGCAGAGCGCGCTCACGCGCGGAACTCTGCTCCAGCAACCGCCGCTCGATGGCCTCGGCCGCCTTGCGTATCACCGTGTCCAGCGCCGGATCCTCGGAGCTGCGGGGGTAGCCGAGGCACAGAACGCCCTCGATGCGGCCACTGAGCGGGTCGCGGACGGGAAGCGCGCGGCAGGCGCTGCCTTGGGAGCGCTCGGCGAAGTGCTCAGCACCATAGACCCGGATGAGCTGCCGCTCCGCCAGGGCGAGACCGATGCCGTTGGTACCGGCGAGCTGCTCGGCGAACACGAACCCCGGGACGCTCTGGATGGCCGGGAGAGTTCTGACCAGCGACGCTTCTCCGAAACGGCGCAGGAGCACCGTCCCGCTCGCATCGGCGACGGAGATGTTCATCGCGCTGCCGGCGAATGTGGACTGCAGCCGGTCGAGCACCGGCACAGCTGCGCGGACTATCCGTCCGTCCGGATCGAAATCCTCCCGGTAGGGAAGGTCGGACTGGTCCGGCGACAGCCCCAAGGTCCGGCAACGCTGCCAGGAATTCAGGATCGAGGTTCGCACACCCGCCCCGACCGAATCCCCCTGCAGAAACCGCTCACGGGAACGGGCGGGCCCCGTGCCGCCTGTCGCACGCCCCGTCGGTATCGGTTCGCCGCCGGACCGATCCACGCTTCGCCTCACGCCTTCGACAATCCGCTCTTCGGAAATATCTGGCATTGATGAGGATACGGGCATTAGGGGTATTAGTCATGATTCGTCAGATTCCTCACGGAAGGCAACCGGACCGGGTCTGTCACAGGACCGCGACCGGGGTGACGGGCGAGCCCGTCCCTCTCGGGACGTTCAGCGGCGGGCGCCCGCTCCCGATACCGGGCCGCCCGACCCGGGAGGTCAGCGCAGGAGGTCGGCGATCGCCCGGGCCGCTTCACGCGCCGGGCGGCCGACACCGATGAGGGTGGCGGAGGCGGGACCGGTCCAGTCGCCGTAGCCGAGGAGGTGGAGTCGCGGTTCGGCGACGGCACGGGTGCCGTCGGTGGGGATGTGACCGCGGGGGCCGCGGACTCCGAGCGGGGCGAGGTGGGCGAGGGCGGGGCGGAAGCCGGTGCACCAGATGATCGCATCGGCTTCGGCAGTCATGCCGTCGGCCCACGTGACGCCGGTGGGCGTGATGCGGTCGAACATCGGCTGGGCCTTGAGGAATCCCGCGTCGCGGGCAGCGCGGACCGGCGGTACGGCGACGATGTCGCCGAGGGAGGCGACGCCGCCGTTGGCCGTACGGCCTTCGTCGAGGGCGCGGCGGCGGGCGCTCGCGTGGTCGAAGAGGGCGCGGCCGTCGATGTCGTCGGCGAGGTAGCGCGGTTCGCGCAGGGTGACCCAGGTCAGATCGGCGTCGTACGCGAGGTCGGCGGCGATCTGCGCGCCGGAGTTGCCGCCCCCGACGACGACGACGCGCTCGCCGGTGAAGTCCTTCGGCCCGCGGTACTCCACGGTGTGGAGCTGCCGGCCGCGGAACTCCGTACGGCCGGGGACGGCGGGCAGGAAGGGGCGCGACCACGTGCCGGTGGCGCTGACGACCGCACGGGCCTGCCATGTACCGGCGTCGCTCTCCACGCGCAGGAGTTCGCCGTCGCGGTGGACGCCGGTGACCCGTACGGGGCGGTGGACGGGGAGGTCGTACCGCTGCTCGTAGTCGGTGAGGTAGGCGACGACGTGGGCGGCGTCCGGGTACGTCTCGTCCGCCTGCGGTGGCATCAGCCGGCCCGGCAGGGAGGAGTACGCGGCCGGGGAGAACAGGCGCAGCGAGTCCCAGGTGTGCTGCCAGGCCCCGCCGGGCGTCGCCTGGGCGTCGAGGACGACGAAGTCCAGGCCGAGGCGGCGCAGGTGGTAGCCGGCGGCGAGCCCGGACTGGCCGCCGCCGATCACCACCACGTCCGTGTGCTGCGTCACGCGGTCGCCTTCGGCCGCATGAAGACGACCGCCACCAGGGCCAGGCCCACGACCGCGCCGACGAGCTGCACGCCGACGAAGGCGGGAACGGAGGCGGGGGCGATGCCCGCGAACGTGTCGGTGAAGGCTCGACCGACGGTCACCGCGGGGTTGGCGAAGGAGGTGGAGGAGGTGAACCAGTACGCGGCGCCGATGTACGAGGCGACCGCGACCGGCGCGAAGCGCAGGCGATCGGTACGCGCCAGGCCGAAGATCAGCAGGATCAGTCCGGCCGTCGCCACGACCTCACCGAGCAGCAGGTTTCCCGCCGAGCGGTCGTGGGTGGACCACTTCACCAGCGGCTCGCCGAACATTGCGTCGGCCAGGACGGCGCCCGCTATCGCGCCCACGATCTGGGAGGGCACGTAGACGGCCAGCTCGCGCGCATCGACCCCGGCGCCGCCGCGGCGAGCGGTCCACCACTCGGCGAGCGTGACGACGGGGTTGAAGTGGGCACCCGAGACGGGGCCGAGGAGGGCGATCAGAACGCCGAGGCCGAAGACCGTGGCCGTGGAGTTGGCCAGCAGCTGAAGCGCCACGTCCTGGGTGAGGTCCGTGGCCTGGATGCCCGAGCCGACGACGATCGCGACCAGCGCGGCGGTGCCGACGAGTTCGGCGGCGGCGCGCGCCACGAGGGGCGTACGCGGCGGGGTGGCACCGGGTGCGGGCCGGGGCTCGTCGGCGGCTGTGACGGACTCCGCGGCGGGGGCGGTGCCGACGGGCTCGGTGACGGACAACGGTTCTCCTCGGGCAGGTGCGGCGGAAAGGGCGGGGCTACGGGCAGGCGCGCTTGACGTTCGCCTCGGCGGTGTCCCGTGCCGTCCGGGCGAGGTCGGCGAACTGGCCGGCGAGCTGGTCGATGACATCGGGGCGGAGCTTGTAGTACGTGAACCGGCCGCAGGGCTCGGACTCGACGACGCCGGCCTCGCGCAGCACTCTCAGGTGGTTGGAGAGGTTGGTCTGCTTGGCGCCGGTCTCCTCCACCAGGTGAGTGGTGCACAGCGTCTCGCGGGCGAGCAGGGTCACGATCTGAAGCCGCAGGGGGTCGCCCAGCACCCGGATCAGTTCAGTGTCGACTGACGTCATCATGGACTGATACTCTCACATCACCCGAGGCTGATACCAGCCTGGGCTGACTCCTGTAGACCCGCCGAAGGGGGTTCTCCTGCCATGACCGCGTCCTCGCGCCCGGTCCTGCCCGACGACCGCCACGCGGCGGGCGTCGCCCGTCCCGCCGTCCGCCACCGGGGCCGGTTCCCGGTCGATACCGGGCAGCGGCCGGTCGCCGACTCCTGGCCGCTGCCCCGCTCGCGCACCGCGCGGGCGACGAGGTGACCGTCTCCTCCGCGGCCACCGTCCGCGACGCCCTCGTGGATACGCCCCGCTCCTGAAACCCGCTCCCCACCAGGTCCGCTCGTCTAAGGAAGTACCGATGTCCTCCGCTCCGCTCGCCTCCGTCCTCTTCGTCTGCGTCCACAACGCCGGCCGCTCCCAGATGGCCGCCGGGTTCCTGCGCCACCTGGCCGGCGACCGCGTCGAGGTCCGGTCCGCCGGCTCCGTCCCGGGCGACCAGGTCAACCCCTCCGCGGTCGAGGCCATGGCCGAGCTCGGCATCGACATCGCCGACCAGAAGCCCAAGGTGCTGACCACGGAGGCCGTCCAGGCGTCGGACTACGTCATCACCATGGGCTGCGGCGACGCCTGCCCGATCTTCCCGGGCAAGAAGTACCTCGACTGGGCCCTGGAGGACCCGGCCGGCAAGGGCGTCGAAGCCGTTCGCCCCATCCGCGACGAGATCAGGACCCGCATCGAGGCCCTCATCGCCGAGATCGACGCCCAGCAGGAGGCGTGACCCCGGCTTCCCGCAGGGCATCGACGGCCCCGCCCTCATGGACACCATGCGGGCCCAGGCCGAGCGATTCTCCGCCGAGATGATCGGCGACGCCATCGTCTCCGTCGACCTCAGGCGAGATCAGGGAGCTCACCGACGCTCCGGCCGCGCGGGTGCGCGGCGTCAGTGCCCCCGCGGGGCGTACATGATCACGGCCATGCCCGCGAGGCAGATCAGCGCCCCGGTGACATCGAAGCGGTCGGGGCGGTAGCCGTCGGCCACCATTCCCCAGGCGATCGATCCGGCGACGAAGACGCCGCCGTACGCGGCCAGCACCCGGCCGAAGTTCGCGTCCGGCTGGAGCGTCGCGAAGAATCCGTACAGGCCGAGCGCGATCACGCCCGCTCCGATCCAGATCCACCCCCGGTGTTCCCGCACCCCCTGCCACACCAGCCACGCGCCCCCGATCTCGAAGAGGGCCGCGGCGGCGAACAGGGCGATGGAGCGGGCGACGAGCACGGGGTACGTCCTTCGGCGACGGCGGTCACGGGCAGCGGGGATCATACGGCCCTCCGGTGACCGTCCTGTCGCGCCGGTGTCAGCGGGCCGGCAGCAGGCGGTCGACGAGCGTGTGCCAGCCCGCCTCCAGACGGTCGAGCGGCAGTCCGCGTTCGACGACCAGGTGGTGGACCAGGGCGGTGTCGAGCGACCCGAGCAGGGTGTGGGCGATCAGTTCGGCGTCACCGGTCACGCCCGCCCGGCGGAGCAGCATCACGACGTGGGCGAGGCGCAGCCGTGCCGCCGGCACGCTGTAGGGGCGGACCGGGTCCGTCCGGGCGGCCAGGATCAGGTCGTGGTGATCGCGTTCGTGGCGCAGCACGGCGGGGCCGAAGGCATGCAGCCGCTCCAGGGCGGGGGCGTCGGGGCCGAGCGGCGGCGGGCCCGAGAGGAAGGCGGCCTGAAGCTGCTGCTCGCGGTGGTCGAGCAGGGCCAGGAACAGGCCGGCCCGGTCGCCGAACCGCCGGAAGACGGTCCCCTTGCCGACTCCCGCCGCGGTGGCCAGCGCCTCCATGGTGAGGTTCGCGGCGCCGCACTCGGCGACCAGTCCCGAGGCGGCCTCCAGGAGCCGCGTGCGGTTGCGTGCCGCGTCCGCCCGCAGCGCCGGCGGTTCGCCGGCCCGCCCGAGGGCGAGGTCCGTCGCGCCGGGCACGCCGTCGGGGCCGGAGTCGGACGGGAGGAGGGGGAGAGACGGGAAGCGGCCGTTCATGGATCCAGCGTAGCCGGAGAATCCGAGAAGTGGACCGCGGTCCGGATAGGTGGTAGAAATAAACCGGACCTCGGTCCGGTTAATGCCTCCACTTGCCTGCCTCAGGAGTTTCCATGTCCGTTCGCATCCTCGCCCTCGTCGGCAGCCTCCGTGCCGGCTCGCACAACCGTCAGCTCGCCGAGGCCGCCGTCAAGCACGCTCCCGAGGGCGTCGACATCGAGATCTTCGAGGGTCTGGCGGACGTGCCCTTCTACAACGAGGACATCGACGTCGAGGGCACCGTGCCGGCCTCCGCTGCTGTGCTCCGGGAGGCCGCGGGCCGCGCGGACGCGCTGCTGCTGTTCTCGCCCGAGTACAACGGCACCATGCCGGCCGTCCTGAAGAACGGGATCGACTGGCTGTCCCGCCCGTACGGCGCCGGGGCCATCTCCGGCAAGCCGGTCGCCGTCGTCGGCACCGCCTTCGGCCAGTACGGCGGTGTCTGGGCGCAGGACGAGGCCCGCAAGGCCGCCGGTGTCGCGGGCGGCGCGGTGCTGGAGGACGTCAAGCTGTCGATCCCCGGCTCCGTGACGCGCTTCGCCGCGACGCACCCGGCCGACGACGCCGAGGTCGTGGCCTCCCTGACGGAGGTCATCGAGCAGGTGACGGCCCAGGC
Source organism: Streptomyces sp. NPDC015127 (assembly GCF_043080095.1). NCBI lineage: Bacteria > Bacillati > Actinomycetota > Actinomycetes > Kitasatosporales > Streptomycetaceae > Streptomyces > Streptomyces sp. NPDC015127. The sequence continues at coordinate 667,150 of NZ_JBIBVE010000001.1, forward strand.
GACTCCCGCCGCGGCCTGATCCCGCGGCCCGACCTGGCCGCGCTCTCCGCGCCACCGCCGCCGCCCGCCCCCGACCGGGGCGGGCGGCGGCGTCTTCTGTTCTCGACGCCATCGGTTACCAGGCAGACCGGCCTGGCGGAGGCGGCTGGCGTCCGCAGGGCGGTGAGACAGCCGCCAAGACCGGTCCTTCCGAGTTCGCCCCAGCCCGGAGGTATCGCCCCGACGACGGCGGGGCGGTGCCGGTCGCGCCGGAAGACGGCGGAGCCGAAACGGCCCCCTCCACGACCGACCGGGCGGCGTGTACCGGGAACTCGTCCGCACGCAGGCGGTCCTCAACCGCAAGCCTGCGCAACGTCTTCGGAGCGATCGGCGTACTCGGCCGCAACCTGGCCCGCGGCCAGACCAACTTCGCCCGCATGCTGTGGAAGTTCGGCAGCGTCTACAACGTGAGGCGCCAACTGGCGGACCACCGCCGCTCCGTGGAGTACGAGCTTCCGCCGCCCGAGCACCGCGCCACGCCGCCGGGGCGGCAGGACCTGTTCATCCACAGCAGGGCACTGTCACGCCCGCCTCTACGCACCGACCCCGAACCGGAGACCTCCTAGCAGGGCCGGCGGCTAGGGGGTGTCTCGTCGATCAGGCCGGATGAGGGAGTGGAGGTCCCCCCAACGCCCGCAGGGCGTAGGGGGAGGGTCTGGTGCCGTGCATAGCAAGGCGGAGGAGGGAGGCGACGCGGAGCGTCGGCGACCGACGACAACGCTGGGGGCACCTCCCGTGCCCGAAGGGCTACGGGGGAGAGGCGCGATGCCAGGCGTCGCGAGCCCGGCAAGATCGGCGAGACACCCCCTAGGGCCCGATCCTGCGCAGGGCGGCGCGCGCCAGCGCCTCGGTGGTGCCCGCCGACGTGGCGTACGTCTCCCGGCCGCCCCCTTCCTCGCCCCCCACATAAGTGACGGTGAGCAATACGTTGTCGACGCGGACGACGGTCTCTGTCATCGTCCCTCCGTACGGAGGGCGCTTGACCAGGCTGACGGCCTCGTCGCCCAGCTCCGCGGGCCTGCGGGTGTACACGGGCGGGTAGAGGTGGGTGGTCGCCTCGGCGGCGAAGCGCCGCTGGGCCAACTGCACCGGGCTCACGCCCGCGAGGGGTTCGAACAGCACCGTCTCCACCTGCACGTTCGGGGACACCGGGATCACCTGGGCGTTATGCCACCAGCACACCGGGCCGCGGTCGCAGTCGCCGAGGATCTCGGGCTCGGGCAGCACCCGCGTGAGGTCCGTGCGGTCGAGCAGGTCACAGGCGGGCGGGACGGTGAGACGCGGCCCCGGCGGGTGGGGAAGGTGGACGACGCCCGTCCACACCGTGACGGTGCCCGCCAGGAAGACGGTGGTCACCAGCGGTCCCGCCATGGAGGCGACCCGGTGCCGGACGCGGGCGGCGCGCGGACACGTGGCCGGGGCCCGTAGGACCGTCGCGCGGGCCGCGCGCGGATCGGGCGCCGGGGCCCGTGGGTCCGGCGGGGCCTCGGTACGGCCCATGAGGCGTTCCTGGAGCCGGGCGTGGCGGAACCGGTAGTACGCGCCCGACTGCCGCAGGATGCCGCGCCGGTGGGCGTCGTCGAGGAAGGCGAGCAGGTCCCAGGGCAGTTGGCCGGTGAGCCAGGGCCACACCCGCGCGGCCGCGAACGCGCCCGAGGCGGACAGGGACATCCCGCACACCGCCACGGCCGCGGCACATCCGCCCGCGGCGACGGCCCATTCGGCGGCGCCGACCCGGCCCCGTCCCGCGTCGGCCTGCCAGGTGGCCAGTGCCGCGAGGGGCAGGACCGCGAGGGCGGCCGCGCGCAGGAAGCGTCCGCCGCCCCCGATCAGCCCGGCCAGTCCGAGGGAGGTCAGCGTCGCCCTGCGGTCCTGCCGGAGCAGCCGGGCGGGGCTGTCCGCGGTGGCGACGTGGACGGAGGGGTGCAGCACGAGGACCAGGGCGCCCGCGCAGACGAGGGGCACCACGAGAAGCGGTGCGTCGAGCAGCCATGCCGCCAGGAGGGCGAGGCCGGCGACCGGCAACCCGCCGAGCAGGAGGCGCCCCGGGGACGCGGGGCGGTGGAACCGCCGGGGCACCGGCACGTACCCGCGGGCACCCCAGGCCACGTCGACGACGACCAGCGCGCTCAGCAGGGCGAAGGCGCTCCAGAGGGCGAGGCCCCCCGGCCCGGCCCCGGCGCCGTCGCCGCCGAAGAAGTGGCGCATGAGGAAGGTCGCCGTGGCGAGGCCCAGGGCGACGCCGCCGGTCCGCAGCGCCCACGGCGCCGCGGCGCCGAGGCGCCACCACGCGAGGTCCTGCGTCCCGAGGGCGTCTAGCCTGCGGGCGAGGAAGGCCAGCCGGCGGGTGGTCTCCTCCGGGTAGTCGCAGACCGACGGAATCAGCGCGTCCAGCAAGTGGTCCTCGAGGGCGGCCCGGGTCGGGAAGCGGGCGGGGTCGAGGAGTTCGGCCGGATCGCGGGCCGTCTCGCTGTAGGCGGTGCGTGCCAGGAAGACCATGAGGGGTGTCGACAGCACGGCGCTCAGCGCGCGCGTCTGCGCGGTGCCGGGCCGTTCGCGCAGCCGGGCGAGGACGGCGTCCCACTTGGTGGTCGTCCCGTCGCCGGAGACGCGCCTGCGAGTGGTGCGCCGCAGGTGGCCGGACACGTCGTCCACGGTCAGCGGCTCCAGGCGGACGGCGGCAGTGGCCGGCAGGACGGCGTCGGTGGCGGCGACAGCGCTCTCGTACTCCTCGGTCCGGCTGGTGAGGAAGCACGGGTCGGACGGCGGCAGGCAGCCGCGCAGCCGGCGCAGGGCCTCGGGCCGGGCGTCGGCGCGTATCTCGTCGAATCCGTCGAGGACGGGCAACAGCCGCCCCTCGCGCCACAGTTCGGTGGCCAGCGGCGATCCGGTGGCGGTGCGGGCGGCCAGCCAGGGATGGTCGAGGATCAGCCGCCCGGCCGCCCACGACGGGAGGTCCTGCGTGGCCGGGTCCCAGGAGGCGAGCGGCAGGAGCACCGGGACGCGGTCGCCGGGTGCGGCGGTCAGGAGCCGGTCGTGGGCGAACCTCAGAGCGAGCACGGACTTGCCCGCTCCGGGGCCGCCGAGCACCAGGAGCCGGCCCGAGGGCACCGCGGCGTGGACGTCTGCGACGGAGGCGAAGTCGCCGCGCAGGTCGAGCGGTGTGTCGTCGTCCGTGCCCCGGATGCTCGCCCAGTGGTCACCGAGAGCCTCGTCGGTGGTCCAGCGCACCGCCAGCGGGCCGGGGTGCGCGAGCATGCGCAGCTTCTCCTCGTGCGCGAACCGGGCGCGCAGCGTGTCCGCCAGGATCTGGGCCGCCCGGTCGAGTCTGCGCTCGTGCCGCCGTCGCGCCGCGGGGCTGGTCCGCAGCCGGGCGCGCTGCCGGGCCCGGAGGCGGCGGGTCGCGGACGGGCCGGCGAGGGCGAGCGCGCCCAGTCCCGCGATCAGGGCGACGGCGCGCGGGCCGCCGCTCACCGGACCAGGAGCGTCGGTCAGCGCGAGAACGATCAGGGCGATGCCGGCGCACATCAGCAGCAGGGGCGCGCCGAGGACCCCGGCGGCGGGGGCCGCCTCGTCGGGCGGTGGCGGCTCGTCGTCGGCCGGGGCGGCGGGCTGGGTGATGTAGAGGTCCCGGCCCGCCAGGTAGATCCGTGCGTGGTCCTGGGCGTGGGCCTCCAGCCGGACCTCGGGCGGGTCCGGCTCGCGGACCGGTCCGCTCATGCGCCGGTGATGTGCTGGTCCCCGCCCGCCATGTAGATCCGCGCGCTGTCGTGCGCCTCGGCCTTCATGACGATCGACCGGGCCCGGTCCCGTTCGCCGTCCGGGAGCGCGGGGGCGAGGTGTTCGTCGACGAGCCGGCGCAACTCGGCCGCGAGGCCGGGGTCCTGGCGCAGGAGCTCGTGCAGTCGCAGCCGCCAGCTGCCCGCCAGCGCCTCCTCGGTGTCCGTGTCCCCGTCCTCGCGGGCCGCGAGCACCTGGCCGCGCAGCACGTCGAGTTCGGCGCCGATGCCGTCGGCGCGCTCGGGCCGCATCCGCCGCCACAGGTCGACCGTCGCGGCCCGCGCCTGCTGCCAGGCGTCCGTGGCCATGGCGCCCACGAGCGCCGTTCCTGCTGCCAGCACGATCGGGTCCATCCGCCGTCCCCCTGTGACCAGTTGACCGTTCCGTCGACCGTTCCGCGGTGCTTCCGGTGAACCACTGTAGGTCGGCGGCGTACCGGACCGCGGGGAGTTCACCGGGTCGTGACCGGCGGCCGCCGGAAACCTGATGAAGTCATCCGGCGCTCGTTCTCGGCCATGTCGAAGCGCCCCTAACGTCATTCGCATACTCGGCAGCCAAGAAATGATCAATTTCGGCGCCAGATGGGGGAAATCATATGGCTCCGCCATCCGAACTCCTGGACCTCAAGAATGACAGCGGGGTCTGCGGGCGAATTCTGGAACTCCTCGAGACCGAGGGAGCACGTTTCCGGCTGCTGCACCACGCGCCGGAGGGCCGTACGGATGTCGCGAGCCGGCTGCGCGGACACCCGTTGAACCAGGCGGCCAAATGCATGGTCGTGCGCGTGAAGATCACGAAGCGCAGCAGCCGGTACGTGCTGGTCGTCGTCCCCGGCGACCGGCTCGTGGACCTGGAGGGGATCCGGCGCCTCTACGGGGGCAGGGACGCCTCCTTCGCGCAGCGTGACACCGCCGAGGAGCTGGCGGGCGCGGTGTGCGGGTCGATCACGCCGTTCTCGTTCCACGCCGGCCTCGAAGCGGTGGTGGATCCGGAACTGCTGCGGCAGGAGGAGATCTTCTTCAATGCGGCCCGGCTCGACCTTTCCGTCGCCCTGAATTCCGACGACTTCGTGTCGATCACCCGGCCGCGTATTGCGACCGTCGCCCTGAACACGCCCGACGCAATTGCCGATCACGGTCGATCATCACTGAACTGGAGTGGAAACATGACGATTCTGGACACCACGACAACGTCCTCCGTCGCGCCCGCCGCGGTCCGGCCGCCGCACGCGTGGGGAAATCAGCACGGCGAATTCCTGAAGGCTCTCCGATCGCCGTGGTACAAACTCGTGGCCGATCTTCAGGATCTGATCCACAGGACCACGGCCGAGTATGCGACGTCGCGCGGCCTCAAGGCGCTCTACCTTCCGCTGACGGTCCGCACCATCACGTGCCCGACCGGTCTCGGGAGCGACTCCGAGCCCGTCCCGGTCACCGTGAACGGCGTCGACACCTATCTGCCGGACTCCAGCCAGTTCATGCTGGAGTACGGCATGCGCCTCGCCCCGGGCGGCTGCTACAACATCATGCCGTCGTTCCGCGGCGAGCAGCCGGACACGACGCACCTGAACCAGTACAGCCACAGCGAGGCGGAGATCCCCGGCGGCATCGACGACCTGATCGACTATGTCGAGGGATACGTCAAGGCGCTCGCCGGTGCCGCCCTGGAGACGTACGGCGACCGCATCGCGGCCGCCGCCGGCGACACCTCGCACCTGCGCCGCATGGCCGAGTACCAGGGCCACTTCCCGCGGATCACCTTCGAGGAGGCCGTCTCGCTCCTGGACGGCGAGGAGGGCTGCGTCCGCGACGAGGGCAGCTGGCGCACGCTGACCCGCAAGGGCGAGCACAAGCTGATGGAGGTGGTCAGCGAGTTCATGTGGGTCACCCACTTCGACCACCTGTCGGTGCCCTTCTACCAGGCGTTCGGCGACGAGGAGCAGCGCACCGCCGCCAACGCCGACCTGTTCTTCGGCATGGGTGAGGTCGTCGGCTCCGGCGAGCGCCACTCCGACGCCGAGCAGATCCGCAAGGCGCTCGCGATACACCAGGTGCCCGAGCGCGACTACGCCTGGTACGCGGAGATGAAGCAGGAGCTGCCCATGCGCACCTCCGGCTTCGGCATGGGTCTGGAGCGGTTCCTGATGTGGGTCCTCAACCACGACGACATCCGGGACATCCCGCTGGTGTCGCGGGTGGACGAGGACAAGAAGTGGCCGGAGAGCGTCCACCGCCCGTGACCGCCGCTCCAGCAGTGTGAACAGCGGGGCCCGCAGCACGCCGACGACGGCGGGCCCCGTTCCGCACGCCTACCGAGGACCGTGTCATGGGCGTCTATCTGAACCGCAACTTCCTTCTGTCCTACGTCGCGTCGTTCGTCTCGCTGTTCGGCTCGAAGCTGCTGATGATCTCGTACGTGGCGTTCGTCTACGGCGAGACCGGCAGCGCCACCCTCGCGTCGGCCGTCTTCGCGGCCGACTGGATCGCGAACCTGTTCATCGGTCTGCTCGTCACCCGGTCCGTCGACCGTGCCGACGCGCGCAGGCTCCTCGTGCTGCTGAACGTGGTGGCCGCCGCCGTCACCCTGCTGTTCCTGGCCGCGCTGTCGCCCCGGATGTTCCCGCTCGCCGTCGGCGTCGTCTTCGCCCGCGCCCTGCTGGGCAGCGCGGTGAACGCGGCCCGGGTGAAGGCGCTGGTGCAGTTCTTCGACGAGGAGCAGACCGACACGTATTCGACGGTCTTCAACTCCAGCCTCTTCCTGGCCATCGCCGCGGCCGGAGCGGTGGGCAGCTTCATCCTCCGGTTCGTCGATCTGCGGACGGTCGTGCTCCTCGACGTGGCGACGTTCCTGCTGTCGGCGCTGCTGTTCGCCCTGGTACGGCCCAACCGGCAGCGCATCGAGGCGGCACGGCGGGAGAGCGCCGGGGCGCGGGAGAGCGTCGTCGCCAACCTGCGCTCGGCGGCCGCCGTCATCGCCCGCAGCCCCGTGATCTCCTCCGCCGTCTTCTACATCGTTCTCGCCGTCACCGCGCTCCAGGCGACGTACGAGGTGCTGATCACGGCGGTGCCGGAACTCTGGTTCGGTATGGCCAGCTCCGGGATGGCGGTCTTCTTCACCGCCGAGTGGCTCGCCGTGTTCGCGGGCGTCTTCGTCTACCAGTACCTGAGCCGCCGCGGGATGGTGCCGGAGCACCTGCAGGGGCGTCTCACCGTGGCCCTGGTCGGCTTCGCGGCCCTCATGTACGCCGTGCTGCCGCTGGCCCGGGGCAGCCTCGGGCCCGCGCTCGCGGTGTTCGTGCTGCTGGTGTTCGCCGGGGAGATCGTCTGGGCCCACCAGTACAAGCGGCTGATCGCCCACTCCCCCGACTCCCGGGTGTCCTCGGTGGTCGGACTGCTGACGGCGGTCTACTACAGCCTCATGGCGCTGTCCGGCTTCGCCTTCTCGTTCGGCATGGACACCATCGGCGTCGAATGGGCCATCGGCATCGACGTGACCGTGATCGTGCTGCTCGTCGCGGGCTGGGAGTACGCCGCCCTGCGCCGCAGGCAGCGCATCGGTGCCGGCTCCCCTGGACCCGGCCTTCCCCGCGCGGGCGCCCTGCCCGCGCGCCCGCTCGTATCGGTGACCGCCCCGGCCGAGGGGCGCCCCGCGAAGGAGGAAACGGCATGACCGCCGCCGACCCGGCCCCCGCGCACGCCGCGCCGCACACCGCCGTGTTCATCGGCACCCGGGGCCTCGAGGCGTTCGACCCCGGGCTGTTCGAGGATCCGTCGTCCGTACGGCTCGTCGGGATCTTCTCCGAGCTCGACGCGCCTCATCTCACCGACGTCCGGCGCGGCTGGTTCGACGAGGTCCATGTCGTGCCGACGGCGGAGCGGGACCCGTCTCCCCTCGTCACCGCGCAGATCGACGTGGACGCGGGGACGGAGATCGTCGCCGCGCTGCTGCGGGGCACGAGCCGGGAGCGGCTGACCGTCCACACGTATCTGGAGCAGAACGTGCTGGGCGCGGCGGAGATCCGGGAGCGGCTGGGGCTGTCGGGGCCGCACCGCGCCGATGTGATCCCCTTCCTCGACAAGCTGGAGATGAAGCGGCGGGTGGCGGCCGCGGGCGTGCGCGCACCGGCGTTCGGCGCCTGGGACCCGGCGCGCCACCGGGCGGGCGCCCGCGCCCACTTCGAGCACATCACGGGCCGGGTCGGTCTGCCGTTCGTGCTCAAGCCGACCGACTCCGCGGGCTCCATCGGCGTCGTCACCGTCGAGAGCTACCAGGACTTCGCGGCGCTTCCGGCGGACGGCGACCTCGGGCGGGCGTACGAGTACGAGGAGTTCATCGACGGCCGCGTCTACAGCGTCAACATCATCTCGGCGGCGGGCAGGACCGTCTTCGGCGGTGTCACCGAGTACCTGGTGAACTCTGCGGACGTGGCGGGCGGCCGGGTCAACGCCGACATCAACCTGCTCGACGAGGACCCGCGGGTGGCGCGCATGGTCGCCTTCGCCGGTGAGGCGCTGGACGCCCTGGGCAGGCCGGACGGCGCCTCGCATCTGGAGCTGTTCCTGACCGGGGACGACGAACTGGTGTTCCTGGAGGTGGGTGCGCGTTTCAAGGGTCTGTCCGGCCTGGCCGCGATGCAGCGCCACTACGGCGAGGCGCTGGTGAACGTCGCGTTCGGCATCGAGAGCGGTGTCCGCAGCCGCCCGTGGGAGGGCGAGCAGGTGTACTGCTTCGACGCGTGCATGCCGCTGCGCGCGGGAGTGGTCGGCGACCGGCTGGAGCCGAAGATCGACAGCTCGTACGAGATGCGGTGGACGGTGCACCCCGGCGACCGGGTCGAGGGAACGTCGGACCTGGTGACGGTGGGCGGCACGTTCCTGGTGTGGAACCGGGACTTCGACGCGCTGTACCGGGACTTCAGGCTGCTGGCCGAGTACCAGCCGTTCACCTACGCGTAGGCGGAACCCGGCCCGGCCCCGGTGGTCACGCCTGGGCAATCAGCCGGTCGACGATGGCGGTGGCCGAGGTGTACCCGGCAGCCATGGCCCCGGCCGCCGGGCCGCCGGTGCGGCCCCTGCCGTCGGCCGGGGCGAGGCCCTGGGCGGCGACGGGCTGCTGCGCGAGGGCGAGCGGAGCGGCCTGGGCGAGCATCGGCCGCACCGGCTCCGGCGGAGGCGCCGGCGCCTGGACCGGCGTCTGCCGCCCGTACAGCACCTGTTCCATCGCCGAGACGAGCCGCAGCACATCGGGGTCGGGGCGCACGACGAGGCGTACGAACCGGCTGGAGCTGCCGATCTTGTTGCCGCATTCGCGGATGAGGACGCCGTGTTCGGCGAGCAGCCGGTCCCGCAGGACCGATCCGTCCGCGCCGTCAGGGAGGCGGACGTAGACGAAGTTGCCCTGGGAGGGGTAGACGGTCAGGCCGGGCACCTGGGAGAGCCGCCAGATCATCTCCTGCCGGTCGCGGCACACCTGGCGCAGGCTCTGCGCGTACTCCTCGCTGTGTTCGGCGAGCATGAACACCACGGTCTCGGCGAAGGAGTTGAGGTTCCACTTCGGCAGTGCGTCCCGTACCCGGCGGGCGAGCGCAGGGTTGGCGACGAGGTAGCCGAAGCGCACGCCGTGCAGGCCGAAGTTCTTGCCGAGGCTGCGCAGGACGATGACGTTGGTCCGCAGGACGGCCTCGGCGGCGACGCTCGTGTCCTGGCCGCCGTCGGCGAATTCGAGGAACGACTCGTCGACGACGACCAGGTCGAGATCCTGGAGGTGGTCGAGGAGGGAGAGGACCTGCTGCTTGGACAGCAGTCCGCCGTCGGGGTTGTTGGGGTTGCAGACGACGGCGGCGCGCGAGCCTCTGCTGCGGACGAACTGCACGAAGGAGGCGGGATCGAGGGCGAACCCGCGTGCCTCCGGCAGGAGCAGCATGTCGACGCGTTTGCCGGTCTCCATGGGCTGGTCGGTCCATCGGCCGAAGGTCGGTACGGGCACGGCGAGGGACTCGCGCACCAGCAGGTGGTCGATCCAGGTGATCAGTTCGGTGGAGCCGTTGCCCATGGCGACGGTCTGCGGGTTGAGGCCCAGCAGCCGGCAGAGCTCGCCGGTGATGGTCTCGGCGCTGCTCGGGTAGTAGGTGAGGATCTCCCGCAGACGGCCGGCGAGTTCGTCGAACATGGCGGGGGTGGGGAAGTAGGGGTTGCAGGGAATGCAGAAGTCGACGATCTCTCCGGCGCCGTCGCTCGCCCTGCCGAGGGAGAAGTAGGACGGGCTGTGCGCGGTGGACGCGCGGAACAGCGCGGTGACATTGCTGCCGGCCAAGACGTACCTCCTGCCTGTCGGCGACCGCCGGTACACGCCCGCCGCCCACAGGTACGCACGCCCCGGGCCCGCCGTTCATTCCCGGGCGCGGGGCCGCCGGCTCCCGGCTCCCGGCGGGAGCGGGGGCTTCCGCCGGACCGCGGGCGCCGGTCCGGGCGCGGGGCCGCCGGGCCGACGCCGGTTGCGGCGGGTCCGCGGGCGGCAGGGGTGCTGGGGCGGCAGCCCCGCACTCCCCCGCCGGGGCCCGCGGGCGCGCACCGCTGGTGCCGGGTGCGCCCATGAGGTCCCCGCCCCTGGCGGGAACGGGGCCGCGGGCACGACGCCCGCGAAGTCGGCGCCCGGCCCCGGGGGTCAGCAGGCCGCTCGCTGGGGGTCCGAGCACGCCGTGGGCCGGCCCGTCGGGCCCCGGCGGGTCGGCGGGCGGCGGCCGTGCAGGAGCAGGTAGAAGCGCTCGACGGACTCCGTCGCGCCGTGCTCGAAACGCTTCACCACCTTGCCCAGCGGGTTCCAGACCCGGCCGTCGGGCATGCGGATGCCCACGGTCTGGCCGAACAGCTCCCGCTGGTCCGCGTCCAGGTCGACCCACCGCGCGCCCGCCCGGCGGACGATCACCTCGCCGACGTACGCGCCGAGCCCCTGCAGGAAGCGGTCGACGCCCGAGCGGTCCGGTCCGCCGCGTCTGAGTCCGTCGACGACGAAGTCCACGATTCTCAGGCTCACCACTGTGTAGTCGAGCGGCAGTCTGCTGCGCTCGTTCATCTCGGCGACGAAGCCCGCGGCATACCCCTGCATGCCGTCGGCGTCCGGCAGCTGCGCTGCACGCCCTTCGATCGGCATCCGTTTCCTCCCCACGCAGACAGCCCATGACCAGCTCGTCTGTCCCAGCGGAAGCGGTGCGGAAAGCATCACGGCTCGTGCCTGGTGTCTGTTCTCACAGAAGCAGTGAGGCGCGCGCGTACAACCATCGGTGCGCTTCAGGCGTCGTCGAGGCAGCGGCCACTCCCAGGACTGGTCGTGTGCCACACGATGACCGTGACCGTGGCGCGCGGACCGCTGGGATGTGCGAGTGCCCGCGCACGTCGCATGCCGTACCGACCACCACGGGACGCGTGCAGCGACGGCAGCGCTCAGGGGATCACGGGAGGGACCTGCGGCCGCGAGTTGTCCGGTGGACCGGCCCTGTCGCCGGGGCCGCGCATCCGGGCGTGTGCTCTCAGTTCTTGGGGAGCTGCCGGTGCCGCGGCGAATCGTTCCTGTCCTTGCCCGGCGGCGTGTCCGGCGCCTTGCCGCCCACCTCCGGGCGGGACTGCTTCGGTGCTTCGCCCGCTGAAGCGGGCCCCGTGGCCAGCAGCCGCGCGCAGTACTCCGCGACGGCCTGCGGGCCTCCCGCCGCCGCCTCCAGGCGCTCGCGCATCGCGCCCGCCCCGGCCGTGTCGTTGTGCCGCTGCGCGCTGTCGTACGCGCGGCAGTGCGCCACCGCGTCCTTCGCCGTCGGCGGGCGCTCGCCCGCGGCCGCGCCCGACGTCCCCGTCGTGGGCGGCCGCGACTCCTCGCGGACGGTGTCCGAGGTCGCTTCCCCGGCGCCGGACGAGGCGCCGGGCCCGGGGGACGTGCCCTGCGCCGGCTGCTCGCCGAAGGGCACCGGGATCCCTCCGGCCGCCATCGCCACTCCGCCGAGCATCACGCCCCCGACGAGCGCGCCGATGCTCGCCTTGAGCCCTCGTGCCCGGAGCCTCGGACGGGCCGCGGGGCGCCAGTCGTCCTCGGGCCGGGTGGGCAGGCCGAGTGCGCCCTCGGCGCGCGCGGTGCGGAACGCCGCGAGGGCGTGTTCGGCGGCCTCCGGCTCGACGGGTGCCGGGCGCGCGGCGGCCGCCAGCACCTCGTCCAACGCCGGCGTCGTGGGCGGCTGCGATTCGGCCCCGGAGCCCATGGCGTCTCCTGATGGGTTTTCGGTCATCTCGCCCCTCCCAGCGCGCAAGGGTCCGAATCTGTCACACGACCCTGGGGGCGGAGCGAGGCGAGGTGCTTCTCGAGTCGTTTCAGACCGCGGTGGGTGGCCGAGCGGACAGCGCCGGGCCGCTTGCCGAGCACGCGTGCGGCGGTGGGTCCGTCGAGTCCGATGACCGTCTGGAGCAGCACGGCTTCGGCCTGCTGGGGCGGGAGTTGGGCGATGAGCGCCAGGGCCTGCTGGGTCGAGACGGTTTCGAACGCCTCTTCCGCGGTGTCCTGGCGGGCCGGTATGTCGGCGAGGTCGTTCTCGAGGAAGGTGCCGCGCGGGCGGCTGCGCACCCTGCGCAGATGGTCGATGGCCCGGTTGCGCGCGATGCTCGCCGTCCAGGCCCGGAAGCCGGCTCCGTCTCCCCGGAAGCGTCCGATGTCGCGGGCGATTTCGAGCCAGGCGTCGGAGGCCACGTCCTCCGCGTCGTCGCCGACGAGTCCGCGCAGGAAGCCGAGGAGAGGGGGGTGGACGATCCGGTAGGCCCGGGAGAAGGCCGCCTCGTCGCCGCGCTGCGCCCTCGCGACCGCGTCACCGAGCTCCGTGTCGTGCGCCGCCTGCGCACGCCGGTCACCCCGCTCCTTGCCCACTCGTTCCTCTTCGTCGTGGCGGTCACGCCATCCCCATGTCCGTGACCCGCATGTGCCCCCCTGCACACATGTCAGCGCCAGGACTCACAGAAACGTCACAGCTGACATGGGGAGGACGACGCGGACAGGTGGACGCCGTTACGCCACCGATCCGATCCGGCCCGCGACGGCGCCGGGACCGTCGTGATGGATCGGCGTGTGCGCACCGGTCAGGGAGATTCCACTGCCGCCGCGGCGATTCGCCACGATCTCGGCGCCGATGGACAGTGCCGTCTCCTCCGGTGTGCGGGCGCCGAGGTCGAGGCCGATCGGGGAGCGCAGCCGGGCCAGTTCCAGCTCGGTGACGCCGACCTCCCGCAGCCGCCTGTTGCGGTCCTCGTGGGTGCGGCGCGAGCCCATGGCCCCCACGTACGCGACGGGCAGCCGCAGCGCCCGTTCCAGCAGCGGGACGTCGAACTTGGCGTCGTGGGTCAGGACGCACAGCACCGTGCGGCCGTCCACCTTCGTGGACTCCAGATAGCGGTGCGGCCAGTCGACGACGATCTCGTCGGCCTCCGCGAAGCGGGCCTTCGTCGCGAAGACGGGCCGCGCGTCGCAGACGGTGACGTGGTAGCCGAGGAACTTGCCCACCCGCACGAGGGCGGAGGCGAAGTCGATGGCACCGAAGACGATCATGCGCGGCGCGGGGACGCTCGACTCGACGAGCAGGGTCAGCGGGCGGCCGCAGCGCGAGCCGTCCTCGCCGATGACGACGGTCCCGGTGCGGCCCGCGTCCAGCATGGCCGCGGCCTCGCCGGCCGCCGTGCGGTCCAGTTCCGGGTGGCCGCCGAGCGACCCCTCGAAGGTGCCGTCGGGGTGTACGAGCAGGGGGCGGCCCGCCAGTTCTGCGGGGCCGTCGGTGATCCGCGCGACCGCCGCCGCCTCCCCACGGGCGGCGGTGGCCAGCGCGGCCGCGAACACCTCCCCGCCGGGAGCGTCCGCGGATACCGGGGTGACGAGGACGTCGATGACGCCGCCGCAGGTCAGGCCCACGGCGAACGCGTCCTCGTCGCTGTATCCGAAGCGTTCCAGGACGCTTTCGCCGTCCTGGAGCGCCTGGGTGCACAGGTCGTACACCGCGCCCTCCACACAGCCTCCGGAGACCGAGCCGATCGCCGTGCCCTCGCTGTCGACGGCGAGCGCTGCGCCCGGCTGGCGGGGCGCGCTGCCCCCGACGGCGACGACGGTGGCGACGGCGAACGAACGGCCCTGCTCGACCCACCGGTTCAGCTCTTCGGCGATGTCCAGCATGTCGGTCTCCTCTGGATGACGTGTGCGGAGGACGGCGGCGGTGCTACTTGACTCCCAGCCAGCCCTCGATCGGATTGAGGGCGAAGTAGGCGAGGAACACGGCGGACAGGACCCACATCAGCCAGCCGACGTCGCGCGCCCGGCCCTGGACCGCCTTGATCAGCACGTGGGCGATGACGCCGGCGGCGATGCCCGCGGTGATGGAGTAGGTGAACGGCATCAGCACCGTGGTCAGGAAGACCGGGATGGCGGTGGCGGAGTCGTTCCAGTCGATGTGCTTGGCGTTGGTCATCATCATCGAGCCGATGACGACCAGCGCGCCGGCGGCGACCTGGGTCGGGATGAGCTGGGCCAGCGGAGTGAAGAAGAGGCAGAGCGTGAACGCGAGGCCGGTCACGACGCTGGCGAGGCCGGTGCGGGCGCCGTCGCCGACGCCGGCGGTGGACTCGACGAAGACGGTCTGGCCGGAGGCGCCCGCGAGGCCGCCCATCGCGCCGCCCGCGCCGTCGATGGCGAGGGCCTTGTTGAGGCCGGGCATCTTGCCCGTCTCGTCGGCGAGGTTGGCCTGTTGGCCGATGCCGATGATGGTGCCCATGGCGTCGAAGAATCCGGCCAGCACCAGGGTGAAGACGATGACGCCGACGGTGATGCCACCGACGTCGGCCATGCCGTCGAAGGAGACGGAGCCGAACAGACCGAAGTCAGGGGTGGAGACGATCGATCCGGTGATCTCGGGCGCGTTCAGACCGCCCCAGGCAGCCTTGTCGAGACCGGCGAACTGGTGAACGACAGCGGCGAACAGCGTGCCGCCGACGATGCCGATGAGGATCGCGCCGGGGACCTTGCGCACCTGGAGCAGGAAGATCAGCAGGACGGTGACGCAGAAGCAGAGCACGGGCCAGCCGGTGAGCATGTCGTGCGTGCCGAGCTGGATCGGCTTGGCGCCGGCGATGCCGCCCTCGCCGGGCATGGAGGTGACGAATCCGGCCTGGACGAGGCCGATGAGACAGACGAACAGACCGATACCCATGGTGATGGCGTGCTTCAGCGCCAGAGGGATCGCGTTCATGATCAGTTCACGCAGGCCGGTGACGACGAGCAGGACGATCACGGCGCCG
This sequence comes from Streptomyces sp. NPDC015127, assembly GCF_043080095.1. Lineage (NCBI taxonomy): Bacteria > Bacillati > Actinomycetota > Actinomycetes > Kitasatosporales > Streptomycetaceae > Streptomyces > Streptomyces sp. NPDC015127. The sequence goes on from NZ_JBIBVE010000001.1 coordinate 682,275, forward strand.
TAGATGACGCACATGCCCATCGCGTTTTCCCAGGACATCTCGGGCGCGACCTGGAAGGCCATCACGGCGGAGACGCTGAGTCCGGCGGCGAGGGCCAGCGGCACATTGCCCACGAGGCCCATCACGATGGTGGTGGCGGCTGCGGCGAAGGCGGTGGCGGTGGTCAGCTGATCACCGTCGAGCTTCGCGCCGTTCACATCGGGCACCGACAGGATCACCGGGTTCAGCAGGATGATGTACGCCATCGCCATGAAGGTGGTGATGCCGCCGCGCACCTCCTGCCCGATGGTCGACCCTCTCTTGGTTATGTGGAAGTACCGGTCGAGCCAGGATCGGCCGGCGGGCTGGCGCGTACCTGCGCCGGCGTCCTCCGCCGTGGTCCTCGGCTCAGTGGACTGCTGGGTCATGGTGCCTACTCCCAAGGTTCACAGGGGCACCCGCCGGAAGGATTTCGGAGCGGGATTTGGGAAGGTGCTTCGGCTGCACGACCCGGGGGACGGCCCGAGACGAACTTGCTCTGCGGGTACTGCGGGTACTGCTCGTACTGCTCGTACTGCGAGGGTGGTGCTGTGGCCGCGAGCGGTGCGGCACTGGGTTTCTCCGGGCGGCACGGGCAGTGCGGAAGTGACGTTCCTTTGGAGGCATGGCACGCACCGCCCGGAGAAGTGGAAGGGATCTGTCAGGTGCCGGTGAGGTGCTCGGGGCGCACCGGCGTCCTGTTCAGTTCGAGACCCGTCGCGTTCCGGATCGCCGCGAGGACGGCCGGCGTGGACGACAGGGTCGGGGCCTCGCCGATGCCGCGCAGCCCGTACGGGGCGTGGTCGTCGGCGAGTTCGAGCACGTCGACCGGGATGGTCGGCGTGTCGAGGATGGTGGGGATCAGGTAGTCCGTGAAGGAGGGGTTCCTGACCTTGGCGGTCTTCGGGTCGACGATGATCTCCTCCATGACCGCCACGCCCAGGCCCTGGGTGGTGCCACCCTGGATCTGGCCGATGACGGACAGCGGGTTGAGCGCCTTGCCGACGTCCTGGGCGCAGGCCAGCTCGATGACCTTGACCAGGCCGAGCTCGGTGTCCACCTCGACGACCGCGCGGTGCGCGGCGAACGAGTACTGGACGTGGCCGTTGCCCTGGCCCGTGCGCAGGTCGAACGCCTCCGTGGGACGGTGGCGCCACTCGGCCTCGATCTCGACGGCCTCGCCCTCCAGCACGTCGGCCAGGTCGGCGAGGACCTCGCCGCCGTCGGTGACGACCTTGCCGCCTTCGAGCAGCAGCTCGGCGGTGGCCCAGGCCGGGTGGTAGGTGCCGAACTTGCGGCGCCCGATCTCCAGGACCTTCTCGCGGACCAGCTCGCAGGAGTTCTTCACCGCGCCGCCGGTGACATACGTCTGGCGGGAGGCGGAGGTGGAGCCGGCCGATCCGACCTGGGTGTCGGCGGGGTGGATGGTCACCTGGGTGACGCCCAGTTCCGTGCGTGCGATCTGGGCGTGGACGGTGACACCGCCCTGGCCGACCTCGGCCATCGCGGTGTGCACGGTCGCGACCGGCACGCCTGCCACGACCTCCATGCGGACCTTGGCGGTGGAGTAGTCGTCGAAGCCCTCGGAGAAGCCGACGTTCTTGATGCCGACCGCATAGCCGACGCCGCGGACGACGCCCTCGCCGTGGGTGGTGTTCGACAGACCGCCGGGCAGCGCGCGGACGTCGGCGCCCTCGGTGGTCTCCCACTGGCGCTCGGGCGGCAGCGGACGGGCCTTGACGCGGCGCAGCAGCTCGGCGACGGGGGCCGGGGAGTCGACCGGCTGCCCGGTCGGCATGAGCGTGCCCTGCTCCATGGCGTTCAGCCGGCGCAGCTCGACCGGGTCCATGTCGAGGGCCTTGGCGAGCTTGTCCATCTGGGCCTCGTAGGCGAAGCACGCCTGGACCGCGCCGAAGCCGCGCATGGCGCCGCAGGGCGGGTTGTTGGTGTAGAGCGCGATCGCCTCGATGTCCACGTCGTCGATCACGTACGGGCCGACGGCGAGCGAGGAGGCGTTTCCGACGACCGCCGGCGAGGCGGAGGCGTAGGCGCCGCCGTCCAGCACGATCCGGCACTTCATGTGCGTGATCTTGCCGTCCTTGGTTGCGCCGTGCTCGTACCAGAGCTTCGCCGGGTGCCGGTGGACGTGGCCGAAGAACGACTCGAACCGGTTGTAGACGATCTTGACGGGCTTGCCGGTGCGCAGCGCCAGCAGGCAGGCGTGGATCTGCATCGACAGGTCCTCGCGGCCGCCGAAGGCGCCACCGACGCCGGAGAGCGTCATGCGGACCTTCTCCTCGGGCAGGCCGAGGACGGGGGCGATCTGGCGCAGGTCGGAGTGGAGCCACTGGGTGGCGACGTACAGGTCGACGCCGCCGTCCTCGGCGGGCACGGCGAGGCCGGACTCGGGCCCGAGGAACGCCTGGTCCTGCATGCCGAAGGTGTACTCGCCGGAGACGATGACGTCGGCGCGCCTGGCGGCCTCGTCCGCGTCGCCGCGGATGATCGGCTGGCGGTGCACGATGTTCGGGTGCGGGACGTGGCCGGCGTGGTGGTCGTCGCGGCCCGGGTGCAGCAGCGGCGCGTCGGGGGCGGTCGCGGAGGCCTCGTCGGTGACGACGGGCAGCTCCTTGTACTCGACCTTGATCTTGGCCGCGGCGCGGCGGGCGGTCTCGGGGTGGTCGGCGGCGACGAGAGCCACGGGCTCGCCGTGGTGGCGTACGACGCCGTTGGCGAGGACCGGCGTGTCCTGGATCTCCAGGCCGTAGTTCTTCACCTCGGTGGGCAGGTCGTCGTAGGTGAGGACCGCGTAGACGCCGGCCTGGGCCAGGGCCTCGGAGGTGTCGATGGAGACGATCTCGGCGTGCGCGACCGTGGAGCGCAGGATCTGGCCCCAGAGCATGTCCTCGTGCCACATGTCCGAGGAGTAGGCGAACTCGCCGGTGACCTTGAGGGTGCCGTCCGGGCGGAGCGTGGACTCGCCGATGCCGCCCTTGGTCGTCTGGGTGACCTTGGCGGGAGTGCCCGCGGGAACGGAGGCGACCCGGGTGTTGTGCGTCATCGTCGGACCGTCTCTTCCTGACGCTCCTGGCGGGCGGCCGCGAGGCGGACGGCGTCCAGGATCTTCTCGTACCCGGTGCAGCGGCAGAGGTTGCCGGACAGGGCCTCGCGGATGTCCTCGTCGGTCGGGGACGGGTTGTTCTCCAGCATCTCGTCGGCGGCGACCAGCAGGCCGGGGGTGCAGAAGCCGCACTGGACGGCGCCCGCGTCGATGAAGGCCTGCTGGATCGGGGAGAGCTCGGTGCCCTCGCCGGTCTGCGAGTCAGTGACCCCGTCACGAGGCACAGCGGACCTCCCCCAGACTCCGTCCGGGGGTGCCCCCAGCTGGGCGTCCTGGAGGCTCGTCCCGCAGGCGCCGGTGGCGCAGCTGCGCTCCTCGCGCTGCTTGGCGTAGTCGGCGAGGCCCTCGACGGTGACGACCTCGCGGCCCTCGACCTGGCCGGCGGCGACGAGGCAGGAACAGACGGGGACGCCGTCGAGTCTGACCGTGCAGGAGCCGCATTCGCCCTGCTCACAGGCGTTCTTGGAACCGGGCAGGCCCAGGCGCTCGCGCAGGACGTAGAGCAGGCTCTCGCCCTCCCAGACGTCGTCGGCTTCCTGCCGGCGTCCGTTGACGGTGAAATTCACGCGCATGGTCATGCAGCTCCTTCAAGCGTGCGGGCGGTGCCGCGGTACTGCTCCCAGGTCCAGCCGAGCGTGCGGCGGGCCATGATGCCGACCGCGTGACGGCGGTACTTGGCGGTGCCGCGCACGTCGTCGATGGGGTTGCAGGCGCCGGAGGCGAGCTCCGCGAACTGCTTGGCGATCGCGGGGGTGATGATGTTCCCGCTCTCCCAGAATCCGCCTTCTTCGAGCGCGGCGTTCAGGAAGTCCTCCGCGGCCTCGGCGCGGACCGGTGTGGGGGCGGCGGAGCCGATGCCGGTGCGCACGGTGCGGGTCTCGGGGTGCAGGGCGAGGCCGAAGGCGCAGACGGCGATCACCATCGCGTTGCGGGTGCCGACCTTGGAGTACTGCTGGGGCCCGTCGGCCTTCTTGATGTGCACGGCGCGGATGAGCTCGTCGGGGGCGAGCGCGTTGCGCTTGACGCCCGTGTAGAACTCGTCGATCGGGATCAGGCGGGAGCCGCGTACCGACTCCACCTCGACCTCGGCGCCGGCGGCGAGCAGCGCCGGGTGGGCGTCGCCGGCCGGGGACGCGGTGCCGAGGTTGCCCCCGACGCCGCCGCGGTTGCGGATCTGCGGGGAGGCGACCGTGTGGGACGCGAGCGCCAGGCCCGGCAGCTCGGCCCGCAGGTTCTCCATGATCTTGGTGTAGGGAACGGAGGCACCCAGTCGGACGCTCTCGGCCCCGACCTCCCACTCGGTCAGCTCGCCGATGCGGTTCAGATCCAGGAGGCACTCCGGCCGACGGTGGTCGAAGTTGATCTCGACCATCACGTCGGTGCCCCCCGCGATGGGGACTGCGGTGGGGTGCTCGGCCTTGGCGGCGAGCGCCTCCTCCCAGCTGGCGGGGCGAAGGAAGTCCATGAGTGGCTCTCTTCTTCTCAATCTCGGGGTCGTCGTCACAGACGGGCCTGGGACGGCCGGCCCTCGACTGGATGTTCACGTGCTGTTTACGCGATGTGGTCCAGTACACAAGGCGCGATCCGACCGGTGCAGTCACCGAAACCATGAAGGAGTTGGCTGGTCGCCTCTCTCGTCTTGTAGATTCGAACGAAAGGCGGAGATCAGCAACCTCACCGTTTCCCCCTGGAAACCGTGGCCAAAGGATCTCTGGCCAGAACGTGCAACAACGAGACAGATCGGTGGCGACGAGATGCGGCTGCGCGCACTGCTGGAGACCGACGCGCTGGGGCTGCGGCTGCTCGGCGGCGAAGACGAGCTCGACCGGAGCGTGCGGGGTGTGATGACCACCGACCTCCGGGACCCGAGCCGATACCTCTCGGGCGGCGAACTGGTGCTGACCGGCCTCGCCTGGCGGCGCAGCGCCGAGGACTCGGAACCCTTCGTCCGCATCCTCGCGAGCGCTCAGGTCGCCGGGCTCGCGGCCGGCGAGGCGGAGCTCGGCGACATTCCCGACGATCTGGTGGAGGCGTGTTCGCGCCACCGGCTGCCGTTGTTCGCTGTGAACGAGTCCGTTGCATTCGCGACGATCACCGAGTACGTCGTGCGACAGGTCTCGGGCGAACGTGCCGGAGACCTCGCGGCAGTCGTCGACAGACACAGGAGGCTGATGACCTCCGGTCCGGCCGGCGGCGGGCCGGATGCCGTACTCGATCTCCTCGGCTCCGACCTGGACCTCCGGGCCTGGGTTCTCTCCCCCACCGGGCGCCAGATCGCGGGCGTCGGCGACGGGCTGACCGCGCAGACGGGCGCGGCGCTGGCCGGGGAGCACCTGGCGGCGGTCCGGGCCGGCCGGCGGGCGCCGCACCGGGCGGTGGTAGCCGGAGCGACCTACTCGCTCTTCCCGATCCGCAACACCGGCCGGGGAGCCGCGCCCGCGTCGCGGGACGTGCGCGAGAGCGTGCTGTCGGACTGGCTGCTGGCCGTCGAGGCCGACGCCGGCGACTGGCCCGCGGCCCGTCTCGACCTGCTCCAGGGCGTCACCCAGCTGATCGCCGTCGAACGTGACCGGCGGGAGGCGGCGCGTACGGTACGGCGCCGTCTCGCCCAGGAGGTCCTGGAGCTGGTCCAGACGGGTGCCGCGCCGGCGGAGATCGCGGCACGCCTGCGGGTGGCCGCCCCCGTGCTGCTGCCGGGCCTGGGAACGGCACCGCACTGGCAGGTCGTCGTGGCCCGGGTGGACTGGGGCGCGGACACGGGCATCGAGTCGGGCCCGGTCGCCCAGTCGCTGCTGGAGGAGATCCTCGTCGACCCGTCGTCCGCCGGAGCCGACTCGGCGGACCGGATCGCCGTGGCGCACACCGGTGACGAGGCCATCGCGCTGGTGCCGCTGCCCGCGGTGAGCCCCGTCGGCCTGGAGGAGGACGCCACGCCCTCCTCGGACGCCGGTCTGCACGCCGACGCCCTGCTGGAGTCCGTCCGCGCCCCCCTGTCGGCGGGCCTCGACGGGGACGGCCGCCTCACGCTGGGCGTCAGCGCGGCCGTGCACTCGGCGGAGGGCCTGCGCGGCGCCCTGGAGGAGGCCCGCCACGCCCGCCGCGTCGCGGCGGCGCGCCCGGGCCGGGTGTGTGCGGCGGGCCACCACGAGCTGGCCTCGCACGTGCTGCTGCTGCCGTTCGTGCCGGACGACGTGCGCCGGGCGTTCACCGCCCGCCTGCTGGACCCGCTGCGGGACTACGACCGCCGCCACCGCGCCGAGCTGATCCCGACGCTGGAGGCGTTCCTCGACTGCGACGGCTCCTGGACGCGCTGCGCGACGCGCCTGCATCTGCACGTGAACACGCTGCGGTACCGGGTCGGCAGGATCGAGCAGCTGACGGGGCGCGACCTGTCGCGCCTGGAGGACAAGCTGGACTTCTTCCTGGCCCTGCGCATGAGCTGACGTCGTTCCGGTCCCCCCGGGGGCCGCGCCTCCAGGGGCCGGAACACCACTCGCGGTGGTCCGCAACGATCACTCGTGCGGGCCATGGCGAGATCCATCTCGTTGACGGGGACGCGGCGTTGGGCACCCGGGCGCCGGCGCCGGCCCTCGTGGCGGCGGCGCCGCTCAACAACGGGGGCGGCGCGCCCCGGCCGCCCGCGGGCGCGGCGCCCGCGGCGACCCCGCCGCCCGCCGAAAGATTGTGAACTGATTCACTCGACCCCTTGGCCCCGCATGCCCATCCATGCTGAGATGCGGTCTGACTCACACAGCTCAATGGCGTGCTCGGGGAGGGCAAGTGGCGCATACCGCCATGTCTGGTTCCGGAACCACAGCAGGTGACGATCCCCTCCAGACCGCGGTATGGCGGCTGCGTTCTCGCGGCTGTTGGACCGATGCTGCGGCTCTCCTCGCGCCGCATGCCGCGGACCCGGCGGCGGCCCTGGAGCGTGCCGGACTGCTCGTGGAGCGCTGCCTGTTCACCTGCGACGGCTGGGCCGAGGCCGAGGACGCGCTGCGCACGGCGGAGGCCGCGGCCGGCGACGACGAGGAACGCGGCGGCGCGGCGAGCGAGCGCGGCCGGCTGGCGTACGCGGCGACCCGGCTCGGCGTGCGGGACCGGGCCGACGAGGCGCGCTCCGCCCTCGGCAGGGCGACGGCGCTCCTCGCCCCCTCGTCGCCGCGGCGGCCGCTGCTGGACTTCCGCCGGGGGCTGGTCGCCGAGCACATCGCCGATGCGCCGCAGGCCGCGCGTGCCGCGTACGAGAGGGCCCACGCGGGAGCCGCCGCGCACGGCGACCCCCTGCTGCTGTCCTTCACCTGGCAGCAGCTGGCCGGAATCGCCCTGCGCGAGGGGGAGTTGACGCAGGCACGGCACGGCTTCGCGGAGTGCCTGCGCATCCGCGAGGAGCTGGGCTATCTGATCGGTACGGCGCCCGCGCTCGCGGGGCTCGCCGACTGCGAGCCGGAGCCGGAGGCGAGCCGGCTGCGCGCGGAGGCGCGCCGGCTGTTCGGGCTGCTGGGCGGCGTGCCGGTGTGGCTGAGCGCCCAGTTGTCGCCCGTGGTGCCACCACAGGGCTCCCCCGTCCGCCCCGAGCCCGCCGCCCAGTGAGGACCCGCCGCAGGGAAGGGGACGTTCCGGAGCCGCGCACGCGCTGGGACGAGATCACGACGGGCCTGTGGATGGGCGGCCACGTCTGGACGGACGGGGTGCGGCCGCATCAGGATGTGGTGGTGGGCCGGGAGTTCGACCTGGTGATCAGCCTGTGGACCCGTGAGGGCCACGGCCCGGCCGCCGGTGTCGAGCACCATGTCGTGCCCATCCCGGACGACTGGCTGACGTCGGCCGAGATCGACAGCGTCCGCCGCATCGCGGTGGTCGCGGCGGACGCCGTACGGGCGGGTCGCAAGGTCCTGGTGCGCTGCTACTCCGGGTACAACCGCTCGGGTCTCGTGGCCGCGCAGACCCTGATCGAGCTGGGCCACGACAGCGAGGGGGCGATCGACCGCGTCAGGCAGCGCCGCTCGTCCTGGGCGCTGCACAGCCTGGCGTTCGAGCAGTACCTGCTGACCGGTCTGGACGTCGCGTCACTGCTGTCCGGTCTGCAGCCGCCCGACTAGGGGGTGTCCGGTGGATCAGGGCCGGACAGGACGCGGCGTCTGGTGCATGGGGTCTCCCCAGGCCCGCACGGGCCGAGGGGGTGGGGTCTCCCCAGGCCCGCACGGGCCGAGGGGGTGGGGTCTCCCCAGGCCCGCACGGGCCGAGGGGGTGAGGTCTCCCCAGGCCCGCAGGGCCTAGGGGACGCATCGCAAGGCGCCGGAGTGCCCTGATAGCGGAGCTGTCCGGGCATTTCGGCAACGCTGGGGGCACCTCCCGTGCCCGAAGGGCTACGGGGGAGAGGTGCCGTCGCCTGGGGGTACCCCCAGGCGAAGCCCTGGGGGAGCGTCGTGGCCCCGGCCAAGATCCGCCGGACACCCCCTGGACCGCGCCCCGCCGGTCACCCGCCCACGGCACCGCCCCGGTCACACCAGCCAGGACATCGCCGCGGCGGGGTTCAGCAGGCACACGAGCACGCCGATCGCGACGGCCAGCCACAGGAACGTCCACATCCGGCTGCGACGCCGCCCCCGCGTCTGCCGGTCGGGCCAGGCGCGCCAGCCGTCGGGCTGCGCCTGTACGGGCCCGCCCCGGCGGACGAGGCGTCGCGCGCGGCCCTGCTGCCGTGCGGCCTCCTCGTCGGCCCGGCGCAGCCGCTCGGTCACCATCCGCGCCCGGGCGGACGGTTCCTTGGGCGCCGCCAGACGCGCGGGCCCCTCGCTCTCGATCTGGAACCTCGCCCATTCCTCGTCGGATATGGACGATTCCGGTGTCTCCGGCAGCTCCCCGTTCATCGGGCCCCCTCGCTGGTGGACAGCACAGCACGGCCGCACAGGCTAGTGCAGGGGCCTCGGGGAGGGGTCAGGCGGGGCGGACGCAGACGAGCATCTCGTCGGTGGCGAGGACGAGTTGGGCGTCGGGGGTCACCGCGACGGCGCGTACCGCGGGCCCTGGGCGGAAGGCCCGTACGTCCTCCTGTCCGGGGCGGTGCAGTGCCGCGAGGCCGTCGGCCCACGCGACCGCGACGGCCGGGCCCCGCGCGGTGGGCGCAGCGTGCAGGGCGACCACGGGGCAGGCGCGCTCCGTCAGCGTGGCCGGGGGTGCGTCGCTGCTGGGGGCCCACCGGCACACCGTGCCGTCCGCGCCGCCGCTGAAGACGAGGGCGCCGTACGCGGCGAGGGCCGTGACACGGCCCGCGTGCGGTGCGGCCTGCCGCAGCCCGGCGGGGCCGAAGGCGTGCACGGAGCCCACTCGGTCGCCGGCCAGCACGGTGTCGCCCGTCGCGGCGAGTGCGGTGCCCGGATGCGCGGCGAGGGTGGCGGCGACGGCGCGGGTCAGCCGGGTGCCGGGTCCGCGGGTGTGCAGGCGGCCGCGTTCGTCGAGGAGCAGGAGGGTGCCGTCGTCCGTCGCCGCCATGGCCGTGACCCGGCCGGGCAGGGGCGCCGTGTGGGGCTCGGCGTCCAGGTGCCGTACGGCGCCGGTGCGGCCGGCGATCAGCAGCCTGCCGCCCGAGACGGTGAGCGCGGCGACGGGTTCGGGCGGGGGCGGAGCCGCGTCGTCACGGCCGCGCGTCCACACGACGCTCCAGTCGGCCCCGGCCGCCAGGTCCGTGAGGGCCGCGCGCAGGTGCGACTCGGCCGCGGCCGGCAGCGCGGCCAGCAGGGCCAGGGCGCGTTCGGCCGGATCCTGGTCGCGGATCAGCGCCTGTCCCGCGCGCAGCCAGGCCGTTCGCAGCCCGCCGTGCGCGGCGGTGTCCTTCTCGTACGCCTCCGTGATCCCCAGCGGGTCGGCGGCGCACACGGCGGCGGGGTCGGCCAGGTCCACCGGTTCGCGGGGCGGCGGACCGCTGTCCGCGGCCTCGTCGACGACCACCCGTACGTGCCCGAACTCCCGGAGGATACGGGCCAGTTCACGGACCGATGAGGGGTCCTGGCCGGGCTGTCCGAGCCGCAGGGTGCGCGGCGCGCCGGACAGCAGGGCCGACTGGAGTTCCGCGGGGGTGCCGGCGACCACGCCGAGCTGATTGGCCACCGCCCATACCGTTCCGCGCACGCCTGCTCCCGTCAGATGTCGGAACCGGTGAAGTGTTCGCGCACCAGGGACTGCACGACGCCCAGGTCCTGTGCGACGAGGGCCTCCAGCAGGGCCATGTGCTCGGCGGCGTCCGCGACCAGGTCGGCCCGTCTGGTGACGGGGGCGTCGGTCAGCGGCCGCTGGGAGCGGCGGTGGAGGTCGTCGGCGACGACGAGGAGCTGCTGGTTACCCGCGAGGGCGAGGACCGCGTGGTGGAAGGCGCGGTCCGTCTCGGCGTATCCGGCACGGTCGCCGGTCGCGGCCGCCACGGCCGTCGCCTCGGCGAGGGGGCGCAGCGCGGTCCACTGCGCGGCGGGGACCGTGCGGGCGAGGCGGAGCATGACGGGCACCTCGATGAGGGCGCGCACCTCGGCCAGTTCGGCGAGCTCGCGGGGTGTGCGGACGAGGACGCGGAAGCCGCGGTTGGGGACGACCTCGACGGCGCCCTCGGTCGCGAGCTGCTGCATCGCCTCCCGGACGGGGGTCGCCGAGACGCCGAAGCGTTCGCCGAGGGCGGGCGCGGAGTAGACCTCGCCGGGGACGAGGTCGCCGTCAACGAGGGCGGTGCGCAGGGCCTGGAGGATCTGGCCGCGGACGGAGTGGCGCCGGACGGGCCGCGGCGCGGGGGCCGGGGGCTCGCTGTGGGTGTGCTCGCCGCGGACGTGTTCCTGCGGGCGTGGGCCGCCCTGGGAGGGGACGCGTGCGGACGCGTACGGCCGGTCGGCGGCGTCGCGCGCTCGGGCCTGCTCCACTCGGGTCCTCCTCCGGCCGGGGTCATGGGCCCGGCTGGCGTGTGCGAGGCCCCCTTGTGCACGATAGGCGGGCGAGGCCGCAGTTCAAACATGGAACAGATCGGGTAAGGTAAGGCTAACCTGCTAACGATCGCGATTCGGTGGTCCCGGCATGACGCTGCCTGCCCTGTTTCCCGGCCTCGCCTCCCCCGTCGGCGATGCCTACGCGCGCCTGGCCGACGTCTTTTCCGGTCTGCGCGTCCAGGAACTGGGCGAGGACGAACCGACGCCAAAGGGCGCGGGCTGGGTCCGCGCGAGCGATCTCGCGGCGGGCGGCCCCGGCCTCGACTCCTTTCTCGCCTGGGACAACGCGCAGGTGCTGCGGGACTACGGGCAGCAGGCCCGCCCGGACGTCGTCGCCAGCTTCGGCCTGCACCGCTACGCCTGGCCCGCCTGCCTGCTGATCACCGTCCCGTGGTTTCTGCACCGCCGGGTGCCGAGGATGCCGGTCGAGAACGTGGGCTTCCAGCGGGCGCTCGGGCGCATGGCGGTGCGCGTCACGTCCTTCGCGTGCCTGCCGGACGATCCGGCGGCCGCCCTGCCCGGCGCCCGCGTGGTGCCGGACGAGGCGGCCCTGCGGGACGAGGTCCGCGCCGCCGTCGCCGAGCACCTCGGCCCGGTGCTGGACGGCTTCGGCCCCCGGATGCGGCGCGGCCGGCGCGCCCTGTGGGGCATGGCGACGGACGAGGTCGTCGAGGGCCTGTGGTACATCGCACACCTGCTCGGCGAGGAGCACCGCGCCGTCGCCGAGCTGGAGATGCTGCTGCCGGGCACGGCCAAGCCGTACGTCGGCACCGCCGGCTTCCGCGAGCTGACCGGGCCGGACGGCGAACGGCTGCCGACCCGCGACCGGGCGAGCTGCTGCCTGTTCTACACGCTGCGCCCCGAGGACACCTGCGTCACCTGCCCGCGCACCTGCGACGCCGACCGCGTGGAGCGGCTGCGGCGCGGCGCGTGAGCGGCGCCACGCGGCATCAATCGGGCTCCACCGATCCACGCCACTCTTTCGAGCGGCTTTGAATCGAACGCAACTCCCGTCCCCAGCAGAGCAGTTCGATCAGATCGCACCTATCCGTGCCCCCCGGAGCCCCGTTGGCGTGCTCTTGCACCGAAACCCCTTGGACGTCCCGCGCAGTCGGCCAATATGGCCGCCGAACGCCTACCGCGATGCAAGGGACACCGCATGAGACTGACCGACATATCGCTGGACTGGCTGCTTCCGGGCGGCGTGATGCTGGTGGGAGTCCTGGCGGCGGTGGCGGTGCTCACGCGCGGCAAGCGCGCCGGGGCCAAGGCCGCGGCCGAGGATTCCTGGGAACGCAGCGAGGAACGCCGCAGGCGCAAGGAAGCCGTCTACGGAAGCGCCTCCTATGTACTGCTCTTCTGCTGCGCCGCGGTGGCCGCCGCGCTCTCCTTCCACGGCCTCGTGGGCTTCGGGCGGCAGAACCTCAACCTCTCCGGCGGCTGGGAGTACCTGGTCCCCTTCGGACTCGACGGAGCGGCCATGTTCTGCTCGGTCCTCGCCGTACGGGAGGCCAGCCACGGCGACGCCGCGCTGGGCTCGCGGCTGCTGGTGTGGACCTTCGCGGGTGCCGCGGCCTGGTTCAACTGGGTCCACGCGCCGCGCGGCCTCGGCCATGCGGGCGCCCCGCAGTTCTTCGCCGGCATGTCCCTCTCGGCCGCGGTCCTCTTCGACCGCGCGCTGAAGCAGACCCGCCGGGCGGCACTGCGCGAACAGGGCCTGGTGCCGCGCCCGCTGCCGCAGATCCGCATCGTCCGCTGGCTGCGGGCCCCGCGCGAGACGTTCGCCGCCTGGTCGCTGATGCTCCTGGAGGGCGTACGCACCCTGGACGAGGCGGTCGACGAGGTGCGCGAGGACCGGCGGGAGAAGCAGCAGAACCGGATGCGCAGAAGGGACCGGGAGAAACTGGAGCGCGCCCAGATCAAGGCGTACAACCGGCAGCACCGGGCCTGGGGCCTGGGGCGGGCCCCGCGGCCCGCGGAGCTTCCCGCGCTCGGCCCGGCGGGCGGCCCGCAGGGACAGGTGTCACCCGCCGGATCGATGGTGGAACCCTCGGGAAACGTCGTGGAGCCCGCCATAGCCGAGCCCGGGCACCTGCCCGTGCGCGCCCGGCCCTCCCTCACGGCCGTCAGGCCGAAGGGCCCTGAGCCCGTCACCGTGGACCTCACGGCCGAGGACGACACCCAGACGCTGCCGCGTCTCGACTCCCTGGAGCAGAAACTGAAGGACCTGGAGCAGCAGTTCGGCTGAGCTGCCGGCAAAAACCCCGGGCGGTCCGGGCCTTCGGGCTCAGGCCGCCCCGGCATGCAGCTCGAACCAGACCACCTTGCCCACCCCCTGCGCCGTGCGCACACCCCAGGCGTCGGCGAGGCTCTCCACGAGGACCAGTCCCCTGCCGGACGTACCGAGGTCGGCGGTCGGTACGTCAGGGACCGGCAGCCCGGCCATGAAGTCGCGGACCTCCACATGCAGCCGCGAGTCCTCGACGGTGGCCGTGACCACCGCGCCCCGGTCGGTGTGGATCAGCGCGTTGGTCACGAGCTCGCTGGCCAGCAGCTCGGCGACGTCGGCCGCGTCCGCGGGCGTGCCCCCGTCCCGCTCCGGCCATTTCCCCAGCAGGTCGCGTAACGCGTGCCGCACTTCCGGCACGGCCGTCAGATCACCGCTGCCGAGTCTGCGGTGCAGCCGTCCGCGTACTCCCGCGCCCCCGTGACGTTCAGCCATCGATCCCCCACCCACACGTCGGAACCAGTAGTGATGCGCATGTGTTCACGGGATGCATGCCCCACGCGCGGACCGCCACGCATGGGATTCTCCGGACGGCTCTTTCCCGGCGGTCAGGGCCTCGGCACGTTCCGCAGGTTGGACCGCGCCATCTGGAGCATCCGGCCGACGCCGCCGTCGAGCACGATCTTGCTCGCGGACAGCGCGAAGCCGGTCACCATCTCGGCACTGATCCTCGGCGGGATGGACAGCGCGTTGGGGTCGGTGACGACGTCGACCAGCGCGGGCCCCTTGTGCCGGAAGGCGTCCTTCAGTGCGCCCGCGAGCTGCTTGGGCTTCTCCACCCGCACGCCGTACGCACCGGCCGCCCGGGCGACGGCCGCGAAGTCGGGGTTCTGGTACGCGGTGCCGAACGAGGGCAGTCCGGCGACCAGCATCTCCAGTTCGACCATGCCGAGGGAGGAGTTGTTGAACAGTACGATCTTCACCGGCAGGTCGTACTGGACGAGGGTGAGGAAGTCGCCCATCAGCATGGTGAAGCCGCCGTCGCCCGACAGCGAGACGACCTGCCGCCGCCGGTCGGTGAACTGGGCCCCGATCGCCTGCGGCAGCGCGTTCGCCATCGAGCCGTGGCTGAACGAACCGATGATGCGGCGGCGGCCGTTGGGAGTGAGGTAGCGGGCGGCCCAGACGTTGCACATGCCCGTGTCGACGGTGAACACCGCGTCCTCATCGGCGAGTTCGTCGACGACGGAGGCGACGTACTCGGGGTGGATCGGCACGTGCTTCTCGACCTTGCGCGTGTACGCCTTCACCACTCCCTCAAGGGCCTCCGCGTGCTTCTTCAGCATCTTGTCGAGGAAGCGCCGGCTGGTCTTGGCCCGCACCCGCGGGATCAGGCAGCGCAGCGTCTCGCGCACATCTCCCCACACGGCGAGGTCGAGCTTGGAGCGCCGGCCGAGGTGCTCGGGCCGGACGTCGATCTGCGCGATCTTCACGTCGTCGGGGAGGAAGGCGTTGTACGGGAAGTCCGTGCCGAGCAGGATCAGCAGGTCGCACTCGTGGGTGGCCTCGTACGCCGCGCCGTAACCGAGCAGTCCGCTCATGCCCACGTCGTAGGGATTGTCGTACTGAATCCACTCCTTGCCGCGGAGCGCATGTCCGACGGGTGACTTGATGCGCTCCGCGAACTGCATGACCTCGGCATGCGCGCCGGCGGTGCCGCTGCCGCAGAACAGAGTGACGCGGTCGGCCTCGTCGATCATCGCGACGAGCTTGTCCAGCTCGGCGTCGCCGGGGCGGACGGTCGGGCGGGTGGTGACGAGGGCGTGCTCGATCGTCTTCTCGGGCGCGGGCCGGTCGGCGATGTCGCCCGGCATCGACACCACGCTCACGCCGCTGCGGCCGATCGCGTGCTGGATCGCCGTCTGGAGCAGGCGGGGCATCTGCTGCGGGCTGGAGATCATCTCGCAGTAGTGGCTGCACTCGCGGAACAGCTGGTCCGGGTGCGTCTCCTGGAAATAGCCGAGGCCGATCTCGGAGGAGGGGATGTGGGAGGCGAGGGCCAGGACGGAGGCCATGGAGCGGTGGGCGTCGTACAGCCCGTTGATGAGGTGCAGGTTGCCCGGGCCGCAGGAGCCCGCGCAGGCGGCGAGACGGCCGGTGATCTGCGCCTCCGCGCCGGCGGCGAACGCGGCGGTCTCCTCGTGTCTGACCTGGACCCAGTCGATGGCCGCGTTGCGCCGGACGGCGTCGACGACGGGGTTGAGACTGTCGCCGACGACGCCGTACAGACGCTGGACACCGGCGCGGACGAGGATGTCGACGAACTGCTCCGCCAGGTTCTGCTTGGCCATGGGTGCGTGCCCTTTCTCGCGGATCCCGATGTCCATCAACCCATGGCCGGGCGCGTCGCGCCTGTGCGGTTACGCCTTCGGTTACGCCTCCCAGACGGCGACGGCCGTACGGTCGTCGGCGTAGCCCTTCACCCGGAGCTGGATGTCCGCGAGGAACTGCGTCATGCCCGGGGGCTCCGGACCGTCCCACCGCTCGGTGAGCGCCGCGGCGAGCGCCGGTTCCCCGCGCAGGGGTTCGGCGAGGCCGTTGCTGCACAGCAGGAGGGTGTCACCCGGGCGGGCGACGGAGGCCCGGAAGCGGAACGGTTCGGCGGGTGGCGGGTCCGGGTCGGCCTTCTCGGGGGCGAGCGGCTCGATGTCCTGCCAGGCGCCGTCGCGCAGCCGGAAGAGCCCGCCGTCGCCGACGCCGAAGAAGACGCGGGTGCGGCAGTCGGGGTCGGCGGACAGCAGGAGGCAGCGGAGGCCGGCGGTGTACTGCTCCGGTTCCAGACCGAGCTCGGCGGCGCGGGCGCGGAGCCTGCCGAAGCCGCGGTCGGTGAGGCGGTGCAGCCCCGACTTGAGATCGGCCCTGCGGCCGGCCCTTATGTCCTCGGCGAGCCGCGTGTGACTGCGGCCGACGGCGGTGCCGATCCAGCGGGTGGCGTCGGCGGCGGCGAGGTGGGCGTTCTCGGTGTGCCGGCCGCCACTGGCGAGGGCGACGAGCACGAGGGCGGCGGGTCCGGTCCCGAACCGGGCGGTGAGGAGGGCGTCGCCGCGGGGTTCGCCGCGGTAGCGGGCGGAATCGCCCCGCACGGAGGCGGCGCGGAGGGTGTACGTGCCGTACCGGGCCCCGTCGAGCACGGTGTCGGCGACAAGCTGCTCGAGCGCGAGCGCCTCGGCGGCGGGCAGCGCGGTGGGCTCGGCCTCATACGTGGGCGGCCCACCCCCGACGACCCCGACCCGCGGCCGCGGCCCGCCCGCCCCGGCCGGCGCGGGTGCGTCCACGCCGGGCGGCTTCGGCGGCCCACCGGAGGCCGCCGCCCGCGGGTCGGGCACCCGCCCGCGGGTCGGCGGCGCCGCCGGAGCAGCCCCGCCCGGCCCGGGCGGGTCCGGCATCGCGCCCCGAGGCGGCACATCCGCACCGGGCACCTCCCGTGCGGGCACCTGCCCGCTGGGCGGTACCGGCGCATCCGGGCCGGGCGGCCGCCCTTCGTGCGGTGGTGCCGACGTGGCGTCAGGAGGCGGCACATCCGCGCCGACCGGTGGCGGCGACGCACCCGGGGCGGGCGGTGCCTCCATCGTGCCGGGCGGCGGCGCACCCGCGGTGGGCCCCGGCGGGGGTGGGGGGTCGTCCCACCAGGCGCGGGGGCGGGACGTCGTCGCCGGCGCCGAGGCGAAGCGCGTGTCGAGCGTGTCGTCCGGGCGTGTCGGGCCCGGGCCCGTGTCCCGTGCGGAGTCGTCGTAGAGCCTGTTCCACCAGTCGTCCTCGGCGGTCGGCCTGCCCGGCCTGTCCCCCTGCTCGCTCATGCCCTTATTGTCCACCGCAACAGGCGGGCGAAAACGGGGCATCCAGAAGATTCCCACCCGTGAAGGTGGTCCGCCGGGCGGCCCAACCCCCCACGGGAAGGTCGCCCGGCGGACCGTCGTGGTCAGCGCACGGCGTATGCGCCGACCACGAGCTGGGTGACGGAGTTGCCCTTGGCGTCCGTCAGTTCGGTTTTCAGCGTGACCGTCCGGCCCGACGCGCCCGCGTGGTCCACGGTCGCCGTCCATCCGGCGTCGGCCCGCTTCTCGGTGGCCGCCTCGGTCCACGTGTCGCCGCCGTCGTACGAGTACGACAGCGTCGCGCCGGTCAGTTCACCGGGTTCGTAGCCCGCGTGACCGGTGGCGCTCAGGGCGATCCGCAGGCCGTCGCTCGCCGCGACCGTCTTGAGGCCGTCCTCCGGGAGGCCGTATCCCGGGAAGAGCAGCGGGATCCCTTGCGAGTACGCGCTCTCGTCCAGGCGCGAGCGGAACTTCCAGGTCGTCAGCAGCTGGGTCGAGCGCTTCCAGACCGCGGCGGGCTGCCCGATCTTCGCTTGGTTGAGCGACAGTTCGTACAGCGCGTCGTCCGACGGGACCTCGAAGACCCCGAACGGAAAACCAGTCTGCCCTATCTCTTCCCCGTTGCGCATCAGTCGCAGGCCGCCGATGTCGCCGAACGACCCTGCTACGGCCGCGTGTTCGCTGTCGCCCCACAGTGCGGGGGCCACTCCGATCAGGTTGCCCTGCCGTTCCGCCGCGAGCACGGGCCTGCCCGTGTCGTCGCGGGGCGCGGTCGGCGCCACGACGCCGCCGTACCAGGACTCCTCGCGGACCGTGCCCGCCTCGTAGCCGCGGGGCCGGTCGAGCATGAACTCGCCCCAGGGGAAGCTGGAGGAGACGTAGTGCTCCCACTCGGTGCCGCCGGGCGTGTACAGCTCGGTCCGGGTGCCCGGCGCGCCGACCAGGTCGAAGCCGGAGACGGACGCGACCGCGCCGCTCGGGCGGCGGGCGACGACGCCGTCGGTGAAGTCGGCGCGCACGCCCATCGCGTGGTACGCGGACTCGGTGCGGCCGAGCCGCGCGTCCCGTACGCGGTAGGTCCGGTCGGCGGTGACCGGCCCGTTCTCGGGGAAGGCCAGGTTGTAGACGTACGGGCTCTGTGCGGTGGCCTTCCACCGCAGGGTCACCGGCCCGTCGCCGAGCCGCTCCAGCAGCGCGGCGGCTTCCTGGGCCTCGATGCCGAGGACGGGGTGGGGTGCGGTGCCGAAGCCCGTGGAGGGCAGCCAGCGGCCGGGCGCCGCGTGGTGCACGACGGCGGCGACGGCGCCGGCGGCCTTGGCGTTGCGTGCCGCGGTGAGGGCCGCGGCACTGTCGTCGGGCAGCTCGATGAGGGCGAACCTGCCCTTGGCGCCCGCGGCTTCGAGCTCGGCCGGAGTGCCCGTGCCCGCGTCGACGATCTCCGCGGTGCCGGTGCCGTCGAGGTTGACGGAGCCGACGCTCGCGGCGATCGGGTGCAGCGGTTGGCCGCCCTCAACGACCAGGCTCTCGATGAGCGGGGCGTAGGCCCGCCAGTAGCTGGCGAACTCGAAGTCGCCCTCCCGCGCGCGGCCTTGGACATCCGCGTAGAAGCCGGCGGCCAGGCGGTTGGCGGTGAGGGATCCGGCGTGCAGCCAGGTGTCGTCCCAGCTGCGGGCGAAGCCGAGCGTGGTGGTGCGGCTCTCGGCGGTGCGGTCGGTGTCGATGCGCAGCCGGTGGGCCCTGCGCGCGTCGAGCACGACGGTGGTGTCCTTCGTCAGCTCGGTCTGCGGGCGGCCGAGATAGGCCACGGTGCCGTCGCGCGAGGTGACGAAGGAGGACAGGAAGTACGAGCCGGGCCGCAGCCGGTAGACCTGGTCGTGCGCGCCCTCGTTGAAGCGGCGTTCACCGGTCGCGTCGTCGGTGCCGATGACGTCGAGCGAGGAGCTGCCGTCGGCCGGCTCGCCCGTCCGGTCGACGAGCTTGACGCGCAGGGTGACGGTCTCGGGCTCCACGTAGAGCGCGAAGGGCGTGGAGACGCGCACTCCGCGGGCGGTGGCGACGACGCGGCCGGTGACGTCGCCGTACTGGGCGCGGTCGAGGCGCACGGACGGGTCGAGGGTCAGCGGGACGCGCACGGTGCCGCCTGCCGGGACGGTGACGGTCCGTGCGCCGAGGCGCGCGAGACCGGTACGGATGCCGGAGCCGTCGTTGCCGGTGACGTCGCGCACGGCGAGGGTGAGCGTGACCGGCGTGTCGCCGGTGTTGGTGTACGGCACCTGCACGGTGGTGCGGTCGCTGCGGTCCTGCGGCCAGGCGAAGCTGCCGCCCTGGACGGCGGGCGCGCCGACGACGGTGGCGTCGATCGCGGCCTTGACGTCGAGTCGGCCGCCGCCGGTCTCGCGTACGTCGCCGGGGACGCCGGACTCGGCGGAGGACACGAGCGCGGCCTTGATCCGCTGGGCGGTCCAGTCGGGGTGACGCTGCTTCAGGATCGCCGCGGCTCCGGCCACGTGCGGCGTGGCCATGGAGGTGCCGGACATCGACTGGTAGGCGTGGACGCCCCGGCCGCCCGCCGCCGCTGCGGAGATCGCGACGCCGGGGGCGGCGATCTCGGGCTTGAGGGTGTGGGTGACGATCGCGGGGCCGCGGCTGGAGAACGGTGCGGTGCTGTCGTCGCGGTCCACCGCGCCGACGGTGAGCACGCCGGGTGTGCAGCCCGGTGACGAGACGGTGCCGAGCGCCGGGCCGGCGTTGCCCGCCGCGACGACGAACAACGTGTCCGCGCTGCGGGAGAGTTCTTCGGCTGCGGTGCTCATCGGGTCGGTGCAGTCGGTCGGCAGGGAGCTGCCGAGGCTCATGGAGACGACGTCGGCCTTCTGGTCGACGGCCCACTGCATGCCGGCGATGATCCACGACGCGGCCCCGGAGCCGTAGTCGTTGAGGACCTTTCCGCTGAGCAGTTCGGCGCCGGGGGCGACGCCCTTCCTGCTGCCGCCGCTCGCGGCTCCGGAGCCGCCGACGGTGGAGAGGGTGTGGGTGCCGTGGCCCTGGCGGTCGTCCGGGCCGGCGGAGTCGGTGAAGTTCTCGGTGGCGGTGACGCGGCCCTCGAGGTCCGGGTGTGCGGCGTCGACACCGGTGTCGAGGACGGCGACCCTGGTGCCCTTGCCGTCGTAGCCCGCGGCCCAGGCGAGGTCGGCGCCGATCTGCCGGGTGGAGCGGTCGAGCGTGGCGTGCACCTTGCGGTCGAGCCACAGCTTCTCCAGGCCGGCGGCCGCGCGGGACCGTGGGGCGGTGATGTCCGTCCAGAAGTCGGCGGCCTTCTTCTTGTCGGCCTTGAGGGCAACGCCGTCGACGGCGTCGAGGACGAGGCCGCGGTCGGCTCCGCGCGGGGTGGCGGGGGCGGAACGGGTGACGTCGGAGCGGTAGGTGGCGATCAGGGGCAGGGAGGCCGAGTGGGGGTCGTCGTAGCCCTGGCGGATCAGGCCAGTGACGTTGAACAGCTGTTCGTCCACGGTGCCGGCGGCGAGCGCCGCGGTGGCACCCTCCGGGTAGACATACAAGTCCTGGCCGGTCCTGCGGGTCTGCACGAGCGGCGTCGTGCCGTCGGGGCGGGGCAGCACGGAGGCCGCCGGGGCGCCCGCGCTGTCGCGGGTGACCAGGACCCGGTCGCCGGTGACGAGTGTGACGGTGACAGGCCGGGCGTCCTGCCGTGCCGCGGCCTCGCTGCCGGTCAGCGGCCGCTGACCGGCCGCCTCCTCCTGGCCCCCGGCCGCCGCCGACGGCGCGAGGGCCGTGACGGCGAGGACGGCGGCGGTGGCCGCTCCCAGGGCCGTACGCGATATCGGGCGCATCGCTCTCCAAATCCGTTTCCGGCCGCAATTGGGCACAAAAGCCCTGCGGCCGGAGGCTGTTGGTGCTGCGGTGGCGCCACATTGGCAGAGGAACGGCCGGTGCAGGGATGATGTGCGCGGCGGGTTTGCGCCGTGGCCGTTTTCCGCCACGGCGGCGAGGAAGTGCACGTCCGGGGAGGGGCACCGTGCTGGGAGCGATAGGTCTCGACGAGAGACAGGAGACGGCCTACCGCGCGCTCGTCGCGCTCGGAGCCGCGGAAATCACCGATCTCGCGCACCGGCTCGCGCTGCCGGAGCCGGAGACGGAGCGCACACTGCGCCGACTGGAGCAGCAGGGCCTCGCGGCGCAGTCCTCCGCACGCACCGGCCGCTGGGTGGCCGCTCCGCCGGGTGTGGCGCTCGGAGCGCTCCTGACGCAGCAGCGGCACGAGCTGGAGCAGGCGGAGCTGGCGGCGGCTCTGCTGGCGGAGGAGTACCGCGCGGAGTCGGCGGAGCCGGCGGTGCACGACCTGGTCGAGGTGGTGACGGGGGCGAGCGCCGTCACGCACCGTTTCGTCCAGTTGCAGCTGGGCGCGACCGAGGAGGTCTGCGCGCTGGTCACGGGCCGGCCGGTCGCGGTCAGCGGCATGGACAACGAGGCGGAGGAGAAGGCGGCGACGCGCGGGGTGACGTACCGGGTGGTCGTCGAACGCGAGGTGCTGTCGATGCCGGGCGGCATCACGGAGCTGACCGCCGCGCTCGGCCGCGACGAGCAGGTCCGGGTGGTGGACCGGGTGCCGACCAAGCTCGTCGTCGCGGACCGTTCGCTCGCGATGGTGCCACTGACCGGCCGCGGCGCCGAACCGGCGGCGCTGGTCGTCCACGCCAGCGGCCTGCTGGAGTCGCTGACGGGCCTGTTCGAGGCGGTGTGGCGCGACGCGCTGCCGCTGCGGCTGGGCGCGGGCGGCGACGCGGTCACCGAGACGCCCGCCGCGGGCCCGGACGCCATGGATCTGGAGATCCTCTCGCTGCTGCTCGCAGGGATGACGGACGCGAGCGTGGCCAAGCAGCTGGACCTGGGGCTGCGGACGGTGCAGCGCCGGGTCAAGGGCCTGATGGAGCTCACCGGTGTCACCACCCGCCTCCAACTGGGATGGCATGCGTATGCGCAGGGATGGGTGGCTCGCGATCTGCGGGGACGCGCCTGATCCTGCACTGTGGTCGCATGGGCGTGTGGCAGCTGCTGATGGCCGGCGGAGTGATGCTGCTGGGCCTGCTGGGCGTGCTGCTGCCGGGGGTGCCCGGCCCGTGGCTCGTGTGGGCCGCGGTCCTGTGGTGGGCGATGCACGAGCTGTCGGGGGCCGCGTGGGCGCTGCTGGTGGGCGCGACCGCGGTCCTGCTGATCAACCAGGTCGTCGTGTGGCTGCTGCCGCCGCGCCGGCTGCGGTGGGTGGCCGTCTCGCGCCGGACGGCGTTGTACGCGGGTGTGGGGGCACTGGTGGGTTTCGTGGTGGTGCCCGTGGTGGGGGCGGTGCCCGGGTTCATCGGAGGGATCTACGTCTGCGAACGCCGGCGCCTGGGCGGCCACGGCCCGGCGAAGGCGTCGACGCGGTCGGCGATGCGCGCGGCGGGTACCAGCGTGCTGGTGGAGCTGTTCGGCTGCCTGCTGATCGTGGCGGCGTGGGTGGCCGTCGTGCTCCGTACGTGACGCCGCCGGCGCCGTGCCCCCGGACAGCCCAGGGGCACGGCGCCGGTCCCGTCCCGTCGGCTCACGGGGCACGGCGCCGGCAGGGACTCAGCGCAGGTTGCCGCGCTTGGCGGCCATGGCCGCCCTGCCCTGCGCGCCCTTCAGCTTCCAGTCGCGCAGCATCTCGGCCCGCAGCCGCGCGTCCGTCTTCGCCACGATCCGCAGGTTCTCGCGGATCAGCTTGCGGTAGCTGTCCAGCCTGCGCTCCGGCAGGGTGCCGTCCTCGATCGCGGCGAGCACCGCGCAGCCCGGCTCCGACCCGTGGGCGCAGTCGTGGAAGCGGCACTGCTCGGCGAGTTCCTCGATCTCGGAGAAGACCTGGCCGACGCCGGTCTCCGCGTCCCACAGTCCGACCCCGCGCACGCCCGGCGTGTCGATGAGGACTCCCCCGCCCGGCAGGACGAGCAGGTTGCGGGTGGTGGTGGTGTGCCGGCCCTTGCCGTCGACGTCTCGGGTGGCCCGGACGTCCATGACGTCCTCGCCGAGCAGGGCGTTGGCGAGCGTGGACTTGCCGGCTCCGGAGACGCCCAGCAGGACGCTGGTGCCGCCGGAGACGATCGCGCCGAACACGTCGATGCCTTCCCCGGTGGTGGAGCTGACGGGCAGCACCTGCACCCCCGGCGCCGTGGTCTCGACGTCCTGCACGAGGTAGGACAGCGTGGTGACGTCGGGCACCAGGTCGGCCTTGGTGAGGACCACGAGGGGCTGCGCGCCGCTCTCCCACGCGAGGGCGAGGAAGCGCTCGATCCGCCCGAGGTCGAGTTCGACCGCGAGCGACACGCAGATGACGGCGTGGTCGACGTTGGCGGCGAGGACCTGCCCCTCGGACCGCTGTGACGACGTGGACCGTACGAGCGCGGTACGGCGCTCCAGCACACAGCGCGCGTACCGGGGATCGCCGTCCGGGTCGACGGCGACCCAGTCGCCGGTGCACACGACCCGCATCGGGTCGCGGGGTGTCACGAACTCGGTGTCGGCCCGGACGAGGCCGGCGGGGGTGACCACGTCGCACTGACCGCGGTCGACGCGTACGACACGGCCGGGCAGCAGCCCGCGCTCGCCGTACGGGGCGAACTCCCGCGCCCATCCTTCGTCCCAGCCGTAGTCGGCGAGCGGGTGTGCGGATGCGGCGGATGCAGAGGAGAGAGACAAGGGGAAAACCCTTCACAAGGGTGGCCCCGGCAGGCGCGCGTCGGCGCCACGGCGCCGGCAGCGCCGGAGGAAGGAGAGGTTCAGCCGGAGACCACGGAGGTGGGAGAAATGGTCTTCTGGATGTGGGCAGCGCCCATCGCCATGACAGCCATCGGTCACACCTCCTGGTCGTACGCGGCTCGGAGCGCCGGCGGACGAACCGCCCGGCGCAGCAACGCAGTCACCCTAACGGGAGCGCCGAGCGCCGCGCCACGCATTTTCCGCGCGCCGGGCGCCGGTGTCCGGCTCCCGCCCCTCAGCGTGCCGGGGCGTCGCCTTCGCCGGACTCCGCGAGGGTACGGCGGGCCACGGCGAAGGCCGCGTTGGCCGCCGGTACGCCGCAGTAGACCGCGCTCTGGAGCAGCACCGCGCCGATCTCGTCCGGGGTCAGCCCGTTCCGCACGGCGGCGCGTACGTGCAGGGCGAGTTCGTCCAGGTGGCCGTGGGCCACCAGTGCGGTGAGCGTGATCAGGCTGCGCTCGCGGCGCGTGAGGGTGGGGTCGGTCCAGATCTCGCCCCAGGCGTAGCGGGTGATGAAGTCCTGGAAACGCGCGGTCAGTCGGTCGGTGCCGGCCTGCGCCCGGTCCACGTGCGCGTCGCCGAGGACCGCGCGCCGTACGGCCATGCCGTCGCCGGCGTCGCCCGTGAAGTGGGCGCGCAGGGCGGCGAGTACGGGTGCCGGGCACTCGGCGGGCGCGAGGTGGGAGGCGTGCGGCAGTTCGGTGAGCGTGGCGCCCGGGACGGCGTCGGCGAGTTCGCGGGCGTGTGCGGGCGGGGTCGCCGGGTCGTCGCGGCCGGCGACCACGAGCGTGGGCGCGGTGACGGCGCCGAGGTGCGGGCGGATGTCGTAGGCGGCGAGGGCGTCGCAGCAGGCCGCGTACGCCTGCGGGTCGGCGGCGCGCAGGTCGTCCACCAGCCGTGTCGCGGAGAACCCGGGCGTGAACCAGCGGGAGGCGGCCGTCGCGGCGACGGGTGCGGTGCCCTCGCGGCGTACGAGCGCGGCCCGTTCCCGCCACGGGGCCGCGTCGCCGAAGTGGGCGGAGGAGCAGACGACGGCGAGGCTCTCGACCCGTTCGGGGTGGTGGACGGCGAGCCACAGGCCGACGGCGCCGCCGAGCGAGACGCCCGCGTAGCGGAAGCGGTCGACGCCGAGGGAGTCGGCGAGGTCGAGGACGCGGGCGGCGAGGTCGGCGACGGTCGCGCCGGGGCGGATCAGCGTCGCGGCGGAACCGCCGTGTCCGGGCAGGTCCCACCGTACGACCCGGTGGGTCGTGGAGAGTCCGGGCGCGACGTCGTCCCACAGGGCGGTGGAGGTGCCGAGGGAGGGGCCGAGCACAAGCGGGGGTGCGGTGCGGGGGCCTTCGGCGCGGTGGTGGAGGAGGGTGTCGTTCATCGTCTGTCCAGTGCCCGGTCGGTGAGCGGTCCGGCGGAGCCGGTGCAGCGGGTGGGGTCGGTGAGCTCTCGCAGCCTCAGCCCGGCGAGTCCGGGATCTTCGGCGAGGACGTCCGCGAGGGTCGCGCCCTCCGCGCGGACGCGTTCGGCGGCGCGGGCGAGCACGTCCTTGGCGCGGGCGCGCCCGAGGCGGGGAGCGAGGGCGGCGGCGAGCCGCTCGGAGACGATCAACCCGTCGGTGAGGCCGAGGTGTTCGCGCATCGCGACCGGGTGGACGCGCAGCCCGGCGGCGAGTTCGGCGGCGTCACGGGTGGCGCCGCCCACCAGCCGGAGCAGGTCGCGCAGCGTCTCCCACTCGGCGTGCCAGGCGCCCGCGGGGCGCTCGTCCTCGGCGGCCATGGAGCCGTGGAGCACGGCGGCGAGGGCGGGAGCGCGCCGGGCGGCCGCCGCGACGAGGACGGCCCGGACCGGGTTCGCCTTGTGCGGCATGGCCGAGGAGCCTCCGCCGCTGCCCTCGCCCAGCTCGCCGATCTCGGTGCGCGAGAGGGTGAGGACGTCGGCGGCGGTCTTGCCGAGTGCCCCGGCGGTGAAGGCGAGTGCGCCGGCGAGGTCGGCGACGGGGGTGCGCAGGGTGTGCCAGGGCAGCGCCGGTTCGGCGAGGCCGGTCTCCCGGGCGTACGCGGCGGCGAGGCGGAGCCCGGTGTCGCCGCCGCGGGAGGGGGCGGCGGTGCCGGTGCCGGGCGCGGCCGCGTCATCGGTGCCGGTGCCGGTGCCGGGCCCCGTCGCGTCGTCCGTGCCCGCGTCGGCCCAGGCGTGGAAGGCCGCCAAGGTGCCTGCGGCTCCCCCGAGTTGGGCGGGCAGCGTGGACCGTACGGCCGCGAGCCGGTCCCGTGCATCGAGCACGAGGGACCGCCAGCCCGCCGCCTTCAGGCCGAACGTCGTGGGCACGGCATGCTGCGTGAGGGTGCGGCCGGGCATCACCGTGTCGCGGTGGGCGCGGGCCGTGCGGGCCAGTGCCTCGGCGGTCCGCCCGAGGTCGCCCAGGACGAGATCGAGGGTGCGCGCGGCGACGAGCATGGCCGCCGTGTCGAGGATGTCCTGGCTGGTGGCGCCCCGGTGGACGTACTCCGCCGCCGTCCTCGGCACGGCCGCGGTGAGGTCGGCGACGAGCGGGATCACCGGGTTCCCTCCCGAGCGGGCGCGCAGGGCCAGGTCCCGTACGTCGAACCGGCGCGCGTCCGCCGCTTCGGTGACGGCGCGTGCGGCGTCCTCGGGGGCGAGCCCGCACGCGGCCTGGGCGCGGGTCAGCGCGGCCTCGGCGTCCAGCATGGCCTGGAGGAAGGCCGCGTCACCGGTCGCCGCCTCGGCGGGCGAGCCTGCCGACCCGGGGGCGAGCAGGCCCGCGTCCTCATGCGAAGTCAAGGAAGACCGTCTCCTTCTCGCCCTGCAGGCGGATGTCGAAACGGTACGTACGGTGCGGCCCCGGGGCGGCGATCAGCGTGGCCCGGCGCGCCGGGTCGAGCGTGTCGAGCAGGGCGTCGCCGGTGTCCTCGACGTAGGCGCGGGTGTGGAGGTGGTGGAGCAGGCCGCGCGCGAAGACGGCGAGGGAGAGGTAGGGGACTCCGGCGGGTGGCAGGGTGCGGATCGCCCAGTGGCCGTCGGCGTCGGTGGGGACGCGGCCGAAGCCGGTGAAGTCGACACCGTTGCGGCCGATGACCTTGCCGGTGACGGGGTCGTGGCGCATCGATCCGGGTGTGCCGGTGCGGGAGCCGTCGAGTCCGGGCTGCCACGATTCGACGATGGCGTCCGGGACCGGGTCGCCCCGGCCGTCGAGGACGTACCCGTGCAGGGTGATCGTGTCGGGGTGTCCGGCCGGGGCGACGTCGCCGCCGCCGGGGAACGGCAGGGCGTAGCCGTAGAACGGGCCGACGGTCTGGGACGGGGTGGGAGGGAGCGTCATCAGTCGCGGCCTTCCTCGATCCAGGTGGCGGACGGACCGTCGAGGACGATGTCCCAGCGGTATCCGAGCGACCACTCGGGGACGGACAGGTCATGGTCGTACGCGGCGACGAGCCGCTCGCGTGCAGCGGCGTCGGTCACGGACCGCAGCACCGGGTCGTGGGCGAAGAGCGGGTCGCCGGGGAAGTACATCTGGGTGACGAGGCGCTGGGTGAAAGCGGTCCCGAAGAGGGAGAAGTGGATGTGCGCGGGGCGCCAGGCGTTGACGTGGTTGCGCCACGGGTAGGCCCCGGGCTTGATGGTGGTGAACGCGTACCGGCCCTGGTCGTCCGTCAGGCATCGGCCGAGGCCGGTGAAGTTGGGGTCGAGGGGCGCGGGGTGCTGGTCGAGCTGGTGCGCGTAGCGGCCGGAGGCGTTGGCCTGCCAGAGCTCGACGAGCTGGCCGCACACCGGGCGTCCCTCGCGGTCCAGCAGCCTGCCCTGGACGGTGATCCGTTCGCCGAGGGGCTCGCCCTGGTGCTGCCGGGTCAGGTCGCGGTCGAGCGCGGTGACGTCGGTGACGCCGAAGGCGGGCCCGGACAGTTCGACGGCCTCCGGGTCGCGGACGGGGATCAGCGGCTGCTTCGGGTGGCGGTAGTGGCTGCTGCGGTACGGCGGGAAGTCGCGCGGCGGGTGATGCGGGGCGGCCTGTGCGGCCTCGGCCTTGGCGACCTCGGTGTCGATCTCCCGCTGGCTGAGCCCGTCGGGCAGGGGTTCGGTGGTCATGAAACGCTCCGTGGATACGTGGTGGGGTCAGCGTTCGAGGACGAGCGCGAGGCCCTGGCCGACGCCGATGCACAGTGAGGCGAGGCCGAGGCCGCTCCCGGCGGCGGCCAGCTGGTGGGCGACGGCCCCGGTGATGCGGGCGCCGGACGCGCCGAGCGGGTGGCCGATGGCGATCGCGCCGCCGCGTGGGTTGACGAGGTCCGGGTCCAGCTCGGGGAGTTCGGCGAGGCAGCCGAGCGCCTGGGCCGCGAAGGCCTCGTTCAGTTCGACGGTGGTCAGGTCGCCGAAGCCGCGGCCGGCCTTGGCGAGGGCCTTGCGGACGGCCTCGACCGGTCCCAGTCCGAAGAGTTGCGGCTCCAGCGCGGTGACGGCCGATGCCCGGATACGGGCCAGGGGCTCGCGGCCGGTGGCCGCGAGGCCGTCCTCGTCCACGAGGAGGAGGGCGGCGGCGCCGTCGTTGAGGGGCGAGGAGTTGCCCGCGGTGACCGTGCCGTCCTCGCGGAATACCGTCCGCAGCGTGGCGAGCTTCTCGGTGGAGGTGGTGTCGCGGATGGTCTCGTCACGGCTGAGCGGTACGCCGTCGACGGGCAGGATCTCCCCGTCGTACAGGCCGTTCTTCCAGGCGAGTGCCGCCTTCTCGTGGCTGGCGGCGGCGAAGGCGTCCTGCTGCTCGCGCGTGATGCCGTGCTTGTCGGCGACGAGTTCGGCGCCTTCTCCCAGGGCGACGGTCCACTCGGGGCGCAGCCGTTCGTTGACCATGCGCCAGCCGATGGTGGTGGAGTACAGCTCCTGATGGCCTGCCGGGAAGGCGCGCTCGGGCTTCGGCAGGACCCAGGGGGCGCGGCTCATGGACTCGACGCCGCCGGCGATCGCGACCGAGGCGTCGCCGACGGCCACGGCGCGGGCCGCCTGGACGACGGCCTCCATGCCGGACGCGCAGAGCCGGTTGACGGTGACGCCGGGGACGGTCACCGGAAGTCCGGCGAGCAGGACGGCCATGCGGGCCACGTCGCGG
Organism: Streptomyces sp. NPDC015127; assembly: GCF_043080095.1. NCBI lineage: Bacteria > Bacillati > Actinomycetota > Actinomycetes > Kitasatosporales > Streptomycetaceae > Streptomyces > Streptomyces sp. NPDC015127. The sequence continues at coordinate 711,379 of NZ_JBIBVE010000001.1, forward strand.
TTCTCCTCGCCCGCGCCGTTGGCGTTGCCGAGGAAGACGTCGTCGATGCGGGCCGGGTCGAGTCCCGGCGTACGGTCGAGCAGGCCGCGGAGGACGAGGGCGGCGAGGTCGTCGGGGCGGATGCCGGACAGGGCGCCGCCGTACTTGCCGACGGGGGTGCGCACGGCGTCGACGATGTAGACGTCTCGTATCAACTCGGGCTCCTTCAGCCGGCCTTGAGGGCGCGGAGTGCGGTCAGCTCCGCGGCCGTGGGCGGCTCGGTCGTGCGCAGGGCGGCCGCGGTCCGCAGCTCCCAGCCGGTGGCGTGGCGCACCTGCTCGACGGTGACGCCGGGGTGCAGGTCGGTGAGGACGAGTTCGGCGGTGTCCGGGTCGGGGCGCAGGATGCCGAGGTCGGTGATGACGGCGACGGGCCCCTGTCCGGGCATGCCGAGGCGGGCCCGGTCACCGGGGCCGCTGCCGTGGCCCATGGTGGTGACGAAGTCGATCTTCTCCACGAAGTTCCGGGTGGAGTGGCGCAGCACCATCAGGACCTTGCCGCAGTTGGCGGCGATCTCGGGGGCGCCGCCGGCGCCGGGCAGCCGGCTCTCGGGGCGGCCGGGACCGCGGTCGATGACGGTCGTGTTGATGTTGGCGAAGCGGTCGACCTGTGCGGCGCCGAGGAAGCCGACGTCGATCCGCCCGCCCTGCAGCCAGTAGTTGAACATCTCCGGCACCGACACCACGGCGTCGGCCGTCTCGGCGAGCTCTCCGTCGCCGATGGACAGCGGCAGCCGGGTCGGCTTGGAGCCGATGGTGCCGGACTCGTAAATGAGCACCAGGCCGGGCTCGGCGGTGCGGCGGGCGAGGTTGGCGGCGGTGGAGGGCAGGCCGATGCCGACGAAGCAGGACCGCGCGCCGGCGAGCGCGCGGGCGGCGTTGACCTCCATCAGCTCGTCGGAGGTGAAGTCCGCGGTGCCGGTGGTGTTGTTGGTTCCCGTGGTGCCCGTGGTCATCGCGCGCCCTCTCCGTTCTTCTCGTCCCTCTTGTCCTGCTCGTCCTGCTCGTCCCTCTCGTCCCGCTTCTCGCGCAGGACGTGCTCCTCGATCCACTGCCGGAAGACGTCCCGGTCGCGGGCGATCGGGTCCCATGCCTTGTAGAAGTCGTTGTCGCGCTCCGAATAGCCGGCCGCGTACGAGGGATGGGCGCCGCCGGGTACGAGGGCGACGGCGTCGATCACCCAGCCGGGCAGGACCACGCCGCCCGGGACGGGCTCCAGCCGGTCGACGATCTCCTCGACCGTGACCAGGACCCGGTCCGCCGCGAGCACCGCCTCCTTCTGCACCCCGGCGAGGCCCCACAGCTGGACGTTGCCGTCCCGGTCGGCCTGCTGGGCGTGGATGACGGTGACGTCGGGGTTGATGGCGGCGACGGCGGCGAGTTCCTCACCGGTGAAGGGGCACGTGACGGTGGAAACGGTCCGCGTCCGCGTGCCGATGTCGCTGCCCCGGTAGCCGCGCAGGACCGCGAAGGGCAGCCGTGCGGCCCCGGCGGCGTAGCGGTTCGCCATGCCGGCGTGGCTGTGCTCGTCCAGCTCCAGGGGGCGCGGCCAGCCGTTCTCCACGGCGTCGCGGAAACGGTGCAGCGAGCCGACGCCGGGGTTGCCGCCCCAGGAGAAGACGAGCTTTCTGACCAGGCCCGCGCCGATGAGCTGGTCGTAGATCACGTCCGGGGTCATCCGGACGAGGGTGAGGTCCGTGATGCCCTGGCGGACGACCTCGTGGGCAGCGGCAAAGGGGATCAGGTGCGTGAACCCCTCCATGGCGACGGTGTCCCCGTCGCGGATCAGCTCCCGCACCGCGTCCCGCAGGCTTCGGATGTCGGCCATCGCCCTTCCCGTTCGCTCGTTCCAGAAATTAGTCAGTGCACTGAGCATCTGACGATGAAGAGAACCCTTGCACTGCGCGCCGCTCCGGTCAAGGCCGTCAGTACACTGAACATCAACCCCCCGACGACCAGTGGAGAAGAGGACTGCACCGTGCGCGCGGTCGACCTGAGCAGCCACCCCGGGCATCTCGCCCGGCGCCTCCAGCAGGCGCACCATCTGCTGTGGACCAGCATGGTGTCCGAGGAGATCACCTCCCCGCAGTTCGCCGTCCTCAACGCCCTGGTGGACGGCCCCGGCCTCGATCAGCGCACGGTCGGCGACCGGGTGGGACTCGACCGCTCGACCGTGGCGGAGGTCGTGGGCCGGCTCTGCCGCCGGGGCCTGGTGGACAAGGTCCGTGACGCGCAGGACGGCAGGCGGTCCCTGCTGCGCCCCACCGACGAAGGCGCTCGCGTGCACGAGAGGATCGCCCGGCGCGCGGCGCGGATGAACCAGGTGTTCCTGGCCCCGCTGACGGCGGCCGAGCAGGACACATTCCTGACGCTCCTGCGGCGTGTGTCGGACGCCGCGGAGGAGCTACGCGGTCCGGCGTAGCCCCTCCGCGCGACCCCGTGGCAGGGGTCAGACCGTCGCTTCGGTACGGGCCTCCGGCCGGGCCGGGGCGTCCTGCCCTGCACCGAGCTCCTCGGTGGGGACGCGGTACGTCTCGCGGCCGGTGGCGACGGCGATCGCGCTGACGGCGCACAGGACCGCCGTGAAGATGCCCACGCCCGTCGGCCCCTGAAGTCCCAGCCAGCCCTCGGGCGAGGCAATGCCGGCCGCCGAGGCGACGGCGAAGCCGGCCACCGCGAATCCGATCTGGGTGCCGATGGCCATGCCGGACACCCGCACCCGGGCGCTGAACATCTCGCCGTACAGCGCGGGCCAGATGGCGTTGGCCGCGGAGTAGACGACACCGAACGTCAGGATGCCGGTGAGGAAGATCAGCGGGTAGCTGCCCGACGCGATGGCCCCGAGGTAGACGAACATCATGACCGGGCTGCCGACGGCACCGATCAGGAAGACCGGCTTGCGGCCGATGCGGTCGGAGAGCGCCGCCCACAGGGGCAGGGCAGCGAGCGCGATCGTGTTGGCGGCGATGCTGACCCAGAGCATGACGGACTTGTCGAGCCCGACCTCGGCGCTGGTCGCGTAGTTCAGGGCCCACACGGTGAACACGGTGCTCACCGTGGCGATGACGGCGGCGCACATCACCCGCAGCACGTCGGCCCAGTGCTGGCGCAGGAGCACGGCGACCGGTGCCTTCTCCACCGCGCCGCCGGCCACGGCGGCCGTGAAGACCGGCGTCTCCTCGACCGAGCGCCGGATGTAGTAGCCGAGGAGGGTGACCGCGGCGCTCAGCCAGAACGGGATGCGCCAGCCCCAGCTGTAGAGCTGCTCGTCGGGAAGCGTGGCGATGGGGAGGAACACGAGCGTCGCGATGATCTGCCCGAACTGCGTCCCGCTGAGCGTGAAGCTGGAGAAATAGCCGCGCCGGCGCGCCGGGGCGTGTTCGAGGGTCATGGAGCCGGCGCTCGCCTGCTCGCCCGCCGCCGACAGCCCCTGGAGCACGCGCAGGAACACCAGGAGGGCCGGGGCCAGGCCGCCGATCTGGTCGCGGCCCGGCAGACATCCGATGAGGAACGTCGCAACGCCCATGAGGATCAGCGTGAACAGCATGATCTTCTTGCGCCCCGACCGGTCCCCGATGTGCCCGAGGACGACGGCCCCGAGGGGGCGGGCCGCGTAGGCGACGCCGAAGGTGGCGAGCGACTGGAGGGTCGCGGTCGCCGGGTCCGACTCGTCGAAGAAGACGTGCGGGAAGATCAGCGCCGCCGCGCTGCCGTAGATGAAGAAGTCGTAGTACTCCAGGGCACTGCCGACCCACGCGGCGACCGCCGCCTTGCGGGGTGTGCCGTGTTCCTCGGGCCCGCCGGGGCGGGTCTGTGTCCGGTCGGTCACGTGGTTCTCCTCGTCGAGTGTCCCAGTAGTGAGGCAGGGGGTGGGGAAGGGGGCCCGCCGGCGTCCCGTCGGCGGCAGGGGGTCACACACGCAGCCGGAGGGGTGGCGGGCTGCACCGCGCCCTACCCGGAGATCGTTTCCGTGGCGTTACGAACTAGATAGTTCATTGCGCGGTGCCGCCATGGTCAGGCGACGGCCATGCCGTGTCAAGGGTTCTTGGCCTGGTCATTTCCTTGCGCCCGTGGCGCTTCGCCGGGCGCTTCCCAAGCCGACGAGGATCGGCTATAAGTAACTCACCAGTTCGTACATTATGGCGAGGGAGCAGGAGTCACATGCCCACCGTGCTGGTCCTCAACGGACCGAACCTCAACCTGCTGGGCCTGCGCGAACCCGAGCTGTACGGCACCGCCACGCTCGCGGACATCGAGGCGCAGTGCCACGCCGTCGCCGCACGCCACGGGCTCACCGCCGACTTCCGGCAGAGCAACCACGAGGGCGACCTCGTCGACGCCGTGCACGAGGCCCGCACCCGGGCCGCCGCCGTCGTGATCAACGCGGCCGGCTACAGCCACACCTCCGTGGCCCTGCGCGACGCCCTCGCCACGGCGGACATGCCGATCGTCGAGGTCCACCTGACGAACATCCACCGCCGGGAGCCCTACCGCCACCGGTCCTTCGTCTCCGAGGTCGCCGACGCCCTGATCTGCGGCGCGGGCGCCCACGGCTACTCCCTCGCCCTCACCCACGTTTCGCACCTCCTGGAGAAGGGCGCAGCAGCATGACCTCGTACCTCGTCGGGCTCATCGGATCCGGGATCGGACCCTCCCTCAGCCCGGCCCTGCACCAGCGCGAGGCCGATCACCACGGTCTGCGGTACGTGTACCGGAAGCTCGACATCGACGGGCTGGGCCTCGGCGCGGACGCCGTCGGCGACCTGGTCCGCACCGCCCGGCGGCTCGGCTACGACGGCCTGAACATCACGCACCCCTGCAAGCAGGCGGTCATCCCCCATCTCGACGAACTCTCGCCGGACGCCGCGGCCCTCGGCGCCGTCAACACGGTCGTCTTCGACGGGGACCGGGCGGTCGGCCACAACACCGACTGGAGCGGCTTCGCGCAGTCCTTCGCCCGCGGCCTGGACGACGCGCCGACACGGCGGGTCGTCCAGCTGGGCGCGGGCGGCGCCGGCGCCGCCGTCGCCCACGCGCTGCTCACCCTGGGCGTCGACCGCGTCACCCTCGTCGACGCCGATCCCGCACGGGCCGCGGCCCTCGCCGCCGGCCTGGCGGCCCGCTTCGGCGAGCACCGGGCCGTGGCGGCCGGCCCGGACGGGCTCGCGCAGCTGCTCGCCACGGCGGACGGACTGGTGCACGCCACTCCCACGGGCATGGCGCAGCACCCCGGGCTGCCGCTCCCCGCGGAACTGCTGCACCCCGGGCTGTGGGTGGCCGACGTCGTCTACCGGCCCCTCGACACCGAACTGCTGCGGCGTGCGGGCGCCTTGGGCTGCCGCACGCTCGACGGCGGCGGCATGGCCGTCTTCCAGGCCGCCCACGCCTTCCGGCTGTTCACGGGCCGTGAGCCGGACGCCGAACGCATGCTCGCCCACATGACCACCCTCGTCACCGCCTGAGCGGAGAAGCAGACATGCGCAAGTCCCTGGCGACCGTGTCCATCAGCGGTTCTCTGACCGAGAAGCTGGAGTCCGCCGCCCGTGCCGGTTTCGACGGCGTGGAGATCTTCGAGAACGATCTCCTCGGCTGCCCGCTCACGCCCGAGGAGATCCGCGACCGCGCGGCCGACCTCGGTCTGACCATCGATCTCTACCAGCCCTTCCGCGACTTCGAGGCGGTGTCCCCCGACCGCCTCGCGGCCAATCTGCGCAGGGCGGAGAAGAAGTTCCGCACCATGGAACGGCTGGGCGCCGACACGCTGCTGGTCTGCTCGAACGTCTCTCCCGACGCGATCGACGACGACGGACTCGCCGCGCGGCAGCTGCGTCTGCTCGCCGAGCGGGCCGCGGCCCACGGCATCCGGATCGCGTACGAGGCACTCGCCTGGGGCCGCCATGTCAACGACTACCTGCATGCCTGGCGGATCGTCCGCATGGCCGACCACCCGGGCCTCGGCACCTGCCTCGACAGCTTCCACATCCTCTCGCGCGGCTCCGACCCGGGCGGGATCGAGGCCCTGCCGGGCGAGAAGATCTTCTTCCTGCAGCTCGCCGACGCTCCGCCGCTGAGCATGGACGTCCTGCAGTGGAGCCGTCACCACCGCTGTTTCCCCGGCCAGGGCGGCTTCGACGTCGCGGGCCTGGTCGCCCATGTGCTGCGCACCGGCTATGACGGGCCGCTGTCGCTGGAAGTCTTCAACGACGTCTTCCGGCAGGCCGACACCGGGCGGACGGCCGCCTGTGCGATGCGTTCGCTGATCGCGCTCGAGGAGTCCGTCGCGCAGGTACTCGGCACCGAATCACCGCTCCCCCGCCCCGCCGAGCCCAGCGGATTCGCCTTCGCCGAACTGGCCACGCGGGACCGGGAGCGCCTCGGTGCGCTGCTCGGCGGTCTGGGCTTCTCCCGTACCGGCCGGCATGCGGCCGAGCCCGTGGAGGTGTGGGAGCAGGGTGCGGCGAGGATCCTGCTCAACGGGGCGGACCCCGGCGACCCGGGCACCTCCCTGGCCGCGATCGGCCTGGAGTCTCCCGACCCCGGGGCGTCGGCCGAGCGGGCACGTTCTCTCCTGGCGCCCGCGCCGCCCCGGCGCCGCGCCCTGCGGGAGGCGCCCATGGACGCCGTCGCCGCGCCGGACGGGACGCGGCTGCTCTTCTGCCGCGCGGGGGACCCGGACCACCCGGACCGGCGCGCCGGCTCCAGCCGGGCGGCACCGCCCGCCGGCGGGATCACCGGCATCGACCATGTGGCACTCAGCCACCCGTGGCACCACTTCGACGAGGCCGTCCTGTTCCACCGCGCCGTCCTGGGCCTGCGCCCGCACGAGAGCTTCGACGTCGCGGACCCGTACGGGCTGCTCCACAGCCGCGCCATGTCGAACGAGGCCGGGACCGTACGGATGGTGCTCAACATCGCCCGCCTCGGGGACAAGGACCTGCCGCGGCAGCACGTGGCACTGGCGACCGGCGACATCGTGGCCGTCGCGCGGCGGCTGCGCGCCCTGCCGGACGTGCTGCTGCCGATCCCGGACAACTACTACGACGACCTCGAAGCCCGTTACGACCTCGGCCCGGAGCGCCACCGGCAGCTGCGCGAGCTGGGGTTGATGTACGACCGGGACGAGGGCGGGGAGTTCCTCCACTTGTACACCGCGACCGTCGGGCAGGTCTTCTTCGAGATCGTCGAGCGGGTCGGCGACTACCGCGGCTTCGGTCTGCCGAACGCGGCCGTGCGGCTGGTCGCCCAGCACGCACCCGCACCGGACCGCAGCGCCGCGTAGCGAGCCGGCCGGGTACCGGCCTCGGGTGGCCGGGGCCGGTACGCCTACCATGAAGGGTCAGCGCGTCGACCGGTGGAGCCTCATGACCTCGCATCCCGCACCTCAGGCCGGCCGGGAGCGTCAGCGGGACGCCGACCGGACGAAGGCGGAGATCCTCGACGTCGCCACGCGGGAGTTCGCCCGGCGCGGCTACACCGGGGCCCGGGTCGACGAGATCGCGGCCCTCATGCGCACCACCAAGCGCATGATCTATTACTACTTCGGCAGCAAGGAACAGCTCTACACCGCCGTGCTGGAGAACGCCTACGCCGAAGTGCGGTCCGCCGAGCGCGCCCTCGACGTCGACCACCTCCACCCGGTCGAGGCGATCCGCACCCTGGCCGAGCTGACCTTCGACCATCACGACGCGCACCCGGACTTCATCCGGCTGGTGAGCATCGAGAACATCCACCAGGCCGAGCACATCCGCAAGTCGCCGGTGCTCGCGAGCCTCGGCACCCCCGCCCTGGACCTCATCACCAAGATCCTGCGGGCCGGCCGGGAGAGCGGTCACTTCACCGCCACGGCCGATGCCACCGACGTCCACATGGCGATCAGTTCCTTCTGCTTCTTCCGGATCTCCAACCAGTACACGTTCGACGCGCTGTTCGGCCGCGACCTGACGGCGGCCAAGCACCGCACGCGGCACCGCCGCATGCTCGGGGACATGATCGTCGCCTACCTGACCGGCGGGGCGGCGCCGGGGCCGCGCGTCTGACGGGTGCCGGCGCGTCCGACGGGCGCGTCAGGCGCCGTCCGGCGGCCTGCGGGTGCGGGTCCACTCCGTCAGCTGGTCCGCCGTCCACGTGTTGATCACCCGCTCCGCCGGTACGCCGCACTCCTCCGCGCGCGAGCAGCCGATGATCTGCCAGTCCAGCTGGCCGGGTGCATGTGCGTCGGTGTCGATCGCGAACAGGACCCCGGCGTCCAGGGCGCGGCGCAGCAGCCGCAGGGGCGGATCGCGGCGTTCGGGGCGGCTGTTGATCTCGACGGCGGTGCCGTGCTCGGCGCACGCGGCGAAGACGCGGTCGGCGTCGAACCGCGACTCGGGCCGGGTGCCCCGCCCGCCGGTCACGAGACGTCCGGTGCAGTGGCCGAGCACGTCGGTGAGGGGGTTCTCGACGGCACGGAGCATACGGCGCGTCATGGCCGGGGCGTCCATGCGGAGTTTGGAGTGGACGGAGGCGACGACCAGGTCGAGGCGGTCGAGGAGTTCGGGCTCCTGGTCGAGGGTGCCGTCGGGGAGGATGTCGCATTCGATGCCGGTGAGCAGCCGGAAGGGCTTCCATTCCTCGTTGAGGCGCTCGACCAGGTCGAGTTGGGCGAGCAGCCGCTCGGCGGTCAGCCCGCGCGCGACCGTGAGGGTCGGCGAGTGGTCGGTGAGCACGGCCCATTCGTGGCCGAGTTCCGCCGCCGTGCGGCCCATCTCCTCGACGGGGCTGCCGCCGTCCGACCAGTCCGAGTGCAGATGACAGTCGCCGCGCAGGGCCGCGCGCAGCCGGGCGCCGCCGTCGGCGAGCGGCTGGGCGGCCTCCTCCTCCAGGCGTTGCAGGTACGCCGGGGTGCCGCCCGACAGCGCCTCCTGGACGACCTTGGCGGTCTTCGGACCCACACCCTTGATCCGGACCAGCGTGCCGTCCGCCGCCCGCCGGGCGATCTCGTCGCGGTCGAGCTCCGCGAGGGCCGCGGCGGCGGTGCGGAAGGCCCGTACGCGATAGGTCTCGGCACGCGTGCGTTCCAGCAGAAAGGCGACTCGGTCCAGCGCTTCGACCGGTTCCATGGCACCTCCCAGGTCCCCTGCCCAGTGAACCCTGGAGCCGTGGAACAGTCCAACGCTGAGCGACGAAGGCATGAATTCCATTCCGCCTTTCAATCAACGCTTCAAGTATCGGTTCGCCTTACCTTTTCTTGATCAACCAAGCTGAACGTCTTTCTTCGGCCGTTTCGGTCGCTTACTGAACCGCTGGCCGGCGGGGCCACCACCGTCACAACCTGCCCATGACGGGTCACACCGGGTGACCGGTTCCGTGCGGGGGCGCGAGCGCATTCGGGAGAGGTGAGCAAGACTCCGCTCCGGCTTCCCCGTCCGATTTCCGAAACCACCACCCAGGGAGTGTTCGACATGCGGTACATCGCGAGAAGTCTCGTGCTCGCCACCATGGCGCTCGGCATTGCCGTCGCGCCCGGCACGGGCAGCGCGGGCGCGGCACCGACCGGCACGCAGAGCCTGTACGCCCCCTCCGCGCTGGTGCTCACCGTGACCGCCGGCGACGACGCCCTGAACGGCAGTGTGCTCCGCGCGGTCACCCTCAGCTGTGCGCCCACGGCGAGCGGCACCCACCCCGACCCCGGCGCCGCCTGCGCCGAACTGCGCGCCGGCGGAGCCCGGTTCGAGTCGATCGTCGGCGCCGGCAGCGGCGTCATGTGCACGAAGCAGTGGGACCCGGTGACCGTCACCGCGGACGGCGTGTGGGACGGCAGGCGGGTCGGCTTCGCCCACACCTTCGGCAACACCTGCGCCAAGGAAGGCGCCGACGGCGTGGTGTTCGGCTTCTAGGGAGCCCGCGCGGTATCGACGTCCGCCCGGGGGGCGGAGTCCGTGGCCACGGCGCGTGAGCGCCGTGGCCGCCTTTCGTCCACCGCGGTCGGTGAAACGGGGTGCTTGTTCAGCGGTGCCCGCCGGACGTGCGGTGCCGCCTGCCCAGCAGTTCGGCGAGCCCCCGCCGGGTCGCCGCCACGACCACCCGGTCCTCGGCACGCAGCACATAGCCGGGATGCAGGTCCCAGACGAGTCCGGCCGCGCCGTCCTCACCCGAGCGGCGGGCGGTGGCCAGATCGGGGCGCCGGTCCCCGGGAGATGCGGCGTCCAGGGCGATCACGCGCCAGCGGCCCGGCCGGAACGCCTCCGCCACCGTCAGCCCTTCGAGCCGCGGCTGGCCGGCGACCTCCACGGCGGCGAACAGCAGCACCTTGCGCTCGACCGGGACGGCCCCCAGGATCTGACGCCCCATCATGGCGCCCGCGAAGGCCGGGGCCGCCAGGGTGGACACACTGCGGCTGCGGGTCAGGGCACCCGGATGGGCGGACCGCAGGCTGCGGTAGACGGCGCTGGCGAACTCGTCGTCGTAGATCCGCAGGGCGACCCGCAGATCGGGCTTGGCGGACCGCGCGTACAGGGCGGCCTCCAGGTTCGTCGTGTCGACGCTGGTGAGCGCGAGGAGGGCATGCGCCCGGTGGATCTTCGCGGCCTCCAGCACGCCTTCCTGGGTCACGTCGCCCATCACGGTCGGCACCCGCAGGCGCCGCACCAGCGGGATGCCGCGCGCCTCGGGGTCCTCCTCGACGCAGACCACCGGGATGCCGAGCTCCCTCAGCTGCATCAGCACCCTGCTGCCGATCTTGCCGAGACCGAGCAGCACGACATGGCCGGACAGCCCGCGCGGCGGCCGGCGCAGCGAGGAGGCGCTGCGGAAGGTGCCGAGGGCCTCCAGCGCGGCCGCGACGGTGAGCGGCAGCAGCAGCAGTCCGGCGAACCCGGTGAGGAGCTGGAGGACCTGACGGTCGGGGTCCGCTCCGTGGGCGGGGTCGCCCATGCCGAACAGGTCGAGCAGGATCAGGTAGACCGCGTGCAGCGGATGGTCGCCGGTGGTGAGCCAGGTGGCGACGCCGAGGCCGACGACGGCGGCGCCGAGCCCGGCGAGGGACCAGCGCAGCCGCCGTGAGAACAGCCGGCCGAGCGGTGCGCCCCGGCCGGACAGCGGTCCGGGAGCGCGGCCCGGTGCCGAGTGCGAGATGGCCTCCAGGACGACGGTGCCGCGCCCGGTGGCCTCCGCGACGCTGCGGTCGTCGGGCAGCAGCCGGGGGCCGTCCTGTCCGCTGCGGTCCGAACCCTCCGCGCCGGCCGGGTCGTTGGTGGTGGACGAGAGCAGCGCGAGGGTGCACAGCCCGGGGTCGGCGACCTCGCCCCGCGCGGGCGGGGTGCGTTCCACGGCACGCAGCAGGAGGCCGTCGGCCCGGACCACCTTGCTCGTCCCGGCGACCGCGGTCGCGGCAAGGGCGGGTGCCGCGGTGTCCGCGTCCGACAGGACGGTCGTGGAGGCGTCCAGCTTGTCGGGGTCGAGACCGGGGTCGGCCAAGGCGGCGGCCTGGTCGAGGAGTTGCTCCAGGTGCTGGCCGAGTTTGCGGTTGTAGAGACGGATCACCAGCCGCAGACGCGGGTTGAGGCGGCGGGCGGCGAGCGCGGCCCGGATGTTGGTCTCGTCGTCCTCGTGGACGAGCGCCAGGGCGGCGGCGTCGCCCACCCCGGCCTCCAGCAGCACGTCCTCGTCCAGCTGGGGTGTCTCCAGCACGCGCGGGAGATCGGGCGGCGGGGTGTCGCCGGGTGCGACGGGCGGGGCGACCGCGCGGGTCATGGCGGCCGACACCCGCCCGAACAGCGCCGAGCCCCTGACCCTGCCCGGCAACGACGGCTCGGAACCTCTCGACGACCCCACCGCGGGCACGACGAGGGTGACCCGCTCCCGGTAGACATCGCGCAGCTCGGCGGCGAGCCGGTGCGCCAGGGTGTCGTCGCCGCACACGATCATGTGGCCTGGGGTGAGGGGCGGTTGCGTCTGGTGCGGGAAGGTGGAGGTCACACCCCATAGAGTGCCGTGCGCGGGCGGGCGGTTGCGACGGGGGTCGGGCCGCTCACGCCTCCAACGCCTCGGCGACCGCGGTGAAGAATTCGGCGTGGGCTCGGGCGCTGAAGGCGAGTTCCGGATTCCACGGCACGACGCGCGAGCGTGCGCTGACGACCCGCCAGCCATCGGACCGCGACAGGCGGTTCTGCGGCACGGCATTGGCGCGTACGTCCACGAGCACGACGTCGGGCTCCAGCCGCTCGGCCGCCGTCCAGTCGGCCGTGGACCAGTTGACGCCCGGACCGGCGCCCGGCGCGGCCATGCGCACTCCGTGGTCCGCGAGGGCCCGCAGGTCGGGCCACGCGGTGGGCCTGGCCAGGTGCACGCGGTCGTCGTCGGCGGGCGACAGCGCGAGCACGCGGGCCCCGGGCGCCCGGCCGGCCGCCGCGCGCAACCGCTCGCGCGCGCCGGTCAGTCCGGCCGCCGCCGTGGCGTCCTCGCCGGAGCCGAGCGAGGCGGCCAGCGCGCCGAACCGCTCCCGTGTCCCGTCGAACGAACGCCCCTGCCCGACGTCCAGGACGACGAACGGAACCCGCTCCTCCAGGTGCTTGGCCGTGTCGGGGTCCAGACCGTAGACCTGGTCGGAGCCGTACGCCACCGCCACGACCAGGTCGGGCGCGGTGCGCAGGACGTCGTCGGCGCTCAGTCCGGGACCCCGGCCGAGGTAGTCGACGCCGCCGAGCGGCAGCCGGCCGGCCTTGGCCGGGTCGGCCTCGGCGCCGTCGTGGGCGGAGCCGAACAGGCCCGTCGGCCGTAAGCCGTGGTCGTGCAGGGCGGCCCCCGCCTGTATGTAGGCGGTGATCCGCGCCGGAGTGCGCGGCGCGGCGGCCAGGCGGCCGCGGTCGTCCAGGAACTGCCATCCGTCGTACGCCATTGCGCCTCCACTCGGGTCCTCGGCACCGTGCGTCGCCGAGTCCCTGCCCCGGCGGGACCCTTCCTACGCGCCGGGCCGCCGCTCAGCGGTCGAGCTGCGGCTGACCGCCCGCCCGGAGGACGAGCACCGTCGGCTCGGCCTCGTCCAGGGCGCGGAAGTGGCCCGCGAACCGGTGCTGTTCGGGGCCCGAGGAGGTCCGGCAACGCGAGGCGGCCCAGGCCGTCGTCGAGCCGAATGCTGCTCTCGGCCGTAGAGGTCACCGGGGCACGGCGACGTGTCCGCCGGGCGCGTTCCGCCCGGCCCGGCTACCCGGTCGCCGCCGTGGTCGGCAGCGACACCTCGAAGCGGCAGCCGCCCGACACGTTGCGCACGTCGGCGCGGCCGGAGTGCGCCTCGACGATGCCGCGGACGATCGCGAGGCCGAGGCCCGCACCGGCCGGAGGCGTACGGGCCGGGGAGCCGCGCCAACCCGTGTCGAACACCCGGGGCAGGTCCTCCTCGGGGATGCCGCCGCAGCCGTCGGTGACGGACAGGACCACCCAGTCCTCGCGGCGTTCGGCGGCCACCGCGACCGTCCCGTCGGCGGGGGTCCGGCGGATCGCGTTGACCAGGAGATTGGCGAGGACCCGGGTCATCTCCTTGCCGTCGACCTCGACGGGCAGCGGCTCCACGCCGTCCCCGACCAGGCGCACGCCGCACTCGCGGGCCAGCGGGTCGGCGCCCGCGAGCGCCTCGCCGACCAGGTCGTACACGGACATCCGGGTCGGGGTGAGGGACAGCGCACCGGCGTGGATGCGGGAAAGTTCGAACAGGTCGCCGACCATGGCGTTCAGCCGGTCGACCTCGGTGCGGATCTGGCGGAAGTACCGCTCCGGGTCCTGGACGACGCCGTCCTCCAGCGCCTCCGACATGGCACGCAGCCCGGCGAGCGGGGTGCGCAGGTCGTGGGAGATCCAGGCGACGAGCTCGCGCCGGGAGGTCTCCAGGGCGCGCTCGCGCTCCCGGGAGGCGGCGAGCCGCTCGCTGGTGGCGGCCAGCTCCCGGCTGAGCTCGTCGAGTTCGGCGGTCGACGGTCCGCCCGGTGCGGCGAAGGAGCCGCCGTCGCCGAAGGAGCGTGCCGCCCGGGCGAGTTCGCGGCTGCGGGCGACGACCCAGCGGCCCAGCAGCAGCGCCGTGGCGAGCGAGACGACCGCGGCCATGGCCACGACCATGGTGACGACGGTGAGGTCGTGCGCCGACAGGAACATGGCCTGGGCGACCGCGAGCGTCCCCGCGAGCATCGCCGTGACGGTGACGGCGGCGACGACGGTCAGTGAGACGGCGACGGAGCGGTGCCGCAGGACCCGCAGGACCAGGGCGCCAGCGACGCCGGCCGCTGCGGCGCCCAGGAGGGCGTACAGCGCGATGAGCAGCATGTCCCGCACGGCGGTCAGTCCTCCTCGGGCACGTCGAAGCGGTAGCCCACGCCCCACACGGTCTGGATGAGGCGCGGCCGGGCCGGGTCGTCCTCGATCTTTCCGCGCAGCCGTCGCACATGGACGGTGACGGTGGACAGGTCGCCGAACTCCCAGCCCCACACCTCCTGCATCAGCCGCTCCCGGCCGATCGCCTCCCCCGGGTGCCGCATCAGGTGGGCGAGCAGGTCGAACTCGCGCAGGGTCAGGGCCAGTTCGCGGCCGTCCTTGACCGCGCGCCGGGCCGCCGGGTCCAGTTCGATGCCCCCGGCCGCGAGCACCGGACCGCCCCGCCGCTCCCCCGCCACGCTGCCCCGGCGCAGCACGGACTCGACACGCAGCACCAGCTCGCGCGGGCTGAACGGCTTGGTCACGTAGTCGTCCGCCCCTATCTCAAGCCCGAGGATCCTGTCGTCCTCGTCGCCGCGGGCGGTCAGCATGATCACCGGTACGGGCGGGACCGTCCCCTCGGCCCGCAGCCTGCGGCACACCTCCAGGCCGTCCATGCCCGGAAGCATCAGGTCCAGCACGACGAGGTCGGGCCTGCGCCCGGCGGCGAGCCGGAGCGCCTGGGGCCCGTCGGCCGCGCGGTCCACGGCGAAACCGGCGCGTTCCAGATAGCCGGTGACCACCTCGGCGACGGTGGGATCGTCGTCGACGACCAGAATGGTGTGCATAGGGCCAGTGTCCTCGCCCCCGGTGCCGCTGATCGACGGTGCCGCCTTACGAATTCGTGACACCGGCACCCCGCCGCGGGGCCGGGGGTACGTGTTCGGGACCGCTGCGGCCACCGGTCGGCGTCCGATGCCTTCGGGACGGCGGCGTCCGCGGCCGGCGTGCGGCGTCCGCGCCCGGCGTCGGCGTGCGGCGTCCGCGCCCGGCGTCGGCGTGCGGCGTCCGCGCCCGGCGTCGGCGTGCGGCGTCCGATTCGTTCAAGACCGCCGCGTCCCGGCCGCCCTACCGTGACGGCATGACTCCACGACTCGATGCCGTCGGCCTCGTCGTCTCCGACATGGCCGCCTCCCTCGCCTTCTACCGCCGCCTCGGCCTGGACGTCCCCGCCGGCGCGGACTCCGCCCCGCACGCGGAGGCGACGCTGCCCAGCGGACTGCGGGTGCTGTGGGACACCGAGGAGACCGTCCGCTCCTTCGATCACGGCTGGACCGCCCCGTCCGGCGGCGACCGGACCGGGCTCTGCTTCCGGTGCGAGAGCCCCGCCGAGGTCGACGCGGTCTACGACGAGCTGGTCTCCGCCGGATACCGGGGACACCTCAAGCCGTGGGACGCGGTGTGGGGGCAGCGTTACGCGGTCGTGCTCGATCCGGACGGCATGGGGGTCTCCCTCTTCGCCGACGCCGCGTAGGCGCTGAGAGTGATCCCGGCGAGGGCGCGCATCTCCCGGGCCAGGTGCGCCTGGTCGGCGCAGCCCGCCGCGAGCGCCGCCTCGGCGTAGGGGACGTCCCGGCGGACCAGCGTGAGCGCGCGCTGGAGCCGCAGGATGCGGGCGAGTGTCTTGGGGCCGTAGCCGAAGGCGTCCAGGGAGCGGCGGTGGAGCTGCCGGGCACCGAGTCCGGCCGCGTCCGCCGCGGCCGCGACGGTGCCGCCCGCGTCCAGATGGCCGACGACCCGTGCGAGCAGCGGGTCCGGCGGCGGGGTGCGGGCGGCACGGGCGAGCGCCACGGCCTCCAGTCCGGCGGCCGGGCCGGCGGCCTCGGCGACACGTTCGGCGAGCCGGCGCGCCGTCGCCGCGCCCCACAGATCGGCCAGCTCCACCCGCCGGTCGCGCAGTTCGCGAGCCGGGACGCCGAAGAACGCGGGCGCGGCGCCGGGCGCGAAACGCAGGCCCGCCCAGAGCGTCCCGGCCCCGCCATCAGGGGTGTGCGCGGTGGTGTCGGGGCCTGCGACGAGCAGCCGTCCCCCGTTCCACAGCAGGTCCATGCAGCCGTCGGGGAGCACCGGATGCACCGGGCCGTCGCCGCCTCCGGCGGTCCTGGTCCAGACGACGGCGCCGTCCAGCCGTGAGGACCGTTCCTGGTACATACGACCGAGGATAGGACGCTGCCCGGGCCGTCACTCGCGGCCGTCGCCCCCCTTGCCGCGGGCGTGGTCCCGACCGTTGTCCCCGCCGCTGTCCCTGCCGTTGTCGCGAACCTGGTCCCTGCCGTTGTCCCGCCCGGTGTGCAGGCGCGACCTCACGTCGTCCGGCGGCAGGAACTTCGACCAGCGCTCGGGGAACTCGGACGGCATGTCGCCGCCGCCCTCGTCCTCGTCCTCGTCGTCCTCGTACACATGGGCCGCCCTCGCCCGCGCGAGCAGTTCGGCGGCGTGCGCGGCGCGGGCGCGCTCATTGGCCGCGCGGGCCGCGGCCGTCGCGACCGAGGGCCAGACGCGGTCGATGGCGGCGTTGACCGCCGCGCCGACGAGGACGGCGAAGGCGGAGATCCCTATCCACAACAGGAAGGCGATGGGGGCGGCCAGCGAGCCGTAGATCGTGGGGCCCTCGACGGTACTGGTCAGGTAGATGCGCAGCAGGAAGCTGCCGAGCACCCACATCCCGAGCGCCACGAGTGCGCCCGGCACGTCCTCCACCCAGGGCGACCGCACGGGCACGGACACGTGGTAGAGGGTGGTGAGGAAGGCGATGGAGAGCAGGATCACCACCGGCCAGTACAGGACCTCGACCACTTCCGTGCCCCACGGCATCAGCTCCACCACCCGGTCCGGGCCCACGACGGCGAGCGGCAGCACCACCGCGCCGATCAGCAGGGCGATGATGTAGAGCAGGAACGCCAGCAGCCTGGTCGCGACGATGCCGCGCTGCCCGTCCAGCCCGTACATGACGGTGATGGTGTCGATGAAGACGTTGACCGCGCGGGAGCCGGACCAGAGCGCGATCGCGAAACCGATGGAGATGAGGTCCGGCCTGCCGCCCTTGGTGACGTCCTCCAGCAGCGGCTTGGCGATGTCGTTGACCCCGCGGTCGGAGAGCACGGTGCCGACGGCGGTGAGGATGTTCTCCTCGATGGAGGCGACGGTGGTGGTGTCGGTCCAGTCGTCGATGTAGCCGAGCAGGCCGAGGAGGCCGAGCATCAGCGGCGGCACCGACAGCAGCGTGAAGAACGCCGCCTCGGCGGCCAGGCCCAGGATGCGGTACTCGATGCAGGAATTGACGGTGTCCTTGAGCAGCAGCCATGTCATCTTCCGCTTGGAGACGTTGCGGTAGAGGACTCGGGCTCGGTGGAGCCGCCCATGGGGCCGCTCGGGTGTTTCATTTGCTGCCTGCACCTCCTTACCGTATCGGCATGGCAGACAGCACCCACACAGTGACCAACCAGGCTCCGCCCCTGGTGGGGTACGACGTCTACAGCGCCGACCGCGCTCTGGCGGAAGCGGTCGAACGGCACGTCGCCCCAGAGCTCCGGGACGAGGTCCGCGAGGAGCTGTCCGCCCTCGGGCAGACGGCCGGCTCGGCGCAGGCCCAGGAATGGGGGACGCAGGCCAACGAGAACCCACCGAAACTGCGCACCCACGACCGGTACGGGAACCGGATCGACGAGGTCGACTTCCATCCGGCCTGGCACCGGCTGCTGGGCCACGGCGTCTCGGCCGGCCTGGTGAACGCCTGGGGCCGCCCGGCCGGGCATGTGCGCCGTGCCGCCGGATTCCTGGTGTGGACCCAGGCCGAGGCCGGCCACGGCTGCCCCCTGTCGATGACCCACGCCTCGGTGCCCGCCCTGCGCACGGATCCGGCGCTCGCCGCGGTGTGGGAGCCGCGGCTGACGTCGACGGTGTACGAGGAGGGGCTGCGTCCGGCTGCCGAGAAGGCCGGTTCGCTGTTCGGGATGGGCATGACCGAGAAGCAGGGCGGCAGCGACGTGCGCGCGAACACCACACGCGCCGAGCCGCTGGCCGCCGACGGCGAGTACGTGCTGACCGGTCACAAGTGGTTCTGCTCCGCGCCGATGAGCGACGGCTTCCTGGTGCTGGCGCAGGCCGCGGGGGGACTGACCTGCTTCCTGGTGCCGCGGGTCCTTCAGGACGGGACGCGCAACGTCTTCCGGATCCAGCGGCTCAAGGACAAGCTCGGCAACCGTTCCAACGCGTCCAGCGAGGTCGAGTTCGACGGCACCTGGGCCAGGCGGGTCGGCGACGAGGGCCGCGGGGTCCCCACCATCATCGAGATGGTGGCCGCGACCCGGCTCGACTGCGTCCTCGGCTCCGCCGCGCTCATGCGGCAGGCCGTGGCGCAGGCCGTGCACCACGCGACGTACCGCAGCGCCTTCGGCGGGCTGCTCGTCGACAAGCCGCTGATGCGCAATGTGCTGGCCGACCTGGCGCTGGAGTCGGAGGCGGCGACGACGCTCGGACTGCGGCTGGCCGCGGCAGAGGACTCCGTCCAGAGCACTGGCTCCGAGGAGGAGCGGGCGTTCCTGCGTATCGCGGTGCCCACAGCCAAGTACTGGGTGACGAAGCGGTGCACGCCGCTGGTGGCCGAGGCCCTGGAGTGCCTGGGCGGCAACGGCTACGTGGAGGAGTCGGGCATGCCCCGGCTGCTGCGCGAGTCACCGCTCAACTCGATCTGGGAGGGCTCGGGCAACGTCCAGGCGCTGGACGTGCTGCGCGCGCTCCAGAGGGAGCCGCAGGCGCTGAACGCCTTCCTCCAGGAGGTCGGCACGGCACGGGGCGCGGACCACCGGCTGGACGCGGCGATCAAGGACCTGCTCACCGAGCTCGCGGATCTGGACGGCGTCGAGGCGCGGGCGCGGCGGCTGGTCGAGCGCATGGCGCTGGTGCTGCAGGGATCGCTGCTGGTGCGGTGGGCGCCGCCGGAGGTCGCCGACGCGTTCTGCGCCTCGCGGCTGGGCGGTGACTGGGGGGCGGCGTTCGGGACGCTGCCGCACTCGCTGGACCTGGCGTCGGTGGTGGAGCGGGCGCGGGCCGTGGTGTGACGTCGAACGGGCGCGGACCGTGGTGCGACGGTCCGCGCCCGTGACGTGTGTGGGTGGTGCTGCGCCGACACGGCACCACCCGCACCGGCGGACCGGTGTTCCGTCACCTTCGTACATGCGCACGCCCGTTCGCGACGGTTGCAAAGGGTTGCATCCTTGTGTGGCATATGGCGGCGCGCTGTGCCCGAGGCGGGGGAGGATGGCCGGGCACGCCCCAGGCCACCCCCCGCTCCGGACGCTGGCGTCATCGAGGAGGACCCAGTGCAGAACACATCGCTCGACCTCGCGAGGCTCGCGGCCATGGACACCGCTGAGGCCCTCCGGCTGCTGAAGGGCGTACGGGACGCGGCGCTCGCCGGCCGCCGGCCGCAGGTGGGCCCGCGCACGGACATCGACGAGTCCTGGCAGCGGATGCTGCGCGGCGGGGTGGACCCCGACAAGGACCGCAGGGCCGGGGTGCTGCCGCTGGAGGAGATCGAACGCCGCCGGCTGACGTCACCCCTGCTGGAGGTCCTGCCGGTGCTCCGGGACGGACTGGTGTCCATCGCGGACGCGGCGCAGCACATCATGGTGGTCTCGGACGCGGAAGGCCGGCTGCTGTGGCGCGAGGGCAGCACGGCCGTACTGCGCAAGGGGGACGGGCACGGCTTCGTCCTGGGCGCTGACTGGTCCGAGGGCGTGGTCGGCACGAACGGCGTCGGCACCGCCCTCGTGACCCGTCGTCCGGTCCAGGTGCACTCGGCCGAGCACTTCGTCTCCACCCACCACACCTGGACCTGCGCGGGCGTCCCGGTCACCGATCCGCGCGACGGGAAGCTGATCGGCGTCGTCGACATCAGCGGACCGCTGTCCACGATGCATCCGGCCACGCTCGCCCTCGTCACCTCGGTGACCAGGCTCGCCGAGGCCGAGCTGCGCAACCGCCACCACGAGACGCTGGACCGGCTGCGCAGCGCGGCGGCGCCGCTGCTGGGGCGGATCGGCGGCCGGGCCCTGGCGGTGGACGCCAACGGCTGGCCGGCCGCGGTGACGGGCATGGCTCCGCCGGGCAGGCTGGCGCTGCCCAAGTCGGTGCGCGCGGGGCGGCTGTGGCTGCCGTCGCTGGGAATGTGTGCGGTGGAGCCGCTGCCCGGCGGCTGGCTGGTGCGGGTGGAGGACGGTGCCGGGCCCGTGGTGCCGGGCCGGGTGGTGCTGGACCTGAGCAGGCCGCGGCGGCCGTCGGTGCGGGTGTCGGGCGGCTTCGGCAGCTGGGCGTACGAGCTCAGTCCGCGCCATGCCGAGCTGCTGTACCTGCTGGCGCTGCACCGGGACGGGCGCAGCGCGGCACAGCTGGCGGAGGACCTCTTCGAGGACCGGACGCGGACGGTGACGGTGCGGGCGGAGATGTCGCGGCTGCGGCGCCATCTCGCGCAGGTGCTGGCGCACCGGCCCTACCGGTTCGCCGAGGAGCTGGAGGTGGAGGTGGTGATGCCGGAGCGACCGGGCGACCTGCTGCCGCACTCGACGGCCCCCGCGGTACGCCGGGCCCGCTCGGCCCGCCCGGCCGACGACGCATGACCGGCCGACGACGCGTGACCGCAGACGGCCCACCCGGCCGATGCCACGCGCCGGTCGCCGGCCCACCCGGCCCCGCGACGGGCCGGCCGGCGCTTGGACGGATCTCGTCTCCGTGATTGTCTGGCGCGCATGAGCATCACTGTGACCACCTGGTCCCTGGAGCAGACCTCGCCCGACGATCAGCGGCCCGCGTCGGCGCCCGACGGGGACATACGGATCGTGCGGGCCGAGGTCCCCTCCCCCGAGTTCAGCCGCTTCCTCTACACGGCCGTCGGCGGGGACATCCGCTGGACGGACCGGCTGGGCATGACCTACGCCGCCTGGCAGGACTGGCTGGACCGCCCGGGCGTCGAGACGTGGGTGGCGTACGACCGCGGGACCCCGGCCGGCTACGTCGAGCTGGAGGCGCAGGACGACGGTGCCGTGGAGATCGTCTACTTCGGGCTGATCCCGGCCTTCCGCGGCCGGCGGATCGGTGGGCACCTGCTGTCGTACGGCGTCGCCCGGGCCTGGGACCTCGCCGAACGCTGGCCGGGCCTGCCGCGGACCAAGCGGGTGTGGCTGCACACCTGCTCCAAGGACGGCCCGCACGCGATGGACAACTATCTGCGCCGCGGCTTCACGGTCTTCGACACCAAGGTCGAGGAGGAGGCGGACGACGTGGCGGCCCCCGGCCCCTGGCCCGGCGCCGGCGTCTGAACGCACGCTCCACGGTGACCCACGACACACCGTCTCGCGATGCGGGACAGCGTTGTCCACATTTTGGATGTCGGTGGACTGAGTCCAAACTCCCATGCCACGCTTCCGTCATGTCTAGCACTGGAATTGCCTTGGTGAGTCGGCGGCACGTCGACCTCGGCCGCATGTCCAGCGCCATCTGTCCGGCCTGCTGACAGCCCAGCACAGCCGCGCTTTCCCCCTTCTTCACCCCGCCCTGCGCACCGTCGCGCCCTCGTCGCGAGTGTGCAGCTCAGAGCCGCCCTCCTGCAGTCTCGAAGGACATACCGCCATGGCCGCCACCCCCGAAAAGCCCGCCCCCGCGACGCCCCGACGCAAGACCGGACGCCACCGCGGCGAGGGCCAGTGGGCCATGGGGCACCACACGCCGCTCAACGGCAACGAGCAGACCAAGAAGGACGACGACGGTCTCAATGTGCGGACACGCATTGAGACGATCTACGCCCACCGCGGTTTCGACTCCATCGACGGCGCCGACCTGCGCGGCCGTATGCGCTGGTGGGGCCTGTACACCCAGCGCAAGCCCGGGATCGACGGCGGCAAGACGGCGATCCTGGAGCCGGAGGAGCTGGACGACGAGTTCTTCATGCTGCGGGTGCGCATCGACGGTGGCCGGCTGACCACCGAGCAGCTGCGCGTCATCGGCGAGATCTCGCAGGAGTTCGCGCGCGGCACCGCCGACCTCACCGACCGGCAGAACGTCCAGTACCACTGGATCCGCATCGAGGACGTCCCGGAGATCTGGCGCCGGCTGGAGGCCGTCGGCCTGTCGACGACCGAGGCGTGCGGCGACACCCCGCGCACGATCCTCGGCTCTCCGGTGGCCGGTATCGCCGAGGACGAGATCGTCGACGGCAGCCCGGCGATCGACGAGATCCACCGCCGGTTCGTCGGCAACAAGGACTTCTCCAACCTGCCGCGCAAGTTCAAGACCGCGATCTCCGGCTCCCCGCTCCTGGACGTGGCGCACGAGATCAACGACGTCGCCTTCGTCGGGGTGAACCACCCCGAGCACGGCCCCGGCTTCGACCTGTGGGTGGGCGGCGGCCTGTCCACCAACCCCAAGCTGGGTGTTCGCCTGGGTGCCTGGGTCCCGCTGGAGGAGGTCCCGGACGCCTGGGAAGGCGTCATCTCGATCTTCCGCGACTACGGCTACCGCCGCCTGCGCAACCGCGCCCGCCTGAAGTTCCTCGTCGCCGACTGGGGCGCCGAGAAGTTCCGTCAGGTGCTGGAGGACGAGTACCTGCAGCGCAAGCTGGTCGACGGCCCCGCTCCCGAGCAGCCCGTCGAGCACTGGCGCGACCACGTCGGCGTCCACCGCCAGCAGGACGGCCGCTTCTACGTCGGCTTCGCGCCGCGCGTGGGACGCGTCGACGGCGCCACCCTCACCAAGATCGCCGAGCTGGCGGCCGCGCACGGCTCCGGGCGGCTGCGCACCACCGTCGAGCAGAAGATGATCGTGCTCGACGTCGCCGAGGACCAGGTCGACTCCCTCGTCTCCGGACTGGAGGCGCTGGACCTCCAGGTCAAGCCGTCGCCGTTCCGGCGGGGCACGATGGCCTGCACCGGCATCGAGTTCTGCAAGCTCGCCATCGTCGAGACGAAGGGCCGCGGCTCCACGCTGATCGACGAGCTGGAGCGCCGGCTGCCCGAGTTCGACCAGCCCCTCACCATCAACATCAACGGCTGCCCCAATGCCTGTGCGCGTATCCAGGTCGCGGACATCGGTCTCAAGGGCCAGCTGGTCCTGGACGACGAGGGCAACCAGGTCGAGGGCTACCAGGTCCACCTGGGCGGCGCGCTGGGCCTGGAGCCCGCCTTCGGCCGCAAGGTCCGCGGTCTGAAGGTCACCTCCGACGAGCTGCCCGACTACGTGGAGCGGGTCCTCAAGCGCTTCGAGGCGGAGCGCGAGGAGGGCGAGCGCTTCGCGACCTGGGCGGCGCGTGCCTCCGAGGAGGCCCTGTCATGAGCGAGCGGGCCGCCCCCTTCTACTGCCCGTACTGCGGGGACGAGGACCTTCGGCCCAGTGAAGCAGTCGAAGGCAGCCACGGCGCCTGGGAATGCGCGGCGTGCAATCGAGCCTTCCAGCTGAAGTTCCTCGGGCTGCTGTCCCGTGGAGTTCAGCGCAACGACGGTGGAGGGGAAGCGATATGACGACGATTCCGACCGATCAGGACCTCAAGTCGCTGGCCGAGCGGGCGGGCCGCGAGCTGGAGGACGCCTCGGCACTCGAGATCCTGAAGTGGGCCGCCGACACCTTCGGCAAGCGCTTCTGCGTCACCTCCTCCATGGAGGACGCGGTCGTCGCGCATCTCGCGTCCCGGGTCTTCGCGGGCGGCAGCCCTGTCGACGTAGTTTTCCTCGACACCGGCTACCACTTCGAGGAGACCATCGGCACGCGTGACGCCGTGGACGCCGTCATGGACGTCAACGTCATCACGCTCACGCCGCGCCAGACCGTGGCCGAGCAGGACGCCGAGTACGGCCCCAAGCTGCACGACCGCGACCCCGACCTGTGCTGCGCCCTGCGCAAGGTCAAGCCCCTCGAAGAGGGCCTGACCCGCTACGCCGCGTGGGCGACCGGCCTGCGCCGCGACGAGTCCCCGACCCGGGCGAACACCCCGGTCGTCGGCTGGGACGAGAAGCGGCAGAAGGTCAAGATCTCGCCGATCGCCCGCTGGACGCAGGATGACGTGGACGCGTACGTCGCCGAGCACGGCGTGCTCACCAACCCGCTGCTCATGGATGGTTACGCCTCCGTCGGCTGCGCGCCCTGCACCCGCCGGGTGCTGGAGGGCGAGGACGCACGCGCCGGCCGCTGGGCAGGGCGGGGCAAGACGGAATGCGGGCTGCACGGCTGATGACGACCGAACAGATTTCTTGGGAGAACGACGTGACCGGAGCCACGATCTGGCTCACGGGTCTGCCGAGCGCCGGCAAGACCACCATCGCCCACGAGCTGGCGGGCCGGCTGCGCGCCGAGGGCAAGCGGGTCGAGTTGCTCGACGGCGACGAGATCCGTGAGTTCCTCTCGGCGGGCCTCGGCTTCAGCCGCGAGGACCGGCACATCAACGTGCAGCGGATCGGCTTCGTCGCCGAACTGCTGGCGTCGAACGGCGTGCTGGCGCTCGTCCCGGTCATCGCTCCGTACGCGGACAGCCGCGAGGCCGTGCGCAAGCGCCACCAGCAGGAGGGCACCGCCTACGTCGAGGTGCATGTCGCCACTCCGGTGGAGGTGTGCTCGGTGCGCGACGTGAAGGGGCTGTACGCCAAGCAGGCGGCCGGCGAGATCAGCGGGCTGACGGGGGTCGACGACCCGTACGAGGAGCCCGAGTCGCCCGATCTGCGGATCGAGTCCCAGAACCAGACCGTGCAGGAGTCCGCCGCGGCGGTCCACGCGCTGCTCACCGAAAGGGGTCTCCTGTGACAACCGTTGCCACCCGTCATGAGGGCACCGACAGCCCGTACGCGCTCTCCCACCTCGACGCGCTCGAGTCCGAGGCCGTGCACATCTTCCGCGAGGTGGCGGGCGAGTTCGAGCGGCCGGTGATCCTGTTCTCCGGCGGCAAGGACTCCATCGTCATGCTGCACCTGGCGCTCAAGGCGTTCGCGCCGGCACCGGTGCCGTTCACGCTGCTGCACGTGGACACGGGGCACAACTTCCCCGAGGTCATCGAGTACCGCGACCGTACGGTCGAGAAGCACGGGCTGCGGCTGCACGTCGCGTCCGTGCAGGAGTACATCGACGCCGGAAAGCTGCGCGAGCGCCCCGACGGCACCCGCAACCCGCTGCAGACCGTGCCGCTGACCGAGGCCATCCAGCAGCACCGCTTCGACGCGGTGTTCGGCGGCGGCCGCCGTGACGAGGAGAAGGCCCGCGCCAAGGAGCGGGTGTTCAGCCTCCGCGACGAGTTCTCGCAGTGGGACCCGCGCCGGCAGCGCCCCGAGCTGTGGCAGCTCTACAACGGCCGCCACGCACCCGGCGAGCACGTCCGCGTCTTCCCGCTCTCCAACTGGACCGAGCTGGACGTCTGGCAGTACATCCAGCGCGAGGGCATCGAGCTGCCGCAGATCTACTTCGCCCACGAGCGCGAGGTGTTCCGGCGCGCGGGCATGTGGCTGACCGCGGGCGAGTGGGGCGGCCCGAAGGAGTCGGAGACGACCGAGAAGCGGCTGATCCGCTACCGCACCGTCGGCGACATGTCCTGCACCGGTGCCGTCGACTCCGACGCCACCACGCTGGACGCCGTGATCGCCGAGATCGCCGCCTCCCGGCTCACCGAGCGGGGCGCGACCCGAGCCGACGACAAGCTGTCCGAGGCCGCGATGGAAGACCGCAAGCGCGAAGGGTACTTCTAGAGATGACCAGCACCACCGAGCAGCTGGCCGAGCAGCTTTCGGCCACCACCCTGCTGCGCTTCGCGACCGCCGGGTCCGTCGACGACGGCAAGTCCACGCTGGTGGGCCGGCTGCTGCACGACTCCAAGTCCGTCCTCGCCGACCAGCTGGAGGCCGTCGAGCACGCTTCCCGCAATCGCGGCCAGGAGGCTCCCGACCTGGCGCTGCTCACCGACGGGCTGCGGGCCGAGCGCGAGCAGGGCATCACGATCGACGTGGCGTACCGCTACTTCGCCACCCCGCGCAGGCGGTTCATCCTGGCCGACACCCCGGGCCACGTGCAGTACACCCGGAACATGGTGACCGGCGCGTCCACCGCCGAGCTCACGGTGATCCTGGTCGACGCCCGCAACGGAGTCGTCGAGCAGACCCGCCGGCACGCGGCGATCGCCGCGCTGCTGCGCGTTCCGCACGTGGTGCTCGCCGTCAACAAGATGGACCTCGTCGACTACGCGGAGTCCGTGTTCGCCGCGATCGCCGAGGAGTTCACGGCGTACGCGCTCGAACTCGGCGTCCCGGAGATCACCGCGATCCCGATCTCGGCTCTGGCCGGCGACAACGTGGTGGACCCGTCCGCGAACATGGACTGGTACGGCGGCCCGACCTTCCTGGAGCACCTGGAGACGGTCCCGGTCAGCCACGACCTGAGCCACTGCCACGCCCGGCTGCCCGTGCAGTACGTGATCCGGCCGCAGACCGCCGAGCACCCGGACTACCGGGGCTACGCGGGCCAGATCGCGGCCGGCACCTTCCGCGTCGGCGAGGAGGTCACCGTGCTGCCCTCGGGTCGCACGACGCGCATCTCCGGCATCGACCTGCTGGGCAAGCCGGTCGACGTGGCCTGGACGACCCAGTCGGTGACCCTCCTGCTGGAGGACGACGTCGACGTCTCGCGCGGCGACCTGATCGTGCCGAGCAAGGACGCCCCCGCGACCACCCAGGACGTCGAGGCGACCGTCTGCCACGTCGCCGACGAGCCGCTCACCGTGGGCCACCGCGTGCTGCTCAAGCACGGCACCCGCACGGTCAAGGCGATCGTCAAGGACATCCCGTCCCGGCTGACCCTCGACGACCTCTCGCTGCACCCGCACCCGGGCCGGCTGGTCGCGAACGACATCGGCCGCGTCAAGATCCGTACGGCGGAGGCGCTGCCGCTCGACTCGTACGCCGACTCCCGCCGCACCGGCGCGTTCATCCTGATCGACCCGGCCGACGGGACCACGCTCACCGCGGGCATGGTCGGCGAGTCGTTCGCGTCGCCGGAGCCGGTCAGGGACGAGGGCGACGACGACGGCTGGGACTTCTGACAT
This sequence comes from Streptomyces sp. NPDC015127, assembly GCF_043080095.1. Classification (NCBI taxonomy): domain Bacteria; kingdom Bacillati; phylum Actinomycetota; class Actinomycetes; order Kitasatosporales; family Streptomycetaceae; genus Streptomyces; species Streptomyces sp. NPDC015127. The sequence goes on from NZ_JBIBVE010000001.1 coordinate 738,697, forward strand.
GACCGACATCTTCCGGACCTTCGCCAAGGAGGGCGGCCGCGTCGGCAGCGGCGCCCTCGGCGCGGGCACGGGCGGGGTGGCGCGATGTGCGGGATGACTGAATTGCCGCCGGCCCGCCGCTCGCGCGCCGACACCGCCCACCACCGACGAAGACCGCCGACGACCCGGCCGCGTCCCACCTGACGCGCCGACCGGGCCGACGAGAGGACAGCCTCCCGTGCCAGCACCCCGCACCACCGTCCGCCGCCGCCTCGCCGCCGTTGCCGCCCTGCCGCTTCTGGCCCTGGCGCTCACCGCCTGCGGCTACGGCTCCCAGGCGAAGGACGACCAGGTCGCTCCCGCCGCCAAGGGCAAGAAGATCGACGGGCTCGACACCGTGAAGGTCGGGTACTTCCCGAACCTCACGCACGCGACCGCCCTGGTCGGCGACCGGGAAGGCATCATCCAGAAGGAGCTGGGCGGCACCAGGCTGGCCGCCTCCACCTTCAACGCCGGGCCCTCCGAGATCGAGGCGCTCAACGCCGGTTCGATCGACATCGGCTTCATCGGCCCCTCGCCGGCGGTCAACGGCTATGTGAAGTCCCAGGGCAAGAGCCTGCGGATCGTGGGGGGCTCGGCCTCCGGCGGCGTCAAGCTGGTCGTGAACCCGAAGAAGATCAAGACCCTGGCCGACGTCAAGGGCAAGAGGATCGCCACCCCGCAGCTCGGCAACACCCAGGACGTGGCGTTCCTCAACTGGATCGCCGAGCAGGGCTGGAAGGTCGACCCGCAGAGCGGCAAGGGCGACGTCTCGGTGGTCCGCACGGAGAACAAGGTCACGCCGAACGCCTATCTGTCCGGCTCCGTCGACGGCGCCTGGGTGCCGGAGCCGACCGCTTCCAAGCTGGTCAGCGACGGGGCGAAGGTGCTGCTCGACGAGTCGTCGCTGTGGCCCGGCAAGAAGTTCGTCATCACGAACGTGATCGTGTCGCAGAAGTTCCTCGCGGAGCACCCGGACGTCGTCGAGGCCGTCCTGCGCGGCACCGTGAAGACCAACGAGTGGATCAACGCCAACCCGGACGAGGCGAAGGCGTCCGCCAACGCCAAGCTCAAGGAGCTCACCGGCAAGGCGCTGCCGCCGGAGGTGATCGACCCGGCGTGGCCGTCGATCCGGTTCACCGACGACCCGCTCGCCGAGACCCTCGACGCGCAGGCGGGCCACGCGGTGAAGGCCGGTCTGCTGGAGCAGCCCGACCTCGCCGGCATCTACGACCTCGGGCCGCTGAACAAGGTCCTGGAGGCCGAGGGCAGGCCCGCCGTCGCCGACGCCGGACTCGGCGTCAAGTAACACGTCCGCTGCTCATACCCAGGAGGTGACGACCATGGCCACTGCCATCGCCAAGGCCGACGACCGCGTGCGCACCGAGTACGCGGCCCGGATCGGGCATGTCTCCAAGTCCTTCGCCGGCCCCGCCGGCACCCAGCTCGTCCTGGACGACATCACGCTCGATGTCGCTCCCGGTGAGTTCGTCACCCTCCTGGGGGCCTCGGGCTGCGGCAAGTCGACGCTGCTCAACCTGGTCGCGGGGCTCGACCGGCCGACGGCGGGGTCCATCGAGACGCCCGGCGGCCGGCCCGCCCTGATGTTCCAGGAGCACGCGCTGTTCCCGTGGCTGAGCGCGGGCAAGAACATCGAACTGGCGCTGCGGCTGCGCGGAGTGCCGAAGTCGCAGCGCCGCGCGGAGGCCGAGCGACTGCTGGAGCTGGTGCGGCTCGGCGGCGCGTACGGCAAGCGGGTGCACGAGCTGTCGGGCGGTATGCGGCAGCGGGTCGCGATGGCCCGCGCGCTGGCGCAGGACAGCGAGCTGCTGCTGATGGACGAGCCGTTCGCGGCGCTGGACGCCATCACGCGCGATGTGCTGCACGACGAGCTGACCCGCATCTGGCGGGAGACGAACGTCTCGGTCCTGTTCGTGACGCACAACGTCCGTGAGGCGGTGCGGCTCGCCCAGCGCGTGGTGCTGCTGTCGTCGCGGCCGGGACGTATCGCCCGCGAGTGGTCCGTGGACATCGATCAGCCGCGGCGCATCGAGGACACCGCGGTGGCGGAGCTGTCCGTCGAGATCACCGAAGAACTGCGTGGGGAGATCCGCCGACATGGCCAGCACTGAGACAACCGCGAAGGCCACGGCCAAGAACGACGACCTCGCGGGGCTGGAGGCCGGTCTCGACGCGCTGGACGCGGTCCAGGTCAGCCGTACCCCGGTGCGCGAGGTGCTGCTGAAGAAGGTGCTGCCGCCGCTGACCGCCGTCGCCCTGGTGCTGGTGGTGTGGCAGCTGCTGGTCTGGGCCGAGGTCACCGCGGAGTACAAGCTGCCCGCTCCGTCCGCGGTGTGGGACAGCCTGTCCGAGATGTGGCTTCAGGGCACGCTGTTCGACGTCGTCTGGACGAGCGTGTCCCGCGGTCTGCTGGGCTTCCTGCTCGCCCTCGCGATCGGTACGCCGCTGGGCCTGCTGGTCGCCCGGGTGAAGTTCGTCCGCGCCGCGATCGGGCCGATCCTCTCCGGCCTGCAGTCCCTGCCGTCGGTGGCCTGGGTGCCGCCCGCGGTGATCTGGCTCGGACTCAACGACTCGATGATGTTCGCCGTGATCCTGCTGGGCGCGGTCCCCTCGATCGCGAACGGCCTGGTGTCGGGCGTGGACCAGGTGCCGCCGCTGTTCCTGCGGGCCGGCCGCACGCTGGGCGCGACCGGACTGCGGGGCACCTGGCACATCGTGATGCCGGCGGCACTGCCCGGTTACGTGGCGGGCCTGAAGCAGGGCTGGGCGTTCTCCTGGCGGTCGCTGATGGCCGCGGAGATCATCGCGTCCTCCCCCGACCTGGGTCTCGGCCTCGGCCAGTTGCTGGAGAACGGCCGCAACAACGCCGACATGGCCGGGGTGTTCTTCGCCATCCTCCTGATCCTGATCGTCGGTATCGCGATCGACCTGCTGCTCTTCAGTCCGCTGGAGCGGTGGGTCCTGCGCAGCCGCGGTCTCCTCGCCAGGAGCTGAGTCCACGATGCACCGGCCCGTCCTCCTCGTGATCGCCCACGGCAGCCGCGACCCGCGCCATGCCGCGACGGTGCACGCCCTCGTCCGGCGTGTGCGGTCGCTGCGCCCGGGGCTGCGCGTCGAGGTCGGCTTCCTGGACTTCAACCTCCCGTCGGTGACGGGCGTGCTGGAGCGTCTGGCCGCCGAGGACGTCCGCGAGGTGGTGGCGCTGCCGCTGCTGCTGACGCGCGCCTTCCACGCGAAGGCCGACATCCCCGCCGTCCTGCGCGAGGCGCCCGCGTCGCTGCGCATACGGCAGGCCGAGGTGCTCGGCCCGTCGCCGCTGCTGCTGTCCGCCGTCCACCGGCGGCTGTACGAGGCGGGGCTCGACCCCGCCGACAAGAGCTCGACCGGCCTGGTGCTGGCGTCGGCGGGCTCCACGGACCCGGAGGCGATCGCAGTGATCGCCGAAACAGCGCGGGAGCTGCGGCACACCGGTTGGTGCGCCGTGCGACCTGCGTTCGCCTCCGCTGCAACTGCCGGCGGCTGCCCGCGCACCGAGGACGCGGTGCGCGAGCTCCGTGCCCTCGGAGTGCGCCGGGTGGCGGTCGCGCCGTACGTGATCGCCCCCGGGCGCCTCCCGGACCGCATCGTCGAGGGTGCGCGGGACGCCGATGTGCTGGCCGATGTGCTGGGCCCCGGGCCGGAGCTGGCCCGCCTGCTGCTGACCCGCTACGACGAGGCGCGTATCCGGGACAGGGCGCTGGCGTTCACGGCGTAGCTCTCCCTCCCGCGCGGCGCCCGGTGGCCGGGTCCTGCACACACGCGAGAGCGGTGCGGGTCAGTCGAAGACCAGGCTGCCGGTGCGGGCGCGCTTCAGTTCGAAGAGGTGGGGGTGGCCCGCGAGCACCCGGAAGCTGTCGAAGAGGGCGACGGCCTCCTCGCCCCGCGGGATCGCGTTGAGGACCGGGCCGAACCAGACCGTGCCGTCGACATGCAGGGTGGGTGTGCCCACGTACCCGTCGGCGGCGGGGTCCTTGCCGGTGTCGTGGCCGGTGCGTACGTCGTCGTCGTAGGTCGGGTCGTGCGCCGCCTCGGCCAGTTGGGCGGGCAGGCCGAGCTCGGCCAGCGACTCGGCGACGACCGCGTCGAAGTCGTCGTTCTTCTCCCGGTGGATACGGGTGCCGAGAGCGGTGTACAGGTCGCGCAGCACGCCGTCGCCGTGCTGCCGGGCGGCGGCCGCGAGGACGCGCGCCGGGCCGACGGAGCGGTCCACGAGATCGCGGTACCAGTCGGGCAGTTCGTTGCCGATGTTGTGCAGGTGCAGGCTCATCAGGCGGAAGCGGAGGTCGAGTGCGCGCTCGCGCTCGACCTCGAGGATCCAGCGGGAGGTGATCCAGGCGAAGGGGCAGACCGGGTCGAAGTAGAAGTCCACGACGGTCTTGTCGGAGCTGCTCGGGCGGTCGGTGTGCGGCGCGGTGTCCATGTCCTCGACCCTAGCGAGGGATTGGCACTCCCTCTCGGGCCATTCGACGCCCGTTCTGGTGGGCCATTGCGGGCACGCGGCCGCGGCTCACGGGGCCGTGAGGGGCGAGGGGGCACCGGTGTCCGCGAAGCGGGTGCCCTGGTGGAAGTAGAGGAGCCAGCCACCGCCGGTCAGCCGCCAGATCGAGCTGCGGTGGGCGCGATGACCGCCCGACTCGGTGTCGAACGTCAGATGCACGACATCGGGCGCGAGCTGCACGCCCTGCATCCGGGACGTGGTGATCGGCCGGGGCGTGGGCGCGTCGTGTACCCGCAGCGCGGACAGGATCGACTCGCGGTTCCAGAGCCGGCCCGAGGTGCCGAACTCCTCGTAGGCGGGGTGGAGGAGCTGCGCGAGCAGTTCGGGGCTGGACCTGACGGCCGGGTCGAGCAGCCGGAACTCCGCCTCCATCGCGGCGTTCACGGCATCGGTCGCGGGTTCAGTCACGGGTCATCTCCACGAGTTTGACGACGGTGTTCCAGTTGCGGCTGGTCGCGACGACGCCCTTGAACAGGCTCGGTCTGGCCAGCACCTCGGCGAGCTTGGAGCGGCCGAGGCCGTCGGGCGTGTACAGGTACAACGCCCGGTCCCCGAGCCGGAACTCCTCCGGCAGCAGGGCCGCGGCGTCGACGGACGCCAGCCGCTCCGGGGCGATCCGTTCGGAGAGGAAGGTCACGTGCAGCTGCTTGCCCTGGAGCGTGTCGGCGGGGAAGGGGCAGGCGTCGGCGACGTCCCGCAGGTAGGCGCCGCCGCGCACCAGGGTGTCGACCCGGAAGCCGAAGGTCTGCTCGAGGGCTTCCTCGATCGCGGCGGCGAGCGTCCGCTCGCCGCCGGCCGGGCCGCTGAAGACCGCGTTGCCGCTCTGCAGGTAGGTGGCGATGTCGCTGTACCCCAAGTCGGCCAGTACGGCCCGGAGTCCGGCCATGGGGACCTTCTTCTTGCCGCCCACGTTGATCCCGCGCAGCAGGGCGGCGTACCTCGTCGTCATGGCCACACGATAAGGCGGCCCCCGCGCCCCGTGGGGGAGGGCACGGAAGCCGCCGGCCCTGCGGCGCACGCACCGCAGGGGTGCCCTCCGGCCGCCGCGGAGCGGCGGGACCGGACGACACCCCTGGGGGCCCTTCCTCCGGATCACCTGCGTCCGGAGGAAGGGCCCTCGGTCACTCGACTACCTTCAGCAGCTTGTTGGGCGTGCCCTCGGACGGGTTGGTGATCTTGTCGGGCGTGGCACCGTCGGTGAGCGCCTTGGCGACGTCCGCCGGGGTGGCGTCCTGGTGTCCGGCGAGGTAGACCGCGGCGGCACCGACGACGTGGGGGGTCGCCATGGAGGTGCCGGAGATGGTCTTGGTGCCCTCGTCGCTGTCGTTCCAGGCGGACGTGATGTCCGAGCCGGGCGCGTAGATGTCCACGATCTCGCCGAAGTTGGAGAAGTCCGACTGGGCGTCGTCCTTCGTGGACGAGGCGACCGTGATGGCCTCCTGGACGCGGGCCGGGGAGCCCTGGCCCGCGTCGCTGGACTCGTTGCCCGCGGCGACACCGAAGGTGACACCGGCGGCGATCGCCTTGCGGACGGCCTCGTCGAGGGCCTCGTCGGCGCCGCCGCCGAGGCTCATGTTGGCGACGGAGGGGCCCTGGTGGTTCTGGGTGACCCAGTCGATGCCCGCGACGACCTGCTCCGTGGTGCCGGAGCCGTTGTCGTCGAGCACCCGCACCGCGACGATCTTCGCCTTCTTGGCGACACCGTGGGCGGCGCCGGCTATGGTCCCGGCGACGTGCGTGCCGTGTCCGTTGCCGTCGTCGGCGGTCTCGTCGTTGTCGACGGCGTCGAAGCCGTGCGTGGCGCGGCCCTCGAAGTCCTTGTGCGAGATGCGGACTCCGGTGTCGATCACGTACGCGGTGACGCCTTCGCCGGCGGTGTCCGGGTAGGTGTACTTGCTGTCACCGGCGGTGTCGGCCTGGTCGATGCGGTCCAGGCCCCAGGACGGCGGGTTCTGCTGGTCGGCGTTGATCGTGAACTTCTTGTTCTGCACGACCTTCGCGACGGCCGGGTCGGCGGCGAGGCGCTTGGCCTCGGTCTCCGAAAGGCCGCTCGCGGAGAAGCCGTTGATGGCGGAGCTGTAGTTGCGCTTCAGCGTGCCGCCGTACTCCTGGGCCAGCTCCTTCTTGTCGGCCTTCTGGTCGAGCATCACGATGTAGCTGCCGGCGACGGCGCCTTCGGCGTTCGCGCCGTAGATCTTGCCCTCGGCGGGCGCCGCGGCGCCGGCGAAGGACGTGTTGAGAAGCGTTACACCCGCTGCAGCTGCAACGGCGGTAATGGCCGCCGTGAGCTTGATCCGGTTCGAGCGCTTGTGAGTTGCCATGAAGAGGGGTCTCCTCGTCATCATTTTGTGGGGGGATCGCCCTCTCGGCCGGAAATTCTCCGGAGGGCTGATTCGAAACCCTGACTGATTGACGCGCCCAGATCAAGACCTTCATACACCTGTGACTTACTCAACAAGGTTTCGCAATAAGAAATCGGCCAGGGCCTCCCAAGTCGGACGCCGGGCCTCAACTGCCCATGGACGCAAGGGTGGTGAGGGACAGGAAGGCTCGCCTCAACCCACCAGCTCCGCCTCGATCAGGTCCACCGCCCGGCTCGTCCCGCCCTCCTGGGCCATCTCGCCCTGGATCCGGGCCAGTCGGGCCGCCACCTCGTTGTCCGAGACCAGCGACAGCACCGCCTCGCGCAGGTCCTGAGCCGTCGCGTCCTGCGTCGCCAGGCGGCGTGCCACGCCCAACCCCACCAGCATGTCCGCGTTGCCGAACTGGTCCACCGCCTGCGGGACCGCGACCATCGGCGTCCCGGTGGCCAGGCCCTCCTGGCTGCCGCCCGCACCCGCGTGGGTGACGAAGACGTCCGCCTGCCGCAGCACCGACAACTGCGGCACCCAGCTGTGCACCTCCACGTTCTCGGGCAGCTGGCCGAGCTCCGCGACGTCGACGTACCTGCCGATCTGCAGCACCAGATGCCACCCGGGCAGGTTCCCGAACGCCTCCACGCACGCGCGATAGAAGGCCGGCTGCTTGGTGAACGTCGACCCCAGCGACACCAGCACCACCTTCTCCGCGCCCGCCGGCCGCCGCCACTCCCCCTGGTCGCGCCGGTCCCCCTGGCAGGCGCCGACGAAGGAGTACACGGACTCGTCGACCCGGTCGGCGTTCGGCTGGAGTGCGCGCGGGATCAGGACGATGCTGCGGCGCGGCCGGCCGACGAACCGGTCCGGGTGCGTCGTGATCCCGTTCTCCGCGAGCCACGCCTCGAAGCGCGCGTAGTACGCCTTGCCGCGCTCCGACGCCCGCAGTTCGGCGGCCATCGGCTCGGCGACCTCCTCCTCGTATCCCTCCCAGGCGACCAGGTTGGGCGAGAGGGAGACGGCGGGGACGCCCCACCGGTGGGCGAGCACGATCGCCGGGTACGCGGTGATGTCGTGGAGGACGAGGTCGGGCTCGTCGCCGGCGAACGCCTTCGCGAGCTGTGGCAGCACCTGGATGGCGTCATTCAGGAACGGCTCGATGTTGTCGATGAGTTCGGTGCCCCAGGCTTCGGGCTCGTCCTCCGTCGGCAGCGTCGACGTGTAGACGACGGGCTCGGCACCGGTGGCCGCGACTTTGTCCGCGAAGGAGGCGGGGATCGCGTAACTGACGCGGTGTCCCCGGGCCACGAGCTCCCGGATCACTTCGAGACTCGGGTTCACGTGCCCGGGGGCCGCGATGGAGAACATGGCGATATGGGCACGGGTCGGCGTTGTCATGCGCTCACACTAAGCGAGACGATACGTCTCGTGCAACCACGTTCCATCTCGGGCGGGCGCGGACTGCGCGGGCGCCGCGGTCAGCGCTGATACCGAGCCAGCACCAGATTGCCGTCCTCGACCAGCCGTTTGCGCAGCTCGCCGGCGTCGATCGCGCCGCTGTAGAACTCCTGGTACGCCGGGGTCGCCACCTTGTCCTTCCACTCCGGGTACCCGCGCACCGACTGGGCCGGAGCCGACCGGAGATGCCGGGCGAGCTCGGCGCCCGTCGCCCAGCCGTCCTTGTCCGTGTGCAGGGCCGGGTCGGCGAGCGCCTCGGTCCCTGTCGGCAGCATCCAGTCGCCCTTGGCCAGCCGCACCATGTTCTCCGGCTGGAGCATGAAGTCGATGAACCGCGCCGCCTCCTTCTTGTACGGGCTGTCCTCGGCGACCGACAGGGTCTGCGGGCTCACTCCCTGCGCCGGTCCCCCGGGCCCGGCGGGCGCGGGCAGCACCGTCCATTCGAATCCCTCGGGCGCCTGCTGGACGATCTGCTGCCGGTACGAGAAGCCCAGCGGGACCATGGCGTACTTGCCGCCGAAGAATCCCGGCAGCGTGTCCGAACCGCCCGTGCCCAGCGTGCTGCGCGAGGCGCTCCGGTCGACGTTGACCTGGTCGTGAATGGTGCCGGGGACCACCGCGTCCCCCTCGGTGAACCCGATGGTGACCTTGCCGTCGTCCCCCCGGTGGAACAGTTCCCCGCCCGCCGACAGACCGAGGTTCAGCGTCACGGACACCGGCTCCTTGAGCGGCCAGGCGATGCCGTACTTCCCCTCCCCCATGTACGCTGTCAGGTCCTTGGTGACCTGCCGGAACTCCTCCCAGCTCCACGGCCGTTCGGCCGTGGGGACGCGGACCCCGGAGGCGTGCAGCACCTTCTTGTTGGCGATCAGGACGCGCGGCTCCTGGAGGAACGGCACGCCGTAGACGCCGTCGCCGAAGGTGGTCGTCCGCCAGCTCTGCTCCGGAATGTCGGCCTTGAGGCGCTCGGGCAGCAGGTCGGTCAGATCGGCGAGGTAGCCCCCGTACGCGAAGTCCGCGAGATCGTCGGAGGCGTCGTGGATGATGTCCGGTGCCTCGCCCCCCTCGAACGAGGTGAGCAGCTGGTCGTGCACGCTGTCCCAGCTGCCCTGGACGTACTCGACCTGGATGTCGGGGTGGGTGTCGTTCCACTCCTTCACCAGTTCCTTGTTGGCGTCGACGGACTCCTTCTGCCAGGCCAGGGACTGGTACCGGAGCCTGATCGTCCCGTCGGCGCGGTCGTCGTTCCCGCCGCAGCCGGTGAGCAGCAGGGCCAGCGCGGCCACGGCCGCGGGCAACAGTCGTATGCGCATCAGTTCTTCACCGCCCCGGCCAGCATGCCGCCTGTGATCCGCTTCTGGATGATCGCGAAGATGACGAGCGAGGGAAGCGTCGCGAGGAACGCGGCCGCCGCGAGCGGCCCGAGGTCGGCGACTCCCTCCGCGCCGAGGAAGTGGGTGAGGACGACCGGCAGGGTCTGCTTCTCGGGGGTCTTGAGCAGGACGAGCGCGAAGAAGAACTCGTTCCACGCGGTGATGAACGCGAACAGTGCGGTGGCGACGATCCCCGGCGCGAGCAGCGGCGCGGTGACCGAGACCAGCGTCCGCAGCCGGCCGGCGCCGTCCACGGCGGCGGCCTCCTCCAACTCCCGTGGCACGGCCCGCACATAGCCGACGAGCATCCACAGCGCGAACGGCAGTGACCAGACGACATAGACCATGACCAGCCCGAACAGGGTGTTGATCAGATGCAGGTTCTTCAGGATGAGGAAGAGCGGGATGATCACCAGGACGAAGGGGAACGCCTGGCTGACCACGACCCACCCGGTGGCCGCGGCGGTCAGCCTGCTGCGGTTGCGCGCCATCACGTACGCCATGGGTGTCGCGATGACGACGGCTGTCAGCGCGGCGGCGAGGGCCGCGAGCAGGCTGTTGCCCGCCGCCTGGAGCAGCGGCTGTTCCTCGAAGGCCTGCCGGAAGTTGTCGAGGGTCGGCTGCTCGGGGATCCAAGTGGGGTGCAGGGAGCCCAGTTCCCGCGCCGGTTTGAACGCGGTGGAGACCAGCCACAGGAACGGGAAGGCGAGGAAGACCAGATAGCAGACCAGCGCGGCGTACTGCCCGGCGCGGCCGGCCCTGCCGGTGCGCAGCGCACTCATTTCTCGTCGCCTCCCTTGAGCCGTCCCACGAGGTAGAAGGCGAGCATCACCGAGATCACGGCGACCATGACGCAGCCCATGGCGGCCGCGTAGCCGAACTGGCCGTAGCGGAACGCCTCTTCGTACGCGAAAAGCATGGGCAGCCGGGTCCGGCCGCCGGGTCCGCCGTTGGTCAGCACGTACACCAGGGCGAAGGCGTTGAAGTTCCAGATGAAATTGAGCGCGGTGATGGCGAGCGCGACGGGTCTGAGCGCGGGCCACGTGACGGTGCGGAACCGGCGCCAGGCACCCGCGCCGTCCAGGGCGGCCGCCTCGTGGAGCTCGTGCGGGGTGTTCTGGAGCCCGGCGAGCAGGGCCACCGTGGTCTGCGGCATACCGGCCCACACCCCGACGAGGACCACGGCCGGCAGGGCGGTGGCGAGGCCGGTCAGCCAGTCACGGCCGTCGCCGAGGCCGAGGTCTCGGATGGTCTCGTTGAGGATGCCGGCGTCCGGGTTGTAGACCAGCCGCCACATGATGCCGACGACGACCTCGGGCATGGCCCAGGGAACGATCGCCAGCGCGCGGGCGAGCCAGCGCAGCCGCAGCCGCTGGTCGAGCAGCAGGGCGAGGCCGAGTGCGAGGAGGAACTGCGGGACGGTCACGCCGACCGCCCACAGCAGGCCGATGCGGAACGACTCCCAGAACAGGGTGTCGTGCAGCAGGTCCCGGAAGTTGAGTGTGCCGATCCACTGCGTGGGCTCGGTGCGGCCTGCCTGTGCGTCGGTGAGTGCGAGCGCGATGCCGTAGAGGAGCGGGCCGACGCTCAGCACGAGGATGGGAATCAGGGCGGGCAGGACGAGGAACCAGGCACCGAAGGCCGGTCTCCTCCCTAACCTCGCCGTTGTGGTCGCCGATGTCACGTATTCGACTCCTTCGGGCGGCCCGGCCCTGACCGGGTCCTGATCCGCCGCCCCGGCGGCCCCGTCATCGTGCTGAGGGGTCGTCGGTTCGTCAAGGCAACCTGCACGGATGCGAGACTTTGCCCGATACACGACAGGCACAGGGGTGGGAGAGACCCATGGACGAGACAGGGGCACGCGGCGTACTGGCGGCGGCCGGGCTTGTGGCCGCCGCCCAGGACGCCGTACTGCTGGCGCTCGGCGAGAACGCGGTCTTCGCGGCGGGCGACATCGTCATCAAGGTCGGCCGGGACGCCGAGCTGCTGCCCCGGGCCGAACGGGAGCTGGCGGTCGCGACCTGGCTGGCCGACGCGGGTGTCCCGGCCGTGCACGCCGCCGAGCCGGCGGCCCGGCTCGTCGAAGGCCACCCGGTGACGCTCTGGCGCCGGCTGCCCGAAGCCGTGCGCCCGGCGGAACCGGCCGATCTCGCCCACCTGCTGGTCCGTGTCCATGCGCTCGGCTCTCCTTCCTTCGCACTGCCCCACCGCGATCTGCTGGGCGGGGTCGAACGGTGGCTGCGGCTGGCCGGCGACGCGATCGACGCCGCCGACGCCGCGTATCTGCGCGAGCGCCGTGACGGCTTCGCCGAGGCGGCGGCCGCGCTGACGCCTTATCTGCCGCCCGGTCCCATCCACGGCGACGCGCTGCCCCGCAACGTCCATGTGGGCCCGGACGGGCCGGTGCTCGTCGACCTGGAGACCGTCTCCTCCGATCTGCGCGAGCACGACCTGGTGGTCATGGCGCTGTCCCGCGACCGCTACGGCCTCGACCCGGCCGCCTACGACACGTTCACCGCCGCCTACGGGTGGGACGTACGCGAGTGGGACGGCTGCGCGGTCCTGCGCGGAGCACGCGAGACGGCGAGCTGCGCGTGGGTGGCCCAGCACGCGCCCACGAACCCCAAGGCACTCGCCGAGTTCCGCCGCCGCGTGGCGTCGCTGCGCGACAACGCCCCCGAGGTGCGCTGGTACCCCTTCTGACTCCCGCGGTCGACGGCGCCGCGCCCCCGCGCCGGGAGCCGACACCGACGCCGCGCGTGCCACGCCCGCTTCGCCGGCACCACGCTCGCCGCCCTGGCCTCCGCGGACCGCCCCGGCCCGCCGCCCCCTCTCGGGAGCCGCCTCCGTCCCCGGTTGAACCCGCCGATGCCGCACGTGCCACGCCCGCTTCGCCGGCACCGCCCTCGCCGCCCTGGCCTCCGCGGACCGCCCGGGCCCGGCAACGCCGGGCGCATGGCGGCGCGACGTCCGGTCCCACGGGTGCCGGGAGCACCTCAAGCCGCTTCCCCGCGCCTACCGGTATCCGTTTCGGCCGAGTGCCCGGAACGCCCGGAGCCTCTCGGGCGCGGCGCGCCCTGTGCGCCGGCACGACGCCGGGCCCCGTGGCACGGGCGCGCCCGGCTCAGGCGCCCGCTGCGGGGGCCAGTTCGCGCAGGGGCCAGGACGCGTCGACCACGGCCTCCGGGGTGCCCTTGCGGCGCAGGAAGCTCTGGAAGTCCGCCGCCCACTGCGCGTACCAGCTCACCTGGCGCTCGTGCAGCAGGCCGGGGTCGAGCCCCGCCACCGACGGGTGGCGCTCGGCTATCGCCCGGGCGACAAGGACCGCGGCGAGCGCGTCCGCGTCCGCCCGGTGGGCGCGGTCGAGGACGACGCCGTACTCGACGCAGACCGCTTCGAGATTGCGCTTGCCCTTGCGGTAGCGGTCGACGGCGCGGTCGATCGTGTACGGATCGATGACCGGGCCTATCGCCCGGCCGTCCAGCCGCTCGCTCAGCGAGGGGAGTCCGTGCCGGCGCAACTCGGCCGTGAGCAGCGTCAGATCGAAGGCCGCGTTGTACGCGACGACCGGGACGCCTCGCCGCCAGTACCCGGTCAGCACCTCGGCGACCTCCTCGGCGACCTCGGGGGCCGGCCGGCCCTCCGCCGCCGCGCGCTCGTTGCTGATGCCGTGGATGGCCGATGCCTGCTCGGGGATCCGTATCCCCGGGTCGGCCATCCAGCCGCGGCGCAGCACCGGCTCCCCGGCGCGCAGTTCGACGACGGCGGCCGTCACGATGCGCGCGTCGAGCGGATCGGTGCCGGTGGTCTCCAGATCGAAGCCGGCCAGTGGTCCCCCGTGCCAGGACATGGTGCCCCCTCCTCCATGGTGCGATGGTGCTTCCCCCCGCTGGTTCATCACCTTCCCACGCACCACTGACAACGGGGACGCCGGCCGTCATCCGGCACGGTCAGGACACGGGGCGTGAGTCGGTCCAGACCGACTCGAACTCCTCGCGGTAGGTCTGGAAGAGTCCGGTCTCGCTGTCCTGCCCCGAGCGGACCACCGAGCGCCCGCCGCCCCGCAGGACCAGGACGGGGGCCTCCATGCCGCGGGCGCGGCGCAGATAGGACTGGACGACGGCGAGGCCGTCGGGGCCGTCGCCGTCGACGAGGTAGGCGGTGAAGCGGGGGGTCTCGTCGAAGACCTGGATCTCGAAGGCGCCCGGGTCCCGCAGCCGGGAGCGGACCCGGCGCATGTGGAGGATGTTCATCTCCACGGTGCGGCTCAACTCTCCCTTTCTGATGCCCAGTTCCCGCTCGCGCCGCTTGACGGCACTGCTCGCCGGGTTGAGGAAGAGGAGCCGGACCCGGCAGCCGGACTCGGCCAGCCGCACGAGGCGGCGGCCGGAGAAGTTCTGCACGAGCAGGTTCAGGCCTATGCCGATCGCGTCGAGGCGCCGCGCCCCGCCGAAAAGGTCCTCGGCGGGCAGCTGGCGCTGGAGCCGGACCCGGTCGGAGTGGACGGAGACGACGTCCGCGTACCGGTCGCCGACCAGGTCCTCGACGGCGTCGACGGGGAGGCGGTCGGCGGAGGGGACTCCGGCGCCGCTGCCGAGTATCTCCAGCAGGCGCGCCGAGGCGCGCTCGGCCTGGGCGAGGACGGCCTCGTTGAGCGCCCGGTTGCGGGAGACGACGTTGCGCGCGACCTCCAGCTCGTCCAGGGCCAGTTCGACGTCGCGCCGGTCGTCGAAGTACGGCTCGAAGCAGGGCCAGTGCTGCACCATCAGTTCACGCAGCTGCGGCAGCGTGAGGAAGGACAGGACGTTGTCGTCCGCCGGGTCCAGCAGGTAGCCCTTGCGGCGCGAGACCTCCCGCACGGCGACCGCCCGCTGCACCCATTCCTGGCCCGCGGGCCCCGCCGCCGCGACGACCCAGTCCTCGCCGTGCACGGGGTCGTAGATGGGCCGCAGCACGGCGGCGACCACCGCTCGCAGCCGCTGTTCCACCAGATTCAGCCAGATGTAGGCGCGGCCGGCCCGCTGGGCGCGCGTGCGCACCTCGCTCCAGGCGTCGGCGCCCCAGTCCAGCTCCGCCCCGATCTCCATGGGCCGCGCGAGCGATACCGCTCCCGGTGGGACCTCGGCAGAGTCTCCCCCCTCGTGACCCGCGTCACCGGGGGGCAGCTCCAGCCCTCCCGAGCTCACCCGCGCACCGCCTTCTGCTTCCTGGACGCCCGTCTTCAACGATCAAGGAAGCCTACTCCGCGAGCGGGAGGCGGTGCAGCAGGATGAGCCGGTTGTTTTCTCAACTCCCGTGATCGTGATGTCCGTTCTGCTCGGCGAGATCGGCCGGCGTGAGCGGATTCATAGACGTCACGTCCCGTGCGGCGAGCTGGAAGCCCTGCCAGTGGACGGGCATGGGCTGCTGGTCCTCGTCCCGGGCGATGTGGTGGAACCCTATGTTGACCCAGACGACCGGATTGGCGAGGTTCTCACCATTGACCCATTTGTCCACGCTCGTGGGCGCGTTCCTCCCGCAGTCGAGGACGTTGTCGCTCGCGAACTGCTCGCAGGCCCTGTTCTGGGTGAAGTAGATGTCGTGCCGGGTGAAGGGGCGGCCGTCGTGCTTGCTGGAGGGGCCGGGCACGATCTCGTACGAGCGGGCGTGGCCGTCCCTGTTCTTGCCGCGCGCGCTGACCACGCGCCACCAGCGCATGGTGCGGACGTCTCCGGCGAGCTCCTTGGTGACGGGGGTGCGGGTCGTCTTCACGGTCGGGCTGCCGTCGCCCGTGGGGGCGGTGACCTTCGAGTCGTACTGCTCCACCCGGTTCGTGTTGCCGCCGTCCAGGCCGAAGTCGAGCCGCCAGAACACGTTGTGGGCGTGGCTGGTGGCGTAGTCCCGGGCGCCCTTGCCGATGGGCCAGCCGCGGCCGTCGGCGGCGTTGTAGTCGTCGGGCGCCAGACTGCCGGTGGCGCCGACGTTGGCGGAGATGGTGCCGTCGGAGGAGAACCGCCATTCGGTGATGTACTCGTACCAGGCGACCTTGTTGACCGTGTAGACCAGCAGGTCCTTGCCCTGGGCCTGCCAGACCTTGGTCCCCTCGTCGTTGGCGAGCCGGTAGGCGTGGCCGCGGGCACGGGTGGTGGTGCACAGGCCGGCGACCGTGCCCATCTCCGGCACCCTGACCTTGGTGACCGTGCCGCCGGGGCACTCGGCCGGCGCGAGGTTCTGCAGGCCCCAGCCGAAGCCGGCGCCGGTGAGGTCGTCGTACTCCGCGTTGCCGTCGTCGTACGGCACATGTATCTGGGCGAGCTTGGCGCTGTTCAGCACCCGTATGGGGCGCCGTTCGCCCTTGGGCTGGTAGGTGATCCTGTCCAGGATCAGGCCGTGGCCGGTGTCGTAGCGCCAGCACATGCGCCAGGTCGTGCCGCCGTCGAGCTTCTGCTCGATGCGGTAGGCGACGCTGCAGTCGGCCACCGGCGGCCTGGGGGCGGCCTGCGCGCCGCCCCCGACGGCGGGTGCGGGTGCGGCGGAGGCCGGGCCGGTGGCGGCGCCGACGCTGCCGAGCAGCGCGGCCGCTGCCAGCAGCGCACCGCGCCTGCGGACGCGGATAAGTCGGTTCACGTGCATCAGGACGTACTCCCTCACCGGGACGTGCGGACGGAAGGAACGAGTGGCACAGGACGTGCGGGAAGGCGGCTCCGGACCGGGACGGCGGTGGTCAGCCGACGCGCGCGACGGTCCGGGCGCTCAGGTCGACGATCAGATCCCGGATCTCGATCCAGGGGCCGTCCACGACCTTGGTGACGAGACGGACGCAGCGGTGCTCGCCGCACCGGGCGAGCGCGTCCGGCACGTCCTTCTCGCGGTAGGTGCGGTAGACGTCGCCGTTGAACCAGAGCTGGTCGGGTGAGGTGAGGGCCCGGCCCGTGGCGTGCCGGTAGTCCGCCTTCAGGTCCGAGCCGAGCGGGTCGGCCAGGATCAGCGCGACGGCCTCGCGCAGCTCCTCGGGGTGCGGCGAGGGCTGGACGCCTCGCTGTTCACCCGTTCGCTCGACCTTGCCGGTGTCGAGATTGACGGTCGTGGTGACGAGTGCGTCGGTCCGGTAGTCGTAGAAGCTGACCTCGGCGCGGCGCACGGCCGCCTCCGGCGCGGAGGGCGGCGGCTCCGCGAGATTGGTCCCGAGGTGCTGCGGACCCCGGCCGCCTGCCGCGTTCTCCCCCTGCGTCCGGGCGTCCGGTGTCAGCGCTATCTGTTCCGCGCGGCTCAGCTCGGCCGGCGTCAGCGGGTCCCGGCCGATCCCGCGCTCCCCCTCGCGCGGCACGGCCACGGTCCCGGGCCCCGGCTCTGCCGCCGAGACGCTCCCCGTCTCGCCGGCCCTGCCCGCCGCGACCGGGCCCCGGGCCTGGCCGCCCGCCCCGTTCGCCTCGTCGGCACCCGCCGAACCCGGCAGAGTGATGCCCACCATCAGGGCCGTACCCGTCACCGCGATGGCGGTCCCCGCCAAGAGCTTCCCCAGGTGACGGCGCACCAATTGGCGCACTTGTCGCCCCTTTCCCCCTGGATCCCCATTGGTCACCCGGTAGGACGGTTCGAAGTCCTAGGAGGTTGCTCCACTTTGGGGGAGGATCTTCGCCAAGTAGTCCCCCGTACCCGGATCAGAAATGGAAGAGTCGAATCTATGCAGGTCTGGCCGGGACAGGCGTACCCACTCGGCGCCACGTACGACGGCGCCGGCACCAATTTCGCGGTGCACTCCGAATCCGCGCGGCGCATCGAGCTGTGTCTGCTGCACGACGACGGCTCGGAGACCGCCGTCGAGCTGCGCGAGACCGACGCGTTCGTGCGGCACGCGTACCTGCCGGGGGTGATGCCCGGGCAGCGCTACGGCTTCCGGGTCCACGGCCCGTACGAGCCCGCGCGCGGACAGCGCTGCAATTCCGCGAAGCTGCTGCTCGACCCGTACGCGCGGGCGGTCAGCGGCGCCATCGACTGGAACGAGTCGGTCTACGGCTACCACTTCGGCAGGCCGGACTCCCGCAACGATCTCGACTCGGCACCGCACACGATGTCGTCCGTCGTGGTCAATCCGTACTTCGACTGGGGCGACGACCGCCCGCCGCGCACGGACTACCACCGCACCGTGATCTACGAGGCCCATGTGAAGGGCCTGACCATGCTCCACCCCGAGCTGCCCCCGGAGCTGCGCGGCACGTACGCGGGCCTCGCGCACCCGGCCGTCATCTCGCACCTCACCGAACTGGGCGTGACCGCGCTGGAACTGATGCCGGTGCACCAGTTCGTGAACGACCACCGGCTGGTGGACGCGGGGCTGAACAACTACTGGGGCTACAACACCATCGGCTTCTTCGCCCCGCACAACGCCTACGCCTCCTGGGGCGACCGCGGCGAGCAGGTGCTGGAGTTCAAGCAGGCCGTACGGGCGCTGCACCAGGCCGGCATCGAGGTCATCCTCGACGTGGTCTACAACCACACCGCGGAGGGCAACCACCTGGGTCCGACGCTCTCCTTCCGGGGTCTGGACAACGCGTCGTACTACCGGCTGATGGACGACCGCCGCTACTACATGGACACCACGGGCACCGGCAACTCCCTGCTGATGCGCAGTCCCCACGTCCTGCAGCTCATCATGGACTCGCTGCGGTACTGGGTGACCGAGATGCACGTCGATGGCTTCCGCTTCGACCTCGCGGCGACACTCGCACGCCAGTTCCACGAGGTGGACCGGCTCTCCTCGTTCTTCGACCTGGTGCAGCAGGACCCGGTGGTCAGCCAGGTGAAGCTGATCGCGGAGCCCTGGGACGTCGGCGAGGGCGGCTACCAGGTGGGCAATTTCCCGCCGCTGTGGACCGAGTGGAACGGCAAGTACCGCGACTGCGTGCGGGACCTGTGGCGCGGCGAGCCGCGCACGCTCGCCGAGTTCGCGTCCCGGCTGACCGGCTCGTCGGACCTCTACCAGGACGACGGCCGCAGGCCACTGGCCTCGATCAACTTCACCACCTGCCACGACGGCTTCACGCTGCACGACCTCGTCTCCTACAACGGCAAGCACAACGAGGCCAACGGCGAGAACAACCGCGACGGCGAGAGCCACAACCGGTCCTGGAACTGCGGGGCCGAGGGCGACACCGACGACCCCGGCGTGCTGGAGCTGCGCGAGCGGCAGATGCGCAACTTCATCGCGACGCTGATGCTCTCCCAGGGCGTGCCGATGCTCAGTCACGGCGACGAGTTCGCCCGCACCCAGGGCGGCAACAACAACGCCTACTGCCAGGACAACGAGATCTCGTGGGTGCACTGGCCCGATCCGGGCGAGGACGAGGAGGGCTCGCTGCTGACCTTCACCAAGACGATGGTGTGGCTGCGGCGCGACCACCCCGTCTTCCGGCGGCGCCGTTTCTTCCACGGCCGGCCGGTGGAAGGCACCCACGACGAGCTGACGGACATCGCCTGGTTCACGCCGAAGGGCGAGGAGATGATCCAGCGCGACTGGCAGGCCGCGCACGCCAAGGCGCTGTCCGTGTTCCTGAACGGGCACGCCATCTCCGAGCCGGGCCCGCGGGGCGAACGGATCTCCGACGACTCCTTCCTCCTCATGTTCAACGCGAGCGCGGACGAGCTGGAATTCACCGTTCCCGTCAACCACGGCGAGGAGTGGCAGGTCGTGGTGGACACCGCCCGGCGCGAGGGCGTTCCGCCCGGCAAGGGCCCGATGGTCGCGGCGGGGGACGTCCTGCCGCTGGTGGGCCGCAGCCTGACCGTGCTGCGCCGGCCCGCCTGACCGGCTGCCGCGTCTGACCGTGCTGCGCCGGCCCGCGTAGCCGGGCTGCCGCGCCGGAGCGGGCTGCACCGCCCGCCGGCCGGGCCGCCGCGCCTGACCGTGCTGGGTCGGCGCGACCTGGGCGACCTGCCTTGAGCGGCGATCCGCAAGAAGTTCCCGACCGGGCCGATGATCACTCGATCGACCGAACGGCCGGTACCGGCGGCACAGAAGCGTTCACGGCGGGTACGTATGTTCGCATGACACCCACGGCCACCTACCGGCTCCAGCTGCAGCCGGACTTCCCGTTCGAGGCCGCCGAGGCGGCGGTTCCGTATCTCGCCGCCCTCGGCGTCTCCCATCTGCACCTCTCGCCGGTGCTGGAGGCGGTTCCGGGGTCCACTCATGGGTACGACGTCGTGGACCACGGCCGCGTCCGCGCGGAGCTCGGCGGCGAGGAGGGGCTGCGCCGCCTGTCCCATACGGCCCGCGACCACGGGCTGGGCCTGGTCGTCGACATCGTGCCGAACCACATGGCCGCCGTCCCGCGCCACAACCGGGCCCTGTGGGAGGTGCTGCGCGAAGGCCCGCGGTCGCCGTTCGCCCGCTGGTTCGACATCGACTGGGCCGCCGGGGACGGCAAGGTGCTGCTGCCGGTGCTGCCCGGGCGCATCGGCGCCGAGCTGGCCGAGCTGCGGGTCGAGGGGGAGGTGCTGCACCACGGGGAACAGCGGTTTCCCCTGCGGGAGTCCACCGCGCACCTGCCGCTGCCCGAGCTGCTGGACGCCCAGTGGTACCGCCTCACGTGGTGGCGCCTCGCCCGCACCGAGCTGAACTACCGGCGGTTCTTCACCGTCTCGGACCTCATCGGGGTGCGGGTGGAGGACCCCGAGGTCTTCGACGCGACGCACGCCAAGATCCTGGAGCTGGTGCGGGACGGCGTCGTCGACGGGCTGCGGGTGGACCATCCGGACGGCGTGGCCGACCCCGAGGGGTACCTGCGCAGACTCGACGAGGCCACGGGCGGTGCGTGCTGGATCGTCGTGGAGAAGATCCTCACCGGCGACGAGCGGCTCCCGGCCGGCTGGCCGGTCGCGGGGACGACGGGGTACGACGCGCTGCGCCGGGTCGACGGCCTGTTCACCGACCCGGCCGGCATGCGGCAACTCGTCGGCGTCTACCGGGACTTCACAGACGTGGACGACAGCCTCGGCGGCCGGTGGGAGGCGACGGCGCGGCGCGCGGCCTACGAGGTGGTGACGTACGAGCTGGCGGCCGAGACCGCGACGCTCGTCCGGCTCGCCGAGCGGATCTGCGCCGCCGACACGCGGCTGCGTGACCACGCCCCGTGGGCGCTGCGTGCGGCGGTACGTGAGCTGCTGGTCCGCGTCCCCGTCTACCGGCCCTACCGGGTCGACGCCGAATCCGCGCTTCCCGAGGACGCGGCCAGGGCGGCGCGGGACACGTTCGCCGTGGCCGAGGAGGCGGCAGCGGTGGACGTGGTGCGAGACCTGGCGCTGGGCAGGCTCGGCGACGGCCCGGACCACGTCCGGTTCCGGGCGCGCTTCGCGCAGACGGCATCGGCGCTGCGGGCCAAGTCGGTGGAGGACACGGCGTTCTACCGGTACGCGCCGCTGATCTCGGCGAACGAGGTGGGGGGCGACCCGGGCAGCCCCGCGGTGGAGCCCGCGGCCTTCCACGCCTTCTGCGCCCGGCTCGCCCGTGACTGGGCGGGTACGGGCACGGTGCTCACCACGCACGACACCAAGCGCAGCGCGGATGTGCGGGCACGGATCGCGGTGCTGTCCGAGTGCCCGGAGCGGTGGGCCCGGTTCCTGGAGCGGATCACGGAGGAGGCCGAGAGCCCGTCGGCGGGCGGCGGGGCTCCGGACGCACAGCTGGCCTGGGTGGCGTGGCAGACGGCCGTCGGGTTCGGCATCCCGGACGCGGACCGGCTGGAGGCGGCGCTGCTGAAGGCGGTGCGGGAGGCGGGGGTGCACACGAGCTGGACGGAGTCCGACCCGGCGTACGAGAAGGCGGTGTCCGCCTTCGTGGGTACGGGACCGGCCGGTTCGCCGCAGCACTCGGTGGCCCGCTTCGTGCGCGAGCTCGCCCCATATGTGCGGGCGAACGTGCTGGGGGCGGCGCTGCTGCATCTGACGATGCCGGGCGTGCCCGACGTGTACCAGGGCTCGGAGCGCGAGTTCCTGGCCCTGGTCGACCCGGACAACCGGGCCCCGGCCCGTTTCGGCCCTCCGCTGCCGGAGCCGCTCCCCGCCCGCGCGGCGGCGGGCCCCGCGACGGATCCGGGGAGCGGGCTGAGCGCGGAGAAGGAGGCCCTGACGGCCACGGCGCTCAGACTCCGCCGGGCGCGCCCGGACCTGTTCGGCGCCCGGGCGGCGTACGAGCCGCTGACCGCCGTCGGCCCGGCGGCCCGGCACTGCGTCGCGTTCCGCCGAGGGGAGGAGGTGATCACGGCCGTCACCCGGCTCTCGATGCGGCTGGAGGGCGAGGGCGGCTGGCGGGGCACGGCTGTCACCCTGCCGCCCGGCCGGTGGACCGATCTGCTGGACGGGGAGCGGGAGTTCACCGGCGAGGTGCCCGTGCCGGTGGCCGACCTGTTCGCGGCGCGGCCGGTGGCGCTGCTCAGCCGTGCGGACGGACCAGCAGCGATTTGGGGGACCGGGTGATCAGACCACTGGCGACCGGGCGGAATCCGTCGGCCCAGCGCATCCTGGGCATCGCCTCGCCGAGCGCCCGCAGTCCGTACTCGGCCTCCATCGCCGCGAGCCCCACGGCCGGGCACCCGCCCAGGCCGAAGGTGAGCTGGCCGGGGTCCCCCCGGAGCATGTCGAACCGGTCGGGGTCGCGGAACCGCTCCGGGTCCCGCCCCGCCGAGCCGATGAGACACGCGACGGCCGCGCCCGCCGGCAGCGTGCCCCCGCTGAGCGTGACCTCGGCGGCCGTCCTGCGGATCACCACCAGGACGGGCGGATCATGCCGCAGGGACTCCGTCCAGGCCCGTGCGATCAGCCGCGGCTCGGCCCGCAGCCCGGCCAGCCGGTCGGGGTGGTCGAGCACATTGGCGAGGAACGAGGCGAGCGCCTTCTCCCGCACCGAGACCTGGGAGACGCACCGCCCGGCGAGCAGCGCCCGGCCCGCCGTCCTGCCCCGCACGCCGATCGCCCCGGCAGGCAGCCACCGGCAGAACTCCTCCACGAGGTCGACCTGCTCGCGCCCGGCGAGCCGCCGGGCGAGGACGTACGCGGTGCGCCGGACGGTCTCGCGCAGCGCCTGCGGGACCGGAGCCAGGTGCCCGGCGCACCCCGCGTCGCCGGGCCGGTGGCCGTGGGTGAAGCGAAGATCGGTCAGCGCGGTGGCGACGTCGCGGTAGCGGCTGAGGAGCCAGGCGCCGACGGACGCGTCGTAGGTGAGGGGATGCTCCTCACGCAGCCGGCGGTACCCCTCGTAGAGCTCGTGCTCGTTCCCCGTCGGCAGGCCGGGCAGCAGGGCGGCGGGCCGGTGCCCGGTCCCGACCGGCAGGGCGGAGCCACTGGGCGGTGCGGGCTCGGGGGTGGGGCGTGTGTCCGCGTGCATGGTGTGTGCTCCCCTGTCACAGCCGCGGGACTCGTGCCCCGCTGCTCCCTTCAGGTGACCACCGCGCCGCTGTCACCGCAGTCCGCGTAGGGCCGTACGGGTGATGTCGGTGCGGGTAGGCCATTCGGGCGCGTGGCTCGGAGCAGCCGGGCGAAGGCCGCCGCGGCGCCGGTCAGTTCGACGCGGGAGAAGACGGTCAGCACCCGTCGCCAGGGCGGGTCCGCGGGCAGGACGACGCAGTCCTCCCCCACGGCGCCCCGCACGACGTGCAGCGGCGCGGTCGCCACGCCGACGCCCGCGGCGGCCATCCGCACCGCCGACGAGGTGTGCTCGGTCCACACCGCCGTACGGGGCCGGAAGCCGGCCCTGCCGCACGCCCAGTCGAGGAACCGCTGCCCCTCCACCAGGGGCTCCATGGCGCACCGCACCCAGCTGTGGCCGGCGAGTTCCTCCAGTCGTACGGAGGAGCGCCCGGCGAGCCGGTCGTCGAAGGGGACGACGAGGACAATCTCCTCCTCGTCGAACGGGACGACCGGTCCCGGCCAGTGCTGGGGCGGCGGACCCACGGCGAGGTCGGCGGCGCCGCGTTCGATCTGCTCCTCGAGGGCCTCGGGCGTGCCGTATTCGTGCAGGACGATCGCGACACCTGGGTGTTCGCGCCGCCAGCGGGCGAGGACGTCGGGCAGCACGCCGACGGCGACGGCGTGGATCGCGGCGATGTGCAGTTCACCGCCCTCCGCACCGGCCGCCGCGCGGGCGGCGCGCCGGGCCTGCGCGGCGCTTCTGACGGCGAGTTCGGCGTGCGGCAGGTAGGCACGGCCCATCTGGGTGAGCCGCACGCCGCGCGGCAGCCGTTCCAGCAAGGGGCCGCCCACGGACCTCTCGAGGGCCTTGATCTGGTGCGAGAGGGCCGGCTGGGTGACGTGCAGCAGTTCGGCGGCGCGGGTGAAGGAGGACTCCTCGACGACGGTGACGAAGTACTCCATCTGACGAAGGCTCAATTCCGGTCCCCCTCCCCTGTGCACCGCAACTCTCCCATAAGCGCTGTGCATCGATGCCACAAGAACATTGCCTTGGACGCATGGCAAGGGCGGGGCGGAGGGTGGGAGCCATGACACAGACCCGCGAAACCGATGTGATCGTGATCGGCGGCGGCACCGGGGGCTACTCCACCGCTCTGCGTGCCGCGGCCCTGGGCCTCGACGTCGTCCTCGCCGAGCGCGACAAGGTGGGCGGCACCTGCCTGCACCGGGGCTGCATCCCCAGCAAGGCGATGCTGCACGCCGCCGAACTGGTCGACGGCATCGCGGAGGCCCGGGAACGCTGGGGCGTGAAGGCGGTGCTCGAATCCGTCGACTGGCCGGCCCTCGTGGCGACGCGGGACGACATCGTCTCCCGCAACCACAAGGGGGTCGCGGGCCATCTCGCCCATGCCGGCGTGGAAGTCCTGCACGGCAGTGCCCGGTTGACGGGACGGCGGACCGCCGTGGTCGAGGGGTACGGGCAGGTGACGGCGCGTCGGGGCGTGGTGCTGGCGACCGGTTCGCGGCCGCGTACGCTGCCGGGCCTTGAGCCCGACGGCCGCCGCGTCGTCACCAGTGACGACGCGCTGTTCGCGCCGGGGCTGCCGCGGTCCGTCCTGGTGCTCGGTGGTGGGGCGATCGGGGTGGAGTACGCCTCGTTCCACCGTTCCATGGGCGCCGACGTGACCCTGGTGGAGGCCGCCGAGCGGCTGGTTCCGCTGGAGGACGCGGATGTGTCCCGCCATCTGACCCGCGGGCTGAAGAAGCGCGGCATCGATGTGCGGACGGGCGCCCGGCTGCTGGAGAGCGAGGTGCGGGAGGGCGGCGTACGGGCCACCGTGCGCACCGCGCGCGGTGAGGTACGCGTCGTCGAGGCGGAGCGGCTGCTCGTCGCCGTGGGCCGCGTGCCCGTGACCGACGGGCTGGGACTGGAGGCCGCCGGACTGGCCACCGACGCACGGGGGTTCGTCGCGCCCGCCAACCCGACCCGCTTGGAGACCGCCGTCCCGGGCATCCATGTGGTCGGTGACCTGCTGCCGCCTCCGTCGCCCGGGCTGGCCCACGCGTCGTTCGCCGAGGGCCTGTTGGTGGCCGAGACGCTGGCCGGGGTGCCGTCCCCGCCGGTCGACTACGCGGCGGTCCCCCGCGTGACGTACTCCTCGCCGCAGACGGCGGCGGTGGGTCTGACGGAGGCCGAGGCCCGCGCCCGAGGTATCGACGTGACGGTGAACACCATGCCGCTGACCGCGGTCGCCAAGGGCATGGTGCACGGCCAGGGCGGCGTGGTGAAGGTCGTGTCCGAGCGCGAGGGCAGGGTCCTCGGCGTGCACCTCGTCGGACCGAACGTCTCGGAGATGATCGCCGAGAGCCAGCTGATCGTCGGCTGGGACGCGGAACCGTCCGATGTGGCCCGGCACATCCACGCGCATCCGACGCTGTCGGAGGCGGTCGGCGAGACGTTCCTGACCCTGGCGGGCCGCGGACTGCACCAGCAGTGACGGGCTGGGCCCCGTCCTTGGGCGGACGGCGGGGGTGGCCGCTTCCCGTCGTCCGCCCCTCGGGGACGGCGGGGCCGGCCGTTCCCGGCGCCGCCCGGCCGTGGGCTCGCACCCGCGTCGCGCCGCGCGGCGCAGTCAGCGCCCCGCCGCTCCATCACCGGCCCTCGGCCCGCCCGTGGGGCCCGCCCAGCAGACCGGCGCGTCAGCGCCCCGCCGCTCACCCCGGCGCCGCCCGCCCGAGGGCCCGGCCCGCGCTGCCCCGCGGCCACTCGGCGCAGTCAGCGCCCCGCCGCTGCGTCGCCGGCCTCCGGTCCGCCCGTGGGCCGGGCCCGCGCCGCCCCGCGCCCGCCCGGCGCGCCGGCCCCTCGGCCGCCCGCGCGTCAGCGCCCCGCCGCCCGGCGCGTCGGCCGCGCGCCGCCATGCCGCCCGCCGTTCCCGGCATCCGCGCCGCCCCGCGCCCGCCCGCGCGTCAGCGCTCCGCCGCGCCGCTCGGTGCGGCAGCGGCCCGCCGTTCCGCCGCCCGCCCCAGGGCCCGGGCGCCTCCCTTCGGGCCGGGTGCGTGGGGCCACCAGGAGCGGTCGCCCAGTAGGGCCAGCGCCGCGGGCAGGATGAGTGCCCGCAGGACCACCGCGTCGAACAGCACCGCCACCGTCAGGCCGACGGCGATCTGCTTCATCTCGATCCGGTCGACGAACAGGAAGCTGACGAACACCGACACCATGATCACGGCGGCGCCGGTGACGACACTCGCCGAACCGGCGATTCCGTTCACCACCGCCTGCCGGGTCGGGACACCCCGGCGCACCGCCTCCCTGATCCGGCTGACCACGAAGATCTGGTAGTCGGTGGAGAGGCCGACGAGGATCGCGAAGACCAGCAGCGGCGTACGCGACCCGACGAAGCCCAACGACTCGAAGCCGAGCGGCCCTTCCGCCCAGGTGCCCTGGAAGACCAGCGTCAGAACGCCCCACGCGACCATGACCGTCGCCAGATTCAGCAGCACGCCGAGCGCCGCGAGGACCAGGGACCGGAAGGCCAGGAACATGACGGCGAGCGTCGCCGCCGAGACGAACGCGATGACGAGACCGAGCCGTTGCTCCTGGTGGTGCGCGTAGTCGGCGCCGGCCGCGATCTCGCCGCTGACGGCGTACTCGGCGCCCCGCACCCGGCCGAGGGTGTCCGGTATCAGCTGTTCGCGCAGGCGCTGGAGCGAGCGGGTGGCCTCGTCGGAGTTCTGTGCGTAGGGAACGGGCAGGCGGAGCAGGGCGGTGCGGCCGTCGTCGGAGACGCTCACCCATGGCGGGGCGGTGTCGGCGAAGAGCGGGTCGCCGTCGGCGCGCCGGGCAAGGCCCGCCAGGTGCCGGGCCGGTTCGTCACCGGTCATGAGCACGAGGTGGGCGGGTCCTTCGGCGGGGAAGGCACCGGTCAGCCGGTCGTACGCGGCGACGGCGGGGATGCTGTCGGGGAAGGTCTCCTTGCCCTCCGTACCGAGCCGCATGTTCAGTGCGGGCAGGGCGAGCGCGGCGGTCGCGGCGACTCCGAGGAGCAGGGTGGCGAGCGGCCGGCGCATGACGGGCCGCAGCATCGCGGCCCACATCCGCCCTCCGCCGGCGCCGCGCCGCGGTCCCGGACGGGCAGGGGCGCGACCACCATCGGTCCGCGGAAGACCCGCCCGTCGGCCGTCGATCCGTCGGCCGAGGAGGCTGAGCAGCGCCGGAAGCACGGTGAGCGATCCGGCCACGGCGACCAGCGTGACGAGGATGGCCCCGGTGGCGATGGAGGAGAAGATGACGTCGTCCATCAGGTACAGGCCGCCGAGCGAGAGCGCGACGGCGACCGCGGAGTCGACGACGGCACGGCCGGAGGTGGCGGCGGCGAGTTCGACGGCCGCGGTGTGGCCGATCGTGCCGTTGCCGCGTTCGCGTTCCTCGCGGGCGCGCTTGAGGTAGAAGAGCGAGTAGTCGACTCCGACGGCCATGCCGAGCATGAAGATGACGCTGATCGCCGCGCCGCCCGCGTCGGGGAAGACCCATGAGGCGAGGCCGTAGAGGCCCACCGCGCCGGCGAAGGCGGTCAGGGCGAGGAGCACGGGGATCCCGGCCGCGAGCACCGCGCCGAAGACGACGAAGAGGATGACGAAGGTGACCGGGAGGCTGATCAGCTCGGTCCGTTGCAGGTCCTTGCCCTGCTTGTCGTTGACGCCGTTCGAGACGGAGGCGCTGCCGGTCTGCTCGATCCGCAGGTCGCGGTGCGCCTTCTGGACCGCCTCGGTCTGCCGCAGCAGCGCGTCCACGTCCTGCTTGGCGGTCTCCTTGTCGCCGCGCAGCGTGACGGCGAGCATCAGGGCGGTGCCGTCGCGGGACGGCCGGGGGTCGGCGACGTCGACGACCGCGGGCAGGCCGGCCAGCCGCCGGGCGGCGTCACGCGCCGCCGCGTCGGCGTCGGCACGGTCGAGGCGCCCCCCGTCCGGCGCGGTGACGAGGAGGTGTTCGACGGGCGCGGGTGTCAGCCCGCCGCGTGCGGCCATCGCCTCGGCGCGGCCCGCCTCGCCCACCCAGAAGTCCTCGAACGTCCCCTTGTTGGTGCCCGCAGCGGCTCCCGCGCCGATGCACAGGGCGACGAAGACGACCCAGCCGGCCACGGCCCGCCACGGGTGGGCGGCGCACCATCGCGCGGTTCGGACGGTGATCGGAACTCTGCCCGGCATGCGGGCACCTCCCCTGGTACGGCTGATCAGTGCGTGGGTGATCAGCCTCTGCGCCGGGGTGGTGCCGGGTCACTGGTGACCGCAGCCGTATCGCAGGGGGGTTGTCCCCACCGGCCGCTTCGGGGTGGCCCGTTGGGAACGCCGTGGCTCAGCGCGCGGTGAGGCGGAAGCTCATGCTGCCGAAGCCGACCATGTCGCCGTCCTGGACGACGATCGAGCCGGTCACCCTGCGGCCGTTGACCGTGGTGCCGTTGGTGGAGCCGAGGTCGCGCAGGACCCACAGCGTGCCCTGGTGGCTCAGCTCGGCGTGCAGCCGCGAGACCGTGTCGTGGCTCAGCCGCAGTCCGTTGACGGGGTCGCGGCCGATGCGCAGGGGGTACGGCCCCGGCTCGGGCAGCAGCAGCGGCGGCAGCTTCTCCGTCTGCCAGGCCCTGCGCAGCCGGACGGAGAACGCCGACATCCTGCCGACGGCGCTGTAGAGCCGGCGCGCCCACCGGTTCTCGTGGACGAGGTCGGCGGTGAGCGCCTCCAGCTCCTCCGAACGGCGGGCCGCCAGGACCAGTTCCATCCGGTGCACGAAGGTCTCGTGCGACAGCCTGCCCTGGGCCGCGCCCTCTCTGAGCACATCGAGGACACGCTCGCGCTCGGCGTCGGACAGCCGCGCGGGATACGTGTGGGACTCGTAGGAGGACGTCACAGGCAGATTGTCGGGCCGAAGGGCCCGGGGTGTCCAGAAGAAGCGGTGTTCCGCCGCCGGACCCGACCGCTCTGACCTGCACGGAAGATACTGTTCCGGCCGCTCCGCGCCCCAACGTGACGGCAACCACGGCCCGGCCCGACGGCACGCGCGGCCCAACGCGACACCCTGCGCGGCACGATGGCGCCGCACGTGATCCCGCAGAAAGTGCTGGACCGGGGCGCGCGGGCCGGTCTAGGGTGATCGACGACGCCTGTGACGACGGAAGGAGGCGAGTGCCGTGCACATCACACGATTCCCGCGCTCCCGCCCCGTCCGCCCGGCGTTCAGTGTCTGACCGGGAGCGCTTCACGCACATCCCTTCCCGGAGGACTTCCTCATGACCGATCTGGTCATCCGCGCGCTCGACGCGAGCGACGCCCACCTTTTCGACACCCTGCCCGACCCTCTCGGCGCGGCCGAGGGCCATGCCCGCACCGTCCACCGCCCCGAGTGGAAGCGGATCGCCCTGCGCGACGGCAAGGTCGTCGCCCGAGGCGCCTGGTGGGGCGGCCCCGATGACGAAACCCCTCTGAACATCAACTGGTTCGATGTCGCCGACGGCGAGGAGGAGGCGGGCGCCGAGCTGCTGCGCACCGCCCCCTTCCAGGTCGAGCTGGAGCTCAACCTGCCCGCCGGCTGGCGGGGCGACCCGGTCGCGCGGGCGGCCGGCGAGGCCCGGGTCCGGGCGGCGGAGGCGGCCGGGTACGAGGTGCTCGTCGAGCGGTTCATGTACCGCTGGACGCCCGAGTGCGGTCTGCCCGAGCGGCGGGGCCGCCTCACGTTCCGGCCGGAGCCGGACGACTCCGTGTTCTTCGAGGCGCTCAAGCGCATCCACTCGGCCACGCTGGACGCGCACGCACTCCGGGCGATCGCCGAGGGCGGGCTCGACCAAGCCGCCCAGGAGGAGCTGGACTTCTTCCACTGGTGCCCCTCGCCGCGCGAGTGGTGGCAGCTCGCCCACACACCCGACGGCGAGCCGGTCGGCATCCACATCCCGGCGCACAATCCGGGCGGCCCGTGCATCGGGTTCATCGGCGTCGTCCCCGAGCAGCGCGGCCGCGGCTACGCGTACGACCTGCTCGCGGAGTGCACGCACTTCCTCGCCGAGCGGGGCGCCGAGTTCATCGCGGGCGCCACCGATCAGGGGAACGTCCCGATGGCGGCGAACTTCGCCAAGGCAGGCCACCCGGTGGTCAGGGAGCGGATCAACTTCCTTCCCCCCGCGGGGAGCTGACCGCACGCGGGGGGTCCGGGCCACGGCTGCGGGCCCCTCGCTTCACCGCCCGCCGCGCCGCTTCTGGTCGGCGATCACGTCCCGGTACCAGCCGTACGACGCCTTGGGCGTGCGCCGGAGGGTCTCGTAGTCGACGTGGACGAGGCCGAATCGCCGGGAGGCGCCCTCGGCCCACTCGATGTTGTCGGTGAGCGACCAGGTGAAGTAGCCGCGGACGGCGACGCCCGATGCCAGCGCCTGGTGCAGGGAGCGCAGGTGGGCGTCGAGGAAGGCGATACGGCGCCGGTCGTCGATGCCGTCGTACGAGCAGCCGTTCTCGGTGACGACGACGGGCGGCAGCCGGTCGCCGTAGCGGTCCTTCAGGGAGACGAGCAGCTCGCGCAGTCCGTCGGGGACGACGGGCCAGCCGAAGTCGGTGCGTTCGTCGGTGGCGATCTCCCGCAGCCCGAAGGGGAGTTCCGCGGGCATGGCGACGCCGGCGAAGCCGTCGAGGGCGTCCGGGGCGGGCGCGCCGACGAGCATCGGGTGGTAGTAGTTCACTCCGTAGAAGTCCAGCGGCTGCGCGATGACGGCGAGGTCGTCGGCGACCGGTCCGGGCATCAGGGCGGCGAAGCCGTCGGGGTAGGCGCCGGTGAGCAGGGGGTCGGCGAACAGCCGGTTGGTGACCGTGTCGTACAGCTCGGCGGCGAACCGGTCCTCGTCGCTGTCCCCGGCCGTCCACACGGGCGAGTGGGAGACGGCGAGGCCGATCTTCGCGGCGCCTGCCGCGCGCAGTGCCTGGACGGCGAGGCCGTGGGCGAGCAGCTGGTGGTGGGCGGCGGGCAGGGCGTCGAAGAGGAGCTGCCTGCCGGGGGCGTGCTCGCCGAGTGCGTAGCCGAGCAGGGTGACCTCGGCCGGTTCGTTGACGGTCATCCACATCGGGACGCGGTCGGCGAGGCGTGCCGCGACGGCCGCGGCGTAGTCCGCGAACCGTTCGGCGGTCTCGCGGTGCAGCCAGCCGCCCGCCTCGTCGAGCGGGAGCGGCGTGTCCCAGTGGTAGAGGGTCGGTGCGGGGGCGATGCCGTGGGCGCACAGTTCGTCGACGAGCCGGTCGTAGAAGTCGAGGCCGCGCGGGTTGACGGGGCCGCTGCCGCCGGGGACGACGCGGGGCCAGGAGACCGAGAAGCGGAACGCGTCGGCGCCGAGGCCGGCGAGCAGGGCGACGTCCTCGCGGTAGCGGTCGTAGAAGCCCGTTCCGCGTGCGGCGTCGGCGCCGTCCTTGATGCCTCCGGCGGCCGCGAAGGCGTCCCAGCCGGAGGGGCCCTTGCCCTCGGCGTCGGCGGCGCCCTCGGTCTGGAAGGCGGAGGCGGAGGCTCCCCACAGGAAGCCGGGCGGGAACGCGGGCAGCGGCTCCGTCGGTGTCGGCATGGCCTGTGACCTTAATGGCCCAAGCACCCCGCCTGAAGACCCCGGACTTGCCAGGATGGACGGGACATACGGGATCGACGGGACCGGCATCGACGACGAGGGGATGCGCCAGTGCTGTTGTTCGAGGTGTGGGCGCCGCGGGCCGAGGAACGGGTCACGCTGTGGCTGGAGGGCGCCGAGCGCCCGATGGAGCGCGACCAGGGGCGGGCGGGCTGGTGGATCGCCGAGGCCGAGGCGCGCGACGGCGACCGGTACGGCTTCGCCCTGGACGGGGGTCCGCTGCGGCCGGATCCGCGGTCGCGGCGGCAGCCGGACGGCCCGGACGCCCCGAGCGCGGTCGTCGACCACAACACGTACACATGGCGGCAGGAGTGGGCCGGCCGGGATCTGAAGGGCGCGGTCCTGTACGAGCTGCATGTGGGCACCTTCACCCGCGAGGGCACCCTCGACGCCGCGGCGGACCACCTCGCCGACCTGGCCGGTCTGGGCATCACGCATGTCGAGCTGATGCCGCTGTGCCCGTTCCCCGGCGTGCACGGCTGGGGCTACGACGGGGTGGACCCGTGGGCGGTGCACGAGCCGTACGGCGGCCCCGTGGCGCTGAAGCGCTTTGTCGACGCGGCGCACGGGCACGGGCTGGGTGTGCTGCTGGACGTCGTCCACAACCATCTCGGCCCGTCCGGCAACCACCTGCCCGCCTTCGGTCCGTACTTCACCGACACGCACCACACGCCCTGGGGTTCGGCGGTCAATCTGGACGCCCCCGGGTCGGACGAGGTGCGCGCCTTCCTGCTGGGCAGCGCGCTGGCCTGGCTGCGGGACTACCGGATCGACGGGCTGCGGCTCGACGCGGTGCACGCGCTGGCCGACACCCGGGCCCTGACCTTCCTGGAAGAGCTGTCGGCCGCGGTCGACACCCTGGCCGCCGGCCTCCGCCGCCCGCTGTTCCTGATCGCCGAGTCCGACCGGTGCGACCCGCGGACCACGACCCCGCGCGCGGAGGGCGGCATCGGGCTGCACGCCCAGTGGAACGACGACTTCCACCACGCCCTGCACGCCGCGCTGACCGGCGAGTCCCAGGGCTACTACGCCGACTTCGCGCGCGCCCCGATGGCCGCGCTCGCCAAGACGCTGAACCACGTCTTCTTCCACGACGGAACGTTCTCGACCTTTCGCGGCCGCACCCACGGCAGGCCCGTCGACGAGACGACCACGCCCGGCTACCGCTTCCTCGGCTACGCGCAGACCCACGACCAGATCGGCAACAGGGCCCTCGGCGACCGGCTCTCGGCCACGCTCGCACCGGGGCTGCTGGCGTGCGCGGCGACCCTGGTGCTGACGTCCCCGTTCACGCCGATGCTGTTCATGGGCGAGGAGTGGGGCGCGGGCACCCCC
This sequence comes from Streptomyces sp. NPDC015127, assembly GCF_043080095.1. Lineage (NCBI taxonomy): Bacteria > Bacillati > Actinomycetota > Actinomycetes > Kitasatosporales > Streptomycetaceae > Streptomyces > Streptomyces sp. NPDC015127. The sequence goes on from NZ_JBIBVE010000001.1 coordinate 771,821, forward strand.
TGGATGTACTTCACCGATCACACGGACCCCGATCTCGCCGAGGCCGTACGCGCGGGCAGGCGGCGGGAGTTCGCGGAACACGGCTGGGCCGAGGAGGACGTGCCGGATCCCCAGTCGCCGAGCACCCGGGAGCGTTCGTGCCTGGACCGCGCGGAGCGCGACCGGGAGCCGCACACGTCCCTGCTCGCCTGGCACCGGAAGCTGATCGCCCTGCGCCGTACGCTGCCCGACCTGACGGACCCGGACCTGGCGTCGGTGAAGGTGGCGTACGACGAGCAGGGGCGCTGGATGGCGTACCGGCGCGGTGATGTGCGGGTCGCGGTGAACCTCGGCAAGCAGGCCGCCGCGATCCCGCTGGGCGACGGCGGTCGGGTCGCAGCGGCCTGGGGGGACGTGGAGGTCCCGGACGGGGACGGCCTGTTGCGCCTGGCGCCGGAGAGCTGCGTGGTGCTCGCGGGATCCTGAGCGCGCTACTCGACGATCGCCATCTCGCGCGAGGTGTGGTTGAAGCGGCGGACCCCGTCCTCGGTGACGGTGACGATGTCCTCGATGCGGACGCCGAACCGGCCGGGGAGGTAGATCCCGGGCTCCACGGAGAAGCACATGCCGGGGACGAGCGGCTGCTCCTCGCCCTCGATCATGTACGGCGGTTCGTGGGTGGTGACGCCGATGCCGTGGCCGGTGCGGTGGATGAACAGATCCCCGTACCCGGCCTCCTCGATGATCTCGCGGGCGGCCCGGTCGATCTCCTGGCAGGCGACGCCCGGCCGCACCGCGTCCACCCCGGCCTGCTGCGCCTCGCGCACGACGTCGTGGATGTGCTGTTCGGCGACGGTCGGCTCGCCGACGTGGACGGTACGGGTGGTGTCGGAGCCGTAGCCGTGCTTGAGGCCGCCGAAGTCGAGCACGACCATGTCGCCGTGGACGATCGTGCGGTCGCCGGCCTCGTGGTGCGGGTTGGCTCCGTTGGGGCCCGAGCCGACGACGGTGAAGTCGACCTGCGAGTGCCCGAACCGCAGCAGCAGCGCGGCCAGATCGGCGGCCACGTCGGTCTCCTTGCGGCCCGCGAACGGCACCGTGAGGATCTCGCCGTACGCCTGGTCCGCGGCGGCGCCCGCCGCTTCGAGACGCGCGAGTTCGTGGGCGTCCTTCACCGCGCGGAGCATGGGCAGGGCCTCGGTCAGGGAGACGTACGAGGTGCGGGGCAGCTCGCGCTGGAGGCCGAGCAGGTGCATGGCCCACGTGTTGTCGCTGACCGCGAAGCGGCCCGACACGTCCAGGAGCGGGGCGACGGCAGCGTACGGGTCCTTCCCGTCGGTCCAGTCGCGCACGGTCAGCGCGGGCGCGCCGGGCGCCGCCTCGGCGTCGGGCGCCTCCAGGGTGGGGACGACGAGGACGGGGTCCTGGCCGGCGGTGAGGACGAGGACGGTGAGCCGCTCGGTGCCCACGGGCCGGTAGCCGGTCAGGTGGACGAGATCGGGCCCGGGCGCGACCAGCACCCCGTCGAGCCCGGCGTCGGCCGCGGACTCGGCGGCACGGGTCATCCGGGCGCGGTAGTCGTCGGCGGTGAACGGGGTCGGCGTGCTGGTCATGGGGCCTCCTGCCCGGCCTGCGGTCGTCTCCTCGGACCGTCCTGCCCGCCATCCTCCTTCGGCGAACCGACGGGCGCCAGTGTGGCCAAGGCCGGTCCCGGGGCGGGTCAGCCGTCGTCGCCGGTCCGGCCGCTCTCCTCGGCGACGAGGCGTTCCAGCAGCGCGTGGAACTCCTCGCCGACCGTGATCCGCAGGCCCTCCCCGTCCTCGTCGCGGTCGCTGAGCTGCGTCAGGGTCCCGGCGCGCCACCAGTAGACGTACGGGCTGATGGCGCCGGGGGTGTCCTCGTAGCCGGTGGCCGCGAAGGCGGCCATGCCGTTCAGCGCGGGGATCATGCCGGTGTCGTGGATGGCGTGGAAGGCGAGCTGATGGCGGAACGGCATCGCCACGAGCGCACCGTCGGCCGTCAGCTCCTCGCCGGTGATCTGGCGGACGACGGACTCCAGTGCCAGGACGCGGCTCGCGGTGTAGAAGGAGTCCCCGAGCACGACCTCGAAGCGCATGCCCTCGTCGTCGGCGACGGTCTCGTGGGCCTCGACGGGCAGGCCGCGCAGGTTGTAGAGCGCCTGGTCGCGCAGGTAGGGCAGGTCGCCGAGCGGTTCGAGGGCCTCGTCGGTGAGCATCATGACGCTCTCGGGGAGGTCGAGGGCGAGGATCTCGAAGAGCCCGGGGGCGAGGGGGCGGGCGTAGCCGAAGTTCTTCGGGTCGAGTCCGTCGGCGCCGACGACGCGCGGGTAGAGCTGGGCGCGGATCTGCTCGGTGGACAGGGTCTCCAGGGCGGACGGCGCGTCCATGGTGCGCAGGACCATGCCGACGTGCTGCTGGACCAGTTCGGGCCAGGCACGCGGCCCGCGTTCGTCGTTGTGGCAGACGGCGGCGAGGTTGCCGAGGCCGAACTGGCGGCCCGCGCTGTCGGACACCATGTCCGCGTAGACGGTCACCTCCAGGCCCGCTTCCGCGAACGCCTCGCGCACGAGGCCGCGGAAACGCGCGCCTTCGCCGGCGGAGAAGAAGGCGAACTCCGGGTCCCGGGGCGCATCGCGTCCGTCACGCTTCGGCCCTCGCCGGAACAACCTCACGCCGACCGCCCTTCGTGCTCGTCACTCGTCACATGTCCTTGTTCGAGCCTACAGATCACAGGTGAACAGCGGGGTGGCCAGGTCCCTCGAGGGCGGCCTCTCAGCCGACCGCGACCACGAGGTCGGCCCGGTCGCGGCCCCGGCCGATCAGCCGGGCGTTCGCCTCGTCGGACTCGCGGACCCACCGCTCGGCGTACGGCCGCTCCTTGCCGAAGCGCACATGGCGGTCGACGAGCCTGCGCACGCGGGTCGGCTCGTCGAGTTCCAGGAACCAGATCTCGTCGATCAGGGGGCGTACGCGGGCCCAGGGCCCGTGGTCGTGCAGGAGGTAGTTGCCCTCGGTGACGACGAGGGGGACCTCGGGCCCGACCGGGATGCTGCCCGCGACGGGCTCCTCGATCGTGCGGTCGAAGGCGGGCGCATAGACCGTGGTGTCGGGCTCGGGTGCGCGCAGCCGGGCGAGCAGCGCGGCGTATCCGGCGGCGTCGAAGGTCTCGGGCGCGCCCTTGCGGTGGGCGAGGCCGAGGCGGCGCAGTTCGCTCTGGGCGAGGTGGAAGCCGTCCATGGGGACGAGCACGGCGAGGCCGTCCAGCGCGGCGACGAGGTGCTCGGCGAGGGTGGACTTGCCGGCGCCGGGGGCCCCGGCGAGTCCCAGCAGGCGGCGCCGCCCGGGGACGGCGAGGGCCCGGGCGCGGTCCAGGAGGTGCGGCGGAACGCTCATGGCGTGCATTGTGGCACCCCTGGTGATACGTATAACGTTCTCGCATGCCCGTTATCGCCCTGGTCTCCCTCGTCGTGCGCGACTACGACGAGGCCATCGCCTTCTACACCGGCGCCCTCGGCTTCGACCTCGTCGAGGACACCGGCCGCGGGGACTCCTCGCGCTGGGTGGTGGTCCGCCCGCCCGGCGCCCCGGACGGCACGGGCCTGCTGCTCGCGCGCGCCAAGAACGACGCCGAGCGCGCGAGCGTGGGCGCGCAGACGGGCGGCCGGGTCGGCTTCTTCCTGCACACCGACGACTTCGCCCGCGACCACGCCCGGATGACGGCGGCGGGCGTGCGCTTCCTGGAGGAGCCGCGGCACGAGCCCTACGGCACGGTGGCGGTCTTCGAGGACCTGTACGGCAACAAGTGGGATCTGCTGGAGCCTCAGTAGGCTTCGGCCGCACGACCGAGCCGGACCATGCGCCGCTCGACTCCCACGAGCTGTCCGCCTGCCGGCTGCTGGACGAGGACGCGCCCGAGCCGCCGCCGACGTTCTAGAGCGGCAGCGCGCACGCCGCCGAGGGGAAGCCGAACGCCTGGCCCGCCGGGCGGAGTTCGCCCGTTCGCGCGTCCACGTGGAGGACGGTGACCGTGCCGGAGCGCTGGTTCGCCGCGAAGAGCAGGCCGCCGGACGGCGACAGGGCGATCTGTCGGGGGAAGTCGCCGCCGACCGGCACCGTGTCCAGCAGCCTGAGCCGGGCTCCGCCGGCCTCGACGGCGTACCGGGTGAGCGTGTTGGGACCGCGGTTGGCGTGGTAGGCGTACATGCCGTTCGGCGTGACCACGAGCTGTGCCGGATAGCTGGTGCCGGGGCCGGTGCCGGTGGACTGCGGCTCACCGGGCCGCAGCGTGCCGGTCGCCGGGTCGTAGGCGCAGACGGTCACCGTGTTGTCGAGCTCGTTCGCGAGGTACGCGTGGCGGCCGGAGGGGTGGAAGGTCAGGTGGCGCGGCCCCGAGCCGGGGCGCACGGTCGCGCGCGACACCTCCGTCAGCGTGCCCGCCCGGGTGTCGAGGCGGTAGGTGTACACGGTGTCGGTGCCGAGGTCGACGGCGAGGACGTGGCCGCGGTCGGGGCTGGTGACGATCTGGTGGGCGTGCGGCGATGTGCCGGTGTGCCGGACGAGGTCCGTGCGCTCGCCGAGCGCGCCGGAGTCCTCGATGGGGTGGACGGCGACGCTGCCGGACCCGTAGTTGGCGCTGAGCAGCCAGCGCCCGGTGGGATGCACGGACAGATGGGCGGGCGCGGCCCCGCCCGTGGACCGGCTGCCGAGCACCTGGTGCCTGCCGCCGCCGGCGATCCGCACGGCGGTCACGGCCCCGTCCTCCCGCTCGTTCACGGCGTACAGGGTGCGCCCCGACGGGTGCACGGCCAGGTACGAGGGGTCCCCGACGCCCTCGACGACGCCCGCCCCCGTGACGCGCCCCGTCGTCTCGTCGTACGCGGCGACGCCGATCCCCTTCCCGCCCCCGTCGACGGAGGTGTACGTCCCGAGGTACAACGGCCGGACCCGGCGAGCGCGGGACGTGGGCGTCACCGCCGCCTGGGACCGCGCCCGTGAGCCGGGGTCCTCGGCGGCCGCGCACGCGGGCAGCACGGCCGCGGCGGCGACGGCCGACAGCCCTTGGAGGAAACGACGACGGCCTGTCTCTCCCACGTTGCCCATGCCCGGCAGCCTAGGGGGTGTCCGGGAATCATGGGCGGGGCGATGAGTTTCCCCGGCTTCGGCAGTCCAACCGTCATCGACTACACAGGAGGAGTCACATGAATCAGCTGCTGAGGGTGCAGAACTTCTGTCTCTCGAGTGACGGATTCGGTGCCGGCGAGCACCAGAGCCTGGAGCGACCGTTCGGCCACGCCGATCCCGGGGCCCTGGTCGCCTGGGCCGGCGCCACGGCGAGCTGGCCCAACCGCACCGACCCCGGCGGGAGCCGCGGTCTCGACGACTACTTCACCCGGGACTTCGCCCACAACATCGGCGCCGAGATCATGGGCCGCAACAAGTTCGGTCCGCAGCGCGGTCCCTGGCAGGACCACGAGTGGAAGGGCTGGTGGGGTGAGGAGCCTCCGTTCCACACCCCGGTGTTCGTCATGACCCACCACAAGCGTCCTTCGTTCACGCTCTCCGACACCACGTTCCACTTCGTCGACGGCGACCCGGCCACCGTCCTCGAACAGGCACGGGAGGCGGCGCAGGGCAAAGACGTCCGACTCGGCGGCGGGGCCACCACGATCCGGGAGTTCCTCGACGCCGACCTCGTCGACACCATGCACGTGGCGGTCTCGCAGGTGAAGCTCGGATCCGGGGTACGGCTCTGGGAGTCGCCCGATGAGCTGCTCGACCGCTTCCACCTCGATGTCGTGCCCAGCCCGAGCGGCGTGACGCACCACCTGTTCTGGCGCAAGTGACACGAGGGCCCGGTCCGGGACGTCGGATGCGGTGGATCACGAACGGCCTCCGCCCCAGCACGTCCCGCCACGTCCCGGCCCGGACCGGCCCCGTCCACGGCCAACGCCGGGTGAACGCCCCCCGCCCCTGACGACAGCCCGGTGAATGCCGTCCGAACACTCGCGGCACCCGTCGCAGCCCCCGCCGGCGCGCTCATAACTTTGGCGCACATCTGCATCCGGTCAGCACGGGAGTCGGCGGTGAACGGTTTTCCCTGGGAGTCAACGATCGCCATCCTGGGTCTGGCCATCCCTGTGGCGGCCGCCGCATGGGAGTTCGCGCTCGTCGGCCGCAAGCGGCTCGGCTACCGGATCCAGATGGACACCACCGCACCGGACGCCGGCGAGGCCCCGCACGCCGGAGTGCTGCGGCAGATGCAGCGGGACAACGCCTCCCTGCGCGACCCCTCGTTCGTGCTGCTGCGCATCGAGAACAGCGGCTGGACCCTGATCGACTCCGACGACTACGTCTCGCAGGGCTCCCCCGACGTCGGCATAGAGGTCCGCTTCCCCGGCCGCCGCGTCGTCGGCATGGTCGTGACCGAGATGAGCCACGACTACCTGCGCCGCTCCTTCGTGAACACGCCCCGCGAGGGAGCGCCCGCCGAGGCCGCACCGGGCCTTGAGGTGATCGACGGCCGCATCACCCTCCCGAAGGTCGCCCTCAACCGGGGCAACCACTACAAGGTGCTGGCCGTCCTGGAACGCGAGGCGGAGTTCACCGCCCCGGAGTTCCCCGACCCCGTCGTCGTCGCCGGTATCAAGGGCGGCGTGCACGGGGGGTCGATCCGCAGGACCGCGAGCCATGTGCTCGCCTCGAAGCCCGTGATGATGTTCATCGCCCTGCTGGTCCTCGTGGCCGCCGCCCAGTCCCTCACGACCTTCACCAGGGACGAGGTCCGGGCCGCTCCGCTGGACTGCGCCAAGGGGACGCTGGTCCTCTCCGGCTCCACCGCGTTCGCCCCTGTCGTCCGCGAGGCGGCGAAGCACTACGAGAAGACGTGCCCCGAAGCACGGATCCCCATCACGGAGAACTCGTTCAAGGGCAGTGTCGCCGGACTCGACGCGCTGGCCGCGGCGGGCAGAAAGACCGGGCAGCAGGGCAGCACGGGCCTGCCCGACCGGCTGGCGTTCACCGACGGCGCAAAGAGCGTCCGCCGCCCCCAACTGCTGCCCAGGCCCGTCGCGTTGTCCCTGTTCACCCTGGTCGTCAACAAGGATGCCGGCATCCAGGACCTGTCCCTGAAGCAGGTCAGGGAGATCTACGCGGGGAAGATCACCAACTGGCTCCAGGTGGGCGGCAGCGACCTCCCCGTCCAGCTCGTCAGCCGCAACCCCGGCTCCGGCACCCGCTCCACGCTCGTCCAGCAGGTCCTCGACGGCAAGGAGCTGATGGAGGTCACCCAGGGCGACTGTGCGGCGCTGGACCGGAGCGCGCCGGGTCGCTGCGAGGTCGCCGACACCGGAACCCTGCTGGACACCGTGGCCGCCACCCCCGGCGCCCTCGGCCACAGCGAGGTCGGCGCCACCGTCACCCGCGACGACCTCCGCCAGGTACGGATCGACGGGTACGCCGCCACCCTGGAGGGCGCCGACGACGGCGCGTACCCGTACTGGCAGACCGAGTTCGCCTACACCTACGGGGAGCCGCCCGCCGACTCGATCGCCGCCGGGTTCCTGCGCTACCTGGCGAACGAGGTCGGCAAGGACGTCCTGCGCTCCCAGGGCCACCGCCCCTGCGCCGAGCTGGCCAAGCCGCTCCTGTGCCGTCCCACCTGATCTCCGGCCGGGGCGAATCAGCGCGGGGTCAGCGCGACGGCAGGTCCAGTTCGGCCCGGACGGTCTTTCCGACGGGCACGCGGTCGAGGATCGCCCAGCGGTCGGCCAGGCTCTCCACCAGCAGCAGCCCGCGCCCGCTGTCCGCGACGGCCCCCGGCACCGCGAGCCGGCCCGGACCGGGCGGCCGCCGCTCACCCCGCGTGTCCGAGACCTCGATACGCAGCGTGCCCGGCGAGCGGGTCAGTCTCAGCTCGAAGTCCCGGCCCGGCACGCGCCCGTGCGTGACGGCGTTCGCGGCGAGCTCGGCGACGATCAGCGCGGCGGTGTCGGACGCGTCGCTGCCGTGTGCAAGGCCCCAGGCGTGCAGTTGATGGAGAGCCAGGTGGCGGGCGAGGCGGGCGCCGAGCGGGGTGGAACTGAAGCGCTGGGCGAACGTGCGTACGGTGCCCGGCAGTTTCGGGGTGAGGGGTGAGTGCATGACCTTCACCGTGGCGGGCGCGCGGACATCGCCCCAGATCAGGAACCCGTACGCTCAGTCAGCGTACGGGTACGCGCGGTGGACAGTACGGGTAACTGACCGTGACCATTGAGCAGTTGCGGGGTTGCTCAGCACAGGTACGCGCGGGAGGTGGCCGTAGATGACGGCGGAGACGGCAGGCGGCGGTTCGGGCGGGGAGCCGGAGGTCTCGGACAGCCTGAAGTCCTTCGGGGAGGTGGTCAAGTCCTTCCGGAAGCGGGCGCGCCTGACCCAGGAGGAGTTCGCGCCACGGGTGCGGTACTCGCTGCCGACGGTCGCCTCGATCGAGCAGGGCAGGCGGTTCCCCCCGGCGGACTTCGTCGACCGCGCGGAGGAGGTACTGGACGCGTTCGGCACGATCAGGGGCGCGGCACGGCACCTGTCACGGCGGCCGGGACTGGCGAGCTGGTTCAGGCAGTGGGCGAGCCTGGAGGCGGAGGCGGTGAGCCTCTACACGTACGAATGCCGGTTGATTCCGGGGCTGTTACAGACGGAGGCGTATGCGCGGACGCTGTTCACGAACCAGTTGCCGCCCCTGGGCGACGAGCAGATCGAGGCACAGCTCGTGGCGCGACTGGAGCGCCAGCGGCTGCTGCGGGAGCGGCCGAACACGGCGTACAGCTTCATCCTGGAGGAGCACCTGTTCCGGCGGCGTACGGGCGGGAAGCAGGTCACGCTGGACCTGATCGCCCACATCCTCACGCTCGCCGAACTGCGCAACATCGAGGTCCAGATCATGCCGCTGGTGCGCGAGGACCACGCCGGTCTGCACGGTCCCATGCAACTGCTGGAAACTCCGGACAACCGCTGGCTGGGCTACTGCGAGGGTCAGGAGAACGGCCAGTTCATTCCCGACCCGAAAGTGGTCAGCATGCTCCAGATGCGGTATGCCAGGATGCGGTCACAGGCTCTTACCCTGGAAGACTCCCTGAGCCTGTTGCGGCAGATGCGAGGAGCGGTATGAGCACCACAGAACTGGCCTGGTTCAAGAGCAGCTACAGCAGCGGCTCCGGCGACTCCTGCGTCGAGGTCGCCCTCTCCTGGCACAAGTCCAGCCACAGCGGCGGCTCCGGCGACGACTGCGTCGAAGTCGCCGCCTGCCCCGGCACCGTCCACGTCCGCGACTCCAAGGACACCGAGGGCCCCCACCTCGCCCTCTCCCCCGCCTCCTGGACCGCCTTCGTCCCGTTCGCCGCCGCCCGGGCCTAGAGCGCCGCCGGACCTCCGTCGAGCGCTTCGTCAAGGCATCAGGTCAGCTGCGGCATGACCTCGGCCGCCGCCCACTCCAAGGCTTCCTCGACATGTTCGGCCGCAACAGGCAGCCACAGGGTGCAGGCGGTGAGCCCCGCCTCGGCGAGCCGTCCGAGATCATCGACGACGCTTGCCGCGGTCGGCGCGGCGCCGCCGATCGGCTGTCCCGGTGGAGGGGCCACTGCGGGGATTCCGGGCGGAGTGAGGAATGCTGCCGATGCGAGCGTCATGCGGTCGGCCTTCCCTGTGTCGCCGGCGAGTTCGCGGAGGCGGCGGCGCACATCGGTGACCTGCGCGGCGTCGGCGCCGGTGCCGTACCAGCCGTCGCCGAAGCGCAACGCACGACGCAGGGCGACGTCGCTGTGGCCGCCGACCCACACGGGCGGGCCGCCGGGGGTCACCGGGGGCACCCCCAGGTGTGCGGCGCGCAGCTTCGTGAACGGGCCGTCGAAATCAGCGGGCCGCTCACTCCAGAGAACCCTGGCGGCCGCCAGGTGATCGTCGGTGCGTGCACCGCGCTCGCGGACGGGTACGCCGACGGCTTCGAACTCGTCCGGGTTCCAGCCGATGCCGACGCCCAGGATCAGGCGGCCCTCGGACACGACGTCCAGGGTGGCCGCCTGGTTGGCGAGCACCAACGCCGGGTAATAGGGCGCGACCAGCACGGATGTCAGGAGGCGCAGGCGCGTCGTCGCGCCCGCGACGGCCGACAGCAGGACAAGCGGGTCGGTGTCGAGGCCGAAACCGCTGTCCAGGAGGCGGTTGCCGACCGCTACATGGTCGAAGCCCAGGTCCTCGGCACGGCGTGCGGCACGGAGCGCGGCGGTTCCGTCGTCGAGCGGCCAGCGCGGCTGAAGCGAGACACCAAGACGCAGCAGGGTCATGGGACGGCCTTTCGGGGGCGGTTTCGTCGGCACAGGACGGTTACCGGCCCGCCCTGTCACCCCACCCAACTCCCGTACCGCCTCGTTTCATCCGCCGGCGGAGTGCAGGGGGCGCCCGACACAGAACTCGTTGCCGTCGGGGTCGGCCATGACCACCCGGCTGCCCTCGTCCCGGCCGGTGTCGATCCGCTTCGCCCCCAGGGAGACGAGACGCTCGACCTCCGCCTGCTGATCACCGTCGGCAGATGGTGCGAGGTCGAAACGCAGCCGGTCCCTGCCTGCCCTCGGCATCAGCGGCGGACCGCCCCATGTGACCTTCGGGCCGCCGTGCGGCGAGCGGATCGCGGTCTCCTGGTCCTGGTCCCAGACCAACGGCCAGCCCAGCGCCTCGCTCCAGAAGTACCCGACCTCCTGCGAACCGTCGCACGCAAGCGCTCCGATGAATCCGCAGTCGGCAAGGAAGTTGTTACCCGGCTCGATGACGCAGAACTCATTGCCCTCGGGGTCGGCGAGCACCACATGCCCCTCCTCCGGGAGCTGACCGATGTCGATGTGCCGGGCGCCGAGTCCGAGCGCCCTCGCCACCGTCTGCTGCTGGTCCTCCAGGGACTTGCTCGTCAGATCGAAGTGCATCCGGTTCTGACCGGCCTTCTGCTCCTGGGTCGGGAGAAATCGGATCCGGAACCCAGTGTCGTCGTTCGGCAGGAGGGCGAGGCCGTCGTGGGGATCGTCGGTCAACTCCCACCCCAGGAAGCCGGCCCAGAAGCGCGCGAGGTGGGGCGGGTTGTTCGCATCGAAGAGCGCGAGGAGGTGAGAGGCCATCCCGTTCCGCATCTCCGATCTGGTGACTCGTAGGGGCGGACGGGGCACGTTCTTCCCGCCCATGAGGCGGCAACGCTATGGCGCTCCGGCCGATCAACACAACGGAATTCCATGGCTTGGGCTTGGGCTTGGGCTCGGCTTCGGCTTGGGCTTGGGCCTGCCGTCTACTCGACGGCTGCATGCGTCTTCTCGGCGAGCGGGGCCGCCTGGCGTCGCGGGAAGAGCGCGAACGCCAGCACAGCGAGCACCGCGACCACGGCCAGGAGCACGAACCAGTAGGCGTCCCCGAGTCGGCCCTCGTGTGCGAGGGAGGAGGAGCCGAGGTTGGCCGCCGAGCCACCGAGGGCGATGCACACGCCGATCAGCCCGAAGGCCGTACCGCGCAATGAGGCGTCCACGGTGGCGGCGACCTCGCTGTCGAGACGCGGATCGATGATCACTTCGCCCAGCGAGAACAGCACGACGCCGATGATCAGCAGCACCAGGGAGCCGAACCCGAGCAGCGCGAAGCCGATCCCCATCACCAGCATGCCGCCGGCGACCACGGCGGGCGTGTGCGGCACCTTGCCCATGGGGGCGCTGACCAGGACCTGGAGCGCGACGACCGACACGGCGTTGACGGTGAAGAGGACTCCGGCGTACGCGGGCCCGTGGTGGTCGGCGGCCAGCACCGGCATGGCGTACTCGATGTGGACGTAGCAGAAGCCGAAGGCCGTGGCCGCGCCCGCGATCCACAGGAGGCGCCGGTTGTGGCGCAGCAAGGAGAGAAAACTGCCGATGTGGCCGCGGGAGCGCTGCCGCCCTTGCGGTGACGCCGGAACGTGTGGCGCAAGGCGGCGCAGGCGCCAGAAGGCCGGCACGAGAAGGACGAACACCGCGGCCGTCGCCACCAGGCCGAGCTCGGGCCGGGCCAGCAGGAGCACACTGCCGACCAGCGGGCCCACCGCGAGACCGGCGTTGTTCGCGGCGCTGCGCAGGGAGAAGACGGGTGCCGACGCCGAGGGGTCCCGCAGGAGGGCGACGATCGCGGCCTTGCCGGCGGGGATGTACAAGGCGCTGCCCAGGCCGAGCAGCCCGCACGCGACGATGACGCCGGGGGCGGAGGTGGCGTGGGCGAGCAGGAGGAACGACGCCACGCGGACGGAGAGCCCCAGGCATATTGCCTCGATCGCACCCAGCCGGTCCGCCAGCGCGCCGCCGACCATCATCAACCCGAACTGGGACCAGAGTTTCACCGTCATGGCGACGCCCGCGACCCACGGGGCGAGCCCCTGATGCCCGGTCATGTAGACGGCGAGGTAGGGGACGACGATGCTGCTGCCGAGCGTGATGAAGAAGTTTCCGAAGAGGAGCAGCGTGCACCCCGGCGTGTTTCTGACCAGAGCGAGAGTCTCCCGCATCGTCAGACGCCGACTTCGAGGACGTAGGCGTCGGACAGCTCGTTCAGGCGTCGGTCCATCTCCGCCTCGTCGCGGGCGGTGAAGAAGACCAGTCCGGTCGTGGTCGCGGACGTCAGATCCGGTGGCACCACGTCGCCGACGGACATGGACATCTTCACGGCGACGACGCCGGGGCACGCGGCGAGCTCCGCCTCGGTGCTGAGCCGGGTGATCGTGCCGGGCCGGGTCGGCAGCATCACCGTCGCCAGGATCCCCTCGGGGTCGCGGGGGGCGATGTCGGGGGCCCGGCCGAGCGATGCCTCCCAGAAGGCGTCCCACAGATCGACACCGTGGTGCCGCTGCACGGCTTCGGTGATGCCGCCCCCGCCCGGGCGGCAGGCGATCTCGCCCACGACAAATCCGGAACCCGTCTTGAACAGTTCCAGGTGGGTCACTCCGTCGGTCAGCCCGAGCGCGCGGACGACCTCGGCGTTGAGTTCCGTGACGGCGGTGAAATCCTCGTGATCCTGCGGAAGGAGGTAGGAACCGCTGAACGTGTCGATCTGCCCGAGAATGGGGGAGAAATAGCGTGACGGGGCGGCGAATACCACCTTTCCGTCACGGACGACAGCGTCGCAGTGATACTCGTGGTCCATTTCGATGAACTGTTCCACGATGAGGGGGATCGTGCTGTTCCGGATTTCGTCCCCGGTGGGGCCGGAGACGAGCCGCACATGGTCCTCCGGAGAGTCCAGTACGGTCACGCCCATGCAGCCGCCGCCGAAAACGGGCTTGGACACACAGGGCCAGCCCGTGTGCGCGGCCGCGTCCGGTACGTCGTCCACCTTCATCACCTGTCGGAAAGCCGCGGTGGGAAGTCCGGCGGCCGCCAGGCGCTGCTTCATGATGAACTTGTTGGAGAAGGCCAGGGACATGTCATAACTGTCGCCCGGAATACCCAGGGTGGAGCGCACATAGCCGGCTGACGGTACGGCGAGTTCCACGGGAGAGACGATGCGGTCGACGGGGTCCTTCCTGGACAGCTCCAGAACGGTTTCCAGGACCAGTCCCGGATCGCGCACACTGGCTATCTCCTGGACCGTGACCGACGGACCGAATACGTGGGTGTGTCCCTGGTCGACGATCACCGTGATGCGCAGATCGTCCGACTTCTGCAACAGGCGCAGGGGCAGCGCGCGGCGCTTCGTGGCGAGTACGACGACATGAGAGGTCTTGGGCATGGCTTCTTTCGTGCCGATTCCATACGGGTGGTGAGCCGTGACGGCCCCGGGCTTCACATCGGTGGCCGGTTCAGAGCAGTCCGGCTTCCTGCCAGGAGGTGCGTTCCCAGTAAGGGAGAGGCAAGGCCCCCTGAACGCCGCCGAAACGGCTTTCCAGCTCGGCCAGCTGCTCACTGTTGCGCCGCCGGGCGTCCTCGCTCCGCACGACGCCGTCGGGGAAGGACATCATCGAGAAACGGGGCTCCAGAATCGCGCCGCGCCGCACCTTGGCGTCACTCGTCTCCAGGCTGAACCGGATCGCCTTCACGCCGTTCCTGATCGCGTGGCGAATGGGCTCGTAGAAGGCGAGGGTGAAATAGGCGCCGGCTTCTTCGGGGATCCTGTCGTAGTCGAAACCGACGATCCGGAAGTACAGTTCGTCCTTCCAGGAATAGAGCAGGGAGAAGCCGGTGATCTCCGAGTCCTGGCGGATCGTGAGGCACAGCGGCTCGTCACCGAATACCTCCGCCTGCCGGCCGATGTGGGCGCGCAGCCTGCGCTCCGAACTGTTGGCCCCGTACCGCCGGTTCAGATTGGCGAGGAGGGTCGCCATCCGCGAGTAGTCCCTGCTCAGGCTGCCGTGCTCGACGACCAGACCGGACGCCTCGAACGCCGCGAGGTCCTTGCGGACCGCCCGGCGGCGGCTGCTGCTCAGCGTGTCCAGGTAGGCGTCGAAGCTGTCCCAGACGACGGGAAGCACCGTGTCGCCCGCGGCCAACTGCGGTGTCGCGGAGGGGGCGGCGACCGAGGAGAGCGTCTGGGCGGTGGAGGCGTCCGTGTACAGGAGCGACAAGCTCCGCGCCGTGTCCGACATCGCCTCCCGGCAGGCATCGACGAGGCATCTCACGGCATCCGCGCGGGTCGCCTCGTCGAGGTCCGGCGCGACCGGGATCCGGGTGGTGTAGCCGGCGCGCCCGCCGAGGAGCACCGCGGGATAAAGGCTGTCGCGGGGAATGTCCGGCCGCAGGCTTTCGATTTCCAGCGCGAGACAGGGGTCGTACGGCTTGTCGGGCGGGGCCTCGTCCGTGGTGTAGAAGGGAAGCCCGGCCAGCAGCCGTCCGTCTTTGTCGCGTACGACGACGTACCGGGCACGGAAGGTGTCGTGCACTTCGGCGACGCGGAGCCATTTGTGGCTGCTGTAGAAATCCCCGGGACCGAGCAGGGCGTCCCATTCCGACTCCCCGACGGACCGCAGGTCGTCGCACACCGACACGTGCCAGTCGTGCGCCGTCCGCGCATCCGCCGTTGCGCTGTTCGCTTTCACACCCACTCCTCGGGGTCGGATGCGGAGTTACCGTTCCGGGCGTACCGCCCTTGTTCCACGATTGCCGCGTGCTCGACTTCCTCGAATCCCTCTCGCGGGACGAGGAGGACGGTATTGCCGTCCGGCCGGGACACGAGGCTCACCCGTTCCAGATCGCAACCGGTCGAGCGCATGCGTGCGAGGAGACTCCTCCTTGCTCCGCGACCCGGGAGACGTAAATCGATACGGGTCACCTGCCGGTCGACACGGATGCGGGAGCATGCGGAGCCCCGGGCATGATGCCGAAGCGGTCCGAGCACCCGGTGGAGATCGACCGCGGACAGCAGGAAAGACACGTCGACACGTCCGGAATTCCGGGCTGCGTCCTCAGCGTCCTCCGCCCAGACCATTTCCACGGCAGGACCGGCCCCGACGATTCCTTCGAACGCCCGGGATATGTGCTCGTCGTCCCGGGGAACGCCCATCAGGGTCACCCGCGCCGGCTCGTACGGGTCGGCGGAATGCGCTGACTGATCCACGTCGAAGACTCCTAGGCGTCCAATGGGCCGCGCGTAGAGGCCGGTTCACAGAGCCGTCACGGCGAGATGCAGTAACTCAGTAGTACTTCAAGGGGTTTGACGACGTCAACGCGATTCGCGAGCGGCGGGCGATGTGATCATGATCACGTATGATGCGGTGTCATCTCAGCTGGTGGACATGGCAAAGTCGCTCACGGCACGCCGGTCGCGGCACCCGTAGCGGTGGTCGCGCCGGGTGGCCGGGAGTGCGTCACCTGCCGAAGAGCGGTCGGTATGCGAAACACGACGCAAACGGGGCTTCACGGACTTCACCGCCTCCGTTGACCGATACCTTTCGCGTTTCCCCCGGTACCCGCATGCCCGAATCCTTTTGGCTGCCTTCCATCGGTCGTTCATTTCATACAAGAAAGATGTCGCCACAATGCGTACCGGCGCCAATGCGTCCAGGAAACCGTCGGCAGGCGGCGGCGATCCGTCCAGCTCGGTCGTCACTCTCTTCGAGGCGGCCGCGCTGCGTGATCCCGCCGCCCGGGCCGTGGAAGGGCCGGGCGGCGCGACCCTCACCTACGGCCAACTCCGTTCACGTATGCACCTGATCGCCTCCGGGCTGCTGCGCCACGGCCTGGCCCCGGGAGAGGTGGTGGCCGTACGCGGCAGAAGCTCAACCGACTTGGTGGCGGCGGCACTTGGTGTCCTGTGGGCGGGCGGCGTCCTGCTGCTGGTCGACGAGAACCTGCCGGAACCGCGACGCGCTCTCCTGCTGGACCGCGCGCGGCCGGCGATCAGGCTGACGACCGGCGTGCCGGAGCCGGGGACCGGGGAACTCACGGTCACCGCCCTTGAGCCGTCCACGCCTCAGGCCGCCTCTCCGGTCGCCGCCGGGACGGAGCCGGAGCGCACCGAGGCCGCGTACGTCTTCTTCACGTCGGGCTCCACCGGCACGCCCAAGGGCATCCTCGGCAGCCACCGCGGTCTGGCCCACTTCATCACCTGGGAGATCGACGCCCTGCGGGCCGGACCCGGGGACCGCGTCGGCCAGCTCACCAGCCTGTCCTTCGACGTGGTCCTGCGGGACCTGTTCCTGCCGCTGTGCTCCGGCGCGACGCTCGTCCTCCCGGAGGAGCCTGGCCGCCTCAACGGCCGGACCGTCCTGCCATGGCTGCGGAACGCCGGCATCACCGTCCTGCACACCGTCCCCTCCCTGGTGCGCAGTTGGCTGCGGACGCCCACGGACCCCGGCACCTCCCCGACCCTGCGCGCGACCTGCTTCGCCGGCGAACCTCTCACCGGCGAACTGGCCTCGCGCTGGCAGGAGCGGACCGGCGGGGGCGACGTCTGGAACCTCTACGGGCCCACCGAGACCACCCTCGCGAAGTTCGCCTACCGCGTGCGCGGCGACGAGGAGCCCGGCGTCCTGCCGGTCGGCAGTCCGCTGCCGGAGTGCGAGGTACGGCTCCTGGACGCGGCCGGCTCCCCGGTGAGCGGCGGGGTCCCGGGCGAGGTGGTGCTGCGCACCCCGCACCGCAGCCTGGGCTACCTCGACGGGCAGGGAAAACCCACGGGGGGATTCCGGCAGGACCCGGAAGGGGAGCCGGGTGACTGGCTCTACCACACCGGTGACCTCGCGACCCGACTCCCCGACGGGCGTTACGTCGTTCGCGGACGCATGGACGACCAGGTGAAGATCCAGGGCGTCCGGATCGAGCCCTCCGAAGTGGCCGCCGCCGTCCGCACGGCAGCGCGACCGCTCGGCGGAGGCGATGCCTTCGCCCTGGCCGTGGAGGCCGCCGGCGGCTCCGAGGCTTCCGGCGCGCCGGGCGCTCCAGGCGCTCCAGGCGCCCCAGGGGTGAAGACCCTGGTCGCCTTCGTCGAGGGCGGACTGGGCGCCGACGCGGTCGAGCACGTCGTCGACGAGCTGCGACGCTCCCTGCCCCTGCCCATGGTCCCGGCCCTCCTCCACCCCGTCGAGGAACTGCCGCTCACCTCCAACGGCAAAGTGGACCGCGCGAGCCTGCGGCAGCAGGCCCTCGCTCTCCTCGCGGAACGCGGCAGGGCCCGGTCCGCCGATGAGCGGGCTCACGACGAGGACCCCGACCCCCTCCTGAGCACGGTGCGCTGGGCGATGGCCACGGCCCTCGACGTGGGCACGGTGCAGCCCGGCGACAACTTCTTCACCCTCGGCGGGGACTCGCTCGCCGCGGCGGAACTGTCCGCGATCCTCGAGGAGAAGGAAGGGATCGCCCCCCTCGGCCACACGACCCTGCTGTCCGCCCCGACCCCCCGGGCGCTCGCCGACGCCCTTCGCGACGGCGGAATGCGTCGCGACCGACAGCCCGGCGACGCCCCCGAACTGCCCCAGGTGCCACGGGTCGGACAGCCCTATCCGCTCTCCCCTCAGCAGCGGCGGTTCGCCGCCTTCTACCTGGCCGACGCCACGCGCAGCTGGGCCAACGTCCAGCTGCGACTGGCCCTGCCGGCGGCAGCGGACACGGAGCTCGTCCGTACGGTGCTCCGTCTCCTCGTCGCGCGGCACCCGAGCCTGCGGACCCGGTTCACCCACGACGGCGAGGAGGTCCGGCAGACGGTCGCGGCACCCGCCGACGTGCCCCTGGACCTCGTGGAACGCCACGCCGACCCGGCCTCGGTGGCGCGCGAACTCATCGCCGTTCCCGTGCCCCTGACCGGCGGCCTCCCCTACGTGACCCACCTGGTCCGGCATCCGGCGGGCGACGAGCTCGTCCTCGTCCTGAACCACATGGTCACCGACGGCACCTCGCAGGAGATCCTGCGCACCGACTTCGCGCACATCACCGGCCACCTGTGGGACGGAGCGCCGCTCCCCGCCGTCCCGCCCGCGCCCGCCTACGCCGAGTACGCGCGGCACCGGAGCGCGGCCGAACCGGCGGAGTCCGAGCGGCTGTGGGACTTCTGGCAGAACGAACTGGCCGGTGTCCGGCCCACGTGCCTGCCGCGCGAGGGCATCGCCGCGCCCCGGCCGGGCCAGGACACGGAGCTGACCAAGGGTGCCTTCACGGCCCTTCGCCTCGACGCCGGGCCCGAGCGGCTCGCCGCCCTCGCCGCCCGGCACCAGTGCACGTCCTTCGGCGTCCTGATGGGGCTGTTCACCCGGGCGCTCACCGCACGGCTGGAACGGGACGACGCGGTACTCCTGGTCCCCACGACCGGCCGGGAACCGGCGACCGCGACCGTGGTGGGGAACTTCCACAACATCCTTCCCGTCCGCGTCCGCCGTGCCGAGGACCTGGCCGGCACCGTGCGCGGCGCCCAGGCCGCACTCGCGCGCTCGCTCGACCACCAGTGGATGCAGCTGGACCACCTCGTGGAGCGGCTCGGCATGCACCCCGCCGACGATCCCTATCCGCTCAGCAGCGTGCTGTTCAACGCGATCCCGGGCGCGAGCCCCCTGCTGCCCGCGGATGCCGCCGAAGCGGCCGGACCCCTGCCGTACGACGTGCGGTACGACCTCATGGGCGTCGTGCGCACGGAAGCCCACAGCCTGGTGCTGGAACTCCACTACCGGTCGGCCTTGATGACACCGGACTCCGCCGGGCAGTTGCTGCAGGCGTTCGCCGCCCAGCTGACTCCGCAGAGCTGAGCCAAGCACCCCGAACCGACAGACGAGGAGTCTGACATGTCCCGACACGATGCCGACATCATCGGTGTGGGGTTCGGCCCCGGGAACATCTCCCTGGCCGTCGCCCTGCGGGAGCGATACCCCCACCTCCGTGCGATCTTCCTGGAAGGCCGGCCCGGTCCCACCTGGCAGCCCGGCATGCTGATCGACGGCTCCGACATCCAGAACAACCCGGTCCGCGACCTGGTGACCCCTGCCAACCCCCGCAGCCGCTTCAGCTTCATCAACTACCTCCACGAGACCGGGCGCTTCTTCTCCTACCTGAACCTCGGACTGCACTACCCGCTCCGCAAGGAGTACGCCGCCTACGTCGAGTGGGTGGCGCGCACCCTCGACGCCGACGTGCGCTACAGCACCAAGGTGACCGGCATCCGCCGGGACGCCTCGCACGGGGGCACCGGCGTGGTCGAGCTGGCGGACGGCACCGAACTCCGCGCGCCCGTCGTCGTCGCCGCACCCGGCCGGACGCCCTACGTCCCGGACCCCTTCGCCGATGCCGACGACCCCCGAGTGGTCCACTTCACCCACTACAACCGGGCCCTTGAACGGCTGGAGGGCGTGGAGCAGCCGCGGATCGCCGTCGTCGGCGGCAGCCAGAGCGCCGTGGAACTGCTGCTGGACCTCCGCAGCCGCCTCCCGCACGCCCGGGTGCACGGGATCCTGCGTTCCTTCGGGTTCCGGCAGAAGGACACGAGTCCCTTCATGGACCACGTCTACTTCCCCGAGTTCGTCGACTACTACTACGCGGCCTCCGAGGCGTCGAAGCGCGAGCTCAACGCCGATCTGAGGTACACCAACTACTCCGCCGCGGACATCGACGTCGTGCACGAGCTCTACCTGCGCCTCCACGAGGACCGGCTCGACAACCGCGAGCACACCCGGGTCATCGGCAACACGTTGATCGCCGCGTGCCGGCCCGAGCCCGACGCCGTACGGCTGTCGCTCACGGAACGCCACACCGGTGACACCTCGGAGCTGGCGGCGGATCTCGTCATCCTGGCCACGGGCTTCCGCGACCTCGGATCCCGCGCGGAGGGCCAGGAGTTCCTGCCGCCCCTGCTCCACTCCTTCGAGGACTGCGCCCAGGTCACCGAGTCCGGCCGGGCCGCCGTCACCCGCGACTACCGCCTCGCCATGGCCCCGGAGGCCGGCGACGCGCCGCAGGTCTACCTCAACGGCCTGTGCGAGTCCTCCCACGGCATGGGCGACGCCGGTTCCTTCAGCCTGCTCGCCCTGCGGGCCAAGGAGATCGCGTCCTCGATCGCCGCCCATCTGGAGAAGCAGGCGGGCGACGACAACTACACGTACCTCCACACCAGGAAGGCCCAGTAATGCCCCCGCTCTCCCAGCGATCCCAGGCGTTCCAGCCCCAGCCCATGTTCGAGATCCTCGCCGCCGCACAGGACCTCGAAGCCCAGGGGCACCCGGTCCTCCACCTGGAGATCGGCGACACCAAGGGATTCACCAACCCCCATATCGTCAGCACGCTGCAGGAGCTGTCGCAGAACCCCTCGCTGGGCTACATCGCCTCCGGTGGCATGCCGGAGATCCGGGGCGCCTTCGCGCGGCAGTACACGCAGGAGAAGGGCGTCGCGTTCGCCGCGGACAACGTCGTCGTCGCCCCGGCCAACGCGCTGATCAGCCAGTACCTCGGCGTGACCTGCGACCCGGGCGACGCGGTGCTGCTGCCGGACCCCGGCTTCCCGACCTACTTCCTGGCCGCGCGGTACAACGGGCTGCGGATCGTCACCTACCCGCTGGACCCGGAGACGGGCTGGAACCCCGACCCGGCCCAGGTGGAGCGGCTGATCAGCGAGGACCCGGGCATCCGGGCCATGATCGTCAACTCGCCGTCCAACCCCCTGGGCACGGTGATGGACCCGGAGCGGCTCGACGCCCTCCTCGACATCGCGGAGCGGAACGGGCTGCACTGCCTGCTCGACGAGACCTACAAGAACCTCGTCTTCGCGGGGGACCTGGAGCCGCTGCCCCACCGTTCCTCCACCACGTACCTGTACTCGCTCTCCAAGGACGCCGCCGCACCGGGCCTGCGGGTCGGCTGCGCCGTCAGCGAGGACACCGGACTGATAGCCAAGCTCGTCGACTACAGCTCGCTGTTCTTCTCGTGCGGCCCGGGCCTCATGCAGCAGGTGGCCGCCTCGTACATCTCGCGTCCAGACGCGCTGGCCTTCGCTCGCGAGATCCGCACGGAGACGTCGTCGCGTGTCGCCCTCGTGGAGAAGATCCTCGGGGACGTGGACGGGCTCAGTTACATCCGGCCCAGCGCGACGTTCTTCGTGTTCCTGAACATCTCCTGCACGGGCCTCGACTCGCGGGCCTTCGCCTACGAACTGCTGCGGGAGAGGCAGGTCTGCGTGTGCCCGGGCGACTCCTTCGGGCAGCAGGGCGAGGGCCACGTCCGGGTGACGCTCACCGGCGACCGGCAGGAACTCGAAGAAGGCATGCGCCGGCTCGCGGACTTCGTCCGGGCGCGCAGCTGACCGCAGCCGGGTACACCGGGCGGGCACCGCTTCCTCTGGGGGAACAGCGGTGCCCTCCCGTCCGGGAGCCGCACCGGTCCTCGCGCCCCGCGGCTCCCGCCCCCACACCCTCAGACCACCCCCCTCGGGAGATCAGATGACCACCGCCCCGTCCGCCCGCCCGTCGCCCACCACCCTCAACGGACAGTCCTTCGGACTGACTCCTCCCGACCTGAGCGTCTTCGACAGCCTCGAGTCGGAGGTGCGCAGCTACTGCCGCGGCTGGCCCGCCGTGTTCGACCGCGCGCAGGGCAGCCGTATGTACGACGAGGACGGCCGCGCCTACCTGGACTTCTTCGCCGGTGCCGGCGCCCTCAACTACGGGCACAACAACCCTGTCCTGAAACGGGCGTTGATCGACTACATCGAGCGTGACGGCATCACGCACGGCCTGGACATGGCGACCAC